>NZ_CP064684.1:0-880000 GCF_023100665.1 Bradyrhizobium sp. CW1
ATGAGCGTGATTGACGAACCGCAGCAAGAACAGACCGCCGCCGTCCCGCAGGGCCATCCGCGCATCCTGGCGCTGGCGAATCAGAAGGGCGGCGTGGGAAAAACAACCACGGCGATCAATCTCGGCACGGCGCTCGCTGCGATCGGCGAGCGCGTCCTGATCGTCGATCTCGATCCGCAGGGCAATGCCTCGACCGGACTCGGCATCGATCGCCGCAACCGCTCCTGCTCGACCTATGACGTTCTGATCGGCGAGGCGAGCCTGCGGGAAGCGGTGGTGTCGACGGCAGTGCCGCGGCTGCATATCGCGCCCTCGACCATGGATCTCTCCGGCCTTGAGCTCGAGCTCGGCACCACGCCGGGTCGTGCGTACAAGCTGCGCGATGCGATCAGCGCGCTCAACAACAACGTCTCGCCCGACGCCGATTACACTTACGTGCTGATCGACTGTCCGCCCTCGCTCAACTTGATCACCGTGAACGCGATGGCGGCTTCCGACGCAATCCTGGTGCCGCTCCAGTGCGAGTTCTTCGCGCTCGAAGGTCTGTCGCAATTGCTGCAGACGGTGGAGCAGGTGCGCTCGACGCTCAATCCGAGCCTGTCGATCCACGGCATCGTGCTGACCATGTTCGACTCGCGCAACAATCTCTCGAACCAGGTCGTTGCCGACGTCCGGCAGTTCATGGGCGAGAAGGTCTACAAGACCATGATCCCGCGCAACGTGCGCATCTCGGAGGCGCCGTCCTACGGCAAGCCGGTGCTCGTCTACGATCTCAAATGCGTCGGCAGCGAAGCTTATCTGCGGCTCGCCACCGAAGTGATCCAGCGCGAGCGCGAGCTGCGGACGACGCATTGAAGCGGCGTTGATGCTACGAGTTACGAGTTTCGACAATTCAGTTCTGGAGTGCAGCGTGAATCCAAGGGAGCTGGCGATGGCCGACGAAGCGCGTTCGCGACTGGGCCGGGGTCTTGCGAGTCTGATCGGTGACGTCGGCGGCGAGGCTCAGCATGTCGATCGGCCGCGCGCGCAACGCAAGGTGCCGATCGAGTTCATCAAGCCCAATCCGCGCAACCCGCGCCGCACCTTTTCGGAGAGCGAGCTCAGGGAGCTCAGCGATTCGATCAGGCAGCATGGCGTGATCCAGCCGATCGTGGTGCGCCCGGTGAAGGGTGCGCAGGACCGCTTCGAGATCATCGCCGGCGAACGGCGCTGGCGCGCCTCGCAAATGGCCGGCCTGCACGAAGTGCCGATCGTCCCCGTCGACATCAGCGACAGCGATGCGCTGGAGTTCGCGATCGTCGAGAACGTGCAACGCGAAGACCTCAACCCGATGGAAGAGGCGCTTGGGTATCACGCGCTCGCCAACGAGTTCAAACGCAGCCAGGACGACATCGCCAAAGTCGTCGGCAAGAGCCGCAGCCACATCGCCAACATGATGCGGCTGACGAAGCTTCCCGCCGAGGTGCAAACCCTGATCACGACCGGCGAGCTGACCGCGGGTCATGCCCGCGCGCTGATCGGCGTGCCTGATCCGCTCGCTGCCGCCAAGCGCATCGTCGAGGAGGGCCTCAACGTCCGCCAGGCCGAGGCGTTGGCGCATGAAGAGGGCGTGCCGGAGCGCAAGCCGCAGAAGGCGCGCACGGGGGCGAAGGAAAAGGACCCTGACACGGTCGACCTCGAAAAGCGCGTCAGCGACGCGCTCGGGCTCAAGGTCACGGTGAGCCACCGCGACCCCGGCGGCTCGGTCCAGATCAACTACCGCAACCTCGATCAGCTCGACGAGGTGATGCGGCGGCTGGCGAAGGGCGCGCTGTAGCCGCTTGGTGTCGTCCTGGCGAAACCCAGGACCTCATGCCGATCCACACGTCATTGCGAGCGCAGCGAAGCCATCCAGAATCTTTCCGCGGAGAGATTCTGGATTGCTTCGTCGCAAGGGCTCCTCGCAATGACGAGGGGACAGTGCGGGAAGCTCAGCTCCGCCGCTTCGCGTTTGCGGCGATCGCCATCAGCGTGCGCTGGGCGATGGCGGCGGCGAGGGTGGATTGCTTGCGGGTATCGAGCGCGGCGGTCGCGAGCTGCTCGATGATGACGGCGAGCCGCGCCACGCTGAAATTGCGCAATGCGGTTTCGACCGCGGGCTTCCGCGAAAAATGCAGGCGCGGATAGCCGCTGTCGAGCACCGCGGATGCGGGCGTGCCGTCGGCGATTGCGAGCGCCGATTTGTGCAGCCACGCCGCCTGACGCTGCGCCGCGGAGATGATCACGCCGGGGTAGGTGCCGGCGATCATGGCTTTGGCAAACTCGTTCTCGACGATCTCGGGCCGGCCGGCGAAGGCGCCATCGACGATCGGATCGAGTTTCAGTTCCGACGCATCGGCGACGACAGCCATCACGTCATCCAGCGTGATCTCGCCCTTGCCATGGGCATAGAGCGTGAGCTTGCGCAGCTCGTTGCGGGAGGCCTGGCGATCGCCGCCGAGGAACGACATCAGCGCCGCGCGGGCATCTTGCGCGATGCGCAAATTGGCGATGCGGAGCTCGTCTTCCATGAGCTTGGCGAGATCGCGCTCGGTATCGGGATAGCAGGCGATCGCGACGGCCGTCTTGGCGCGTTCGCAGGCCTTGCGCAGTGGCGATTCCGGACGCAGCTCGCCGGCCTCGATCACGATGCGGCAATCCCTGACGCCCATTTCCGCCAGCGTGTCGATAGCACTGGCAAAGCTGCGCGAGCCGGCGCGCACGCGGATGGCGCGGCGGCCGCCGAACAGCGGCACCGTCATGGCCTCGTCGACGAGGCGCGACGGCTCGGCGGAGAGCTCGTCGCCATCGACCTTGACCAGCGAGAAGGGATCATTGGGATCGTCGACGGACGAGGCGATCAGCGCATCCGCGCGTTCGCGGACCAGGCCGGCGTCGGGACCATAGAGCAGGATGATCGGACGGCCCGCATCGGGGCGGGCGAGAAAGGCGTCGATCTCTTTTCCGCGCAGCGCGACCATGTTGCCTGGGACTCGTCATTCCGGGCGAACCGGGGTGACGGGATGAATTAAGTGCCCGCGGTGAAGAACGAGGCGAGTCGAGTCGTGATGTTCTCGGCGATCTCGTTGGCAGCACGATCCTCGGCATCACGTACCGCGCGGTTGCGGCTGAAACGCTGATAGGAGCCGGGCATGTCGTAGGACACGCGGGAGAACGTGGTGCCTGTCATCACCGACTTGCCGCTGACGACCTCGATCAGATTGTACTGGGCGTCGAGGCCGTAGTTTTCGCTGCTGGGCAGGCCGGTGTTGGGATCGACGATCAGCGACGTCTTGCTGCTTGCGAAGCGGATCTCGAGGCGGTGGGTTGGCGGCATGCCAGTGGCGCTGCCATAGAGCTTGAAGGCCAGCGCGTTGCGGACCTCGACGCCGACCCGGGCCTCGCGTGAGGCATTGGCTTTGGCGATCGGGGGTAGATCGACCCCCATCAGCTTCTCGCGCAGACCGGGGGTGCCGTCGGTGTGCTCGGCATACATCGGGTGGAAGCAGCCGGCCGTCATGGCCGCCAGTGCGGCGACCGCCAGCAAGCGGGCTGCGATGCGGATCCTAGCCGACAACATTCACGATCCTCTTGGGGACGATAATCACCTTGCGGACGGGTTTGCCATCCAAGGCCAGTTTTACCGCATCGAGGGCCAAAACGGCAGCCTCGATTTCCGGATTCTCGGCCGCTGTTGCAACTGTGACCTCGCCCCGCTTCTTACCGTTGACCTGGACCACCAGGGTCACACTGTCTTCAACCAGCAAATCGCGTTCGATTTGGGGCCAATTGGCCTCGGAAACCAGCCCGCTATGGCCCAGAACCTGCCAACACTCCTCGGCCAAATGCGGCATCATCGGGGAGAACAGCTGGACCAGGATCTGGCTGGCCTCCCGGATCGCCCAGGCCAAATCTGGAGCCGGCTGGCCGGGACGTTGCAAGATCTCCGCAAACGCATTGGTGAATTCGCGGATATGGGCGAGGCAGACGTTGAAGTGCAGTCGCTCGATTCCGGTGGTGACCTTGTCCAGCGCGCCATGGGCAGCCTTGCGCAAGGCGGTGGCGTCCGGGCCGAAGCTGGCCGGCCGGGCCGTCGGCGCGCCCTTGCCGGGTTCCACAGAATCGTTCACCAGCCGCCACAGCCGCTGCACGAAGCGCGAGGCGCCCTGGACGCGCTCGTCGCTCCAGATCACGTCGCGCTCGGGCGGGGAGTCCGACAGCATGAACCAGCGGGCGACGTCGGCGCCATAGGTCTCGATGATGTCGTCGGGATCGACCGTGTTCTTCTTCGACTTCGACATCTTCTCGATCGGGCCGATCTGGATGTCTTCGCCTGACGTTAGCAGCGTGGCGCGGCGGCCGTTGGCGCCGGTCTCGACCTTCACCTCGACCGGCTGGACGTAGGTGCCGTCGGCCTTCTGGTAGGTCTCGTGCACTACCATGCCCTGCGTGAACATGCCCGCGAACGGCTCGTCCAGGGCGATGTGCCCGGTCGCCTTCATCGCGCGGGTGAAGAAGCGGCTGTAGAGCAGATGCAGGATCGCGTGCTCGACGCCGCCGATATACTGGTCGACCGGCAGCATCCGGTTGGCGACCTCTGGCGTCGTCGGAGCGTTCTCGTTCCAGGGATCGGTGAAACGCGCAAAGTACCAGGACGAATCGACGAAGGTGTCCATGGTGTCAGTTTCGCGGCTAGCCTTGCCGCCGCATTGCGGACAGGTGACGTGCTTCCAGGTCGGATGATGATCGAGCGCGTTGCCCGGCTTGTCGAAGGTCGCATCGTCCGGCAGTTCGACGGGCAGATCGGCATCCGGCACCGGCACGACGTCGCATTTCGGGCAATGGATGACGGGGATCGGGCAGCCCCAATAGCGCTGGCGCGAAATGCCCCAGTCGCGCAGGCGGAAATTGACCTGGCGCTCGCCGACCGGCGCGTTGCCGCGCAGCTCGCTCTCGAGACGCTTCGCCACCTCGTCCTTGGCCTGATCGATGGTCATGCCGTCAAGGAAACGCGAATTGATCATGCGGCCGTCACCGTCATAGGCGGTATCGGTGATGACGAATGATTTCGGATCCTGGCCCTCGGGGCACACCACCGGCGTGTTGCCGAGAGCGTACTTGTTGACGAAGTCGAGGTCGCGCTGGTCGTGTGCGGGACAGCCGAAAATGGCGCCGGTGCCGTATTCCATCAGCACGAAGTTGGCGACATAGACCGGCAGCTTCCAGCTCGGATCGAACGGGTGGACCGCGCGGATGCCGGTATCGAATCCCTGCTTCTCGGCGGTGTCGATGATCTCCTGCGCCGTGCCCATCCGCTTGATCTCGCCGATGAACTCGGCAAGCTTCGGATTCTTAGCCGCGGCTGCCTGCGCCAACGGATGATCGGCCGAGATCGCCATGAACTTCGCGCCGAACAGCGTGTCGGGGCGTGTCGTAAAAATCTTCAGCTCGCTCTCGCCGGCCGGCGTCGTCGTCGCGTCGAGCGCGAAGCGGATCAGCAGGCCCTCGGACCGGCCGATCCAGTTGCGCTGCATCAGCCGCACCTTGTCGGGCCAGCGGTCCAGCGTATCCAGTGCAGACAGCAGCTCCTGCGAGTACTTCGTGATCTTGAAGACCCACTGGTTCATTTCCCGTTGCTCGACAACGGCACCCGAACGCCAGCCCTTCCCGTCGATCACCTGCTCGTTGGCGAGCACGGTCATGTCGACGGGGTCCCAGTTCACCTTGCGCTTCTCGCGCTCGGCGAGGCCTTCGCGCAGGAAGTCCAGAAACATCTTCTGCTGGTGCTTGTAATAGGAGGGATCGCAGGTCGCGATCTCGCGGCTCCAGTCCAGCGACAGTCCGATCGAACGGAGCTGCTTCTTCATCGCGGCGATGTTGGCGTAGGTCCAGGCCTTCGGTGCGACCTTGCGCTCGATCGCGGCGTTCTCGGCCGGCAGGCCGAAAGCGTCCCAGCCCATCGGGTGCAGCACGTTGAAACCCTTGGCTCGCATGAAGCGGGCCAGTACGTCGCCAAGCGTGTAATTGCGGACATGGCCGATATGGATGCGCCCCGACGGGTAGGGGAACATCTCAAGCACATAGTATTTCGGCCGCGGATCGTCGTTTTTGGAGACGAAGATCGCCTGTTGGTCCCAGGCGGCTTGCCAGCGCGGTTCGGCGTCGCGGGCGTTGTAGCGTTCGGAGGTCATGGAATCGTTGGGTTTTCGTGGATCTGGCCGTCTAAAGACGGCGGACTAGGCCATAGAAGTCCTCGGGGGGTCAATGGGTTGCCGCTGGCGGCGCGGCGCCGCAAGGCTGCTCCGCAAAAATACGGAGAGTCCTGTTCGGCTCGCCGGGCCTGGTCACCGAGAGCGAGGTCGATCGCGTCCGGGCTGCGGGTTAGCCCTCAGCCCGCCATCATCATTTCCGCCGCGCCGTTGTCGATCACCGTGATGCCATGCTCGACGACGTTGTTGCGACCGCGGTGCTTGGCGGCGTAGAGCGCGGCGTCGGCGGCTTCGATCAAATCGCCCGGACGCAAGCTCTCGTTGGGCTTGGTCGCGGCAACGCCGATCGAGACGGTGACGATCATGTGGTCGGAGGTGATGTGCGGCAGGCCCAGCTTCAGCACGGCCGCACGCGCCTGTTCGCCAATTTCGACGGCGCGCGCCACGTCGGTGTTCGGCAGCAACAGGCAGAATTCCTCGCCGCCGTAGCGGGCCGCGAAGCCCATCGTGTCGGCGGCGATGCCGGACAGCGATTCGCCGAGCCTGGTCAGGCAAGAATCGCCTTCGAGATGGCCGTAGGTGTCGTTGAACAGCTTGAAATGGTCGACGTCGATCATCAACAGCGCGAGGTCGCTGCCATATTGCTGCGCGCGCATCCATTCGAAATCGAGGCGGCTCTGGAAGCCGCGGCGGTTGGCAAGCCCCGACAACATGTCGATCGAGGCCATCACCGTGAGTCGGTCATTGCTCGCCATCAGCTCGCGTTCGCGCTGGCTGAGCTGTGCGGCCATCGCGTTGAACGCGCGGGCGAGCGGCACGAACTCGGCCGGCAGGCGATTGCGCGCGGCACGCGCCGACAGATCGCCCTCGCCCAGACGCTTGGCCATGTCGGCGAGCATCCTGATCGGCTTGATCACCAGTTTCTCGGCTGCGATCAGCGCGCCGAGCAGCACGAATACGACGACGAAACCGAGCTGGAGATAGGCGGTGCGGATGTCGCGGCTCACGGCCGCGGACACCTTGTCCTCGTCGATGCTGGCGATCAGGCGGGCATTGGTTCCGGCGATGCGGATATAGCTGACCGCGCGGCGGGAGCCGTCGGCAGCGAGGAAAGAGAGTGAACCTTCGTCCTGGTCAGACCTCAGCGCCTTGTCGGCGATCGCGGACATCAGCGGCATGTTGTCGAGCGGACGGCCGATCGCACTATGCTGGTCGGCCGGTGCCGCCAGCACGGTGCCGGTGCTGTCGACCAGCACGGCCGTGATGCCGGCGCGCCCCCCCAGATTGCTCATGACCTTCGACATCCAGTCGAGGTTGACGGTGGCGAGCACGACGGCATCCGCTACGCCGCTGAAGGCGGACACCGGGTAAACCGCCATGACGGTCGGTGTCAGCACCGGGCGCGACAGGATGAAGTCGCTCAGGACGAAGCGGCCGGTTTCCTGCGCCTGCTGGAAATACGGCCGGTCACTGAGGTCCAGGCCGACATACATGTTGTTGGTGGCGCACTGGATGCGCCCGTCCTGGCCGGCGATCAGAAGCGTGCGGATCCAGGGAAGGTTCGACGGCAGGCTCGCGCGCAGCACGTCACAGCTCTTGCTGATGCCGCCGGCGGAGGCGCGGATGAAAGCTTCCGATTTCAGGATGGTCTCGACCGACGAGATCACCTCGCGCTGCGCATCGGCGCTGTGTCTTGCAACGGTGGTGAATTCGGCTGTGGCCTGTGCGATCTGCCGTGTGCGCGTGTCTTCCAGCGATCGGATGCGTTCGAACATCAAAGGCGTCACCAGAATCACCGCGAGCAACGCAAGCCGCGCCCGGATTCCGAGAACCTGCTTGAGTTTCGCTCGTTTGCGGTTGAAACTGACGTTTGACATCTTCGCTGCCCACCCCGCGGCTAAGGTAAAGCGAGGGGTTCAAAAACTCTTTCTTGAACTCGGTAAAATTAGAACTAGCTCCGCAACAACCAGCTCCGATGCGACATCATGACTGAAGCCAACGCCGCGCCGCTAACCGGCCATTCACCAAACGCGCTCGCCGCGGTCGAAGCCGAAATCGCGCGCGCCTGCAAGGATGCGCGGCGCGAGCGTGCCTCCGTGACGCTGATCGCGGTGTCGAAAACTTTCGCCGCGGATGCAATTACCCCGGTCATCGGCGCCGGGCAGCGCGTATTCGGGGAGAATCGCGTGCAGGAGGCCAAAGGCAAGTGGCCCGCGTTAACTTCTGTTTACCCCGATATCGCGCTGCATCTGATCGGCCCGCTGCAATCCAACAAGGCGAAAGAGGCAGTCGCGCTGTTCGATGCCATCCATTCGGTCGATCGCCCGAGCATTTGCCAGGCGTTAGCCAAGGAAATCGAATCCCAGAACAAGCACCCGGAATTGTTCGTGCAGATCAATATCGGTGAGGAGCCGCAGAAGGCGGGCATCGCGCCCGGCGAGGCCGATGCTTTCATCGCGAGCTGCCGCGACACCTACGGGCTGACGATCTCGGGGTTGATGTGCATCCCGCCGGTAGACGAGCCGCCGGCGGCGCATTTCGCGCTGACCGCCAAGGTCGCCGCGCGCAATGGATTGAAGAAGCTCTCGATGGGCATGAGCGCGGATTATGCGACCGCGATCATGCTCGGCGCCACCCATGTGCGCGTGGGCAGTGCGATCTTCGGGCGCCGGTGAGAGCCGCTAGCGACGGCAGAGCGCCATACGAACTCTCGATTTCGTCATTGCGAGCACAGCGAAGCAATCCAGAGTCCCTCCGCGGAAAGATTCTGGATTGCTTCGCTGCGCTCGCAATGACGGTGGTGTATGTGGGGCCTATTCAAACCCCACTGCCACCTTCCCCAGCGCGCCAAAGTCCGCGACAAACCGATCACCCGCCTGGATCGGAAGCGGCGGATGGCACGTGCCCGTGGTCACTACCTCCCCTGCCCGCAAGATGATGCCGAGGCCACGCAGCTCGTTGGCCAGCCAGGCCAGGGCAATGCGGGGATCGCCGAGCACGTTCTTGCCGTGGCCGAGATAGCGCTGGCCGCGTAGCGTGATCTGCGGCCGCTCTTCGACGAGATCCATGGCACGCCAGTTCGCATTCGTCGCTGCGCCCAGCACGAACAGATGCGCACAGGCGTTGTCGGCGATGAGCTGCGCCTCGCCGGCGCTGGCGAAATCGGCAAAGCGCGAATCGGGAATCTCGATCGCGGGATGCAAGCTGTCCACGGCGGCGAGCACCTCGTCGACAGTATATGGCGCCGCGCGCGGCGGCAGATCGCGCCCCATGCCGAAAGCGAACTCCGGTTCGCCGACGCGCATCGCGTTGCCCTTCATCGAGGCGGTGCCGCCATCGGCGATCACGGTGTCGCTCATGATCCGACCGGCCAACGGTCCCGCGACATTGATGTGCTTCTGTCCGGACTCGCTCGTTGCCGCGATCTTCCAGCCGAACAAAGTCCCGCTGAGCGCAGCCTGCACGGCGTAAGCCTCGGTGCGGTTCTGAGGCCGCAACTCTGGCTCCAGCGCGTCAAGCTTGGTGCCGTCGCGCCAATGTTTAACCAGGACCTGCGAAGCGGCGGCGATCTGATCCTTGTCGAGCATGTGTCCTCATCCGATGATGATTTTTGTTTTTGGTCCAAGCCGCCGCAGCAATTGTCGCATCGCCGCTTCGGTCATCGAGACGCAGCCTGCGGTGGGGCCGAAATTGTCGCGGGCCAGATGCAAGAACACCGCGCTGCCCCGGCCGGCGATCCGCGGCCTCGTATTGTGGTCGATTTCGATGATGAAGTCATAGAGATGGTCGGCCCGCTTGAGCCGGTCGCCGCCCTGCCCCTGGCGGAGGCGGATTCCCTGATTGTAATGACGGTCCTTGGGATCCTCGCACCAGGCGTCCTCGCCGGTGATGATCCGGGCCGGCAGGAAGGTCTGCGGGCGGCTGTGCCGGTCGCCCCGCCACCACAATCGCCTCGGACGGAAGCTGCCCCGCGGGGTGCCGCCATCGCCCTCGCGCTTGTTCGCCAGAATGCCGCCGCGTCCGAGCGCCACCGGAATCGTCAGCGCTCCGGCGGTCAGCCAGCCCCGGCGCGGCTTCCCGGCGGCAGGCTTAACGCGGATCACCGAGAGCGGCCCGGCGCTCCGGTTCATGGTGTAACTAGCTGAAGCAGCTTTATTTTTCATGTGAACGTGCGATGTCGAATTCATTACAGGACATTCATCAAAACGGCCTGCTATTCTAGGTTAGAGTGGTTCTGGCTTGTGAATCGGTAACAGCCCACTACTTCAAGACGAACAACAATAATAACGGCGACCCCTAAACTTCCCTCTCGGCTGGGTGCAGCATGGATGCGCGCCGCGCCGGACCCCAAAAGGATGACCCCCTATGGCCAATGCCCGCAAGATCCTGATCGTGGATGACGATACCGATCTGCGCGATACGTTGGTGGAGCAATTGTCGCTGCACGAAGAATTTGAAGCCTCCGCGGTCGATACCGGCGCCAAGGGCGCGAGCGCCGCGAAGGCCAATGCCCCCGATCTCGTCCTGATGGATGTTGGCCTGCCCGACACCGATGGCCGCGAAGTGGTCCGTTCCTTACGCAAGGGCGGGTTCAAGGCTCCGATCATCATGCTCACCGGGCATGACACCGATTCCGACACGATTTTGGGGCTGGAATCCGGCGCCAACGACTATGTCGCAAAACCCTTCCGCTTCGCCGTACTGCTGGCGCGCATCCGCGCCCAGCTCCGGCAGCACGAAGCCAGCGAGGACGCAGTGTTCTCGGTCGGCCCCTACTCTTTCCGGCCCGGCTCCAAGATGCTGACCGCCGCCAATGCGCGCAAGGTCCGGCTGACGGAGAAGGAAACCGCCATCCTCCGCTTCCTCTACCGGGCCGGCCAGATGCCGGTCTCGCGCGAGACCCTGCTCCAGGAGGTCTGGGGCTACAATTCCGGCGTCACCACCCACACGCTGGAAACCCACATTTACCGGCTTCGCCAGAAGATCGAGAAGGACGCCGCGAACCCGGAAATCCTGGTCACGGAAGCCGGTGGCTACAAGCTGGTGCCGTGATACGCTTCAGGGGCGTGCGAATCGTTTTAGATTGCGTGCCCTTGAGCCCCGGACCTGAATGTCAATCGACGATGATGTAGCGCTTCTCGAGCGTGTCCCGACACTGCGCCTGTTGGGAGACGCTTCGTTGCGCATGCTGGCGATCGGCTCCGAGCAGCGTGACTTCGTCCGCGGCGACGTCTTGTTCAATCTCGGCGACGATGCCGATGCCGGCTTCGTGGTCCAGCGCGGCGCCTTCCGGGTCGACGACGGCGCCGGTGCGGAGATGATCGCAAGTCCCGGTGCGTTGATCGGCGAGCTCGCGCTGATCGTGCCGATGAAGCGGCCGTCGAGCGCGATCGCGATCGAGCACGCCTCCGTCATCCGCGTCGCGCGCAGCCTGTTTCAGCGTGTGCTCGAAAGCGACCCCGCCGCCGCCGTCCGCCTGCGCGACGAATTCGCGGTGCGCTCCAGCCAGATCGCCAGCGATATATTGATGGCGGGTGCGAAGCTGACGTCGTGATGTCGTCCTGGCGAAGGCCAGGACCCGTCATCCCAAATGTTTCTGGCTTGGTGCGATTGCCGATGTCCTCGCGCAACAACGAAGATTGGTGTAATGGGCCTGGCTTTCGCCAGAGCGACATTAAACCTCGAGCGTCACCGTCACCGGCACATGATCCGACGGACGCTCCCAGCTCCGCGCATCGCGCAAAATCTTGAAATCACTCACCGCATCTTTCAGCGCGCGCGAGACCCAGATGTGGTCGAGCCTGCGGCCGCGGTCGCCGACAGTCCAATCGGCGGAGCGGTAGCTCCACCACGTGTAGACCTTTTCCGACATCGGAATGCGATCGCGCGCGACATCGACCCATTCGCCGGCGGCGAGCGCGGCTTGCAGCTTCTCGGTTTCGATGGGCGTGTGCGACACCACTTTCAGAAGCTGCTTGTGCGACCAGACGTCATTCTCATGCGGGGCAACGTTGAGATCGCCGACCAGGATGTGGCGATCCTCGCCGCGCGGATGCAACGGCTCGCACGCCTTCATCTCGTCGAGGAAGCGGAGCTTGTGATCGAATTTCTCGTTCAGCGCGGGATCGGGAATGTCGCCGCCGGCGGGCACGTAGAAATTATGCACCACCAGGGGTTTCGCGATCCCGGCCCTCTCACCGAACGACACCGAGATGTGGCGTGAATCCACCTTGTCGCAGAAGGTGCGGATGTCCTTCGACTCGAACGGAATCTTCGAGACGATGGCGACGCCGTGATAACCCTTCTGGCCGTTCAACGCGACATGCTCGTAGCCGAGCCGCTTGAAGCGCTTCAGCGGAAAAGCGTCGTCGATGCACTTGGTCTCCTGGAGACACAGCACGTCCGGCCGCGCGCTCTTGAGAAATTTTGCGACCAGATCGATGCGCAGCCGCACCGAATTGATGTTCCAGGTTGTCAGGGAAAAACGCATGAGATTGATCTAACAAACTCCATCCGTCATGGCCGGGCTTGACCCGGCCATCCACGCCTTTTTGTAGGTCCAGATTGTAGGTCCAGAACGTGGATGCCCGGGACAAGCCCGGGCATGTCGATCATCGCAGCAGCGAGTAAGTCTCAGCCCGGCGACGGGCCGTAATTGGTAAAATCGATCTTGAACATGCCGGGATCGAGCTTCTTGCTCGTATCCAGATTATAGACCGCGATCGTGGTGTCGTAGCCCTGCGGGTCGGTGACGGTCCACTGCTTCAACTGGCCGTCCTTGGCGCCGAACATCAGCAAGAGGCGACTGGTGCCGACCAGCGCCTGCTTCTCCTCGATGGTGACGCTGACGAAGACGTCGTCGGCCGAGACGTTGACGACGTTGGTGTCCTTCATCAGGTCGATGCGGTCGGACAGCAGGAAACGCAGCGGTGTCTGTGACAGCGGATAGACGTCCTGCGTCGCGAGCTTGCGGTCGCGCACCACCAGCGACGATCCGTCGGCGACGATGTCGATCGGGCTCGGCGCGTCATATTCGAAGCGCACCTTGCCCGGCTTCTGGATGTAGAAGTCGCCTTGCGTCTTGCTGCCGTCGGGGCCGACCTGGACGAAATTCCCGACCAGCGTCGACAATGACGACAAATAGGCGCTGACCTTGGCGGCCTGGGCCTTCTGGTTCGCATCGAAGGTCTGGAAGATGCTGCTCGGCACGTTGCGGCGTGGATCCGGAATCACCGGATTGGGCGGCGTCTGGGTCGCGCCGGTGACCGCGGGCCCTCCAACGGCCGGACCGCCGTCGCGGCCCTTCGGTGCAGGCTTCGGCACGGGAACGGTCTGCGCGAACGACGCCGTGATCACCATCGCGGCGGTGACGAGAATTACGCCGGCCATGCGCGCGCTCCGCGCGGCGACAATGGCAGCGAATCGAATGTCCGGATGTCTGATCAACGCGTCGTCCTGTGTGGCTGGGCGCCCTTTTAGCGTGATTTCGGCCAAAAGCAGATAACGTTTTTGCGTGAATGATGGTTTGAGGCGGCTCGCCTCACATATGGCTGTCTTCTTCCTCGACCAGGATCTCGCGCTTGCCGGCGTGGTTGGCGGGTCCGACGATGCCCTCCAGTTCCATGCGCTCCATCAGCGATGCGGCGCGGTTATAGCCGATCTGCAGGCGGCGCTGGATATAGCTGGTAGAGGCCTTACGGTCGCGTTTGACGATCGCAACAGCCTGCGAGAACAAATCGCCGCCGCCATCCGCGCCCATGGCGGACGCGTCGAACACCGCGCCGTCCTCGTCTTCGCTGGGTTCTTCGGCCGTGACGGCTTCGAGATATTCCGGCTGTCCCTGCGTCTTGAGGTGGCGCACCACCTTCTCGACTTCCTCGTCCGACGCGAAAGGTCCGTGCACGCGGCTGATGCGACCGCCCCCGGCCATGTAGAGCATGTCGCCCTGGCCGAGCAGCTGCTCGGCACCCATCTCGCCGAGAATCGTGCGGCTGTCGATCTTGGACGTCACCTGGAAGGCGATGCGGGTTGGGAAGTTCGCCTTGATGGTACCGGTGATGACGTCGACCGATGGACGCTGCGTTGCGAGGATCACGTGCAGGCCGGCGGCGCGCGCCATCTGCGCGAGGCGCTGCACCGCGCCTTCGATGTCCTTGCCGGCAACCATCATCAGGTCGGCCATTTCGTCGACGATGATGACGATGTAGGGCAGCGGGTCGAGCGAGAGCTTCTCTTCCTCGTAGATCGCCTTGCCGGTTTCCTTGTCGAAGCCGGTGTGCACCGTGCGCGTCGGCTCTTCGCCCTTGGCCTTCAATTCGAGCAAGCGCGTGTTGTAACCGTCGATGTTGCGCACACCGAGCTTGGCCATGTTCTTGTAGCGCTCTTCCATCTCGCGCACGGCCCATTTCAGCGCGACCACCGCCTTCTTCGGGTCGGTCACGACGGGCGTGAGCAGATGGGGAATGCCGTCATAGACGGAGAGTTCGAGCATCTTCGGATCGACCATGATCAGGCGGCACTGGTCCGGGCGCAGCCGATAGACCAAGCTGAGGATCATGGTGTTGATGGCGACCGACTTGCCGGAGCCGGTGGTACCGGCGATCAGCATGTGCGGCGTGCGTGCGAGGTCGATGATGACGGGATCACCGCCGATGGTCTTGCCGAGGCAGAGCGGCAGTTTCGCAACCGAATCGACAGTCTCCTTGGCGACCAGCAGCTCGCGCAGATAGACCTTTTCGCGATGCGCGTTCGGCAGCTCGATGCCGATGGCGTTGCGGCCCGGCACGACGGCGACGCGCGCCGAGAGCGCGCTCATCGAACGGGCGATGTCGTCGGAAAGTCCGATCACGCGCGACGATTTGATCCCCGGCGCCGGCTCCAGCTCGTACAGCGTGACCACGGGACCCGGATGGGCCTTCACGATCTCGCCGCGAACGCCGAAATCCTGCAGCACGCCTTCGAGCGCGCGCGAATTGGTTTCCAGCTCGGCCTTGCTGAGCGGCTGGCGATCGCCGGCCTTGGGCGCGGCCAGCACCGACACGGACGGAAGCTCGAACTTGTCGGAAGATTTCTTGGAAGCAGCCTTTGGAGCAGCCTTCTTGCGCGGCGCGCGCGCGGCGGGCTCCTCCTCCTCTTCCTCCTCGTGGTCTTCTTCGTGCTCGTCCTCGTCGTGCTCGTCTTCGGACTGCGGCGAGATCGGCGGCGCGGCGCGGCCGCCACCGAGCTTCGGCTCCTGACGGCTGAAGGCAACGGCCTTGGTCTTCGGTCCGCTCGAGACCAGCGAGCGGTAGGCCGCGCCAAGCAACCAGATCAGTCGTGCCTTCGTGCTCATCAAGGCGTGGAACAGCCAGCCCAGCGATACCGAACCGCGATCGCTCTCCTCGTCCAGGTCGAGCGGCTTGTCATCGTCCTCGATCTCAGCGAGTTCGTCGTCATGCTCGCGTGCGCCGAGGCCGCAGGCGATCAGGAAGGTCGCCGCCATCGCGGCGAACAGGATCGTGCCGAGCACGATGCGATAGATCATGCCCGGCGGTCCGAAGATCACCGCGGGCGCGCGAACCAGGGCATCGCCGACCACGCCGCCGAGGCCTGTCGGCAGCGGCCAGGCGCCGCCATGTGGCCAGCAGCTGACGAAGCCCGCCGCGATCACCGTGCAGAGAATCCAGCAGCCGAGCCGCAGCGCCTCGCGGTCGAACGGGCGATGGGTCAGCATGCGCCAGCCCCAGACCGCGACGGTCAGGACCAGCATGATCGCGCCGAGCCCGAGGATCTGCATCGCAAGGTCGGCGCCGATCGCGCCGGCATAGCCGAGAATATTGCGGATCGGCCGCGACGTTGCGTGGCTGAGGCTGGGATCCTGCACTGACCAGGTCATCAGCGCCGCCGAGGCGGCGCCCGACAATGCGATCAGGCCGAGACCGCTGAGCTCGCGCACGCGCCGCGCCAGCCCCTCGCGGATCGAGGGCGGCAGATGGCTGACCAAGGGAATGACACGTTCGATTGTCGACATGCTCATGGGCCCCGCCTAACCCAGAGTCTCGACCAGGCGGTGCAGCGCCTGCGCCGTGGTCTCGCCATCCTGCACAAGCGCAAGGCGAATGTAGCCTGCGCCGGGATTGAAGCCGTCGGGCTGGAGCCGCGCCAGATAGCTGCCGGGCACCACGCGCACGCCTGCTTCCTTGAAGAGTTTCAGGCACACAGACACATCGTCGCCGATTTCGGACGTGTTGAGCCAGACGCAGAAGCCGGCATCGGGCCGGCGATAGCCGTAACGATTGCCGATGATCTGGTCGGCGAGATCGAACTTGATGCGGTAGAGCCTGCGGTTCTCCTCGACATGCGCCTCGTCGCCGTAAGCAACGGTCGCGACATGCTGCAACGGGACCGGCACCTGCGGCGCCGCGATGTTGCGCAATTCGAGGAACATGCCGATGAGTTTTTTGTCGCCGGCGGCGAAGCCGACGCGCAGGCCCGGCAGGTTCGAGCGCTTGGACAGCGACTGGAACGCGACCACGCGGGTGAAATCAGGGCCAGCGCATTCGAGCGCGCTGCCGGGCGCTTCGCGGGTGTAGATCTCCGAATAGCACTCGTCGCTGAGGATCACGAAGCCGTAGCGGTCGGCGAGCTGCTTCAGGCGAATGAAATAATCGCGCGAGGCCACCGATCCCTGCGGGTTGGCGGGCGAGGCCAGATAGAACGCCACCGTGCGCGCCAGCGTCGCCTCGTCGATGGCGTCGAGATCGGGCAGGAAGCCGTTCTCGGCGGTGGTCGGCAGGTAGACCGGCTCGCAAGCAGCGGCGCGGGCGCCGGCGCCATAGACCGGATAGAACGGGTTCGGCATCAGGATCGCGGGCTTGCCGGGACGCGGGCCGACATAGCGCGCAGCCGCGATGGCGGCGAGGAACAGCCCCTCTCGGCTGCCATTGAGGACGAGAATCTCGCTCTCGGGATTGAGCGGTCGCGGCAGCTTGAAACGCGACGACAGCCAGGCGCCCGCGGCCAAGCGGAACGGGTCGGTGCCCTTGTTCGCGGGGTAACGGCCGAAATCGGCGATGTGCTTGGCCAGTACCGGGCCGACGAAATCAGGCACCGGATGCTGCGGCTCGCCGACGGCAAGCGAAATCAAAGGCTTGCCGGGCTGATGCGGTGCCAGCAGCTCGTTCAGCCGGACGAAGGGAGAGCGTTCGCTATCGGAGCTTCCACTGTCCTGCGGCGCACGGGATGAAGCGGTCATAGCCATTCTGGACGCCAGCACTCTTGGAACAGCCGGTCGCAGCACGGCGCCGACGGGAAGCGGTTCAGTTCACCATAGATAGGGCGAGGTTAAGACGCGATTAACCATCGGTCGCCGCCTCGGTCCAGAGCAGGAATAATGAGGCCACGGGCGGCTCTCGGAGCTGGTCATGCCATTGCGAGGGGGTGGACGTCTTGGCGATGTCATGGCCGGGCCTGTCCCGGCCACCCACGGCCTTTCCGACGGCGTCCAAGAACGTGGATGCCGGGACAAGCCCGGGCATGACGGCTTATGACGGCTTTGGCGGATAGGCGCCCTAATGCCCCGGCAGCTTCTCGAATGTCGCCATGCCCGCGGGGATCGCGTGGAAGTCCTGCTTGTCGCAGGTGTAGATCGCCATCTGCGGATGGAACTGCGCAGGTTCGTCCAGCGTGCCGACCTTCAGGATCGCCGCCGGCAGGCCGGGAACCTTGGTCACCAGATGGGTCCCGCATTGAGCGCAGAATTCGCGCGTGACGGCGCGTTCGAGGTCCTTGCGCGCGAATTGCTTGGGTTGCCCGGTGATGTAGCTGAAGCCAGCCGCCGGCATCGCGATGAAGGTGTTGGGCGCGCCGCCCGAGATGTACTGGCACTCGCGGCAATGACACTGCGCCTGCATCATCGGGTCGCCCTCGGCGACATAGCGCACTTCGCCGCAATAGCATCCGCCTTCCAAACGCATGACGACCTCCCGATTGTTGTTTCTTGTGGTCGATATTTCTGCGCGGGCGGTGTGGAATGGCAATCTTTTTCTTTCGCCTGGACGGACCAAGACAGACCTCCTGCAGCCGGTTCGTGCATCTATCTCTTGGCAAGTCCGCAGCCGTTGAATCCCCGGCCGCGCCAGCACCCGCTGCTCATGCACTCGGCTTCCAGCCGTGGACAAGCGGTTGAAGCGCAATCCGCGCGGCCACCCATACCGACGCATGCCGTGGCGCACCTGCTTCGCATGAACGAACAGCTCATGCCGCTTCCGGTCTGCCGCGGTTGCCCTGCTCCGGCCTGATCTGGCGGCAGCACGGCCGTCTTGTCCTCGCGCTTGGGCGCCCGCTTCGAATCAGGTTGGCCCGGACTTGCAGCGGGGCTCTGTGTCGTCAGCTTGGAGAGTTCCATCCGACACGGTCGGCTGGTATCGGTGCGGACGCCGGCGCCGGTGGTTCCTTTCAGCTCGAGTGCGAGCTTGTACTGATAGGGCGCGCCGGCTGTGCGGCGCAGCGGATCCTTCTCGCCAATCAGCCCGTTGACGGTGACAGTCGCGCTGCCATCCGCTTCGATCTTCCCGTCATAGATTGTGGCACCGGGCTTGCCCTCTTCCCCGGAGAGAGTGTGCAGCACGCCATCCTTGACGCGCAGGGCATACTGGAAATAGGCCTCGGGAAATGGGGGCTTGTTCTCGCAAGTCTCCTTCGCGATCCAGGTTCCATCGAATGCGGTTACGCGCTTGGCGGTGTCTGATGGTTTCGCCAAGGTCTCGACGCGCGATTTCGCCAGATCTGCGAACGCGCAGGCCGGGAAGCGTGCGAGGTGATCCTTGAATGCCGCGAGCGTTCCCAGCGCTTCCGCGCTACGCCAATGGTCTCCGGCCTCCGCGCAGGGATCGACCTGAGGCGTCGCAGGCGACAACGCCGCCGTCTCGGGCTTGCCGTTCAGGTAGAACTCGCCGAAGAACGACAGCGACAGCTCCGGTACTTGCGAGCCTTTGGAGCGCTGGTAGACGCCGGCGCTGATCGTCTGAAATACCGTGTTGACGTTGCCCTTGTCGCCGATGTGCTCCAGGAACGCGCTGGTGTAGGGGCTGTTGCGGCCGCTGCCGTCGTCGGCGGTCCGGCCGGCCTGTGTCGCGTAGGAAATGATGGTGCCCTCGGGACTTTCCATCTTGGCAAGGCCGCGTGAGACGGTGACGCCACGGCCCTGTCCGACGTTTCGCCGCAACTCGTCGGCAAATGGATTGTCGCGGCAGGCGTCGAGCACGAGGATGCGCAGGTTCTTGGCCTGCTGCAGATCCGCCAGGATCTCGTCGGCGCGCACCAGACGGCGCAGATCGACCTCGTCGCGAACGACGGCATCGACAGGCACCAGATAGTTGACGCCGGCGAACTGGAGCGCGTGCCCACTGTAATAGAACAGGGCGACATCGGCGCCGCGGGCCTCACGCGCGAAGCGAAGAATGGTGTCCTGCATGGCGGACTGGTCGAGGTCGGTCGTGACAACAGGATCGAACCCCGATCGCTTGAGGGCCGCGCCGACATCGGCCGCATCGTTGGTCGGATTGGCGAGCGGGGGAACGTTTCGGTAAGCGCCGTTGCCAATCACCAGCGCGACGCGCTTGTCCGCGCGGGCATCGAGGCTCGACAAAGCGAGCAACAGGAAACACCAGACTAGGCAATAGGGCAGACGCATGAAATCCTGCTCCAAACGGGGAGCATGATATTCAGCAAGCTCGCAGCAATGCAATTTAACTTATGACGGCCCAGCGGCACGGGACCAAAAAGAAAGGGGCTCCAACTTGCGCTGGAGCCCCTCAACGGTCGGGACATTGCCGGGTATGTGCCCCAAACCGTAGTTGTGAGCGCGACCTCCGAGGAGGCCGCGCCCGGGAGGAGACTTACATGTTGTAGGCGCGCTCTGTGTGCTCGGTGATGTCGAGGCCTTCACGCTCGCTCTCGACATTGGCGCGGAGGCCAACGATCACATCGACGACCTTGTAGAGAATCGCCGAACCGATGCCCGACCACACCAGCGTGGTGCCGACGCCCCAGACCTGGGAGATCATCTGCGCCGCGAAGTCGTAATCGGCAACCTTCGGCGGGATCGCGGTGTAGTCGATGATGCCCGCACCACCCAGCGCCGGATTGACGAGGATGCCGGTGCCGAGGGCGCCGATGATGCCGCCGACGCAGTGCACGCCGAACACATCGAGGGAGTCGTCGTAGCCGAGCGCGTTCTTCACGACGGTGCAGAAGAACAGGCAGACCACGCCGACCACGAGGCCGAGGACGATCGCACCCATCACGCCGGAGAAGCCGGCGGCAGGCGTGACGGCCACGAGGCCCGCGACAGCGCCGGAGATGACGCCGAGCACCGACGGGTGACCCTTGATGATCCACTCCGCGAACATCCACGACAGCGCGGCGGCTGCGGTGGCGACGAAGGAGTTGGTCATGGCGAGGGCTGCGCCGCCGTTGGCTTCGAGGTTGGAGCCGGCGTTGAAGCCGAACCAGCCGACCCAGAGCAGCGAGGCGCCGATCATCGACATCGTCAGCGAGTGCGGAGCCATCAGCTCCTTGCCGTAGCCGACGCGCTTGCCGATCAGCAGGGCGCCGACGAGGCCTGCGATGCCGGCGTTGATGTGCACCACGGTGCCGCCCGCAAAGTCGATCGCGCCCTTCTTGAAGATCCAGCCTGCGTCGGCGTTGATCTCATCGAGCTTGGCCTGCGCTGCGGTCTTCGCCGCGCCATCAGCCGCAGCAGCCAGAGCCTTGGCTGCGTCCTGGATCATGTCCGGGCCGGGCCAGTACCAGACCATGTGCGCGATCGGGAAGTAGATCAGCGTGACCCAGAGCGGGACGAAGAGCGCGAGCGCCGCGAACTTCATGCGTTCGGCGAAGGCGCCGACGATGAGGGCGGGCGTGATCGCCGCGAAGGTCATCTGGAAGCACATATAGATGAGCTCCGAGATGTTGGCGTCGACCGAGAAGGTCGCGGCCTTCGAGTCGGTGGTGACGCCCATCATGAAGGCCTTGGAGAAGCCGCCGATGAAGTCGGAACCGCCGGTGAAGGTGAGGCTGTAGCCGTACACGGCCCAGATCACGGTGACGACGCAGACGGTGTAGAACACCTGCATCAGGACGGAGAGCATGTTCTTGGAACGGACGAGGCCGCCGTAGAACAGCGCGAGGCCGGGGATCGTCATCAACAGCACGAGCACTGTCGATGTCAGCATCCAGGCGTTGTCTCCCTTGTTGACCGTTGGCTCGGCGTAGGCTGCGGTCGCAGCGAACAGGCCGACTGCGAGAGCCGCCAATCCCGCGCCATAGGGACGCTTAAACGTCATTTCATTTACTCCTGATTGAATTTTGATTGAGCGCGAAATCAAAGGGCCGCAGCATCGGCCTCGCCGGTGCGGATGCGAACCGCATGGTCGAGATTGATGACGAAGATCTTGCCGTCGCCGATCTGTCCGGTTTTCGCGGCGGTCGTGATGGCGTCGATGGTCTTGTCGACCTGGTCGGAGGCGACAGCGACCTCGATCTTGATCTTGGGCAGGAAGCTCACGGCATATTCGGCGCCGCGATAGATTTCCGTATGGCCCTTCTGGCGGCCATATCCCTTGACTTCCGTCACCGTGAGACCGTGAACGCCGATGGCGGTCAGGGCGTCACGGACTTCTTCCAGCTTGAATGGCTTAATAATCGCCATAACAATTTTCATGGGTCCTATCCCCGCTTGGGCCCGGTCCGGACGTGGCCGGGCGCTTCTCGACTGGTTCGCCACGAGGGAGAAAGTTCACTACGCGGGCACAGCCAGGACCCTTAGAATCAAATGCCGTGCCAGATCGGGCGTGTTGCCTAACGGACTATGAAAACGGGTGTTTTCGCGTTTGACGCGTGGTGCCGTGCAGTGCGCCATTACGCCGCGCTCAATACCTGACCATGCCTGATTAAAATACAGGCACGACAGGCTGTCGACACATTGGTGCTCACACGTAGGGCAGCAGAAAGGTATTTCCGTAAGGCGCGCGCCTATTGCAGGGCTTGTCGTGCCGCGAAATATCGGGCCCGTCGCACTTGTGCTCACGGAATGCGCGCAACCGGCCAACCTGCTTGAGCGGGCGAGGCTTGCCGGACGGGTCCCCGGCAGGGACCGTCAGGCGGCGCTGCGTTCCGCGAAGACCCGGTCGATCAGGCCCCAGTCGACCGCCTGCTGCGCGGTCATGAAATGGTCGCGGTCCAAGGTCCGTTCCACGTCCGGTTCGGGGCGCCCGCAATGCTGGGCATAGAGCCGGATGATGCGCCGCTTGGTTTCCTGCATTTCGGTGGCGTGGATCAGGATGTCGGACGCCTGGCCCTGAAAGCCGCCGAGCGGCTGATGCACGTGAAGGCTCGCATTGGGCAGGGCGGCGCGGTGACCGGGCTCGCCGGCCATCAGCAGAAACGAGCCCATCGAGCGCGCGGTGCCCATGCACAGCGTATGCACCGGCGCCTTGATGAATTGCATGGTGTCGTACATCGCAAGGCCGCTGGTGACCACGCCGCCATAGGAATTGATGTAGAGATTGATCGGCTTGTTCGGATTCTCCGCCTCCAGAAACAGGAGCTGCGCGCAGACCAGTCCGGACATCGCATCATTGACCTCGCCATTGAGGAAGATGATGCGCTCGCGCAACAGGCGCGAATAGATGTCGAAGGATCGCTCGCCGCGGGCGGATTGTTCGACGACCATAGGGACGAGCTGAAGCATGTCGCGCATCGGCGACCTCCATTTTCTGCGGGTGATGAAGTGGTGTTGGTGTCAGGCGGCCGCGCGCATCAGGCAGCCATTGCTGTTGGCCGGCTGCGGCAGCTTCATACGGATCTCGCAGGCTTGCTGGATGATGCGAAAGCGGGTGCCGCCATCCTCGTTCGGCTCGATCCGGAAGATGACATGGCTTTCGCGAAACGGCGGTTCGGAATCGCGCAGCCGGTAGCGCACCTCCTGGCCCGGGATCGCTGATTCCGGCTCGGCGCCCGCAAGATCGCAATCCGGCAACCAGCGCTCGCGCAAAGCCGGAATGGTCACCGCGCGCCAGACCTTGGCCGGCGGCGCATCGAATTCATATTCGAGCACCAGGTCTGTTTTGAGCGCCAAGTCTGCGTCGGAGGGATCAGGCTTCACGGCGTCGCTCATTGATCCATCTCCTTCAAGAGATCGGCGAGGGCATCCATGCGTTTCGGCCAATAGGCGCGGTAGCGCGCAAGCCAGGCCCCGATCGCGGAGATTCCTTCGGGATCGACTTCGTAATTCACAAAGCGGCCCTGCCGCTGTTCGCGCACCAGGCCCGCGCCGCGCAGCACCGCGAGATGCTGCGACATCGCCGGTTGGCTGATCTCCAATCCGTCGCGCAAGGCGCTGGCATTCAGGCTTCCGCCGGCAAGCTTCTCAAAGACCTTGCGGCGGGTCGGGTCGGCCAGCGCTTTGAAGATGTCGGCTTCGATCATGGCGACACATAAGCATACGCTTATGTGTTGCGCAAGCCCAATTACTGCAGCGCCTCGCCGTGCTGCGAAATATCCAGCCCCTCGAGTTCGTGCTCGCGGGAGACCCGCAACGGCACGAACAGACCGACCAGCTTGAGCAGGACGAAGCTCATGCCTGCCGACCAGACGAAGGTGACGGCGACCCCGTAGAGCTGGATAAGAAGCTGCTGCGAATGGCCTTCGAGCAGGCCGGCGGTGCCGCCGATCGCGCTCGTTGCGAACACGCCGGCCAGCAGGGTCCCGGTCATCCCGCCGATGCCGTGGACGCCGAACACGTCGAGCGAATCGTCATAGTCGAAGCGGTGCTTCAGCCAGGTGCAGGCCCAGTAGCAGACGAGGCCTGCGATCACGCCGATGACGATGCCGTGCCAGGGCGCCACGAATCCCGAGGCCGGCGTGATGGTGCCGAGGCCGGCCACCGCGCCGGAGATCATGCCGAGCACGGACGGCTTGCGCCGCGTCGACCATTCGATCGCGCCCCAGGTCAGCGCGCCGGAGCAGGCTGCGAGATGGGTCGCGATGATCGCCATCACCGCGCGAGAATTGGCTGCGCCCGCCGAGCCGCCGTTGAAGCCGAACCAGCCGACCCACAACAGGCCGGTGCCCATCACCGCGAGCGACAGATCGAATGGCGAGAGATTTTCCGTGCCGTAGCCATGACGGCGTCCCATCACCTTCGCCGCGACGAGGCCGGCGGTGCCGGCCGACAGATGCACCACGAGGCCGCCGGCGAAATCCAGCACGCCCATTCCGGCGAGGAAGCCGCCGCCCCACACCCAATGCGCGAGTGGAATGTAGACGAAGATGAACCAGGCCACGGAAAAGAGGAGATAAGCGGAGAACCGCATCCGGTCGGCCACCGCGCCCGCGACCAGCGCCACCGTGATGATCGCAAACGTCATCTGGTACAGCATGAACAGCGCTTCCGGGATCGTCTTCGCCGCCGGGTTGACGCTGTCCATGGTCATACCGGAGAGAAACCAGCGGTCGAGCGTGCCGATCCACGGGCCGTCGCCGACGAAGCACAACGAATAGCCGAACGCGACCCAGAGAATGGAGATGATCGTCACTGCGGCGAGGCTCTGCGCCATGGTGGCGAGGACGTTCTTCTTGCGCACCATGCCGGAATAGAACAGCGCGAGCCCCGGGATCGTCATCATCAGCACCAGCGCGGTGGCGACGATCATCCAGGCGGTGTCGGCAGTGTTGATCTCGGAGCCCGCGGCACGCGCCGGCGAAGCCATGATCGACCCAAGCCCGATCGGCGCGGCGATAGCAGCCGCGCGGCGCAACAATCCCGCCATGTCGTTTCCCCCAGCTATTGATTGTGTCGCACGCCGTGGCGCCGTTGCCCGGTGCGATCGAAGAAGAGCGTTGTCGAGCGAAGCGGTTACCGGTTCGCGAAAAGAAAACGCGTCAAAGCAAAAATCTAGAGCGCGTCGCTGTCGGTCTCGCCGGTGCGAATGCGGGTCGCGTGATCGATCGGCGTGACGAAGATCTTGCCGTCGCCGATCTGGCCGGTGCGCGCGGTCGCGGTGATGACCGCGACGGCCTTCTCGGCGATATCGGAGGCAACCGCGATCTCGATCCGCAGCTTCGGCAGGAAATTCACGACATATTCGGCGCCGCGATAGATCTCGGTGTGGCCCTTTTGGCGGCCATAGCCCTTCACTTCGGTCACGGTCATGCCGTGGACGCCGATCGCCGTCAGGGCCTGACGGACCTCATCGAGCTTGAAGGGTTTGATGATCGCGACGACGAGTTTCATGGTCAGGCCTATTCCCCGGGATGCGCCGCGCCGTATGTCCCCGGCGCAGCGTCAATCTGGCATCTTTCCGGGCAAATGGCATAAAAAACTTGCAGATTGAAGCGGAAAATCGTTGGGCCATGTGAACGGCCGCCTCTGTACAGGGCAGCCGTTCATCCTCCACAATGCGTTTTTGGCATGGATGCGATGAACCCAAGCGTCGCGGCCGGTACAAAACTATGTTCGAGGGGGACGCTTCATGGCGAGTTGGTTCTACGCATCCGAGGGCAAGCAGCAGGGGCCCTATCCGGAAGGGCAATTCCGTGACCTCGTCGCCCAGGGAGTCGTGCGTCCGGATACGCTGGTGTGGTCGGACGGCATGGCCGGCTGGCAGAAGGCGGCCGAAATCCCCGGCCTGATCGGCGGGGGCGGTGCGCCCCCGATGATGCCGGCTGGCGGCCCGCCGATGATGGGCTCCGGGGGCTACGGCGGCGGTGGCGCCGGAGGATCGCTGGCGGTCGATTTCGGCATCCTCGAGTTCACCTGGCGCAGCATCGTGATGCTGATCGGCATGTGCTTCATCATCCCGGTGCCGTGGGTGTTCGTCTGGTACACGAAATGGATCGTGTCCTGCGTGAAGGTCCCCGGGCGGCCCAATCTCAGCTTCACCGGCAATGCGATGGCGCTGGTGCCCTGGTATTTCGGCTTCATCGTTCTGGCGGTCGTGATCGGCTACATCGGCGTTCCCTTGCTGAGCAATTTGCTGTTCATCGCCCAGCTCGTTCTGTACTGGCTCCTGATCAAATGGATGGTCGCGAATCTCGCCTCCAATGGGCAGCCGCTCGGCCTGAGCTTCACCGGCACGGTTTGGGCCTATGTCGGCTGGAGCCTGCTGTTCGCGATTTCCATCATCACCATCATCGGCTGGGCCTGGGTCGCCGCGGCTCAGATGCGCTGGTTCTGCCGCAGCATCGAAGGCACGCGGCGCGAGATCGTGTTCAACGGCAGCGGTCTCGGGATTCTCTGGCGGGGCATCGTGGCCGCATTCCTGTGCGGCTTCATCATCCCGATCCCGTGGGTCTATCGCTGGATCATGAACTGGTTCGCGTCGGAGACGGTTCTGGCTCCGCGGGGATCGCTCCGGGCCTGACCTCGAAAGGCACAAGCGCGATCGATCGTGCTTGTGCCTCTTAGGCTCTCCGTTCGCGCACCGAGCCTTCCTGCGCGACGGAGGCCACCAGCGTGCCGTCAGGCTTGAAGATCGAGCCGCGGGTCAAGCCGCGGCCGCTTCGCGCGCTCGGCGAATCCTGTGCGTAGAGCAGCCATTCGTCGGCGCGGAACGGGCGGTGAAACCACATCGCGTGGTCGAGGCTCGCGGGCATCATGCGCTTGTCGAACAGGGTGCGGCCGTAGCGCGCCATAATCGCATCGAGCAGCGAGAAGTCCGACGCATAGGCCAGCGCGCACATGTGCAGCGCCGGATCGTCCGGCAGCGTTGCCGCGGTCTTGATCCAGACATGGATGCGGCCGTCCTCGATCCTCTCACCGAAATAACGGCCGAGCTCGACCGGGCGCAGCTCGATCGGACGGTCGGATTCATAATAGCGGCGGATGAACTCCGGCATCTCCTTGAACATCGGCTGCTTCGCGACTTCCTCCGCCGTCAGCTTTTCCGGCGGCGGCACGTCGGGCATCTTGTCCTGATGATCGAACGCGCTCTCTTCCTCCGCGTGGAACGACACCATGATCGAGAAGATCGCGTTGCCATGCTGGATCGCGGTGACGCGTCGCGTCGAGTAGCTCTTGCCGTCGCGCAGGCGCTCGACCTGATAGATGATCGGGATCTGCGGATCGCCCGGCAGGATGAAATAGCAATGCAGCGAATGCGGCAGCCTGCCCTCGACGGTGCGGCACGCTGCAACCATCGCCTGTCCGATCACCTGGCCGCCGAACACCCGCTGCCAGCTGGTCTTCGGACTGTTGCCGCGGAACAGATTCACCTCGAGTTGTTCGAGGTCGAGGATCGAGATGAGGTCGATCAGGCTCTTGGACATGGATTTCAGCTTTCGCCTTGCCGCCCCGGGGTTCGCTGCTCCGGATCGACACAATGGGGGCTATCCGCCCTTGTTTCACCGCACTGTTTCGCCCACCTCAAGTCTGCTAGCAAGGCCAGGATTTAGCCGGGAATTGGGTATGTCGGTACAGGGTAGCATTGTCATCGGTGGCGGCGCGTTTGCGGGCCTGGCGCTGGCCCTGGCGCTGCGCCAGGGGCTCGGCCCCGAGATCCCCGTCATCGTCGCCGACCCCGCGCTCTCCACACGTCCGAGCCGGGACCCGCGCGCGACCGCGATCGTGGCCGCCTGCCGCCGCCTGTTCGAGGCGATCGGCGCCTGGGACGACGTCAGGGGCGAGGCGCAGCCGATCCTCGACATGATTGTCACCGATTCCAAGCTGGAAGACGCCACCCGTCCGGCGTTCCTCAACTTTGCCGGCGACGTCGCGCCGGGTGAGCCCTTCGCGCATATGGTCGAGAACCGCCGCCTCATTGATGCGCTGGTGGTGCGCGCCGAGGCCGAGGGCATCGATCTCCGCGCGACCACAGTGTCGTCTTACGACGCGCGGGCCGAAGGTATCGACGTGACGCTCGGTGATGGCAGCGTGATTGCAGCGAGCCTCCTGGTTGCGGCCGACGGTGCGAAGTCGAAACTGCGCGAGCGCGCCGGCATCGCCACCCACGGCTGGGAATATGATCAATCCGGCATCGTCGTCACTGTCGGCCATGAGCGCGATCACGAAGGCCGCGCCGAAGAGCATTTTCTGCCGGCGGGTCCGTTTGCTATCCTGCCGCTTTCGGGCAAGCGCTCCTCGCTGGTATGGACCGAGCGCCGCAGCGAAGCCGCGCGTATCGTTGCGTTGAGCGATGGGGAATTTCACGGCGAGCTCGAGCAGCGCTTCGGCCTGCATCTCGGCGAGGTGAAGGCGCTCGACAAGCCGCGCGCGTTTCCGCTGTCCTATTTCGTCGCACGCTCCTTCATTGCCCAGCGCCTCGCGCTGGTCGGCGATTCCGCCCACGTCATCCACCCAATCGCGGGCCAGGGTCTCAACATGGGGCTGAAGGACGTCGCCGCGCTGGCCGAGGTCGTGGTCGATGCCGCGCGGCTCGGCATGGATATCGGCGGCGTCGACGTGCTCGAACGTTATCAGCGCTGGCGCCGCTTCGACACCATGGCCATGGGCGTTGCCACCAACTCGCTGAACTTCCTGTTCTCCAACCAGTCCACCTTGCTGCGCACCGTCCGCGACATCGGCCTCGGCCTCGTCGATCGCGCCCCGCCGCTGAAGAATCTTTTTATCCGCCAAGCCGCGGGTTTGACCGGTGAGATACCGCGGCTGTTGAAGGGCGAGGCGCTGTAGGATTTTCGGTAGCCCGGATGGAGCGCAGCGTATTCCGGGGCCGCTGCGTCATACGAGGAACCCCGGATTTCGCTGCGCTCCATCCGGGCTACAAGTCTCTCATCGGGCCACAAGTCCCTCAATCGATCTTGCGGGCCTCTTCCGGCAGCATGATCGGGATGCCATCGCGGATCGGATAGGCGAGCTTGGCGCTGCGCGAAATCAGCTCCTGCTTTGCAGCATCGAACTCCAGCGGACCCTTGGTCAGCGGGCAGACCAGAATCTCCAGCAATTTGGGATCGACGCTGGCTTCGGGGCGTTCGGTGGGCGCGTTCATGGGGGTCTCCGACGGTCGGTTGCCTCTAGCATAAAAAATCGTAGCAGCCCATCGCGTCGCCTCAAGCGGCAACCATCCGCAGAATCTCGTCGAGCAGGCCCTCAAGCCGCGCGGCCGGCGCTGGCGGGCCCGACAGGGCGAAGCCGAGAAACGTCCAGTACAGGATTTGCGCGCGGGCTCGCGCTGTCGCCGCCTCGAACCCGCGCTTCCTCAGCAGCTCCTCGATATAGTCGAGCCTGCGCCGGTCGATGGCACGCACCGCCGTTTGTGCCGCCGCATCGAAGGCCGCCCAGTTCCGCACCGCGCGCTCGAGGTCGAGCCGCGCGCCAAAAGTCCTGCGCAGCAGCGCTTTCAGCGGCTCGTCGCTGTCCGCCTCGACATCGGCGATGATCTGCTCGGCCGCGATCTCGCGCCAGCGCTTCAAGAGAGCAGCATGGAATGCGCCGAGATCGGCGAAATGCCAATAGAAGCTGCCGCGCGAGACCCCCATGGCTTTTGCCAGCGGATCGGCCTTCAGCGCGGTGAAGCCGTCTCGCGCGAGCGCCTTCAGTCCCTGTTTGATCCAGTCGTCGGCGGTCAGCTGTTCGGCCATGTCGGGTTCCGGATGCAAACATACACTAGTGTATTGACAGCCGGCAGGCCAGCGCCTATCCCACCATACATAACTGTATGGACCATATTTGCAGGGAGCTTTGACGATGCGTGATCTCTTGCTCCAGTGCGCCGGGGTCTTGACCATTGCCGTGGCCCTCATTCATGGCATTCTCGGCGAGACCAAGGTCTTTGCCCGCGCCCGCATCGAGCCGGAGCGGCTCCGCACCCTGATCCGCCTGGTCTGGCAGGCCTCGACCGTCGCCTGGATCGGCGGCGGTGTGCTCCTGATCGCGGCGCCCTGGATGCAATCGGAGCCAGCGCGTCACTGGATCGTCGTCACCATGGCCGGTGTGTTCGGCTTCTCCGCTCTCGCCAACGCATGGGCCACAAGCGGCCGGCATTTTGGATGGATGGCGCTCACCGCCGTCGTCGTCATGGCGGTTGCTGGCTACTGAGCTTGCGCGTCGGGATCAGCCTGCTGTCAAACCGTGAGACGTAAGGCCGCAGTGTCGTCTCAAATGCGCGCTGCATACGGAGAGCGCTGAACTTTTTCGGATCGTTAGAATAACTCTAAAGCGAACTGGCCGCGAACCGCATTGACTTCATCATGTGCTTTGCTTCCTTCGGTCCCGCTTCGCCTGCCGGCGCAGCGCCCACGACAGAAGAGGAGACGTTCGTGAAGGTTATTCGTGTTGTTGCCGTTGCATTGACGATCGGGATTGGCATGGGATCGGCAGCCTTGGCCGATGGTTTCAAGGACTGCACCAAGCTCGACAAGGCGTCGTGGAAGCCGGCGAGCGACGCCGAAGCCAAGGCCAAGGCGCTCGGCTACGAGGTGCGGCGCTCCAAGATCGAAGGCTCGTGCTACGAGGTCTACGGCGTCAAGGAAGGCAAGCTTTACGAGCTGTTCTACAGCCCAGAAGATCTCAGCCTGAAGCACACGATTGCGAAGTAGACCGCGCGAAGTGTCTGCGCAATGCTACGCCTGAGGGTGGTCCTCGCTTGATCGAAGAAACGGTGCCGCACGCTCGCGGGGGGTCCGACCGGACCCCCGCGGATCGAACCGCCGCGCGGACAGTCGCGGTCTGGGACCTCCCGCTGCGGCTCTGGCACTGGGCGCTCGCGGCTTGCGTTCTGGCCGCGTGGTTCACGCCGACCGTCTATGACCGACTTCACCGCATCGTCGGTTATGCCGTACTCGGCCTTCTTGCGTTCCGTCTGGTCTGGGGTTTTTGGGGAAGCCGCTATTCGCGCTTTCGCATGGTCGGCGTCAGGCTTCGGGCCGCGCCGGGTTATCTCTGGAATCTGCGCCGCGGCATCACCGGCCGCTATATCGGTCTCAATCCAGCCGGCACGTTGATGCTGGTGGCGCTGCTGGTCTCGCTGGCGGTCTCGACGATCACGGGCGCGATGTCGGTGACCGTGACCTTTTTCGGTGTCTGGTGGGTCGAGGACACTCACCATTATTCATCCGACGCGGTCATCGTCCTGATCGTGCTGCACGTCTTGGGCGTGCTGATGATGGGGCGTCTTCAGCGCGAGAATCTGATCAGCGCGATGATCACTGGACGTAAGCGCATCCGTCATCACCTCTAGAGCACTATTGGTTCTGATTGTGTCAGAACCGAAGCTTCGGTTCGGCGCGTCTCCTCCCCCGCCAATTGGTGTCGCCTTCCTCCGCTCCAGGCCTCGCTGCCGGTTCCAGAGTGCTCTCGGTTGGCTCTACGACCGGTGGCGCGCATTGTCCTGCGCGGGCGCCCGCCAGATTTCAAATTGCACTGACCACGTTAAGCAACCAATAAGCATGCAATCAGGCGTTGCACAAAATTAACGCGAAGGCGGATTAGCACGGACACTATCGGCAATATCCACGATGGAGCGGCTGGGATGTTTCGGGTTTTCGCTTGCCTTGCCGTCGAGCACGATTGGCGGCTTGTCCTGCTCGCCGGTCTGGTCTGCTTGCTCGCGAGTAGCGTCGCGGTCAGTATCTTTCATCGTGCGATCGTGGCGCCCGCAAGAACGCGGTTGATCTGGATCGGGATTGCCGGCGCTGCCATCGGATATGGGATCTGGGCAACGCATTTCGTCGCGATGCTCGCCTACGAACCCGGCGTTACGACCGGTTACGGCATCGTACTGACGGCGCTTTCGCTTGCTACGGCAATGCTGTTGACGTCGGGCGGCTTCGGCATTGCGGCCGGCTATTCCGGCCGGTGGCGCGCCGCGGCAGGCGGTGTCGTCATTGGCGGCGGCATCGCCAGCATGCACTATCTCGGAATGTGGGCACTTGAAGTGCCGGGCCGCGTCACCTGGTCGCTGGATCTGGTGTTTGCCTCGGTCATTCTGGGCATGTGCCTCGGCTGTGCCGCCCTCGTTGTTGCAGTCAGGTACAAGAACTCCTGGGGCGCACTGTTGGCGGCAGTCCTGCTGACCCTTGCTATCGTCTCGCATCACTTCACGGCGATGGGTGCCGTGCAGATCGTTCCAGATCCGACGCGTTCAACCGACAGTCTGTCGCTTTCGCCGACTTTCCTCGCTCTCGCCATCGCCGGCGTGGCACTATCTGTACTTGGGATGAGCCTGATCGGCGTACTCGCCGACCGCCGCCTGGCAAGTAGAACCAGCAAATTCGAGGAGATCATCAGCCAGCTTTCGATCGCCCGGCAGCAGCTCGAAGGCTCGCAGAGAGAGTTGCAGGATCAGACGCTCAGGCTGGACACCGCGATCAACCACATGGTTGAGGGCCTTTGCATGTTTGACGCCAAGAAGCGGCTTGTCGTCTGCAACGAGCGCTACGCCCGACTCTATCGGCTGCCGCCGGAACTGCTGCGGACGGGGACGTCGCACACCGACATCATCAGGCATCGCATCGTGAACGGAATCCTCAAGGGCGATCTCAGCGAGGGGGCTGCCGAGCAATTCATCTCGAAGCTGGCCGCGCTGCCGTTCGATGCGGTCTCAAGCAGGATCGACGAGTTTGCCGACGGTCGGTTGATCTGCGTGACGCGGCAGCCAATGGCCGGTGGCGGATGGGTTGCCACACATCTCGATGTGACCGAGCAGCGCCGGTCTGAGGCCAAAATCACTCATATGGCGCAACATGACGCGTTGACCGATCTGCCCAACCGCGTGCTGCTCAGGGAGCGGATGGAGCATGCCATCGCAGTTACTCGCAACGGTGGCGTCGACTTGGCCGTGCTCATGCTCGACCTCGACCGCTTCAAGGAAGTCAACGACACGCTTGGACATCCGGCGGGGGATTCCCTGCTCCGCGCCGTCGCCGCGCGCCTGCGCGAATGCACCACCGAAACCGCGTTGATCGCTCGACTGGGCGGCGACGAGTTCGCAGTGATCGATTACGTCACCAATCCAGCCGTGGAGGCTGCCGGCCTGGCCGAGAGCATCGGAAGGGCGCTTTGCGAGCCCTTCGATCTCGGCGATCACCGGGTCACGGTCGGCACCAGCATCGGAATCGCCATCGCGCCGCGCGATGGCAGCGATTCCGACGTGATCATGAAGAGCGCGGATCTCGCCCTCTACTCCGCCAAAAGTGGCGGACGTGGCGCATACCGCTTCTTCGAGCCGGAACTCGACGAGCTCATGCACGCGCGACGCAACCTGGAGCACGATATGCGGGATGCCCTTGCCGATCGTCAGTTCGAGCTCCACTATCAGCCGTTCGTCAGCGCCGCTACCGGCGAGACCCGCGGCTTCGAGGCCCTGCTCCGCTGGCATCACCCACAGCGAGGACTGGTCACGCCGAGCGAATTCATCCCGCTTGCGGAGGAGACAGGCCTTATCGTGCCGCTGGGAGAATGGGTCTTGCGGACCGCCTGTGCGGAAGCCGCCAATTGGCCTGCGCATGTCAGGATCGCTATCAACCTATCTCCCGCTCAATTCAGGAGCAAGGAACTCGTTGCTGTCATTGTCGGCGCGCTGGCGAGTTCGGGAGTGGCGCCACACAGGCTCGAGCTCGAGGTCACCGAGACGGTGATCATGCACGATAGCGAGGCTGCTTTCGCGGTGCTCGGACAATTGCGCGAGCTTGGCGTGCGAGTTGCCCTGGACGATTTCGGCACCGGCTATTCGTCTCTGAGCTTTCTGCAGAGATTCCCGTTCGACAAAATCAAGATCGACCGCAGTTTCGTCAGCGAACTATCCAGCCCGAGCGCAGAGGCGCACCATCTTGCGCGGGCAGTGGTTCGTTTTGCTGTCAGCCTCGGCAAGATAACGACCGCCGAAGGCGTCGAAACGAAAGAGCAGCTGGACATCCTCCGTGAGGAAGGCTGCGTCGAAACACAAGGCTACTATTTCAGCCGGCCGATGCCTGCATCCAGCATCACCAGCATGCTGCGGCGAGGTGCCGAAGCGGCCTACCACGCTGCATGAGCATTCCTACCCTCACTGCAGCGGCGGATCGCCGCTGGTGCGCTTCTTCGCGAGGTCCATCTCGGTCACCGCGATCAAAATTTCGGCGCGGGTCTTCAGGTCGGGCGCTTCCAGCATCGCCTGCTTCTCGGCCACGCCATAGGGCGACATCATCGCCAGCGCGTTGACGAGTGCTTCGTTGGGAGCGGTCTCGACGCCCTCCCAGTCAACCTTGAGGTTGTTGGCCTTCAGAAAGTCCGCCAGCACCGTCAGCAGTGCTTCGCGATCGACCTCCTCCTCGCCCATGCGCGGCGTGAAGTCGTCGACGAAGGCAAAGAAATCCACCTTGCACTGCCGGTAGGCGGTGAGAACCTCAAGCTCCTCGACGACCTTGAAGCGCGAGACACCGGTGAGCTCGAGGATGTAGCGGCCGTCGCCGGATTCCGCGAGCTGGGTGATGCGGCCGACACAGCCGACACGGAACAGCGCCGGCTTGTCGGAATTCTTGGGCGAATGCGCGATGTCGGGCTGGATCATGCCGATCAAGCGATGGCCGTCGCGAAAGGCATCGTCGATCATCGCGAGGTAGCGCGGCTCGAAGATGTTGAGCGGCATCTGCCCGCGCGGCAGCAGCAGCGCGCCCGGCAGCGGAAACACCGGAAGGATCTCCGGAAGGTCGGCCGGCCCGCGATATTCGATGTTGATCGGCATCTGCCGGGTCCCCTGGCCTTGCCAGCGCGCGTCAGGAAAACAGGATGATCGACAAGCGCTTGCGTCCCTCGACGGTTGCATCGTCCGTGCCGCCCCAGGCCTCGAAGAACTGTACCAGCTGCTTGCGGGCGCCGTCGTCGTTCCATTTGCGGTCGCGCTTGACGATCGCGAGCAGCTGCTCGGTGGCCGCTGCCCGGTTGCCTTGCGCGTTGAGCGCGATCGCGAGGTCGAATCGGGCCTGATGATCGAGCGGGTTTGCGGCGACTTTCTGTTCCAGCTCGGCGACGGGCCCGAGCTGTTCCGCCTGCTCGGCCAGATCGATCGCGGTCTGCACGGCTTTCACAGCCGGGTCGTTGCGCTTGGATTCCGGGACCATGGCGAGCGTCTGCTTGGCCTGCTCCATCGCGCCGGAGACGGCGTAGCATTTCGCGAGCCCGGCGAGGGCCGCAATGTTGGTCGATTCGAGCTGCAACACCTCCGCGTAGATCTGGGCGGCCGCGGCGGCATCGCCCTCTGCGAGCACGGCCTCGGCTTCCTGGAGGATCTCCGCGATATTCGGCTCACCCGGCGCGGTCACGCCCTTGGTCAGCTTCTCGATGAAGGCGTTGAGCTGGCTCTCCGGGACCGCACCCATGAAGCCGTCGGCCGGCTGGCCGTTGACGAAGGCGATCACCGCCGGAATCGACTGGATGCCCATCTGGCCCGGGATCGCCGGGTGCTGGTCGATGTTCATCTTGACCAGCTTGACCTTGCCCTTGGCGGCCTTGACCGCTTTTTCCAGCAAGGGCGTGAGCTGCTTGCAGGGGCCACACCACTCCGCCCAGAAGTCGATCAGCACCGGCTGGCGCTTCGATTCCTCGATGACGTCCTTCACGAAGGTCTGGGTAGTCGTGTCCTTGATCAGATCGGCGGCAGCCGGGCCCGCTGCTCCGTTACCCTGGTCGATGATCGTCACGGGATCCCCTCGTCTGATGTCTGGAATTGGCGGGTCTTTAGCACGTCGCCAATTCATATGCTTCGCTGTTGGCCCTAAATTGGGCCGGGACGGCCGAATTTCAATCCGTGTGGGCCGATTCGCCGGTTCCGGAGCCTTTTTTGGGGCATTTGGCCGCGTTCGGGTCCATATCGGGCCTCCGATTGCGCATCTATGCCGCCGGTAGCTGTTGCATTCCCCTCCCGCTTTTGGCATACGACAGCCGTTGCCGGCGCAGTCATGCGACCGACACAGGATGCGGGTGTAGCTCAGTGGTAGAGCACGACCTTGCCAAGGTCGGGGTCGAGGGTTCGAGCCCCTTCGCCCGCTCCAATTTTCTCCCAAAGCATCCAGTGAGCCGGATGGGCACGTGGTTTTCCACGCCTCTGGCGGCCGTTTGGGTCTCGAATGACAATTCTGGTCACAGGCAGCGCGGGCCATCTCGGCGAGGGTCTTCTCCGCACGCTCCGCGGGCGCGATTCGTCTGTGCGTGGGATCGACCTGAAGCCATCGCCCTTCACCGATGCCGTGGGCTCGATCGTCGATTCCGACTTCGTCCGGGCCCAGATGGACGGCGTCACCGCGGTGATCCACACCGCGACCCTGCACAAGCCGCATGTGGCGACCCACAGCAAGCAAGACTTTGTCGACACCAACGTCACCGGCACGCTCAACCTGCTTGAAGCGGCCGTGGCCGCCGGCGTGCGCAGTTTTGTCTTCACCAGTACCACCAGCGCGTTTGGCTCGCAGCTTCGCCCCGAGGCGGGCCAAGCCGCGGTGTGGGTCACCGAGGACCTGCCGCCGATTCCGAAGAACATCTACGGCACGACCAAGCTGATGGCCGAAAATCTCTGCGAGCTGTTCTGTCGCGAGCGCGGCCTGCCTGTCGTGGTCTTGAGGACCTCGCGCTTCTTCCTGGAAGACGATGACGATCCGGCGATGCGGTCGGCTTACGCGCCGGAGAATGCGCAGGCCAACGAGCTGCTCTATCGCCGGCTGGATATCGCGGACGCGGTGAGCGCCCATCTGCTCGCCGCCGAGCGCGCGCCGGACATCGGGTTTGCCCGCTACATCCTGTCGGCCACGAGCCCGTTCGAGCAGCGCCATCTCGCCGCACTGGCGCGCGACGCGGCCGGTGTGGTGCACGAGCTCTGTCCGGATTGTGCGGAGCTCTATGCGGCGCGAGACTGGCGGCTGTTCCCCGCGATTGACCGCGTCTATGTCAACGAGCGCGCGCGGCACGAACTCGGCTGGCGGCCCGAATTCGACTTTGCGCATGTCCTGAAATGCCTTCGCGATGACCGCGATTTTCGCAGCACGCTGGCGCGCGATGTCGGGTCGAAAGGCTATCATGAGACGATTTTCGACGATGGTCCTTACCCCGTCGCCCCGTAGCCGCCACCTTTGCTAATTCGCTCGATTCGTCAGATGTCTACCCGGAGTCACCGGCAGCAAGATGGCCGGAGCCGTTCTACTTTGCATGGGGTTGTTTTCGCGTTTTTTTGTTCCAGACCTCCTGCTGCCTGCAAATTAGCCGCGCATGATCTCGATTCTGCGCTGCAGCGAGAGCGTTGTCGTCGCGGCATTCGCGATCATTGCCTTTCCGTCTCAATTTTTACTGAGCGCTATCGCAGCGCACGCGGCGCGCTTCTCACCGCTCGCAGATGTGCTAACCTTCTGCGTCTGTCCTCTCGACAGAGTCCGAACTTCGCCTCTCGATAGCAAATTAAAATAAATGTGCAGCCCTGATGGCTGCCTTAGGGGAGTGACGCGATGAAATTCCATCGATCCGTCTTTCAATCCGTCCTGGCGCTTGCAGCGGTTGCCCTTCTCGCGGGGACAAGCGTCGGTCACGCGCAGCAGCAGGACAAGAACAAGCCGCTGAAGAAATACGAATCCGGCACCAAGGAGTTCTGGACCCATCCGCCGGACGACTGGTTTCTCGGCGACGAGACCGAGGCGCAGAAGGGCCTGGCGCCGCCGTCGGGTCCGCCCACCGGCGCGTCCGACGCCGAGCTCGCCAATATCGTCAAGAAGGTCAAGCTGCCGCCGGGCTTCAAGATGGAGGTCTACGCCTCCGGCGTGCTGGCCGCGCGGCAGATGGCCTGGGGTGACAAGGGCACGCTGTTCGTCGGCTCATTCGGCCTCGGCAACGTCTATGCGATTAAGGACAACAACGGAAAGAAAGAGGTCAAGACGATCCTCAAGGGCCTGAACATGCCCACGGGTCTGGCCGTCAAGGACGGTGCCCTCTACGTCATCGCGGTCGACAAGCTGATCCGCTACGACGACATCGAAAACAAGCTCGACAATCCCGGCGAGGGCAAGGTCGTCTATGACGACATGCCGTCCTATGCCGCGCATGGCTGGAAATACATCGCGGTCGACAAGGAAGGCTGGTTCTACATTCCGTTCGGACCGCCCTTCAACATCGGCATTCCCCCGACCAGCGTGTCGCAGATCCGCCGGGTCGATCCCAAGACCGGCAATGCGGAAATCTATGCGCTCGGCGTTCGCAACTCGGTCGGGGGCGACGTCGATCCGCGCACCGGCAAGTTCTGGTTCACCGAGAATGCCCGCGACTGGATCAGCGACGATCTGCCCTCAGACAAGCTGAACATGATCAGCAAGATCGGCGAGCACTTCGGTTATCCCTACTGTCACCAGGGTGATCTGCCGGATACCAAGTTCGCGATGGGCCACAAATGCTCCGAGTTCACGCCGCCCGTGCTGAACCTCGGCGCTCACGTCGCTCCGCTGGGCATGAAGTTCTATACCGGCGACCAATTCCCGGCCGAGTACAAGAACAACATCTTGATCGCCGAGCACGGCTCCTGGAATCGTCACAAGTACCAGGGCGGCCGCATCATGCGCGTGATCGTCGGTCCCGACGGCAAGAACGCCAAGCAGGAGGTGTTCGCCTCCGGCTGGATCGAGGGCGACCAAGGCTATCTCGGCCGTCCCGACGACATCATTCTCGCCAAGGACGGCTCGATCCTGGTCGCCGACGACTGGGCCGGCGCGATCTACCGCATCAGCTACAGCAAGAAGTAGCGTAAGACGACGCGAGGCTGCGGTGCCGAGAGGGCGCCGCAGCCTTTCTCATTTCAATTTCGCACGCTGTCGTTTCCGATCGCGCACCGCTTGCGCGCAAGTCCGGAACCCTTGGCCACGAACGCGGGTTATCGAATTCTCAGATGCGTCATTGCGCATCATAGCTCGCGCTTCTTCGCCCCGGAATGACGCGTTCGATAGATCGGAATTCCAATCATGCGCCGGCAGTTCATCTCGCACGCAATCAGCGCGGTCGCGCTCCTCGCGCTCGGTTCTCTCCCCACGAGCGCCGCCGACAATGCCGCGATCAAGGAGAAGGCCGCCGTCTGCGCCGGCTGTCACGGCGAGAACGGCATCTCGCAGACCGAGAACATTCCTTCGCTCGCGGGCCAGCCCGATCAATTTCTGCAATGGCAGCTCGTGTTTTTCCGCGCCGGCTCGCGCAAGAACGACCAGATGCAACCCATCGCCGAGGAAATCACCAACGAGGACGTCCGCAATCTCGGCGCCTATTTCGCCGCGCTGACGCCGCCCACAGCGGCGGAGGACAAGGATCCGGACCTGTCGAAAAAGGGCGCCCAAGTTGCCGCCGGCCGCCGCTGCGCCTCATGTCATACGGATAGCTTTGCCGGCACCAAGGCCGTCGCGCGGCTGGCGGGCCAGCGCGAGGAATACCTGGTCAAGGCGCTGCACGACTACAAGAGCAGCCAGCGCGTCGGCGGCGGTGGCGCTGCGATGGCCGATGTCGCCTATCACATGAGCGATGAGGAAATCACCGCCGTCTCGCACTATCTCGCGTATTTCAAATAGCGGAAGCTGCGGCTACCCCACCCGCTGCTTCTCATACGCTTTCAAATGCGTGTAGGCGATGCGCAGCTTCGGCACCGGCACCTTGGCGGCATCGGCGCGAGCGATGAGGTCGCCGATGACGTGATCGGCCTCGACCGGCAGGCCCGCCTTGACGTCGCGGAACATCGAGGCCGTCATCGGTGAACCCTCGGTGGTGAGGTTGCCCTTCACGCGCTCGAAGAACGGCCCGCCCGGCGTGTAGCCCGACGCGGTGGCGATCGCGCTGGTCTCGTCCAGCATGCCGAGCAGGAAATCCCTGCCGCCGGGAGCGGCGAGAATATTGCCGACGGAGGTGCGCATCAGGCTGGTGGACGCGGCCAGCGAGGACAGGAACACCCACTTTTCCCACATGTCTTGCATGATGTTCTGGCTGGCGGTGGCCCCAGCGATGCCGCTCTTGAAGGCCTCGTCGATCGCCTTGACGCGATCCGACAGCTCGCCGTCGCGCTCGCCGTAATTGATCGACTGCATCGGCTGGAGCTGCACCACCTCGCGCTTCTCGTTGAGCGTCGCGGCGATGGCGCAGAGGCCACCGAGCACGCGCTCCTTGCCGAACTTGTCGTCGAGGATATCGAGATGCTTCATGCCGTTGAGCATCGGGATGATCGCCGTATTGGGCCCGACTGCTGCCGCGAACGACTTGATGGCGTCGTCGAGGTCGAAGGCCTTGCAGCTCAGCAGCACGACGTCCAACTTGTCCTTGAGCGCGTCGGCCTGAATGGTCGGCGGATTTTTCAAGGTCACGTCGCCGTTCGGGCTTTTGATGACGAGGCCGGCGCTCGCGAGCTCGCTGGCGCGCCGCGGCCGGACCAGGAAGGTGACGTCGCGGCCGGCCTGCAACAGCCTGCCACCAAAATAGCCGCCGATGGCGCCAGCGCCGACCACGAGGATACGCATGGGATTGTCCTTGTTGTTGGTTCTTTTTCGTCGTCTTGGCGAAAGCCAGGACCCATTACCCCGACTGCCTCTTGTCGGACAAGTCGGAGCCCCCGCCTATCGCCAAACGCGATCCGGTGGTTATGGGTCCTGGCTTTCGCCAAGATGACGTCGAGGACATTGTTCGGTTTCCCTGCTTCGAGAAAATCACTTCCCCGACACCATCTCCTCGACCTCGCGCAACTGCTCCTTGCCGAAGAACATCTCGTTGCCGACGAAGAAGGTCGGCGAGCCGAACGCGCCCCGCGCGACAGCTTCCTCGGTGTTCTTGATCAGTCTGCCCTTCACCTCCGGTTCCCCGGCGCGAGCGAACAGCTTTTGCGCGTCGAGGCCGGAGGACGCCAGCGCCTTCGCGGCGATTTCCGGATCGTCCATCTTCTTCGGCTCGCCCCACATGTGATGGAAGGCGGCTTCGACATATGCTTCGAACACGCCCTCGAGCTGCGCCGCGATCGCTGCGCGCATCAGGTTCAGCGTGTTGACGGGGAAGAACGGATTCATGACATAGGGCTGCACCTGGAAGCGCTTGACGAAGCGCTCGGTCTCGACCGCGTGGAATTCGCGCTTGTTCTTGATGCCGGCAAGCGTCTCGGCGGGGGACTTGTTGTTGGTCGATTTGAAGATGCCGCCGAGCAGGATCGGCACATATTCGAATTTGACGCCGATGCGCTGCTCGATGGCGGGGATCGCGAGATGGCTGAGATAGGCGTTCGGACTGCCGAAATCGAACAGGAATTGCGGGGCTGTGCGGGTCAAAATCATGCTCCCTGACGTCGCTTTTTTCGCATTGTGGCGCAGCGCGCGCCGCGGGTCTACCGTTTAATGACGGTCATAATCTCTTGATGATTTGGTCAGGTCAGGCGCCGGATCGTCCGCTTGCGCCACACCAGAAGGTAATAGCCCATCTGCAAAAGGAACATGGCGCAGAACACGATCGGATAGGCGGCCCACACACCCTGAAGGCCAATCGTGCGGCTCAGGATCACTGCGGATGGCAGCTCGATCGCCATAATGGCGAAGACCGCGAGCAGCATTGGCGTCAGTGCCACGCCGGCAGCGCGCATCGCGCCGGAAAATACCGTCGCCAGGCCGAACGGCACCGAGCTCCACAGTGCGATGTTGAGCAAGCTCTTCGCCAGCTCGAGCACGGTGTCATCAGTGATGAAGATGCCGAGCACGGCGCGCGGCGCGAGATAGATCAGCGCCACCAGTCCGCCCGTCAGGACGATGTTGAACGCAAGTCCGGTGCGCACGATGCCGTCGAGCCCCGCTCTGTCGCCGCGGCCGACCGCTTGGGCGCCGAGGATGGAGACTGCTATCGAAATCGACATGGCCGTGAACTGCGTGTAGCCCATCACCTGGTTGACCGCGCCATAGGCTGCGGTGGCGTTCGAGCCGAAGCCGTTGACGAGGCCGAGCAGCACCAGCTCGGCGATCGCCATCACCACCATGCCGATCGCGCTCGGCAGTCCAATGCCGAGGATCTGTCCCAGCACCACACGATTGAGCCGCAGATGGCGCAGCAGTGCAGCGTCCGGTGCCAAGGCATGTTTTCTCCGCAGCAGATAGGCCGCCAGCGCGACCAGCGTCAGCGCGTTGGCGATCGCTGCCGCCCAGGCCGGGCTGGTGATGCCGGCCGCCGGCAATCCGAACGACCCGCGGATCAGCATCGGCGTCAGGATCAAGCCGATCGCGGTCGACAAGGCCAGCGCCAGCAAAGGCGTCAGCGCGTCACCGACGCCGCGGATCATCGCCGTCATCAGCAGGAAGACGAAGCCGAGCGGCATGGTGAGCAGCATGATGCGGGCATAGGCGCTAGCCTGGTCGAGAATGTCTGCGGGCGTTGCGAGCATCATCATCAATTGCCGGCTGAAGATGCCGCCGATCAGTGCAATTGCAATCGAGAGCAGCAGGCCGATTGCGAGCGTCGTGCCGACGATGAGCTTGATCCGGCCCTGCTCGCCCGCACCATAGGCCTGGCCGATCAGCACCGTGGCGCCGGTGCTCAGCCCCATGACGAAGGCGAAAAGGAAGAACATCACCGGAAAGAACACCGAGACCGATGCAAGCGCGTCGATCCCGATCATCTGGCCGAGATAGACGTTGCTGACGGTGCCGAACAGTGATTGCAGCGCGTTGCTCAGCATCAACGGCGCGAGGAAGCGCAGAAAACTTTTCCAGAGCGGCTTGGCTGCGGACATGGATTGGCCTTTCAGGGCCTGCGAAACCGTCGCCACGCGCAATGCGCGTGGCCTGGCCGTCGATGGGGTTGTGAGAAGGCGCGCACCTAAGCGCGGTCGCTGTAGGCGAGCTTGACAATGTGGTCGCGGATGTCGGCGGGCCAATCTGCGATCAGTCCGGTGAAACGCCGCCGATCATCCGCAAACAGCGCGCGCGATGCTTCCTCGAACTGCGGCAGATTGCCGGCCATGGTCGACATGAAGTGATAGGCCGCATCGCGCGCCTGCCGCTCGCGGTCCTTGTCGCCGCTGGCACGCCGCGCCTCTTCGACAAGTTTCCGTAGTGCGACCGAGGCGCCGCCTGCTTGCGCGCTGAGCCACTCCCAGTGCCGCGGCAGCAGCGTCACCTCGCGCGCGACCACGCCGAGCTTCGGCCGGCCGCGACCGCGCGGCTCGCTCGGCGATGCGGTGTCCTCAACCGGGGGCGGCACAAGCTTCGCCAGCCGCGCCAGCACCTCCCGGTCTCCGCCGCGCAGATCGAAGTCGATCGATCTGCCCGTGGCGTCCTCGAAGATGATGATGGGCTCGTCCGGCCGCTCCGTCATCCTCTTGATGACCAGCGCGACCTCTCCTGCTGGCCCGGAGACCAGACGGCGATGCCCTTGGAAAGCGGTGAAAGTCTTCTGCATTGGAATCATTGCCATATTGGTCGCGATGGCAGCTTTAATACCCGGGTAAATTGCTAAGGTCAATATACCCGGGTTAAAATACTCGACCGGATGGCTCGACATTGCGTTCCCGGGCTGGCACGAACGCGCGGCCGATCGAACCATGCCTAGCCCCGGGGACCACGCGATGCTGACCGTTCATCACCTCAACAATTCCCGCTCGCAGCGCGTGCTGTGGCTGCTCGAAGAGTTGGGCGTGCCTTACGAGATCGTGCGCTATCAGCGCCAGCCGGACATGCGCGCGCCGAAGGAGCTCCGCGCCATCCATCCACTCGGCAAGTCGCCCGTTATCACGGACAACGGCAACACCATCGCCGAATCCGGCGCGATCATCGAATATCTCATCGCCACCTATGGCAACGGCCGGCTGGTCCCGCCGCCGAACACGCCGGAGCGGCTGCGCTTCACCTACTGGCTGCACTATGCGGAAGGCTCGGCGATGCAGCCGCTGCTGCTCAAGCTGCTGTTCACGCTGATGCCGAAGCGCGCGCCGGCGTTGCTCCGCCCGCTGGTGCGCAAGGTCTCGAACCAGGCGCTTACTGCGCTGGTCAATCCGCAGCTGAAGCAGCACATGGACTATTGGGAAGGCGAGCTCGGCAAGAGCGAGTGGTTCGCCGGCAACGAGTTCACCGCCGCCGACATTCAGATGAGCTTTCCGCTTGAGGCAGCCCAGGCGCGCGGCGGGCTGGAGCTCGGCCATCCCAACGCGATGGCGTTCCTGGAGCGCATTCATGCACGGCCGGCGTACAGCCGCGCCCTCGAAAAGGGCGGGCCGTATCAGGTCGGTCGATAGTTAGCTTTCATCAGTCCGCGTGCAGCACGCGCCCGCGCGTCTCCGGGAGCGCGAAGGCGGCGATGAAGAACAGCGCGTAAGCCACCACCGCGAAGATGGCGATCGCATTCGCAAGCGACGTCGTCGCCGATAGCGCTCCGACCAGGAACGGAAACAGCGCGCCGATGCCGCGGCCGAAATTGTAGCAAAAGCCCTGGCCCGAGCCGCGCAGTCGCGTTGGATAAAGCTCGGTCAGGAACGCGCCGACGCCGGAGAAATAGCCCGAGGCGAAAAAGCCGAGCGGGAAGCCGAGCACCCACAGGACCTCGTTGGTGAGCGGCAGCTGCGTGTAGAGCAGCACAACCGCTATCGCGCCGATCGAGAAGGTCAGAAAGAGATTGCGCCGTCCGATCCGGTCGGCGAGCCACGCGCCGGTGAGATAGCCGATGAAGGAGCCGATGATCAGCGTCGAGAGATAGCCGGTCGAGCCGACGATCGACAGATGCCGCTCCTTGGTCAAGAACTGCGGCACCCAGAAGGTGACGGCGTAATAACCGCCCTGGCAGCCCGTGGCCATCAGCGACGCCAGGATCGTGGTCTTCAGGATCGGGCCCGAGAAAATCTCCCAGAGCGCCGGGCGATTGCCGCTCGCGGCCTGCTTGGCGCGGGCCTCAGCCGCGATCTCCGGCTCGGTCACCGAGCGGCGGATGTAGAACACCAGCAGCGCGGGCAACGCGCCGATCACGAACATCCAGCGCCACGCTGTCTCCGCCGGCAAAGCCGAGAACAGGATCGCCTGCGACAGCACCGCGAGGCCCCAGCCGACGGCCCAGCCCGACTGCACCGAGCCGACTGCACGCCCGCGATATTGCGGCCGGATCGCTTCACCCATCAGCACGGCGCCCGCCGCCCACTCCCCGCCGAAGCCGAGGCCCAGCACCGCGCGTGCGATCAGGAGCTGTTCGAAATTCTGCACGACCGCGCAGACCAGCGAGAAGAACGAGAACCAGATGATGGTGATCTGGAGCGTTCTGACCCGGCCGATATGGTCGGAGAGATAGCCGCCGAGCCAGCCGCCGATCGCGGACGCCAGCAGCGTCACGGTGCCGGCGAGCCCGGCCGACCCCGCATCGACCTTCCACAGCGCGATGATGGTGCCGATCACCAGCGGATAGATCATGAAGTCCATGCCGTCGAGCGCCCAGCCTGCGGCGCACGCCCAGAACGTCCGCCGCTCCGGCGCGTTCATGTCGCGATAGAAGGCAAGAAGGCTGGTGTCCTCGATCTCGGCGCGTTCGATGCGCTGGTTCGGATCAACGGTGGTCATGCGCGATTCCCGACAGTGTTTTCTTTGGCAGTTTCTCTGGCCTGGCGGTGGTAGCACGCGCGGGGGCGCGCGCAAGCCGGCCGCCGGCCTTCGCGCCATGCAAGTACAGAGTTACTGCCCCGCTGCTTCCGCGCCCCGGGTGCGTGGATCGGGCGCGCCGAGCGGCCCGTTGGCGGTCACCGCGATCGAATTCGCCGATGTCTGCCCCATCGGCGTGACGATGAGATGATCCATCGCCTTCAGCTCGAGCAGCACATCATCGGGAAAGCCGCTCTCGACCCGGACCTCGTCGGGCAACCATTGGTGATGCAGCCGCGGCGCGGCCACGGCAGCCGCGACGTCCATCTTGTAATCGAGGACGTTGACGATCACCTGGAGCACGGCCGAGATGATGCGGCTGCCGCCCGGCGAGCCCGTCACCAGCACCGGCTTGCCGCCCTTCAGGACGATGGTCGGCGACATCGAGGACAGCGGCCGCTTGCCCGGCCCGGGCAAATTGGCCTCGAAGCCGACGAGGCCGTAGGCATTGGAAGCGCCGACCGCTGCGGTGAAATCGTCGAGCTCGTTGTTGAGCAGCACGCCGGTGCCGTCGGCGACGAGGCCGACGCCGTAGCTGAAGTTCAGCGTATAGGTGTTGCTGACCGCGTTGCCGCTGCCGTCGACGACGGAAAAATGCGTGGTGTTGCTGCCCTCATGCGGTGAGGTCGCAGTGGAAACGAGCTGTTCCGACGGCGTGGCGCGATCCGCGGAGATGGTTGCCCGCAACTTGGCCGCATAGTCCTTGCCGGTGAGCGTCCCGATCGGCGCGTTGACGAAGGCGGGATCGCCGAGATAGCGCGCCCGGTCCGCATAGGCGCGCTTCATGGCCTCGATCAACAGATGCAGCGAGGCCGGCGATCCCTGCTTCAGATCGGCGAGCTGAAAACCTTCGAGAATATTGAGCGTCTCCACCAGCACCACGCCGCCCGACGACGGCAGCGGCATCGACACGATGTCATAGCCGCGATAGGTGCCGCGCACCGGCGCGCGGATCACCGCTTGATAGGATTTCAAATCCGCTGGCGTCATGATGCCGCCCGCATCAGTCACGGCCTTGGCGAGTTTTTCCGCGACCGGCCCTTCATAAAAACCGCGCGGGCCCTGTACGGCGACAGTCGACAGCGTTTCGGCGAGATCGCTCTGCACCAGCCTGTCGCCTTGGCTGAGCGGCGTGCCATCAGGCCGCGAGAATATCCGGGCCGAGGAGGGCCAGCGCACCAGCCGCTTGTGCCAGCCCGGCAGCGTGTCGGCAATGTCGTCGCCGACGAGGAAGCCGTCGCGGGCGAGCACGATCGCGGGCTCGAGCAGTTGCGCCAGCGTGAACCGGCCCGAGCCACATTTTTCCAGGGCGAGCGCAAGACCCGCGACGGTGCCGGGCACGCCGACGCCGAGCGCAGAATCCCGCGACTTCGCCGCATCGGGCTTGCCGTCGGCGCCGAGGAAAATCTGCGGCGTGGTCGCAGCCGGCGCGGTCTCGCGATAATCGATCGTGATGTCTTCGTTGCGCTCGGTGGAATGAATCACCATGAAGCCGCCGCCGCCGATATTGCCGGCCCGCGGATAGGTCACGGCCATCGCAAAGCCGGTCGCGACCGCGGCATCGACGGCATTGCCGCCGCGCCGCAGGATATCGGCGCCGACCTGCGCGGAGATTTTCTCCTGCGCTACTACCATGCCGTGTTCGGCGGGAACGGCGTGCACGGTGTCGAGCGCGGGCGGCACATAGGCCCGCCGCGCATCCTGCGCGGTCGCGGTCGGAAGTCCGAACGCCAGAGTGGCAAGGAAGGCGAAAAATGTCCGCCGTGTCGAAAAAGACGACATCATCAAACTTCCGCAATGGCCATGGGCAGTTCACATGCAGCGCTGCAATGCTATACGGTTTGCCCCGACAGAGGCAAAACTGTTCGTGATGAGGATTATGGAGTGACGACGATCGCCCGGGATGCGCGGATCGCCGGCGCGCAGCGGACCTATCCGCCGCGCAGCGCCGTCGTCAGCTGGATCTTCTTCGACTGGGCCGCGCAGCCTTATTTTACGCTGATCACGACCTTCGTGTTCGCGCCCTATTTCGCCACCGGCATTGCGCCGAATCCCGCCACCGGGCAATCGTTGTGGGGCTTTGCGATGGCTGCCGCGGGCCTCGCGATTGCCTTGATGTCGCCGGTGCTGGGGGCTATCGCCGATGCGTCGGGCCGCAGGAAGCCGTGGATCGCCGGATTCGGCGCAGTGCTGGTGCTGGCATCCTGCACGCTGTGGATCGGCAAGCCCGGCGATCCCTCGATCATTCCGCCGCTGCTCACCGCGGTCGCGCTCGCCAGCGTTGGCGCGGAATTCGCCACTCTCTTCAACAATGCGATGATGCCGACGCTGGTGCCGCCGGAGCGCATCGGGCGGCTCTCCGGCACCGGCTGGGCGACGGGGTATGTCGGCGGCATCGTCAGCCTGATCATCGTGCTCGGCCTGCTCGCCGCGAACCCCGAGACCGGTCGCACGCTGCTCGGTCTCACGCCTCTGTTCGGGCTCGATCCCGTCAGTCATCAGGGCGACCGCGCCGCCGGACCGTTGACCGGGCTTTGGTTCATCGTTTTCGTGACGCCGATGTTCCTGTTCACGCCGGACTATCCGGCGAAGCGTCCGGTGCGCGAGGCGCTGCACGAGGGGCTGTCGGAGCTGAAGCAATCGATCAAGGGGCTGCCGCAGCAGAAATCGCTTGCGGCGTTTCTACTCGCCAACATGATCTACACCGACGGTCTGGTGTCGCTGTTTGCCTTCGGCGGCATCTATGCCGCGGGTACGTTCGGCTGGCACACGATCCAGATCGGCACGTTTGGCATCATGCTCGCGATCGCCGGCGCGTTTGGCGCGTGGTTTGGTGGCAAGCTGGACGATCGCTTCGGGCCGAAGCGCGTGATCGCCGGCAGCATGCTGGTCCTGCTGCTGGCGCTGGCGGCGATCCTGCTGGTCGACAAGGATTCGATCCTCTTCATCAAGGTCGCGCCGCCCGCGCCCGGCGGCGGATTGTTCGCCGCCGCGTCAGAGCGCGCTTATCTGGTGCTGGGCTGCCTGATCGGTGCGGCCGGTGGTCCGCTGCAAGCGGCCTCACGTACGCTTCTGATCCGTCTCGCACCGAAGGACCGCATCGCGCAGTATTTCGGTCTGTTCGCACTGACGGGGAAAGTGACGTCCTTCATCGGCCCGCTGCTGATCGGCGTGATCACCGCGGTGACGGCGAGCCAGAAGGCCGGCATGGCCGTGCTGGTGGTGTTCTTCGTCGCGGGTCTGGCGCTGTTGATGCGGGTGCGGGAAAATTAGCGTCGTCCCGGCCTAGTGCGCAATTGCGCACGGGGACCGGGACCCATACCGCGTGATTGCTCGTTGCCGCGACACGGCCAGTACCGCACACCAAACTACTTCCTGGGCTATGGGTCCCGACCTTCGCCGGGACGACCCGTCGAGAGTTTAGTACACGACAGATCTAGTGCCTGAAGTGCCGCGTGCCGGTGAACACCATGGCGATGCCATGCTCGTCGGCGGCCTTGATCACTTCGTCGTCGCGCATGGAGCCGCCGGGCTGCACCACGGCGGTGGCGCCGGCCTCGATGCAGGCGAGCATGCCGTCGGCGAACGGGAAGAACGCATCCGACGCCACCACCGAGCCCTTGGTGAGCGGTTCGGCGAGCTTCAGCTCGGCGGCCGCATCCTGAGCCTTGCGTGCCGCGATCCGCGCTGAATCGACCCGGCTCATCTGGCCGGCGCCGATGCCGACGGTCGCGAGATCCTTGGCGTAGATGATGGTGTTGGACTTGACGTGTTTTGCGACACGGAAAGCAAACTTCAGGTCGCGCATCTCGGCATCAGTGGGCGCGCGCTTCGTGACAACCTTGAAGGTCATGTCGTCGACGACGGCGTTGTCGCGGCTCTGCACGAGGAGACCGCCCGCCACCGTCTTGGCGGTGAGGCCCGGCGCGCGCGGGTCGGGCAGGCTGCCGGCGAGCAGAAGCCGAAGGTTCTTGCGCGCGCCGATGATGGCGATCGCTTCCTCGCTAGCGTCAGGCGCGATGATCACCTCGGTGAAGATTTTCGTGATCTCGCGCGCGGTGTCAGCATCGAGTGCGCGGTTCATCGCGATGATGCCGCCGAACGCCGAGGTGGAATCGCAGGCCAGCGCCTTGCTGTAGGCGCCGACGAGGTCGGAGCCCTCCGCGACGCCGCAGGGATTGGCATGCTTGACGATGACGCAGGCTGCGGTGCGCTTGGCGTCGAACTCGCCGATGCATTCATAGGCCGCATCCGTGTCGTTGATGTTGTTGTAGGAGAGCTCCTTGCCCTGGAGCTGCCGCGCGGTCGAGACGCCCGGCCGCTTGTCGGGCGTCGCATAGAACGCCGCGGTCTGGTGCGGATTCTCGCCATAGCGCAGTGACTGGATCAGCCGGCCGCCGAAGGCACGGAAATCGGGCGCGTCGATCTCGAGCTGGCGATTGAACCAGTTCGAGATCGCGGCGTCATAGGCGGCAGTGCGCGCGTAAGCCTTGGCGGCAAGGCGCCGGCGCAACTTCAGCGTGGTTGCACCGCTGTTGGCGGCGAGCTCATCGAGCACGGCCTGATAGTCCTGCGCCTCGACCACGACGGCGACGTCGTCATGATTCTTCGCGGCGGCGCGGATCATCGCGGGGCCGCCGATGTCGATGTTCTCGATGCAATCCTCGAAGCCCGCGCCTTTGTCGACGGTCGCCTCGAACGGATAGAGATTGACGACGAGGAGATCGATCGGCGCGATCCCATGCGCCGTCATCGCATCCGCATGGTCCTTGTTGTCGCGGATCGCGAGCAGACCGCCGTGCACCTTCGGATGCAGCGTCTTCACGCGGCCATCCATCATCTCGGGGAAGCCGGTCAGCTCGGACACGTCCTTCACCTCGAGGCCGGCCGCGGCGATCGCCTTCGCGGTGCCGCCGGTCGAGATCAGCTCGACATCGTGCGCGGCAAGCGCCTTTGCGAAGTCGATCAGGCCGGTCTTGTCGGAAACGGAGAGAAGTGCGCGGGTGACGCGGCGGGGATGGTCAGTCATGAGCAAGATCCTCTGTCTGAAGGAGTAATGCCCAGGCGCGCGGCAGCTGTGTCCCGCGCTTCCCGATGGTGCTCCATCCAAGGTCGCCAGTCGCGCGAGCGAGGGCTCGATAGCAGTTTTCGGTCGCTATCACAACGACCAGATGGTGCCGAATCGCATGCGTCTACAGCGGAAGTTCCGGCTCCCGCCGTGCATTTCTGCGGGCATTCGTGACCGCCGGCGAGGCGGTGGAGCGCACAAAACTCCAGCGGATCGAGGGCGCCTGCCGCGCGTCCTGGCGGATCACGATCTGCGCGGTGCGGCGCGGGCCGTCATTGCCGGCCAGGGATACGCTGTCCTCCAGCTCCACCTTGTCGTCGAGCGCCTCGAAGGTCCAGACGTCGCGATTCGGGAGCACCAGCATGACGCCGCGGGCGTCGGACAGCCGGCTCGCCTTCACCGCCGGGTGCAGATGGAATCGCAGCGCGAAATCGGCATCCGGACCCTTGAAGCGCCCGCCTTGCGGCGGCGACAACGTGTCCTCGCCGTCGATGCGCGCGCCGTCATTGGCGATCATCAGTACGCGGCGGTGGATCGCGCCGAATTTTGTCAGGTAACCGTCATGCGACGTCGTGAGCAGGGTGCCGTTCTGCACGATTTCGCGATAGCTCTCAACCTCGACGGGGCCGCTGGTGACCGGAGCGCCGTGCAAGAGCCGCTTCATAGCCGACATCTCCACGAACTGGCATGACGAGGTGTCGTGATAGGTCAGCGTCGAATGCGCCGCCGTGCCGCGTGCGAACGGCCGCCAATTGTCGCGGCCCGTGGCCGGCATGCCGCAATTGGTGACGATGCGGCTGATGCCGGAGGAGAGTTCGAACGACAGGCAGCCGGCATGGGCGTCGTGGCTGACGCTGGCCGCCGGCGGCGGGCCCGTGTCGATGATCAAAGTGGTCTGGCCGGCATCGAGGCGCTGGAAACCGGTATGCGGCATGTTCGACATCGGCGCGCCGTGGGTGTCGTCATAGGCAAGCAGCGTCGCGAGCAGGTCCGACGGGGTCGCGCTCATGCCGTTGAACAGCGCGAAATTGCCGTCGCCGTGGCGGAAGAAGCGCAGCATCGGCATCATGCGGTCGATCGCGTTGAGCAGCGCGGGCGGCGGCGCGATGTTGCGCGCGGCAAAGGTCTGCCGCAGCGGCAACAGGTCGATCAAGAGCTCGATCAGCGCGCCCGGGTTGCGCGAGACATGGCCGCCGTCGGGCAGGATCTGCCGCTGCAATTCATCCGAGAGCTTTTTCGAGGTGCTGCGGATGTGACTTGCCTGGTTGGCAAGGCACAACGCCGCATAGCACAGCGCGATCAGCACCTGGAGCTTCGGCACTCCGTCGGGGATGTTGACCATGGTGTAGCGCAGCAAGCGGATTTCGCGCGCCAGCGCGCGCAGATACCGACGATAGAATTTGTTGTCGGTATCGTTCAGCACCAGCGGCGCCTGCGACAGCAGGGAGATCACGCGGCGCGCCAGCACGTCGGCGCGTCGCGCGACGGGACGGCGCTTGCTGGCGGGGTTGCCGATCCAGTCCTCGATCAGCGAGCGCGCATTTGCGCGCGTCAGCGCGGTGTCGGCGGCGCGCAAATGGCGCAGCCAGCCGAAGCCGAGCAGCGCAACTTCCCAATCTTCCGACGGCGGCTCGAGATCGAAGATCGAGCGGCCGTGGCAATTGACGATCTTGCCGGCGAAGACGAAGCGGCCGGCATAGATCTCGGCGGCGCGGGTCGCATCCGCGGTGCGTAGATCATGCGGCGCGATGATCAGCCGGTCGGCGCGGCCGGGCCAAACCCGCGACAGGGCGACGGAACCGCCGCTCGCGCGCGCGAGCATGTTCCGCGCGAAGCGGTTCATCACCAGCGTCGAGATACGTCTGCGTTGAGCGACCGACACGCCTTGCCTTGATGGGGGAGAGGATTCCGACGAATCCTTATTAATCCCAAAATCGGACGGCCGACACCACCTTGAACGACGCGAATCAGTGCCGTGTTTGCAAAATCCAGTGCAAAATCAGGATTTAACGAGCCGGGCCGCGAAAAATCCGTCGAGCCCGCCGAGCTTGGGATCGGCGTTCGGCAGATGGCTGGGCAGGGTGCGCAGATCGCCCTCGGCGGTAATGATCTCGCTGAGCCCCGACACCTCGGACGCATCGATCGGAACCCGGCGAAGACCGGGCTCCGCGGTCAGCAGCGCGGCGACCGCATGCTCGCCCTCTTCAGGTTCCAGCGAACAGGTGCAATAAACTAGCGTCCCACCGGGCTTGAGTAGCGAGACCGATTTTTGCAGCAGCCGCCGCTGGAGCGCGGTCATTGCGGCGATGTCGGATTCCTGCCGGAGCCAGGATACATCGGGGTGGCGGCGGATCGTCCCGGTCGATGTGCAAGGCGCATCAATGAGGATGCCGTCGAAGCCATCGGCAGGGCCGGCCCATTCCGCGGCGTCGGCGACGACGGTCTCGGCCTGCAGCGACAACCGCGTCAGATTCTCGCGCAGCCGTGCCACCCGGGCAGGCGAGCGGTCGATGGCGGTGACGTGCGCGCCGGCCTGCGCCAGTTGCGCGGTCTTGCCGCCGGGAGCGGCGCAGAGATCGGCGATGGATTTGCCCTTGATGTCGCCGAACAGCCGGGCTGGCAACGCAGCGGCGGCGTCCTGCACCCACCATTGTCCTTCGGCGAAGCCGGGAAGCATGGTCACCGCGCCGTGCAGCACCGTGCGCACCGATCCGGTCGGTAGCACTTCGCCATGGAGCCGGCTCGCCCATTGCGCGGCGTCCGACTTCACGGTCAGATCCAGCGACGGATCATGGCTGAGCGCGAGCGCCATGTCCCTTGCGACCGTCTCGCCATAATGCGCGCTCCAGCGCGCGACCATCCAGGGCGGCAGGTCCAGCGACTGCGCGGCAACCTCGTCCACCAGCGCCTTGCCCTCGCGGGCGCAGCGGCGCAGCACGGCGTTGACGAGGCCGGCATAGCGCGCGGCGCGCCGGTCGGATTGCACGAGGCGAACGGAGAGATCGACGGCCGCGTGATCGGGCACGTCCATCCAGAGGATCTGGGCGGCGCCGATCAACAGCGCGCTCTGCGCGCGCGGCGCGTCGGAGGGAATGCCCTTGTCGAGCAGGCGGGACAGCACATGGCCGAGCGTGCCGAGCCGGCGCAGCACGGTGGCGACCAGGCGGCGCATCAGCGCGCGGTCGCGGTCGGGGAGCGTCTTCAGTCCGGGATGGGCGCCGCTGCCGTCGAGCTGCTCGTCAAGTGTGCGGTGCTTGTGCAGCACGCCGTCGACGATGTCGGCGGCAATCCGCCGCGCCGCGAGACCGGGCACTTCGGATGGAGGAGCGAAACGTTGAGAAGGCATGCGGAAACAAGGTTCTGAGCAGCGGCAGTTCGCCGTAATGGGCGCATGCCTTGAGAAGGCGATCTCTGGCACGCGAATATGCCAAATGTAAGAATCGCTTCCGGGTTTTTCAGCCCTTTCGGAGCAATTTCAGGAATGCGTTATTGGGCGTCGCGCCGCGGGCCGTCCCGCGCTAGAAAGCCGCCTATGAGTGACCAGCCTCCCGTTCCCGACCGCAAGCAGCTTACGCCGGCCGCCCAGCGCGCGCTGGCCGAGGCCGAAGCGCGCCGTCAGGCTGCGGCAGCCCGAGCCAAGAACGACGGCGAGGCGGCGCCAAAGGAGTTGCAGGGCCCAAAAGGACCCGAACCGACCCGCTATGGCGATTGGGAGCGCAAGGGCATCGCTTCCGACTTCTGAAGCTTGTCTTTTGAGGCTCGCTTGCCGGACTGCCCGACTCAGCCCTAGCGTGCGCGGATGTCGCGTTTCGATCCAAGCCATCCATATCGGCCTTCATACAGCGGCTCGCCATTTGGTCGCCGGTTCTCAGGGCTGTTGCCGTGGATGTTCGTGGTTGGAATCGTGGTGGCCGTGGTGTTCACGTCCCGGCATGGGATGAACTGGCAGTTCCCTCACGTGACCGACGGTCAATCACGAGACGCCGAGATTGTGCTCCAGCAAGGCGGCCATCCCGATCGTCGCGAGCCGGTCGATGTCGTTCGCACCATTGACGGCGACACCTTTCTCGCACGCGTTCGTCAGCGCGACGGCCGCGATCTCATCGTGCGCGTTCGCCTGCGCGGCATCGACGCACCCGAGATGAAAGCATCCTGCCAGGAGGAACTGGACAAGGCCGAAGCCGCGGCCCGCGCATTGCGCGATCTGCTCGCACAGGGTGGCGTGACGATCACCAACCTCGGTGCCGACAAATATGGTCGCGTTCTCGCCGACGTCGCGACCAAACGCACGACCAATGTCTCGGCGGCGTTGCTCGCGGGCGGTTACGCGCGGAGCTACAATGGCGGCCATCGCGACGGCTGGTGCGCGCGGAGCTGGCGCTTCTGGTGACAAAAAGCCGCGTCGAACGACGCGGCTATTGCCGTGTCGTCCTGATGCCGGCGATCAGCGCGTCACGACCACCGTCGTGCCGACCGAGACGCGGCTGTAGAGATCGGTGATGTCGTCGTTGAGCATGCGGATGCAGCCATAGGAGACGAAGCCGCCGATCGAGCCCGGCACGTTGGTGCCGTGGATCGCGTATTCACCGCCGGACAGCGTCATCGCCGCGACGCCCATCGGATTGCGGGGCGAGCCGCCCGGGATGACGTCCGGGATGCTGGGCTTGTCGCGCTTCACCTCGGCGGGCGGCGCCCAGGCCGGATTGCGGTACTTGCCGTCGATGCGGGTGGTGCCGGCCCACTGCTTGCCGGACTTGCCGACGCCGACCGGGTAGCGCACGGCGTGGCCGCTATCGAGGACGAGATAGAGCCGACGCTCGTTGGTTTTGACCACGATGGTGCCCGGCGAATAGTCAGCCAGGTTCGTCCCCACCATTTCCGGCCGCGCCTGCGCCGCCGTCAACGTCAAGACCCCAGTCACGACGGTGGCGGCCAGCGCCACAGCAATCCTCATCGACATCGATTTTCCCCTTGCCCCGAACGGACCGTCCAAGATTACGCAAAACCGGCAATCGCCGGCTCGCCAAGTCCTTGTTAGGGGACATTCTTAACCGCGCCTGTTAACCGGATGGTTTCCACGCACGGCCGCCAAGGGCCAGCCAGCAGGGGGAACAAAGGAAATGTTCGAAACAAAGTAAATGACCTGAAAACAACACTTGGCGGGAAAGATGCCCGGGCGCCGGGGCGCGGCCTGACAAGTGCGTGAGGATGTGAACGGCCGTTGTTCGGGGGAGCGCTAACGCGGGGATGCGATCTCGTGTCCCGGACGCGGCGCAGCGCGAAGCGGTGCGACGCAGAGCCGGGATCTAGAAGGCCACAGAGTCTGCCGTTGCATCGGCCCCGACTCTGCAGCGCACCGCGAAGTGCGCGCTACGCTGCGTCCGGGGCACAGGACGATGTGGCTCAGACCGCCTTTTTGTTCTGACGGTTCTTGACGAGGTCGTCGACCACGCCGGGATCGGCCAGGGTCGAGGTGTCGCCCAGGCTGCCCGGTTCGTCCTCGGCGATCTTGCGTAGGATGCGGCGCATGATCTTGCCGGATCGGGTCTTGGGCAGGCCGGGCGAGAACTGGATCTGGTCGGGCGCAGCGATCGGGCCGATCTCCTTGCGCACCCAGGTGACGAGCTCCTTGCGTAGATCCTCGGTTGGCTCGATGCCGGCCATCAGGGTCACATATGCGTAAATGCCCTGACCCTTGATGTCGTGCGGGTAACCGACCACGGCGGCTTCCGAGACCTTCTCATGCGCCACCAGCGCGCTTTCGACTTCGGCGGTACCCATGCGGTGGCCGGAGACGTTGATGACGTCGTCGACGCGGCCGGTGATCCAGTAATAACCGTCCGCATCGCGCCGGCAGCCGTCGCCGGTGAAGTACTTGCCCTTGTAGGTCGAGAAATAAGTCTGCTCGAAGCGGGCGTGGTCGCCATAGACCGTGCGCATCTGGCCCGGCCATGACCGCGTCAGGCACAGATTGCCTGATGTCTCGCCGTCCAGCACGTTGCCGTCGGCGTCGACGATCTCAGGCACCACGCCGAAGAACGGCTGCGTCGCCGAGCCCGGCTTGAGCTTCGTGGCGCCGGGCAGCGGCGTGATCAAAATGCCGCCGGTCTCGGTCTGCCACCACGTATCGACGATCGGGCAGCGGTCGTCGCCGACGACGCGGTGATACCACTCCCAGGCTTCCGGATTGATCGGCTCGCCTACCGAGCCGAGCAGGCGCAGGCTGGCGCGCGAGGTCTTCTTCACGGGCGCGTCGCCGCTCCGCATCAGCGCGCGGATCGCGGTCGGCGCGGTGTAGAAGATGTTGACCTTGTGCTTGTCGATGACGTTCCAGAATCGCGAATTATCCGGGTAATTCGGCACGCCTTCGAACATCAGCGTGGTCGCGCCGTTGGCGAGCGGTCCGTAGAGAATGTAGCTGTGGCCGGTGACCCAGCCGACGTCGGCGGTGCACCAGTAGATGTCGCCGTCGTGATAGTCGAAGACGTATTGATGCGTCATCGCGGCGAACACGAGATAGCCGGCGGAGGTGTGCAGCACGCCCTTGGGTTGGCCGGTCGAGCCCGAGGTGTAGAGGATGAACAGCGGATCCTCGGCGTGCATGTGCTCGACCGGGCACTCGGTCGTCACCATCTTGGCGGCGTCGTGGTACCAGAGGTCGCGCGAGGGATTCATTTCGACCGCGCCGCCGGTGCGCTTGACCACGACGACCCAGTCGACGCCGTCTGCCTTGGCGAGCGCCGCGTCGACATTGGCCTTCAGCGGCACCTTCTTGCCGCCGCGCAGGCCCTCATCGGCGGTGATGATCACCTTGGACTGGCAGTCGTTGATGCGCTGGGCGAGGCTGTCGGGCGAGAAGCCGGCGAACACCACGGAGTGAATCGCGCCGATCCGCGCGCAGGCCAGCATCGCGTAGGCCGCCTCCGGAATCATCGGCAGGTAGATGGTGACGCGGTCGCCCTTCTTGACGTTCCGGGTGCGCAGGATGTTGGCCATCCGGCAGACCTCGTCGTGCAGCTCCTTGTAGGTGATGTGCCGGGATTGGGAGGGATCGTCGCCTTCCCAGATGATCGCGGTCTGGTTGGCGCGATTGTGGAGATGCCGGTCGATGCAATTATGGGCAACGTTGAGAACGCCGTCCTCGAACCATTTGATGGAGATGTTGCCGGGCGCGAAGGAGACGTTCTCGATCCTGGTCGGCGCGTGCATCCAGTCGATGCGCTTGGCCTGCTCCGCCCAGAAACCGTTCGGGTCCGAGATCGAGCGGGCGTACATGTCCTTGTACTTGGCCTGGTCGACCCAGGCGCGCTTCGCCCATTCTGCGGGGACGTCGTAGATCTTCTCGGACATGTTTCCCTCCACATACGGCGAGCCGAGCACGGACCACTGGCGAGCCGACTTGATCGTTGAACCGATTATGCGTCGGGCTAACCGGACCCGACAAGGTGCACAAGCTGGACCTTCGGCGAGCAGCCTGCCATGCGGAGGATCAAGCCGTTTCGTGCGACTGTCGCAGTTTTGAAACAGGGCGACGGGCGGCTTTGGGGTCTTCACCCAGATGCTCGGAATGGGCCCGCGCAGAGCGCCATGCATTCAGCAGAGGTATTTAGAAACCGCCTCTCACTGATTCGGGACTCGCAATGCGGTTCGGAACACCCTAAATGGCCAACCCGGGTCCAACGAGACCCCTTGGAACAAAAATCAGAACAGCGGCATTGACCGACAACAGACAGGGCTAAGGCATAAGACTATGATGGATCAGCAGAATCTCGGGACGATACGGCCCGCTTCAGCCGATCCTGCAGCCATCGCGCTGGCCAAAGCCCTCGGACAATGGCCGAAACCGGCCGGTTCCGGCCGTCCCAGCCCGAAGAAAGTGTTCGACGCGGCGCCGTCGACGACGGTCGAGGCCCTCGCCAAGGAACTGGGCCTGCGGCTCGGCGACCAGAACGAGCTGACCATCCGCCGCGTCAGGCGCGGCAAGGGCTATTCGTTCGTGCGGCCTAACGGCGTCCACATCCGCGATGCCCGCACCATTCGGCGGCTGCATTCGATGGCGGTGCCGCCGGCCTATCGCGAGGTGCGCTACTCGGCCGATCCGAGCACGCATCTCCAGGCAGTGGGACGCGATGCCGCGGGCCGGCTGCAATATCGCTATCACGCCGATTGGGAGAAGGTCCGCGAGCAACGCAAGGCGCATCGCCTGGAAAAGCTCGTCGGCGCGCTGCCCAAGATCCGGCGCAAGGTCTCGGCGTTCCTGTCGGGCGACGAGCCGACCCGCGAGTTCGCGCTCTCCGCCGTCATCGAATTGATCGCGCGCACCGCGATCCGCCCCGGCAACGAATCCTATGCCCGTCTCAACGGCACCCGCGGCGCCACCACGCTGCTGAAGTCCAACGTCTCGCTGGAAGACGACAGCTTCGTGCTGACCTTCAAGGCGAAGGGCGGCAAGGCGGTGCGCAAGGAGTGCGACGCGGCCAAGCTCGTGCGCGCCATCGGGATCTTGCAGGGCGTTCCCGGCAAGCGCATGTTCCAGTATCGCGATCCCTATGGCATCGTGCGCGCGGTCAGCACCACGCAGGTGAACGCGTTTCTGCGCGAGATCGCCGGCATCAAGATCTCGCTGAAGGATTTCCGCACGCTGATGGCCTCTGCCGTCGTCGTGGAATCGCTGTCGCGGATCACGCCGGCGACGAGCCAGCGCGGCCGCAAGAAGCAGGTGCTGGAGGCGATCCGCGGCGCTGCCGACCAGCTCTCCAACACGCCGGCGATCTGCCGCAAGAGCTATGTTCACGATACCATCGTCACCGCGTTCGAGGACGGCATCCTGGAACGCTTCGCCGCGACCATGAAGGGCCAGCGCTCGCAGGCCAGGCGCGAGCAGCTTTTGCAGCAGGTGGTGGCGACCGCGGCGGTCTGACCTCGGCGTCGTTACGCCTTGTTGGAAACGCCGTTGTCGGGACCGGGATCGCCGCCCGCGGCTGCCGCCGTGAGCCGTCCCAGATAGTGCGCCCATCCCGTCGCGTGGGCGGCCGCCTGTTCCTCGGTCGGCAGCCCGCTATGGGTCATGCGCAGCAATGTGCCGCCGTCGCGTTCGATCAGGTCGATCTCGATCAGGCTTGAGCCGGGCGGCACTTCCTGGCCGCCCTCCCATCCAAACGTGTAGGCGAGCCGATGCACCGGCACGACTTCGCGGAATGCGCCGCGGGCAACGCCGCCGCGGGGGCCGATGCCTTTGAGCAGATACAGCCCGCCGGGATGTGGCTCCGTGGTCGCGTCGGAACCCATCCAGCTCAAAATCTTCTCGGGGTCGGTCAGGTAGGCGAAAACGGTGGCGCGTGGGGCCGCGATCTGGGTCTCGCGTCGCACTATGAACGGTTCGGTCATCGACGATCACCCCTGGGCTGACACTGGGACATGGCGGCGCTCGAGCGGCCCGTCAAGGATTGCCCGTGACAAAGACCGCCTGCCTTCGTCATGATCGGGCCATGCACCTCTCGCCGACACTCGCCTGGCTTGTCGATGCCGCCGCCGATAGCGCCGGCGCCGACCGCCTGCTCGCGGACCTTGGCGCACATCTGGTCGCCGATGGCGTGCCGCTTGCGGCGGGCAGCCTGACGCTGGAGGTGCCACATCCGCTGATCGCGAAACGGACCTGGTTGTGGCGCGCGGAGAACGGCCGGGTGATCGAAGCGCTCGGCTTCGCACCAGGCGGCCTCGCGCCCGACCCGCCCAACGATGCCGGCCGCCGCTGGCTGCGCGACATCGCGGAGGGTGAAGTGCACGAAGATTTGGTCGGACGGCCCGACGGGCCGTTGCTCGGCTGGATCGGGCCGCGTCCGTTCACCGCGGACGAGACCGAGCAATTGCGCCAGGCCGCGCGCTTTGCCGCCACACCCCTTGCCGTACTTGCCGCGCGTGCAACGTTGCGCGCGACGCTGGATGCCTATCTCGGCAAGCGCAGTGCGGAGCGGGTGCTGGCGGCACCCCTGCGGCGCGACCTCGGCGAGACCATACAGGCCGCGCTGCTCTATGCCGATTTGCGCAACTTCACGCTCCTGTCGGAAACCAATCCGCCTGCCGAGGTCATCGCGGCGCTCGATGCCTGGTTCGATCGCATCGCCGGCGCGGTCCACGCCTTCGGCGGCGAGGTGCTGAAATTCATCGGCGACGGTGTGCTCGCGATCTTTCCGGTGGTCAGGCCGTCACCGCGCCAAGCGTCCGATGCAGCTCTGCGTGCCGCGCGCGCAGCCGAAGCCGGGATGGTGTATCTCAACGCGGAGCGCCGTGCTCAAGGTCTGCCGCCGCTCGCGTTCGGCGCGGCGCTGCATCTCGGCGAGATGCTATGGGGCAATATCGGTGCCGCCAATCGGCTGGATTTCACCGCAATCGGTCCCGCCGTCAATCTCGCCAGCCGGCTCGAAGGATTGTGCAAGCCGCTCGGCAGAACCGTGCTGGTGTCGGGCGCGCTCGCCGCGGAAACCGACATGCCTCTGATCGCGCTCGGATCGCATTCGCTGCGGGGCATCGCCGCGCCATGCGAGATATTTGCGCTGCCGGAGAAACAAGCTCCGATGTCGTAGCCCGGATGAGCGTAGCGACATGCGGGATCGCAGCAGTAGTCCCGGATATCGCTTCGCTCATCCGGGCTACAGCACCCAAGCCTACATCCCGCCCATCTTGCAGACGAGCTTCCATTCCTCGGCCGTCACCGGCTGCACCGAAAGGCGCGAATATTTCACCAGCGCCATGTCGGCGAGTTTCTTCTCGGCCTTGATCGCGGCCATCGTCACCGGAATCTTCAACGGCTTGTCGGCCTTGATGTCGACGCAGACGAATTTCTCGGTCTTGTCGGTCGGATCGGGGTAGGCTTCCTTGATAATCTCCGCGATGCCGACGATCTCCTTGCCCTCGTTGGAATGATAGAAGAACGCCTTGTCGCCCTTCTTCATGGCGACGAGGTTCTGGCGCGCGGTGTAATTGCGCACGCCGGTCCAGGCTTCGCCCTTGGCGCCTTTCGCCACCTGCTGGTCCCAGGACCACACCGATGGTTCGGATTTCACCAGCCAGTACGCCATGTTCATTCCTCCGCCTTGAAAGGTCGCGTCATGAGCCCCGAGATCGCGGCGTCGATCGTGCTTCTGCCGGTCAGGATCGATGCGACGGCTTCCGATACTGGCATTTCGATGTTTTGCGAAGCCGCGAGCTCGATCAGTACCGGCGCGGTGAATTCGCCTTCGGCAAGCTTGCCGGCGGGCGGCTGCTCGCTGCGGCCAAGCGACAGGCCGAGCGCAAAATTGCGCGATTGTGGGCTCGAGCAGGTCAGGATCAGATCGCCGAGGCCAGACAAGCCCGTGAGTGTTTCGCTGCGTGCGCCGAGCGCGCGGCCGAGGCGTGTCAGCTCGGCAAAGGCGCGGGTGGTAAGTGCGGCCTGGGCGGAAGCGCCGAGCTTGCGCCCGACCGCGATGCCGACCGCGATCGCCAGCACGTTCTTGGCGGCGCCGCCGATCTCGACGCCGCGGACATCGGTGGAGTGATAGGGCCGGAACGTCGGCGAGCCCAGCGCCTGCACCAGGTGGCTCGCCAAGGCGTCGTCCTTTGCGGCCAGCGTCACCGCCGTCGGCAGGCCACGCGCGACATCGTCGGCAAAGCTCGGGCCCGACAGGATCGCCGGCTGCGCGTGAGGCGCGGCCTCGGCGATCACGTCGGTCATGAATTTATGGGTGCCGTGCTCGATGCCCTTGGCGCAGGCAATGATCGGCACCGGCTTTTCCAGGTGCGAGGCGAGCATGTTGACAGCACCGCGCAGATGCTGCGCGGGCACTGCGATCAGCAGCATGTCCGCGCGTGCGGCGAGGGCCAGGTCGCTCGTGACGATGATCTCCGGCGCAAGCCGCACGCCCGGCAGCCGCGGATTGTCGCGGCTCGATGCGATTCGCGTCGCGTGCTCGGAATTGCGCGCACACAGCGTCACGTTCCGTCCGGCCCGCGCCGCCACCATCGCCAGCGCCGTGCCCCAGGCGCCCGCGCCGATCACCGCGACAGATCGGAACGCTGTCATTGCTAGAATCCCGCGCGTGTCTTGCCGTATCCGGCCGGTGCCGTCGCGTTCGCATCGAGCAGCCAGCGCGCGCGAGGCTGTGCTTCCATCGTGTCGGTCATGCCGAGCGCGAGACGTTCCGCGCCGGCCCAGGCGATCATTGCACCATTGTCGGTGCAGAGCGCCGGCGGCGGCATGATCAATTGTGTTCCGGCTTTCCTCGCAACGTCATGCAGCGCGCCGCGGATCGCCTGATTGGCGGCGACACCGCCGGCCGCCACCAGCGCACGCGGTGCACCGAACTGCTCGCGGAAGAGTTTCAGGCCGACGCTCAGCCGGTCGGCGGTGGAGTCGAGCACGGCGGCCTGGAAGCTCGCGCAGAGATCGTTGACGTCCTGCGGTGTGATCTCGGCCAACCGGCTTGCTTCGTTGCGCACCGCTGTCTTCAATCCCGAGAGTGAGAAGTTGGCGTCGGGGCGTCCCTGCAGCGGCCGCGGAAACGCAAATCGCGCGGCATCGCCGTTGGCTGCCGCGCGCTCGACCTGCGGGCCGCCCGGATAGGGCAGCCCCAGCATCTTCGCCACCTTGTCGAAGGCTTCGCCGATCGCATCGTCGACGGTGGTGCCGAGCCGCACATACTGTCCGACGCCGGTGACGGCAACGATCTGGGTATGGCCGCCCGAGGCGAGAAACAGGCAATAGGGAAATTCGAGTGCGTCGGTCAGGCGCGGTGTCAGCGCATGCGCTTCCAGATGGTTCACCGCGACCAGCGGCGTGTCGTGCACCATCGCGATCGCCTTCGCGGTGGTGAGCCCGACGATGACGCCGCCGATCAGTCCCGGGCCCGCGGCGGCCGCGACACCGTCGAGCTGGGCGAAGTCGATGCCGGCCTCAGTCATGGCGCGGTCGATGATGCCGTCGAGCAGGTCGACATGGGCGCGGGCCGCGATCTCCGGTACCACGCCGCCGAAACGGGCATGCTCCTCGACCTGCGACCACACGATATTGGACAGGATCTTGCCGCTGCCGTCAGGCGCACGCTCGATCACCGCCGCGGCGGTCTCGTCGCAGGTGGTTTCGATGCCCAGTACCAGCATTGGCGAATTGTTATCCAATTTGCGCCCTTCCCGCCCCCTTGCGCTCATCCGCAAAGCAGAGTTCTGGTACGTCCGGTAGCATTCCGGGGTCGGCCAACGCAATCGTCACGCGCTGCCGTTCCTCGTGAAAGCGCCACCGCCACGTGGTTCGGGAACACAAGCGATGTCCATTCTTGTCACACGGCCGCATCCCGACAATGAGGCGACGTCGGAAAATCTGCGTGCACGGGGTCATGTGGTGCTGCTCGCGCCGGTGCTCAAGTTCGAGCCGGTCGCCTTCCATGACGAGAGTGAAACGAGCTACAGCGCCGTCATTGTCACATCGGCCAATGCGATCCGTGGCGTCGCATCGCAATTACCGGACCTTGGTCTCCTGCAGCTGCCGCTGTTCGCGGTCGGCGAGCACACGGCTGCCGCCGGGCGCGATGCCGGTTTTGCCGAGGTGATCGTCGCCGGTGGCGATGCCGCTGCCCTGCGCGACAAGGTGATGCAGAGCGCGCGCGACAAGCGGCTGAAGAAAAAGAGCACGTTGCTCTATCTCGCGGGCGCGGATCTGTCGCGCGACCTCGGCGGGGAGCTGGGCGCCGAAGGCTTCATCGTCATCACGCAGACGACCTATCGCATGGCGCCAGTCAAGCTGTTGCCGCGCGATGTCTGTGAAGGCTTTGCCGCCCATGGGATCGAGGCGGTGCTGCACTACTCCCGGCGCAGCGCGCGGGCTTTCCTGGAGGCCGCGCGGGCGGAAGGTGTCGAAATCTCGGCTCTGGCGATCCCGCAGTGCTGCCTGTCCGAGCCGGTCGCCGGCGTACTGCGCGAGGCCGGTGCCTCGCAGGTTCTGGTTGCGGCGACGCCGGACGAAAATGCCTTATTTGACACCTTGGAGCGTGCTTTGCGCACCCGTTTGGCGTAAGAGGTCGGGCCGAATCCGACGCAATCGGGTCCGTTCGTTCAGGGCAGGTAAGTGTGAGGAACCGTCACGATGGCCGACGACAAGCCTGAAGACGCAGGATTGGCTCCCGAGTCCGGCCGCGCCAAGCGCATCCCGCCCACCATCGACCTCGAGGCGACGGAAGTCTCGACTCAGCCGCAGCAGGTGACGGGCGAGCCTGAGGCTGGGGCAGCGACCGAACAGGCCGCGCATGAGCAAGCCAAATCTGAAGAGGGCAAGTCTCAAGAGGAAAAGTCTCAAGAGGTAAGGTCCGAAGAAGCTATTGCCGCGCCGCAGCCCGAACCTGCCGAAGAAGAGTCTTCCGTTGCGTCCGCGTCGGTATCGCCGTCGATTTCACCCTGGGTTATCGCTGCGTTCTCCGGCGCCGTCGCAGCCGCAATCGTGATCGCGGTCGGCTGGATGCTGGGCTGGCCTGCCGTGCAGGCGCCGCCGGCTGCTCCGCAAGTGACGGGCGCAACCGTCGAGGCGCTGAGCGGGCGCGTGGCCGCGGTCGAAGCCAAGACGGGCAAGCCGGCCGCCGATCCGGCCATGGTGGCGCGGATCGATGCGCTGGAGAAATCCGCAACGAGCCTGCGCAGCGAGATCGCCAATCTGCGCGCACAATCCGACAAGACTGCCAGCGCCCTAAACGACGCGACATCGGCGCCGCGCGCTGCCGCGCCCGATCTTGCCGCTCTCAACGACCGCCTCGCTCAGCTCGAACGTGCCAGCAAGACCGAACGTGCGGAACTCGCACAGCAAAGCGAGAAGATCGCCGACGCGAAAACGATGGACGACAAGCCGCTGCGCCATGTGGTGGCGGCGGCCCTGCTCGACGTCGCCGTTCGCCATGGCGATGCCTACGAGTCGCAGCTCGCCGCCGCGCGGTCGCTGGCAGCAAAGCCGGAGATGCTGAAGCCGCTCGACACCTTTGCGTCGTCAGGCATTCCGACGCCGGTCGCCTTGAGTCGCGAGCTCCTCAACATCGTGCCAAAATTGTCGCCGCCGGCGGAAGCTCCGGCCAGCGGCACCGGAATCGTCGAGCGCCTTCAGGCGGGGGCGTCGAAACTCGTCCGCATCGAGCGTACCGACGGGGTCGGCAACGATCGCGGCGCGATCGTCGCGCGGGTGACGGCGGCTGCGTTGCGCAACGATTTCGTCGAGGCGCGGCGCGAGTTGAAAACGCTGCCCGAGGCCGATCGTGCACCGGCGCAAGCTTGGCTCGACAAGACCGATGCCCGTGACGCCGCGCTCGCCGCGTCACGCAAATTCGCCGACGCCGCCATGGCGGATCTCGTCAAGCCTGGTCAATAAAGGTTCGCGCAACAATCAGCGCGTATAGGGATCGTCATGCTTCGCATCGTCCTCTTCCTCGTTCTGATCGCACTGGCGGCGGCCGGCGCGGCCTGGGTTGCCGATCAGCCCGGCGACCTCGTCCTGACTGCGGGCGCTTTCCGCGCCACAACGACGCTTCCCCGCTTCGTGTTCTTGCTTGGTCTCTTTGCCGCGGCAGTCGTGCTGGTCTGGAGCCTGCTGACGATGGCCTGGCGCGCTCCGGGGCGTCTGCGCCGCCGTCGTCACGAAAAGCGCCATGCTCGCGGCCGCCACGCCATCACCCACGGCCTGCTTGCGATCGGCCATGGCGACACCGCGCTTGCCCGTCGCCACGCCGATACCGCGCGGCGGCTGGCTGCAAACGATCCGCTCGCGCTTCTCTTGCATGCGCAATCGGCGCAGCTCGAGGGCAATCGCGACGAGGCCCAGCGCGTCTTCCGTGCCATGGCCGAGCGCGAGGACACGCGCCTGCTCGGCCTGCGCGGCCTGTTCATCGAGGCGCAGCGCGCCGACGATGCGGTCGGCGCCGTGATGATCGCCGAGGAAGCGATCAAGCTGTCGCCGTCCTCGACCTGGGCCTCGCATGCGGTGCTCGGCTTCCGCTGCGCGCGCGGCGACTGGAGCGGCGCGCTCGCGATCCTCGATTCGAATCTGTCCGCGGGCCTGATCGACAAGCAGGCCTATCGCCGCCAGCGCGGCGTGCTGCTCGCCGCCCGCGCGCTGGAATTGGAAACAATGGACCGCGACGTCGCGCGCGAGAGCGTGATGCAGGCGGTCAAGCTCGCGCCGACCCTGGTTCCGGCCGCAGTGCTCGCTGCAAAATTCGAGAGCGAGGCGCATCAGGTGCGCCGCGCCATGAAGCTGGTGGAAACCGCCTGGCTCGCCAATCCGCATCCTGATCTTGCGGATGCCTATGCGCATGTGAAGCTCGGCGATTCCGCGCGGCAGCGCCTGCAGCGGGTCGAGACGCTTGCCGCCAAGATTTCTGCCGACAATGCTGGCTATATCGAGGGCCAGCTGGCGATCGCGCGCGCCGCGATCGATGCGTCCGAGTTTGCCCGTGCGCGCGCGGTGCTGGCGCCTTACGTCAACGATCCCACCCAGCGCGTGGCGATGCTGATGGCCGAGATCGAGCGGACCGAGCATGGTGACGGCGGCCGGGCCCGCGCCTGGACCTTGCGCGCGGTGCGCGCCCGCCATGATCCGGCCTGGACTGCGGACGGCTATGTCAGCGACCGCTGGCGTCCGGTTTCCCCGGTCACCGGCCGTCTTGACGCCTTCCAGTGGCAAACGCCAGTCGCGAGTCTTCCTTCCGACAAAGGCGCCATGATCGAATCCTCGGCCTTCGAGGAAGCGATGCTGGCGGCTCCGCCGCCGAAGCGGGTGACGGCGGCCCCGAGCGAGAGCCCGGTGGAACCGGCTGTCATGGCGCCGGATCCGGTGCCCGCTCCGCAGGACAATTCGCCGCCCCTTGAAGCCCAGGAAATCTTAAAGGAAGCCGTCGAGGAGACCGCCAAAGAAACCGTCAAGGAAGAGCCGGTCGTCACGCCTGCCGAGCCGCTCAAACCGGCCCCTGAGATCGCCGAATCATCGTCCGCGGCGGCAACGCCGGTGTTCCGGACCCGCGCCGACCTTGGCAAGCCGGCACCAGCGCCTATTCCCGCCGTCATCCCGATCGTCCGCGCGCCTGATGATCCCGGGATCGATGACGAGGGTCCGAGCGATGAATTTACGGAACAAATCGGCACGCCCAGGGACCACGCAAAGGCCCAGGCCGGCGGCTGGCGCGGATTCTGGTCTCGCTGGGGCGGGTGAGCGGCATTTGGGAGCCGGCGCCACCTTGCCAATTCGGGCCATGCCCGATATCAGGAGCGCGCGTAACGGGACCGGCCTCGCGCGGGCCCCGGCAAGGTTCGCCGCAATAGCTCAGTTGGTAGAGCACGTCATTCGTAATGACGGGGTCGGGGGTTCGAATCCCTCTTGCGGCACCAGCGCCCCAGTGTCCGGCCCGAAGACATGGGTAACGGAACGTACCTAAGACATGGGTGACAGCCTCGCGCCGAACGGGTGTCGAGAGGTTGCAGGCGTCTGCTTCAGGTGCAGCGCGTCTCGCGCGGCGGTTATTAGCTTGCGGTCATCATCCGTCGCCATTGCATCGATCCTCGCTATCACCGCCGGGCATGCACTATCGCTGCGGATGAATTTCAAAGAACGCGTGCAGGCGCTCGGCAGGATCGGCTTTCATTGAGTACGGCCGACGGCCTGCCTTTGATACAGCTTCGTCCAATTGGGCAAACCGTGTTGCCCGCGCTTCAAGGTGATGCTTTTGACTATCTTGGTCGAGATTTGCGGGCAGAGAGATCATGGATCGAACGTTTGCAGCAAACGCTTTTCCGGCTGTCCTTTCACCGGCTCGGGCAATAACTTCTAGATCGACATGTATGTCGGCCAAGTTATAGGCGCTGATCTTTCCCCCGACGTTATCAGCAATTCTTTCGATTGTTTCTGCGCAGGTCTGCGCGATGTCGGGCCAGCCTTTGTCGAGCGCATCGAGTCCAAAGACCGCAAGATTGGCCGTCGCGTCGGACAAGTGGTGTCCCTTTGCAGGACGATCAGCAGGAAAAAATCCTCCCACCCAAGTTATGAGTGGCTTTAGGTCATCCACAACCGTCGAGATAAATTCCTCTGCACCTGAAGGTGGATGCGCGATCTGGCGCATGAGCACTTTCAGAATCGCATCGAGGGAGTCCAGCACCCATTTGGCCAATAGGGTGCCTTGAAAATCGATACTCGACAGGCGTCGGTAATGCCCGCGGACTTCTTCCGCGGCCTCAGATAGATCGGCGAAGGGATCGTTCCATGGCCGCTCTGGATCAACCTTGATCTTTGCCGCGATGCTTTCGACCAGCGCCGGGATGCTAGCTTCAAAGCCGAGTGCGTAAGCCGGGAAAACGTGTAAACGGCGTTTACCTGCGGCGTCAGCCAATATCTCGGACGGAATTAGTTCGGAAATTTGGTCTAACGTCGATTTTAGCGACCCTACTTCGAACAAGTCGTTCTCGATTTCAAAACGGACCGCGAAAAGAATGGCTTCAAACGAGCGGAACACCGAAATCTGATCCGACTTACCGTATCCATCCACAGCAATGTCAAAGAGCGCCTCGTTCGCCTCCATTGTTGTTTCCGTAGAGCCCACATCAGTCGAGCGGTTTTGAAGCACGGCTCCGAAACTGGAAATAGCACGCAATTTTGCGTCGGGCATGTTGGCCGCAAGCACCAAACGCGCCGCGCGGTGAAGGTAAAAGCAAGCACTATAGGCCAGCGGCGCTACTCTCTGCTCTGCCGCGCCGGGCGCGACAACAGACATAGCCTGCAATGTCATCCGGCCCATTGACGAGATTGAATGTTGCACAACTCGCTCGTTCTTGGCGGCAATCGCGTCCTCTATGATGTGCAGTATGCTCTCGTAGATGGGATTCAATACGTCCGATACGTCGCTCAGGTATCCAGCAAATGGAAATTTGGGATCTACATGAAGCGTTATGCTCTTCTTTCGTAGGTCTGAGTATTCGGTAGCGATAGTTTCAAGCGCGCCGAGGGTTTCGATGGTCGCATTCGAGTCGCGGCGAGCAATGAAACGGTGCGCAAATTCCTCAAGTTGCGCAATCGAGTGTTGGAGTCCTTGAGGTAAGCGCGTGCGCACAATTGTTTGTGCGTGGAGTGTCTGATCCATCTTACTCGGCGCGCCGTTAGCAACGACTTGAATTGCGACCACCTTCTCAGCAGCTCGTCCTATCCTGCGAATCTGCGCGCTGCTGACCCGTACGATTTGTCGGATGGCCGACTCTGGTGCAAGCAGGTTAAGTGTTGAAACGTAGAAGCGGCGCAGAGCATCGAATGATATTCCAAGAAGAAGGAATTGCAGCACCAGGGACATCTTCGGATCGAGCCGGACGGACCACCGCGTCCCCAGCAATAGCGAGAGCATCGTAGTCGCCACCAAAATCAAAAAAACGCCGAGAAGAGCACGATCCTTAGCGAACTGCTGCAAAACAGAGATAGAAAATAATTCGGCGGCGCGTTGCGCAGGAATAATTGAAAGAGACAAAACTAGCGCAAGCGCAGCGCCAATTATTTGGGCGGCGGCTAAGTGCATCTCACTTGCTTTGATATCCGTGCTGTCAGCGATGGTGTAGAAGAGCACCGAGATTATCACGGACACAATTGTCGCGAGGAGCGTTGATCCTTTGGAGGCGACTTGCTGGATCGTTCGTTGCAGGCGCAGGTCTGTAGACAGTAGCGCTTTGATGTACGTCGCATGGGCGCGACGGCGGTACCCAAGGGCGACGCGGCCGAATTTGTGCCATCGCGACTCGCTAATTGGGTCGCTCAGCTTTGTGGGTGGTTCAGAGGTTCGCCCTAGCGGACTAGAGCGGGGTGCTTCCGCACGATGACCATCCCGAGCGGCAGTTGACTGCGGGCGAGACGGTGTAGACTCGCCTTCCTTCATATGTGGAAAGACCTTATACATTAGACAATTCGAAGATCAGCGAGGACGGCCAACTATAGTTGTCGTTCGCAGCGTCCACAACTATCGCACAGAGAGCTGCCGTTCCATCGCAACGGACGCGTTCGGGATCGAGCGCCACCCTGAGTGATCGTGATCACATAAACTCGCAATCGGCTCCCCTAGTGTCCAGCTCACGCCAAACACGGGGAGATTTCATATGCGCAAGATCATTTTGGTGACCGCCATGGTGCTGGTCTCTGCCTCTGCCCAGGCCGGAGGCCCGCGCAGCCTGTCGCTGTCCGCGGTGAGCGAGCCGGCTTCGGTTCAGCAAACGACGCCGGCGCTTGCCGCCGCGCCGACGCAGGTGAGCGAAGCAGCGCCTGCCGCCGAAGCTCCGAAATATCTCGATCGCCCGCCGGCGGTGTCGCTCAATGCGCCCGCGGCGGTTGCCACACCCACGACCACGACGGCCTCAGCGCCCGCGACGACGACGCAACCCGCCGCGAAGACAACGGCCAAGGCAGACAAGCCGAAGCACAAGCGCAGCTGGACCGAAGGCCGCATCATCAGCGAGCTGCATCGCCATGGCATCTACTGGTAAGATGCCCGCTCTCAAAAGGATATGGCCGGGACAAGCCCGGCCATCACGCGAGAGTTTTGAATCTGATCGGGCGCGTTACTGCGAAACCGTCTGCACCACGCTCCCGATCGGACGCGCGCTCGAGGTCGGCACCTTTAGGTCCTTCAGCAGCGCCTCGTCATATTCCGGCAGCGACTGGAGGGTCGTCTTGGCCTTCATCTGCACGATCTTGTAGCCGCCGGCCTTCAGCCGCGCGAGCAGCGCGGGCATGGCTTCGCCGGTGTGCTTCTGGAAGTCGTGCATCAGGATGATGCCCTTGCCGAGCTTGTCGAGCCTGGTCATCACGGTCTCGATGATCTTCTCCGGCGTGGCGCCCTTCCTGAAATCGAAGGAGTCGATGTCGGTCGAGAACATCGCGACGTTTCGGGTGCCGAAATAGCTCACGATCGCCGGATTGTGCTGGAGCTGCGGGAAGCGGAAGAACGGCGCCGGGTTGGTGCCGAGCGCGTATTTCACCGCGCTAATGCCCTTTTCGACCTCGTCCTTGGCCATCTGCTCGGTCATCTTCTTGCCGTTCAGATTGACGTGCGACCAGGTGTGCGTGCCGACCGTATGGCCCTGGGCCAGCACCTGGCGCAGGATCTCCGGGTGGTAGGTCGCATGCTTGCCGACCGAGAAGAACAGGCCCTTGGCGCATTCGTCCGCGAGCGCCTTCAGTACGGCGGGCGTGTTGACCGGCCAGGGGCCGTCGTCGAACGTCAGCACGACCTCCTTGTCGGTGAGGAAGTCGAACTGCTTGAAATGATCGAAGCCGAAGCCCGGACCGCCGGTGGTGTCGATCTCGACCACGCGGGAGACGCCGAGCGCGTTGGGATTGGCGCAGGTCGATTTCTGCTGAACCGGCATCGGCGCGGGTGCGGGCGCCGAGGCGGCTGCCGCCGGCTTGGCCGCAATCGCGGCCGTGATCGCGACGTCGTCCTTGGCGGCGAGCTTCGCCTGTGCCGGCAATGGATCGGCGGCACGGGCGGCAATCGTCTTGGGAGCGGCCTGGTCGGCGCGCGAGGAATAATAAAACCAACCGCCGGCGGCAATCACGACCGCCGCAACTACACTGGCCAGCATCAGGCCCAACGCATTACGCATCGCCATTCTTTCCAATTACGCAACCAAACCGGCGGAATTTCCCGCTCGACGAGCCATTAATGCGAAGGAACAGTTAACGTGACACCAACACGACAGCGGATATGGAGGAATTTCAGCGAGGTGCGCCAGCGTGACCGAGGTCACAGAGGGTGAGCCTCCCGTGACCGTCATCACAGTCGGAACTGTTTTGCTGGAGCATGGTCAATCCCATCAACAACGGCGGGCCCGCTTCCGCGGTGCCAATGGGAGCTTCAAATGACCAACTCGCTGAACATCAAGTCCTTAAGTAGCAAGATCCGCGACGTCAGCCTGGCTCTGGGCTTTGCCGCCATCCTCTCGATCGCCTCGACCGGCTCGAGCTTCGCCTTCTCGTCCGAAGCGCAGCAGCAGTGCACCGGCGACGCTTTCCGCCTGTGCTCGTCGGAAATCCCGAACATCCCGAAGATCACGGCGTGCATGATGAAGCATCGTTCGGATCTGAGCGCCGGTTGCCGTGCGGTGATGGACAAGGATCTCGCCAAGGGCGGCGCGTCACGCAAGGTCGCTGACGCCCAGGACAGTCAATAAGAGTCGATCAGTAACAGCAACGATAGCGTCGTTGCGTCGGTTAGCTCCCCTCGCGATGTGCCCCGGCGTGATGCCGGAGCGCCGCGGCGGCGCAAGCCCGTCTGCCAATAAAGCCGTTGCGGCTTCGGGATCGTCGCTCTAGCTTCGCCCGCACATCTTCCGGGTAAGAGGCATTACGCGATGACCAGATTTCTTTGCATCATTCCATTGATCCTGTTTGCATCGACTGCGTCAGCGCAGCAGCCCGGTCACGACGCCTGCGCGCGCGACGTCACGCGCTTCTGCCGTCCGGTGATGAACAATGGCGATGGCGCCGTGCTCGCCTGCCTCAAGCAGAACCGTACGCGGCTCACCAAGGGCTGCGACAAGGTGCTGACGGATCACGGGCAGTAAGACGTCGCTACGGACTCGCAAAACCTAAGTGCTGCTTCCCGCCGCAGTGGCGACCACGGGCAGCACCTCACTTGCTGCCTGGTCCGGCGTCTCCTCTTTCCAGCGCACCGAGCCGAACGGACGCTCGAGCATGCGGCGGATCCGCACCGGATCCGGGCCGATGTGGAAATCGATCGCCTCCTGATGCAGCGCGCGTTCGGACTGGGTCGAGCGGTTGCGCTGGCGCAGATAGTCGAGCCAGGTCGGGCAATGATAGCGCTCGGTCCACAATTCGGGATCGGCGATGTCGCGCGCGATCGACCAGCCATAGGCGCCGTTGCGCTGGCGAGAGAGCTGCACGTCCTGCATCACGTTGTGAAAGGCGCGGGCGTTCTCTTGGGCGACGCGGTATTCGATCTCGACCACCAGCGGCCCGCTGCGCGCCGTGAGCGACAATTTGACTTCCGGATCGGCCAGCAGATCGGCGTCTTCGTTGCGGGCGCCGACGCGCGGCATCGTGAGCCAGATTCCGAGCACCGGCGAGATCAGCATCAGGCCGGCGGCCGTCAGCAGCGCTACCTCGACGCCGGCATAGTCGGTGAGATGGCCCCAGCCCCAGGCGCCGATCGCGATGCCGCCGGAAATCGAAGCCTGAAACGCCGCGAGCGAGCGGCCGGCGACCCAGCGCGGCGCCGAGAGCTGCACGCCGATATTGAACAGCGCGATGGCGGCCATCCAGACCGCGCCGGCGAGCACCAGCGCAGCCGCGGTCAGCACCGGCTCGGTGCTCACGGCGAGAGCGGCCATCGCAAACGCCATCGAGATGGTGCAGGCGCGGATCGCGGCTTCGCCGCTCATGCGCTTGCGCAATTCGTGGATGTTGAGCGCGCCGATCACAGCGCCCATTCCGAAGGCGCCGAGCATGATGCCGTAGGTTTGCGCGCCGCCATGCAGCAGATCACGTGCGACCAGCGGCATCAACGCCATGATGGCACCGCCAATCAGGCCCATCACCAGCGTGCGCAACAGCACGATCTTGATCGGCGGCGAATTGGTGATGTAGCGGAAGCCCGATACCATGGCGCGGTTGAGCTTCTCCCGCGGCAGGCGCGAGGGTTCGGTGTTGCGCCGCCAGAGCAGCAGCACCACCAACAGCGGCAAATAGAGGATCGCGTTACACGCGAACGCCGCGACAGCACCGAGTGCGGCGACGATGACACCGCCGACCGCAGGGCCGAAGCTGCGGGCGATGTTGTAGCTGATGCCGTTCAGCGCGACGGCTGACGGCAGTGCATCGGGCGGCACCTGCTCGCTGACCGAGGACTGCCAGGCCGGACCGAACAGTGCGTTGCCGCTGCCAACCACGAAGCAGAAGGCGAGCAGCGTTTCCGGGGAAATGAAGTTGAGCCAGGCCAGGACCGTGAGTGCGGTCGCGCCAGTCAGCGCGATCATGAGCGCGATCAGGGTGACGATACGGCGGTCATACATGTCGGCGATGGCGCCCGCCGGCATCGAGATCAGCATGATCGGCAGCATCAGGGCGGTCTGTACCAGCGCCACCTTGTCCGCCGAGGCCGCCATCTGCGTCATCGCCCAGGCGGCGCCCACGCCCTGGATCAGCAGGCCGAGATTGGAGAGCAGGCTGGCGAGCCAGATGCGCCGGAACACGGTGTACCGTAGCGGCGCCATGATGCCGTCGGCGTCAATTTTCTGACGGTTCGTCTGCTCGGTCATATCCCCTTCCAAATGGGCTGGCAGAAGTGGCGTCGGCGTGGTCTTTGGGCGATTTCGGCAAGTTCAGTGATGCCCGCGAAAGTCCTTCGCTGTCCAGTGGTTAGGCCGGTATAAGCGGTGCACAGAGATGCTTTTGCCGGGGAGGAACAGATGAAGCTGTCACGACGGATGATCTTGCAAGGTGCCGGCAGCTTGCCCTTCGCAATTGCGAGCTTGCGCACGGGCGCATTGGCTCAATCCGCACCCACTGCGCCGAGCGAGGTGCCGCCAATCCTGTTCGTCCACGGCAATGGCGACTACGACGCGCTCTGGATGACGACCTTGTGGCGGATGGAATCCAACGGCATTGCGCGCGATCGCATGCATGCGATCAATTTCAACGATCCCAATGCGCGAAGTGACGACAAGGTCGAGCAGGCGGGCCGCTCCTCGACCGAGGACCAGCGCCGCGAGCTCGCCGCCGCCATAGCCGAATTGAAGCGCAGCACCGGCGCCGCCCGCGTGGCGCTGGTCGGCAGCTCGCGCGGCGGCTATGCCATCCGCAACGTCATCAAGAACGGCGGCGCCGGCGATGTCAGCCACGCCGTGCTGTGCGGCACGCCCAATCACGGCGTGTTCGCGACTGACGACCAGCCCAACAGCGAGTTCAACGGCCGCGGCGCGTTCCTGCTCGGCCTGAACGAGGGCGAGAGTGAGGTGACGCCGGGTGTTGCCTTCCTGACCTTGCGCAGCGACGGCATGGACAAATACGCGCAGGCCGATGGCCGCTTCATCGGCAAGCCCGGCACGCCGACCGGCGTCAGCGTCGAAGGTCCGGAGTTGAAGGGGGCCACCAACCTCGTGCTGGGCGCACTCGATCATCGCGAGGTGGCGTTTCACCCCCGAGCCTTCCGCGAGATCTATAAGTTCATTGCCGGCCGCGAGCCCGCGCGAATCTCGATTGTGCCGGAGCAGAGCGTCAGGCTGAGCGGCCTCGTGACGGGCACACCGGGCGGTGCGCCGACCAATCGGCCGGTGGCCGGTGCAACCGTCGATATCTTTCGGGTTGATCCTGAAACCGGTGAGCGCAAGGGCAGCGCCGTGCACAGCGCGAAGACCGGTGCCGACGGCCGCTGGGGACCGGCGCAGGTCGAACCTTCCTGGTCGCTCGAATTCGCCCTCGCAGCGCCGGATGCGCCGACGACGCACATCTACCGCTCGCCCTTCCCGCGCTCGTCCGACGTCGTTCACCTGCGCGCCGCGCGCCCGCTCGGTCCCGCGGACAAGGACGCCGGGGCCGTCGTGATCATGTCGCGTCCGCGCGGCTATTTCGGCCTGCCGCGGGACGTGGTGCTGCTCGACGGCAAGGAGCCGGCGGACGTCAAATCGGGTGTGCCCACGGATTCGACAGCAACACTGCGCCTTCCGGCCGGCGAGGTCGGGCGTAACATCGTGGCCGAATTCAACGAAGAACGAATTGTGGCACGCGCCTGGCCTGCCTCCGAGAACAGGATTGCGATTGCCGAGCTGACTTACTAGCTAACTGCCTGCGCCACCCCTCCGGGAGAGAGCCATGAACATCGCCAGCGTGCGTCGGCCCATCGTCCCTCCGACGCCGCCGCGAGCGCCCGACGACATGTCGTTCCTCGGCCGGCTTGCCGTGATCAAGCGGAATATGATCGCGACCTGGGGGCAGCGCGCCTATGAGGAAGACGTCATTGAAGGCCGCTTCTTCTTCCGCAACAGCTTCATCCTGAACCGGCCGGATGCGATCCGGCATGTCCTGCTCAGCAATTACGAGAATTATTCGCGTACTCCGGCGGGCATCCGCATGCTTCGTCCCGTGCTCGGCGACGGTCTTCTGATTGCGGAGGGCCATTCGTGGACGTTTCAGCGCCGCACCCTCGCGCCGGCGTTCACGCCGCGTGCGACAGCAAATCTCGTTCCGCACATGACGGCGGTGCTCGACGAGACCATCGCAAAGCTCGACGGGCGAACGAGCGAGCCGGTCGATCTGCGCGAGATCATGCAGCGCATGACGCTGGAGATCGCCGGCCGCACCATGTTCTCGTTCGGCATGGACCGGCATGGTCTGACCTTGCGCAACTTCGTCATGGAGTATGGAGCCCGACTCGGACGGCCGTACTTGCTCGACATGGTGCTGCCGCTGTCCTGGCCGAGTCCGATGGATTTTGCCCGCGCCCGTTTCCGCAAGCGCTGGACCGAATTCGTCGCGATGCTGATCGCCGAGCGGCGTGAGATGGGCAAGAAAGACGGCGCGCCGCCGCGCGATCTTTTCGATCTCATGGACGAGGCGCGTGACCCTGAAACCGGCAAGGGCTTTTCGGACGAACAACTGGTCGACGAAGTCGCGACTATGATCCTCGCGGGTCACGAGACCACGGCGACCGCGCTGTTCTGGGCGCTCTATCTGCTCGCGCTCGATCCCGATACGCAGGAGGAGATCGCCTCCGAGACCCGCGGCGAGCACCTCGACAGCATGGCCGACATCGATCGGCAGAAGTTCACCCGCGCCGTGATCGAGGAGACCATGCGGCTTTATCCGCCGGCCTTCCTGATCGCCCGGGCCGCGCGCGAGAAGGACAACGCGGCCGGCGTCGCCATCGGCAAGGGCGACATCATCATGATCGCACCGTGGCTGCTGCACCGGCACGAGAAGCTGTGGGATCAGCCGAACGCGTTCATTCCAAAACGCTTCATGTCCACGGAAGCGCCCGATCGATTCGCGTATCTGCCCTTTGGCGCGGGTCCGCGCGTCTGCGTCGGCGCCCCCTTCGCGCAAGCCGAATCCGTGCTGGCGCTGGCCCGGCTGATCGGTGCGTTCCGTGTCGAGCTTGCCGATACCAGCCCTGTCATTCCGCTCGGCGTCGTCACGACCCAGCCGGACCGGTCGCCGCTGTTCCGCATCACGCGTCGGTGACAGGCGTTCGCCTGGCCGACGGCGTGATCCACTCCAGATAGAGTTGCGCCATGAGCGATATCCAGGCCCAGTTTTCCGTTCTGAAGCAGACCGCCGATGCGAAAGTGGTCGACGCGATCGCGCGCCTCATCGAGGACGGCGAAGATCACGAGCTCAACCGCGTCAATGTACTCGATTTCGCGAAGCAGCACGGTCTCGATGAAGAGCACGCGATCTCGGCATTCCTGCATTCGGCGCGGCTCGGCCTGTTCGATCTGGGCTGGAATGTGCTGTGCCCGGGCTGCGGCGGCGTGTTGGGTGCGCACTCGACCCTGAAGGCGCTCAAGCCAGACAATTATCATTGTGCGCTGTGCGCCTGCGGCTACAAGGCCTCCGTCGATGATCAGGTCGAAGTCTCCTTCACCGTCAATTCACGTGTCCGGCGCATTGCGGCGCATGATCCCGATACGCTTCCGGTGTGGGAGTACTTCAAGCAGGTGTTCTGGAGTTCCGGCGTCGACTTCAACAAGGAATCGTTTGCGACGCTCGCCAACGAGGTGACGCTGGACACGATGGAGCTCCCGGCCGGCGAGAAGGCGACCATGTCGCTGCAACTGCCGGACGATTTCATCATCATCTTCGAACCGGTGACGCACGCGGCGCATTTCATCGACGTGCAGGGCGAGCCCACCAAGGACCGTCAGCAGCTCGCCATCATGTACAACAGGGTGCAGGCGCCGACGGGAACCACGACCATGCGGCCGGGCCCGCTGCGGCTGTCGCTGGAGAACCAGGCCGGCGTACGCGTGCTGCCGTCGGTGTTCATCGCGGCCGAGGCGCTCCATCACCTCATCGGCAAGCGCAAGCCGTTCCTGACCGCCAAGCGGATGCTGTCGAACCAGACGTTTCGTGATGTGTTCAAGGCGGACAATCTCAGTCTCGACCAGCGGCTCCAGATCACCTCGCTGACCTTCCTGTTCACCGATCTGAAGGGATCGACCGCGCTCTATGAGCGCGTCGGCGATCTTGCCGCCTTCGACCTCGTGCGCGCGCATTTCCATGCGCTGCTCGAGATCATCTCCTCCGAGAAAGGCGCGGTGGTGAAGACCATCGGCGACGCCGTGATGGCGACCTTCGTCCGTCCCGAGCATGCGATCGCAGCGGGTTTGCGGATGCGCGCGGCGATGGACGAGCTCAACAAAAAGCGCGGTACTGCCGATCTCATCGTCAAGATCGGCATCCACGAAGGTCCGTGCCTCGCGGTGATGCTGAACGAGCGGCAGGATTATTTCGGCCAGACCGTCAACATCGCCGCCCGCGTGCAGAGCCTCTCGACCGCGCAGGAGATTCACATCACCGGCCCGGTGCTGGATGCGCCGGCGGTTGCCGAAGTCCTCAAGCAGCGCGAAATCAGGCCGATCCAGAAGCAGGCCGCACTGCGCGGCATCGCCGACAAGATGGTGGTGTACGAGATACCGTGACTGGTGTCGTCCCGGCGAAGGCCGGGACCATACCGCGTGATTTCCGAAACAGGCTGGATGGTCGTTACCAAAGCCTTCGCCAAACCGCAGCCTGTGGTTATGGGTCCCGGCCTTCGCCGGGACCACATGTGCGCACTTGCCTTGCCCTACTCCAAAATCACAGACTCAGATTGCCGAAACGTAATGCGACGCGCGGAACTGACGCACGTTGCGCCGGTTGAATTTCCTACTCATATAATGCTGGTAGCGGTCGCGCTCCGCGGCTTCATCGATTTCGGTAGGACCTTATGCTCGACGGCCTGCGCCAATTCATCGCCGACATTGTTGCTCCCCATGCCCAGGACCGCGCTTTCGGTGACGGTGATTACCGGCTGGCGGCGACCGCGCTGCTGGTTCACGTGATCTCGCTGGACGGCCAGCCGACGGCTGCCGAGCAGCGCAAATTGCACAGCCTGATCGAAAGCCACTTTGGGCTCGATCGCGGCACCGCGGATCGTCTGATCGCGGATGCGACGGAGGTCGAGGGCGAGGCGGTCGACCTCTATCACTTCACCAGCATCATGATGCGCTCGCTCGACGAAGAGGGCCGCAAGCGGGTCGTCCAGATGATGTGGGAGCTGGTCTATGCCGATGGCCAGGTTACCGAGTTCGAGGATAATGTGGTCTGGCGTGCCTCCGACCTGCTCGGGATTTCGCAACGCGACCGGATCGACCTGAAGCACGCGGTCGCAGATCGTGCCGGTGGTCAGGTCAAGGACAGCGCGGTCGGCGGGTGATCACTGCCAATACCGCCAATTGGCGGTTGTGCGGACCACATGACGAAACTTTAATGTAGCCTCGGGGCTGCCCTGGTTCCGGTTTTCCCCTGTAAAAACGGGGTTTTCCTGCTTCCCCCGTTTCCCGCTCAGGTGGCTATGCGGTGGACGCCGCTTGCCTGTCGCGCACGGCCTATGCTCTCGTTCCAGCATTGCGGCGCCAAAAAAACTTCAATTCAAGAGATCTCGATCGTGACTGAGCGGGTAACGTTGATCACCGGTGCCTCGGCGGGCATCGGCACGGAGCTAGCGCGTGTGTTCGCCGCGAACGGACACCGTCTTGCGCTGACGGCGCGACGCGCGGACCGGCTCGAGGCGCTCGCAAACGAGCTCGCTGCCAAGGGTGGCAAAAAGCCGATCGTGATCGCCTGCGATCTTGAGGATGCGGATGCCGGCGAGAAGATCGCCGCCGCACTCGCTGCCGAAGGCGTCGAGCTCGATCATCTCGTCAACAATGCCGGCTTCGGCGTGTTCGGCGACGCAATTGAGCGCGACCGCGTCGAGCAGGTCGGCATAGTGGATGTCAATGTCCGGGCTCTGACGGATCTGTCGCTGCGCTTTGCCGATCAGCTGATCAGGAACAAGGGTGGCCTTCTCAACGTCGGATCGGTCGCCGGCTATCTGCCCGGCCCCGGCATGGCGGTCTATTACGCGTCCAAGGCCTATGTCATTTCCTTCACCGAGGCCTTGCGGGCGGAGCTTGCACCGCACGGCGTTCGCGTCACCGTACTTTGCCCGGGCCCGGTGCCCACCGAATTCCAGGCGCGCGCCGGCGTTGGGTCCGGACATGATACGGCCCTTCTCAATGTTCCTGCCGCTGAGGTCGCACGACAGGCCTATCGCGGCCTGATGGCCAACAAGCGGGCCGTGCTCCCCGGTCTGGGCATCAAGATTGTGCCATTCGCGCTGCGCTTCTTCCCGCGCGGCTTCATCCTGTCCGCCACCAGCCGGTTTCAGAGACAAAGACGCTAGAGGGAGCTCTCGGTCGGTCGTGGCCCGGAGCTTGCTTTCTATCGGGAGTGTGTGTGCGCAAACTCACACGAAATTAACGATCGCTTAGTTATGCTGGCGGTCAGAACCGATAGCAGTCGCAAAGACCATGTCGTTCCGGACGGACAGATTTGGTGGCGCAGATGTGGTGCCCTTCCCCAGAAGGACGCCTGATGTCGCCGCCTTCGAAACCCGGTTGCCGGTTCTGATCATCCTGCATCAGGAATCCTCGACGCCCGGCCGCGTCGGCAATGCGCTGCGCGCCCTTGGCCACCGCCTCGACATCCGCCGTCCCCGCCTCGGCGATCCGCTGCCTGAGACCCTCGACCAGCATGCCGGCGCTGTGGTCTTCGGCGGTCCGATGAGCGCCAATGATCCCGACGACTACATCCGCCGCGAGATCGACTGGATCGAAATTCCGCTCCGCGAACAGCGGCCGTTCCTCGGCATCTGCCTCGGCGCGCAGATGCTCGCGAAGCAGTTAGGAGCCCGCGTCGCGCCGCATGCCGATGCGCTGACCCAGATCGGCTACTACCCGATCCGCCCGACACCCGCGGGACACGGGCTCTGCCCGAATTGGCCGGCACGGGTCTATCACTGGCATCGCGAAGGCTTCGAGCTGCCGGTTGGCGCTGAACTGCTTGCCGAAGGCGATGATTTTCCGGTGCAGGCGTTCCGCACCGGCAACGCTTTCGGCGTGCAGTTTCATCCTGACGTGACCTACGCCATGATGCATTGCTGGACCACGCGCGGCTATGACGGTCTCAGCGCGCCCGGCGCGCGGCAGCGGCATCATCACTTCGCGGACCGTGCCGTCTACGATGCCGCGGAACGGGCCTGGCTTGATCAATTCATCGACGGCTGGCTGGCGCGTCGGCCGTTGCTGGCGCAAGCCGCCGAGTGATCGCGCCCTCCCAGGCCGTTGGCACAAGCCCTTGTCTCATCCCTTGATATGCTAGGCTCATGTCAACGAGCGCGCGCGAAACTGCGCCGGCAAACAAAGGGAGAGCACCATGGCTTACGAACACATTCTCTATGAGGTCAGCGACAAGGTCGCGACCATCACGCTCAACCGTCCCGATCGCATGAATGCGTGGACGCCGATCATGGAGCGCGACGTGCGCCATGCGATGGAAGCATCGAGCGCCGATGACAATGTCCGCGTCATCGTGATCACCGGCGCGGGCCGCGCCTTCTGCGCCGGTGCCGACATGGACGCATTGAAGGGGCTCGACCCCGATGATGTCAGGCGCGCGTCGAACCTGCCGCCCTTCGACATGAACCGGCGGCCGGACTGGCAGACGCGCCATGGCTTCTACCCGTCGATCGGAAAGCCTGTCATCGCCATGCTCAATGGCGCGACCGCCGGCATCGGCCTCGTCCACGCGCTCTATTGCGACCTGCGCTTTGCCGCCGACAACACCGTGTTCACCACCGCCTTCGCCCGGCGTGGTCTGATCGCCGAGCACGGCATCAGCTGGATGCTGCCGCGAATCGTCGGCCACGCCAACGCGATGGATCTGTTGCTCTCGGCGCGCCGCGTTTCGAGTGACGAGGCGCTGCGGATCGGGCTGGTGAACCGGCTCTGCTCGCCCGAGAAGCTGCGCGAGGAGACCTATGCCTATGCGCGCGACCTCGCCGATTTCGTCTCGCCGAGCGCGATGGCCGTGATCAAGCGGCAGCTCTACGAGGTGCCGTTCCAGACGCTGGCGGAGGCGACGATCGAAGCCAACCGGGACATGATGGTGGCGCTGAACGGCAGCGATTTCCGGGAGGGGGTCGCGAGCTTCATGGAGAAGCGGCCGCCGAGGTTTACGGGGAAGTAGGGAAGCTTAAGGGGCAGTCCGTCTTCGCCCTGCGGGCTACGCCGGACACCACGCTTCGCCCCTCGAGCTCCGCGCGGCTGCGCCACGCGTAGCCCGAAGGGCGAAGCGTGGTGGAGCCAGGCGGGATCGAACCGCCGACCTCGTCATTGCGAACGACGCGCTCTCCCAGCTGAGCTATGGCCCCTTTTGTAGGCCGCTCTGGTCAATGCGGCCGACAACCGGGCGCCATTTAAGTCCCCGCCAAGGTCAAGTCAAGGACGGGTGTAACCCGGTTTTAGCCATCCCGGCACCGACTTCCCTTGTTTGGACCGGGGGGAACCGATATCTAGCAGCAGGCGTCAATCCCGACCGCAGCCAGAATTTTCAAAAGTCAGAGTCTTCAAAAGCCATGCGTGCCGTTCTCGACATCGTCATCATCGTGCTCGACCTCTACGTCTGGCTGCTGATCGCGTCCGCGATCCTGTCCTGGCTGATCGCCTTCAACGTCGTGAACACCCGCAACCAGTTCGTTTCGGCGGTGGCGGAGTTCCTGTACCGAATCACCGAGCCGGTCCTGGCTCCGATTCGCAATTTCCTGCCCAGCCTCGGCGGCCTCGACATCTCGCCGATCATCCTGATCCTGCTCATCATGTTCATCGAGCGGGTGATCCTGTATTACATCTACCCGAACGTGATCTAAGCAAGCTGGAGCGCCCTGGGTTGCCAAAGAACCTTGTCATCAAGGAACCTTGGCGTTACGGGGCCGCAGGTATCAGCATCGCGCTGCGGGTGACGCCGCGCGGCGTCCGCGACGACATCGACGGGATCGAGCAGCTCTCCGATGGCCGCAGCGTGCTCAAGGTGCGGGTGCGCGCTATCGCAGATGGCGGCGAGGCCAACAAGGCCGTTCTGGTGCTGCTGGCGAAATCGTTGGGCGTGCCCAAGGCCAGCCTCAAACTCCTGTCGGGAGCGACCTCGCGGCTGAAGCAGATCGCGGTCGACGGCGATCCGGCGCGGCTCGGCGAAGCCCTGCGCCAGCTCGCATCAGCCAAATCGACAGACTGAGGGAACTGACATGACCGCCAAGATCATCGACGGAAAAGTCATCGCCGCAGAACTTCGCGCCCGCGTCGCCGACGAGGTCGCACGCGTCAAGCGCGAGCACAATCTGGTTCCGGGCCTTGCGGTGGTCCTGGTCGGAAGCGACCCGGCGAGCGAGGTCTATGTCCGGTCGAAACACACCCAGACCCAGGCCGCCGGCATGGCCTCGTTCGAGCACAAGCTGCCGGCCGACGTCTCGCAAGCAGATCTCCTGGCGCTGGTCGCAAAACTCAACCGCGATCCCGCCGTGCACGGTATTCTGGTGCAACTACCGCTGCCCAAGGGCCTCAATACCGAGGCGGTCGTCAATGCCATCGACCCCGCCAAGGATGTCGACGGGCTGCATCCGAACAATGCCGGCCGCCTCGCCGGCGGTTTCGAGGCGCTGTCGCCCTGCACGCCGCTCGGCTGCATCATTTTGACCAAGAGCGTGCATGCTTCGCTTGAAGGCATGAACGCCATCGTCATCGGCCGCTCCAACCTCGTCGGCCGACCGCTGGTGCAGCTGTTGCTGAACGAGAACGCCACGGTGACCATCGCGCATTCGCGCTCGCGTGACCTGCCCGGGCTCGTGAGGCGCGCAGACCTCGTCTATGCCGCCGTCGGAAAGTGCGAGATGGTGCGCGGCGACTGGCTGAAGCCGGGGGCGACCGTGATCGACGTCGGCATCAACCGGATTCCGAGGGACGACGGCAAGACGCGTCTCGTCGGCGATGTTGCCTATCAGGAAGCGCTCGCCGTGGCTGGCGCCATCACGCCGGTACCGGGCGGCGTCGGTCAGATGACAGTCGCCTGCCTGCTCGTGAACACGTTGCGCGCGGCCTGCGCGATTGCAGGGCTGCCGAAGCCGGCGGTGTAGTTCACCTCGCCCCGCAAGCGGGGCGAGGGAGCAGAGCTCAGGCCTTCTTCTTTTTCTCGCGATCGATGCCTTCGAGGATCAGCTTGTGCGCATCTTCGGGGCCGCCCCAGCGCAGGATCTTCACCCACTTGCCGGGTTCGAGATCCTTGTAGTGCTCGAAGAAGTGCTGGATCTGCTGGAGCGTGATGTCCGGCAGGTCGGAATACGACTTCACCTTGTCATAGCGCTGCGTCAGCTTCGACGACGGCACCGCAAGAATCTTCTCGTCGCCGCCGGCTTCGTCTTCCATGAACAGCACGCCGACCGGGCGCACGCTCATGACCGCGCCGGGAATGATGGCGCGGGTGTTGATGATGAGGACGTCGCAGGGATCGCCGTCGTCGGACAGCGTGTGCGGAATGAAGCCGTAGTTCCCGGGGTAACGCATCGGCGTGTAGAGGAAGCGGTCAACCACCAGCGTGCCGGCTTCCTTGTCCATCTCGTACTTGATCGGTTCGCCGCCCACGGGGACTTCGATGATGACGTTGACGTCGTGAGGGACGTTTTTCCCGATCGAGACCGCATCGATACGCATTCAAGGCTCCGTTGTTGCCGAGGTTAAATCGCACCCGGCAGCGATTTTGGCGCTGTCATACGCGGGCTTGGCCCGCTGATCCATCGCGTTTTTGTGAAATAATGAATCCGGCGATCACCGGCTCAAGGCAGCGGTATCGACGGAAGGAAAACGCTGCCGGCGGGACTTCAGCAGCTCAATTGGTCCAAGCGAAGGCAACCTTGTCGAGCGACTTCGGCCCGAAACGCTCCGAGGACCGCGCCACCATGCGGCCGCCCAAGGCGCGGTAGAACTCGGTGGCCGGATCGTTGTCCGAGAGCGCCCACACCACCATGCTCTTCAGGCCGCTCTGCATCAGGTCGCGGCGGGCCGCGGTGAACAGGCGGCGACCAAAGCCCAGGCCCTGGAATTCGGGACGCAGATAGAGCTCGTAGACCTCACCGTCGAAATGCAGGCTGCGGGCGCGGTTGCGGCCGTAATTGGCGTAGCCTGCGATCTTGTCGCCGAACACCAGCACGCTGACGCGGCTGCCCTTGCGGATCGCGCTGTCCCACCATTGCGGACCGCGGCGGTTGATCAACTTCTCCAGTTCGGCGCCGGGAATGATGCCCTGATAGGCGGAGCGCCAGGCTTCGTCATGGGTGGACGCCACCGCAGTTGCATCTGCGGCTTTGGCCGGCCGGACCTCGATCAGGGTTGTGCTCATGGACGTGATCAAACCAAGTCGCCGCGCCGGCGGCAAGACCTATCGTTAATTATCGGTTAACGTGTGGACTTTCTGCATCAGTATTTGAACCATGTTGTACCGAAAAAAGACAAGACGCCGATTCGAATGGCACCGGGGTGCTCTGCGCCGGTGCAAAACTGCTTTGCGGCAACGAATGAACGGCAATGGCAACGCAGAAAGTCTGCCGATATTGATTCGTTCCTACTAGTCTAACTGTCGCTGTTCTCGCCTCCGGCAATTCATGCGGATCCCCAACATCCTCGTGCCTTTGGCTCTGCTGGCCTTGCTGGCTGCGCCGCCGGTGTGCGCTCAGGTTTTTGGTTCGTCCGGAGCGGAGGGCGATCCGTTTCGCCGTCAGCAATGGCGCGTGCCGTCGCCGGATACCGACATCGCCGCTCATGCCCGGCTGTTTCGCCCGCCGGGTGCCGGCCCGTTCCGGCTTGCGGTGATCGCGCATGCTTCGACGCAAAATGGCTTGCGGCGCGCGCAAATGTCTCAGCCGGAATACCGCGCACTCACGGCATTCCTCATCGCGCGCGGCTTCGCCGTGCTGGTGCCCGAACGGCTCGGCCATGGTGCGACCGGTGGCCGCTATGTCGAGGACCAGGGTGGCTGCGACGAGGCGGACTACGTGCGCTCGGGCCGCGCAACGGCCGACGAAATCGCGCTCGCGCTGGACTATGTGCGAAAGCAGGATTTTATCCGCAAGGACGCCGCGATCGTGATCGGCCATTCCGCCGGCGGTTGGGGCGCGCTGGCGCTCGCGAATGCCGATCCGAAGGCGATCTCCGCCATCATCGCCATTGCGCCGGGCCGCGGCGGCCATGCCAATGACGAGCCGAACCGGATCTGCGCGCCGCATACGCTTCTCGCCGCGGCGGCTGAATTCGGCAAGGCCGCGCGCATCCCCATCACATGGCTCGTTGCCGCCAATGACAGCTACTTTGCACCGGCATTTTCGCTTGCGTTGGTCGATGCGTTTCGCGGCGGCGGTGGCAAGGTCGACTTCCGAACGACGCCGGCCGTCGGTAGCGAGGGCCACTGGATGATCGAAACCGAGGCAGGCGTCAAAGCCGCGAGTGCCGAGCTTGCGCGTGGGTTGAAGCCGGCGGCTGCCAAAAAGCCATGACGCCGTATTCCTGGTCACGCACCTGATATTGGACAATCGCTAATGCCCAAATGGCCCGACGATGACGTCATCCTGTTCGACGGCGTCTGCATCTTCTGCTCGCGCTGGGTCCGCTTCGTCGCCAAAAGGGACCCGGCGAAGCGGTTTCGCTTCACGCCGATTCAATCTGACTATGGCGCCCGGCTCGCGCGCACGTTCGGCATCGATCCCGCTGATCCCGACACCAATGCCGTGGTTCACGGCGGCGCGGTGTTCATGAAGTCGGACGCTGCGCTGACGGTGCTGTCGCAGCTCCCCGGCTGGGGCTGGGTGCGCGCGTTGTTCGCTGTGCCCAAGCCGCTACGGGACCCGCTCTACAATCTCGTCGCGCGCAACCGATACCGCATCTTCGGCAAGTATGATTCGTGCTTCGTACCGGATGCCGACTTGCGGGCGCGGGTGATCGAGTAGGACGTGGTCAGCGTTGGATTTTCTCTACAAGAGCCACAAATTCTTGCAGGTCCAAAAGGGCTCTTTGTTGAGTCGACTTGTACGTTTCGTGAAGCTTTTTTGGCAAGACAAGTTGCAACGATTTGGTGCGCATTTCGGATGTTTGATTTTCTGAAATTCCGGGCTCTAACGTCAAGAGATGCTTCGTCTTGATCCGGTTCGCTTCAGCTAACACTTGACGCCACCGATCCTTGCAGGTCGATTTTGCGCCGAGCATTACAAGGCGATTTTCTGAAAACGCTGACGAATTGTATTCCTTCGCCCCCGGGAACAGGAAATCCGGTCTATTGTTATTTTCGGTTCGCGCCCCTCTCTCGAACCTTAGCTTGCGGGCAGAAAAAATTGCAGCGAGATGATGCTCAAGAGCCGATCCGGCGCGCGACTTGCGGCGATTCTGGACGCTCAGCGAAAATTTGATGAAGCCTTCAACGTCAGCCTTCTTGCTGAGCATGAAACCGTCGGCCAGCCTTTTCGAGACAATGTGCCGCTCTAGGGTACGGAACAACCTTTCCTCAAATTCGATCCATGTCATGAGCGCGTGATCAGGATCGTCTCTAACACTCGTCTCGGGAGCATGCTTCCTAGCAAACTCAGAGAAGATGCCCGTTGCGGGGAATTCTGCACCAAATTTCTTTAGGAGCGCGTCGAGCCACTCATCCTCAGTAACGATAGCTTCGATTTCGATGAGCTCAAGAATATAGCGAGCCGTGAAAGAAAGTTCCTGACCGCGCTCTCGGCGAAAGTCTCGCTTATTGTCGTCGAAACGGTCTCCGGTTGCACGCAGACCGAATAGCCAAAAGAGTTGCTGCTCAATTGCGCTGCCCGCGGTGCAACTCATCGCAAGCAGTGGACCAGATTTTGGCTTGCAGAAAAACAGCGTGTCGCCAGCGCGCGCCTTCCGAACGACTTCTTCGGCAGCCGCCGGATAATATAATCGATACTCAGGCTCCCTATGGGGTTGGTTCTTTCGACTGTTGTACCATGTGCCGTCGAGTTCGAGTCGGAGCGGTAGCTCGTCATCCTCAAGTCGGATATAAGTAACGTCAATCTTCTTCTTGGTCTCGGGTGAACCAAGGAACTCGCGGAAAGCGTCAACGCCCTGATACTCGTGACCCCGCGACGTGTTGGGATCGACCTCGGTCGCGGCCAGTGTCTTGGCGGCAACTCCTATGAAATACTCTGAGAGATATCCCCGTTTCATCTTTTCGGTGTCCCGCGCAACTCGGTTGAAGGTCGATTTGAGCGAAGCCAACTTGAACATCTGTCCAAGAGCGAGTGGATGGGAATAGCCCCACGTCCCTTGAGGCTGCATTCCCAAATGATGCAACAACGCCAGCCGGCTTCCTTGAGGGCAACAAGGGCTTTGCGATCGACCTCTCTATTGCGGTTGATCTTCTTGCGCCAGAAATCTGTACGTGTCGTCGGCCATCTGAATAAGTGACAATCATGGCCGTGCCAGAAGCAACCGTGGACGAAGATTGCGGCCCGATATTTGGGAAAGACAAGATCTGGCTTACCTGGCAGGCGCTTGTCGTGCAGGACGTAGCGGAAAGCCCTTGCATGTAGCCCTCGCCGGATAATTAATTCAGGCTTCGTATTCTTCCCTCGGATGCCCGCCATCATCCGGCTTCGAACCTCGACCGATACGACGTCAGCCATAGACGAAGGCCCGGTCAGGCTCCATCGCAAAAGGCAGTTCGGGATGCTTTTGCAGCTTCCTTACGGCGCGGTTTTCGACGGCGCTGATAATATGCGGCTTCATCAACTCTGCGACCGAAGCCACTACTGGAACGACAACCGCATTTCCAAACTGTCTGTAGGCCTGCGTGTCCGAGACGGGGATACGAAAGTCCGATCCGTCAACATGCCTGAAGCCCATAAGCCTTGCACATTCGCGAGGTGTCAGACGTCGTGGCCTCTTGCGCGGCTGTGCGATCAGAACTTCCGATCCATCCTTGAAGTATCGAGCCGAAAGTGTACGGGCTACGTCATCTGGGCCAAACAGGCTATAACCAAAGCCGTTACCTTTGGCGGCATGCTTGTCTTTGTAGTTCTTGAGGTAATTCCAGAGGTGGGCCGTGAGCGTATATTTCGGATCGACGCTTTCGTGCGAATCCAGAATTGATCCAAGCTTCGGGCTATTCTCCGGAACAACAAGGCGGTCGAAATCGAAGCTACTTTCCTTCTTGAATCCTACGATGAAAATTCGCTCGCGCTTTTGTGGGACCCAGGGCGCCGAATTGATGACGCGATGATGAATCTCGTAACCAAGCTCGTTGCGTAGAACGTTGATGATGGTCGCGAATGTCCGTCCCTTGTCATGTCGCTGGAGGTTTTTCACATTCTCCAGCAGGAATGCAGAGGGTTGATGATGTGCGATAATTTGCGCGAGATCGAAAAACAACGTGCCTTGCGTGTCGCAGAGAAATCCGTGAGGTCGCCCGAGCGCGTTCTTCTTCGAGACACCTGCAATCGAAAAAGGCTGGCACGGAAAGCCTGCAAGAAGAACATCATGCGCAGGGATCATTGAAGGATCTTTCGAGTATTCCCTGATGTCCCCGGCAATGGGGTGGTCGTTCCCGAAGTTCTCGCGATAGGTAGCTTGCGAGTACTTATCCCACTCGGACGTGAAAACGCACTGTCCGCCGATGGCATCGAAGCCAATTCTCAGACCCCCGATACCAGCAAATAAATCGATAAATCGGAAAGCGGCGGGCTTGAGGCGCTTCTCGGGTAATCGGGCCAAATGCTCTTGGAGCCATTTGATAGCAATCGGGGACGGTCGTGAGTCACCGTTCTCATATCGAATGACAGTGCGCTCTGTAACGCCCAGGAGATTGGCAGCTTCGGAGCGCGACAACCCCGTTTTCAGCCGAAGGGCTTCGAATTCGACCGAGTGGGGCGAGCGGGTCATATGCGAACTTTCGCTGGGACAAGAATTGGCAAGTTGTCCTTGATTCTTCCCAGAAAGCATAGTTGTTCATGGTATGTTCCGTCAAGCCAAGTCGCTAGGACGTCGCCGTCCCCAGCACTTCCCTCGCCGCCCGCTCCCCTGAGTCCCGCGCCCCATGCGCCGTCGAGAAAAAGTTCGGCGACGTCGCTTCTCCCGCAAAGAACAGCCGCCCATCGGTCGGTGCCGCCAGCACGGCGCGGTCACCGGCGTGGCCGGGCAGGGCGTGCGAGTAGGAGCCTCTCGCGAAGGGGTCGTGGGCCCAGCGCGACTCGTAGAGCGGCTTCAGCTTTCGCCTGATGTCGTTGCCGAGGAAGCCTGCGATCTCCTCGATGCTTTGGGCGGCAATGGCGCCGTCGCCCGCGTCTTCCAGTTCGCGTGCAAAGCTGCCGCCGAAAAAGCCTTCGATGCAGGGCTGGCCGAACGGGCGGATATGATAGGTGCCCATGTCAGTGCGCATCGTGGCGCCGCGCAAATTACCTTCCTTCGGGAAGGCTTCGGCATCGTCGAGCGCCAGCGTCACCTTGTCATCGACACCGAGCGGCAGGCCGGCCGCGGCGTCGACCTTGGCGGGGAGAGGTGGCGAGAAGCGGATCGCCTCATTGGCGATCAGATTGGTCGGCACGGTGACGATCACCTTGTCCGCGGTCAGCGTGCCCTGCGATGTCTCGATGCGGATGCGCTGGTCGGAATGATCGATCAGCGTGACGTTGCAGTTCAGCGCCACCGGGCATGGCGCGCCATAGGCCGCGATCAGCGCGCCGTAGCCGCGGCGGACGCGCCAGTTGAGGTCGCTGTCCTCATACGCGTCCCAGTCCAGCGTCGACATGTCCTTCAGTTCGCAGCCGTTGATGTAGGTCGAGATCGCGTCGATCATGGGATTCCAGCGATTGCCGGGCTCCAGGCTGAAGCTCGCGGGGACATCCTGGCCCTTCTGGGCGGTCTCCCACAGCCGCTGATAGAAGGCGTCCATGGCGTGCATGAAATCATCGCGCTCGGCTTTCGGAAACGCGTCGCCATAGGCGCGCTCGCGCCAGGGCGGGAGGTCCTTGTTGACCTCGAAATCGAGCTGCTTTGCAATCGCGACGAAGGAGTTGTTGTCCGCCGAATGCAGCCAACCGCAGCCGACGTCGAAGGTGACTTCGGGCGAGGCCTGCACCGTCCAGGCCCGGCCACCGAGCCGGTTACGCGCCTCGAGCACGATCACGGAGAGGCCGGAGCCTGCCAGCGCATGCGCCGCGCCGAGACCGGCGGCGCCCGCACCGATGATCGCGACGTCGACGGAGGAGGGGAGGGACATAGCGGTCAATTTCATCGTCATGCCCGGGCTTGTCCCGGGCATCCACGTCATTGACACCAGTATCGAAGACGTGGATGGCCGGGACAAGCCCGGCCATGACGCATTCGTCGTGTGTCCGAGTGGCCTTAAGCCACCGCTTCCTTGGATTTTTCCGCGCGCTTGCGCTCGTTCGGGTCGAGGTGCCGCTTGCGCAGGCGGATCGACTTCGGCGTGATCTCCACCAGCTCGTCGTCCTCGATATAGGCCAGCGCCTTTTCCAGCGTCATGCGGATCGGCGGGGTCAGGCGCACCGCTTCGTCCTTCGACGTGGTTCGGATGTTGGTGAGCTGCTTGCCCTTGAGCACGTTGATCTCGAGGTCGTTGTCGCGGGTATGCTCGCCGACGATCATGCCCTTGTAGACCTTCCAGCCCGGCTCGATCATCATCGGGCCGCGATCTTCCAGCTTGAACATGGCGTAAGCCACCGCTTCGCCCTGGTCGTTGGAGATCAGCACGCCGTTGCGGCGGCCCTGGATCTCGCCCTTGTACGGCGCGTAGCCGTGGAACAGACGGTTCATGATCGCGGTGCCGCGGGTATCGGTGAGCAGCTCGCCCTGGTAGCCGATCAGGCCGCGGGTCGGCGCGTAGAACACCAGCCGCAGACGGTTGCCGCCGGACGGCTTCATCTCGATCAGCTCGGACTTGCGCTCGCTCATCTTCTGCACGACGACACCGGAATGCTCCTCGTCGACGTCGATGACGACTTCCTCGATCGGCTCGAGGGTGGCGCCGGTGGCCTCGTCCTTCTGAAATACGACACGCGGACGCGACACCGAAAGCTCGAAGCCCTCGCGGCGCATGGTCTCGATCAGGATCGCGAGCTGCAATTCGCCACGGCCTGAAACTTCCATCGCGTCCTTGTCGGAGGCTTCGACGACCCGCAGCGCAACGTTGCCCTCGGACTCGCGCAGCAGGCGGTCGCGGATCATGCGGCTGGTGACCTTGTCGCCTTCGGTGCCGGCGAGCGGCGAGTTGTTGACGATGAAGGACATCGACACGGTCGGGGGGTCGATCGGCTGCGCCACCAGCGGGGTGTCGACCGACGGATCGCAGAAGGTGTCGGCGACGGTGCCCTTGGTCAGGCCGGCGATGGCGACGATGTCGCCTGCCTCGGCTTCGTCGAGAGGAGTGCGCTCGATGCCGCGGAAGGCGAGGATCTTGGTGATGCGGCCCTGCTCGATCGTCTTGCCGTCGGCGCCCAGCACCTTCACGGCCTGGTTCGGCTTGATCGAGCCTGAGGAAATACGGCCGGTGATGATGCGGCCGAGATAGGGGTTGGCTTCCAGAATGGTGCCGATCATGCGGAACGGGCCTTCCTCGACGGTCGGCGGCGCGACATGGCGCACGATCAGGTCGAACAGCGGCTGCATGCCGGCTTCCTGCGACCCGTCCGGGCTCTCGGCCATCCAGCCTTGCTTGGCCGACCCGTAGAGGATCGGGAAGTCGAGCTGCTCCTCGCTGGCGTCGAGCGCCGCGAACAGGTCGAACACCTCGTTGATGACTTCGGTTGCCCGCGCGTCGGGACGGTCAACCTTGTTGATCACGACGATCGGCTTCAAACCGACCTTGAGCGCCTTGGAGACCACGAATTTGGTCTGCGGCAGCGGCCCCTCGGCGGCGTCGACCAGCACCAGCGCGCCGTCCACCATGTTGAGGATGCGTTCGACCTCGCCGCCGAAATCGGCGTGGCCTGGGGTATCGACGATGTTGATGCGGGTGTCCTTCCACTGCACCGAGGCCGCCTTGGCCAGAATGGTGATGCCGCGCTCGCGCTCCAGATCGTTGGAGTCCATGGCGCGCTCAGTCACCTTCTGGTTCTCGCGATAGGTGCCGGATTGCTGGAGGAGGCGGTCGACCAGGGTCGTCTTGCCGTGGTCGACGTGGGCGATGATGGCGATGTTGCGAAGATTCATGAGTGGGCTTCTTTGCGGTCGGACAATGGGTTAAGCGCGATCTCGCCGGTCAGACCGGGACCTCTTCTCGAAACAACGCTTGAAGACTGGAAACGGGGCGCTTTCCGCCCAAAAGGGAAAGCCCGGCATATCGACCGGGCACCCTACGCGTTGCGGCGCAATATAGGCAAAAACCGCCAAAAAACAATGTGTTCTTTGGCCGTTGGTTGATTGAATTTTGTCCGGGAATTCCCGGGGGTTAGGCGAAAAGCCGGGCTCAGCCGCGCCGGCCCTTGATCGCGGCCCAGATCAGGGCGACCCCGCCCAGCCCCACGACCAGGCCTACGAACACCAGCGGTGCCACGTCGGAACCCATCCGGCCGCCCTCGATCACCGACATTCCGCCGAACAGCAATGCGCAGGCACCGGGTAGCAGCATGAGGATCCCGAAGATCGCCATGATCGCGGTCAGGCAGCCGCCGCGCTTGTTCGGCGGGGCAGGAGGCGGTCCCGGAGGGGCTGGCGGCGGCGTGTCGCTGATGCTCATGCCTGCAGGACTCCTGCGGTTGACTGCGCCGCCAGTTCGGCGCGGATGCCGTCGATCTTTCCGTTTCGGTAGAACAGATTGTAGGTGTCGAACGGGATGATCGCGCCGTTCTCGGTGACGAAATGGATGCAGCTGCGCTTGACGTTGCCGACGCAGAAATTGAAGCGATCGAGAAACTGCACGATGGTGACGCGGAATACGTTCTCGTACGTGATTCCCTGCGGCACCTCGAAGCTCGGCAGGCAGCACAGCAATTCGCAGACGCGCTCGCTCGTGTTCAGCGGTCCCGAGGACAGCGAGAACAGATCGATGAATTTCTCCCTCAGCGCCGGATGCTTCTCCGGGCTTATCGTATTGGGCAACAATGCGACGAGTTGCTCCTGCGGGATCAGCGAGGTCAGCGGCAGCACTTTCTTGCCGTTGCGCAGGCCGTAACCGATCGAGATGCTTTCGGGATTGCAGGGCAGCGGGATCATGTCCTTGTCGCCGAACACGCCGGTTTCGACCACGCGCTTGCGGATCTCCGACAGCATGATGCGATCGGTGTTCTTGTCGAAATTTTCGTTGCGGCCGGCGTCCTGCACCGGCTGCAGCGTGACGCCGCGAACGCACTTCCAGGTCAGCGCGTGGCGGACGATGTCGCCGATCTCGGCATCGTTGACACCGCGCTTGATGGTCGCCACCAGCGTGGTCGATACGCCGTAATGCTCGAGATTCTCCAGCGCCTGCTGACGGATCTTGCGCAAATCCGCGCCGCGCAGATTGATCAAAGCGTCGCGTTCGAGCGAGTCGAACTGGAGATAGACCTCGAGCCCGCGCTTGTTCTCGGCGAGCCGCGCCACGAAATCCTTTTCGCGGGCGATACGCAGGCCGTTGGTGTTGATCATGACATGGCGGATCGGGCGGGCGCGCACCGCATCGAGGATCGCGAAGAAGTCGGGATGCAGCGTCGGCTCGCCGCCGGAGATCTGCACCAAATCAGGCTCGCCCTCGCTCGCGACCAGCGCGTCCAGCATTCGCTCGACCTTGGCCAGCGGCGTGAAGCTGGTCCGCGCCGGCGAGGAATCGGCAAAGCACACCGGGCAGGTCAGATTGCAATGCTCGGTGATCTCGATCAGCGCGAGGCAGGAATGCTGCTCGTGGTCGGGGCACAGGCCGCAATCATAGGGGCAGCCGAATTCGGTATGCCGTTGAAAGGCCAGCGGCCGGTCGCCCGGCTTGATGAAATCCTTGCACAGGCGCCAATACGCGGCGTCCGTCGACACGAGCGTGGACTGGACGCCATGCTCCTTGCAGCGCTTCTCGTACCAAACCTCGTTGTCGAGGATCTGGATCTTGGCCGGCACCAGCTTCAGGCAGGTCTCGCAGAGAGATTGGGTCTGGCCCCAGAAGATATAGGGACGCGACTTACGCAACGGCGCGTTCATGCATGGGTCTCGCATTGGGCGCCCTCGCCAGCATGACGACGGCGTAGAGCAGGATGGACAGCGACAGCAGGTGAAACAGCGTGAAGGGGCCGATCAGCGTGCCGTAGGGCTTGAGGAATTCCCACAGGAAGCGCTGTGCTCCATAGTAGACGAGGACGAGGTAGAAACCATTGGTGATCACAAACGCGCTCCGGTTCAAGACCGCCACCACGTAGAGCAGCGCGAACACCCCCATCGCGGCGCTTTCGTAGAGCTGCACGGGATGGCGCGGGATGCCGTCGCCGAAATCATGGCCCCAGGGCCATGCCGTCGGCGTGCCGTAGGTGAAATCGTCGAGGCCCGCGAAAAAGCAGCCGAGCCGGCCGATCGCGATGCCGAGCGCCAGCGGCAGCGCAAAACGGGCGCCGGTTCGGACCGTGATCCCTGCGGACCATTTGTAGAGCTCGATCGCCAAGATGCCGCCGACCAGCGCTCCTTCCACGGAGCGCGCGATGCCGCTCTGGCCCGACAGCCACAGATTGGCGGAGCCGAACAGATAGGCGCCGAGCCCCGCGCCGAACACCAAAGCGGCGAGGTAGGACCGCTCAAAGGATTGCGCCGGAAACCGCAAGCCCTGTCGCGACAGCCCGTAGAGCGCCACGGCCGCAGCCAGCCACGCCGCGATGTCGAAGAGAGTGTGAAGGAAAGCCCCGCTCATGCGGGGACATTAGCCCAGGTTCCCCCGCGGCGGGATAGTGCGGCCGCTTCTTATCCCCGAAGAGGAGCGAGTCAGGCGGCTAGCCGGCCTGCCTCTCCTCGGTCGGATAGACGCCGCGCAGCACCTCCTCGAAGTGCATCTTCACGGCCTCGTTGCACAGGCAGGAGCGCAGGCGCAGGCCCTCGCGGTTGCGGACCAGGATCGATCCGCGTCGCGTGTCGAGCACGCCCTCCGCCTTGAACGACTGGAGCACGCGGCTGGCATAGCTGCGGCCGACGCCGAGCAGTGTCGCGAGTTGCTCGTGCGTCAGAGGCACGCTGCTCTCGTCGCCGGTCCGCTCCATAGCGGCCAGCATCCATTTGGCGGTGCGCTGCTCGATCGAGTGAATGGCGTTGCAGGCGGTGGACTGGAAGATCTGAGCCAGCATGCAGTCGGCGTAACGAGCGAAGACATGGCGCAACGAGGGCGAGCGCTGCTTGGCGGCCTCCAGCTTGCTGACGTGAATTCGCGCAAACGGCCCGCCGAATTTCACGCAGATCCGGGTATAGGCCGGCAGATAACCCTCGCTGACGATGCCGCCCACCGCGCCTTCGCGGCCGACCAGGATGGTCTCGACATCGCGGCCGTCCTCATTGGGAACGAGGAAGGTTGCAAGCGACGGTCCGCAGGGGAAGTGGACGACCTGGACGTCGTCGCCGGGGTTGTAGAGCAGCTCATTCGCTGCGGCGCTTTCGAGCATGACATGCGGCGCAAGCAGGGCGAAGTCGGCCGGGCTCAAGCGCCGCAGCAGATTGTTGGTCGGCCGGCTATCGATCTCGGTGGCGTTGCTGGTCCGCGCGTCCATCTTAAACTCCCATCCGCCTCCACATTTAGCGAGTTCCGACGAGGTCCTGTGTGCACAAGTAGACCGACCTAACAACTGTGATGTGGTGGTTTCGTTCCGGGAACCTCCGCGCCGGGTACAGGCGTCGTGACGCGGTATCCCAGTCAGAGAAACCTCATGCTCCAAGTTACGATGATGGCACCCGCTGTTTCCGATGGTTCAAACTGTCCCGCCGATGTGCTCATTGTCGAGGACGATCCGATCATCGCGATCGACTTCGAAGATCGCCTGCTCGGATTTGGCGTGAAGAGCGTCCGCACGGTAGGTTCAGTGGCGCAGGCGCTGACCGCAATCGCGGCGCACGCCCCCGAATTCGCCTTGCTCGACGTCGGTTTGAGTCGCGAGAACAGCTTTGCGGTCGCCGAACGGCTCGCGGCGCTGAAAATTCCCTTTGTGTTCGTCACCGGCTACGGCGCTGACGCGCGCATCCCGCCCGAATTCGCCGGCCAGCCGCGATTGCAGAAGCCGTGTTCGAGCGACGCGCTGGAGGCGGCGCTCCAGGTCCGCGCGGCGAACTAGCGATACGGCGTCAGGCCGGCTTCGGATCGAGCGTGGTTGACCACAGCGCGACGTCGGCGCGGTCGCGCAAGGTCACCGTCATCTGGCCGGAAGCGCCGTCGATCTTGACGTGACCGAAGAACTGCATGCCGGCGGATGGCGGCAGGTTCTGGTTGTCTTTCCCGGGCGCCTTGACGAAACGCACCTCCGGCCCAAACGTATTGTCGAGCGCGTTCGGACCGAATGTGCCCGCGTGAAGCGGGCCCGACACGAACTCCCAGAACGGCTCGAAATCCTGGAATTGCGCCTTGTTCGGATCGTAATAATGCGCGGCCGCGTAATGCACGTCCGCCGTGAGCCACACGGTGTTGCTGACCGGCGCCATCTTGATGAAACGCAGGATGTCGGCGATCTCGAACTCGCGGCCGCGCACCGGGCCGTCGCCCTGCGCAATGGCTTCCGATCCCCCCTTCGGCGTGTCTGACACGACGAGGCTGAGCGGCATGTCGGAGGCGATCACTTTCCAGGTCGCGCGAGAATTCAACAGGCCGCGCTTGAGCCAGGCGATCTGGTCCGGGCCGAGGAAATAGCTGGCCGGGTCGTAAACGGTTTCGAGGTTGGGGCCGTTCGGGCCGCGATAGCTGCGCTCGTCGAGCACGAACACGTCGAGATGGGGACCATAGGAGATCTGGCGATAGACGCGGCCGGGCTCGACGATGCTCTCGCGCATCGGATACATCTCGTGGAAGGCACGGCTTGCGCGGGCCGCAAGCAGTGCGATGTCGCGCTCCTTGTAGGTCGCCGGCAGCTCCTTCGACAGCGACCAGTTGTTGGTCACCTCATGGTCGTCCCACTGCACGAAGATCGGCACTTCGGCATTGAAGGCGCGAAGATTGTCGTCGGTGAAATTGTATTTGTGCGCGGCGCGGTACTCGTCCAGCGTCTCGGCGACCTTGGCCTTCTCGGGAATCGTGACGTTCTTCCAGATCTTGCCGTCCGCGAGCTTCACCTCGGACTGGATAGGGCCGTCGGCATAGATGGTGTCACCGGAGTGCAGGAAGAAATCCGGACGGTGCTTGCGCATCGCCGAGAAGGTGAACATGCCGCCGTCATCAGGGTTGATGCCCCAGCCTTGTCCTGCGACGTCGCCGCCCCAGACGAAGCTGACGTCGCGACGGTCGGCGGGTGCGGTGCGGAAGCGGCCGGTCACCGGCTCGCCCTCCACCGCGGTGTGCGAAAGATCGCGGAAGCGGACGCGATAAAAAATGTCCTGTCCGCCCGGCAGGTTTTCGATCAGCATCTTCGCGGTGAAGTCGCTGTCGGGCAGCGCCGCGATCGGCGGCAGCGCGCGGGCATCCCTGAACGACTCCGTCGTCGCCACCTCGACCAGCATCTGTGCGGGCCGGTCGGTGCGCGCCCAGACCACGCCGCTGTCGACGGTGACGTCGCCCGACTGCACGCCATGGGTCACCGCCGGCCGGTCGGCCGCGCGGGAGAGATGGGGCATTGCGACCGCGCCGAGCGCGCCGGCGCTGGTCGTCAGGAAACGGCGGCGGGAGAATTTGATGTTCATGAAGACGGTCTCGATATCGCGTGAGGCGATCGCCCAGGGCGGTCGCCATGGTGAAGCAGACGCTATATTGAGACAATGTGACGCGGCGATAACGCGCGAGCGCTTACGCGTTGCCAGCGGCCCGGAATTGGGCACCGGCGCGCTGCAGGTTCTGCGGCAGGCTGAACAGCACCGCCTTGCGGTCGGCAACCGCCGCATGGAACTGGTCGAGCGCGATGTTGAAGGCGGTGAGCGCACCTTCCTTGATCGCGCCGTGGTCGTAGCAGCGCAGCGTATCGCGCAGGATCTCGTCGGCCTCGGTCTGCATCTGATCGAGATCTTCGGTCGTTTCGCTTTTTCGAGCGGCGGTGATCATGTCGAGCAGCCGCTCGCGCAGATGGCTGTTGTTGTCGCGCTCGTCCTTCTTCAGATAGCCCGCAAACCAGGCGCCGATCGAGCCCATGGCCGAGAGCGCCATCAGGGTCCACCAGATGTAATCGCTGTATCTGTCGAGGAAGGTCTTTTCTTCGCCGTCGACGAAAGCGGCGGCGCCGGGATGCACGGGAATCACCGCATCCTTGTCGGTGTCGGGCGTTTCGATCTTCGCCGCCAGCGGGAATTCCGTCACCAATTGCTGGCGTACGGAGAAAAGCTGGCGCGTGAACGCCGCGATGGTGGTTTCGGACACTGCTTTGCGCGCCACGATGTGGTGCGAGAAGCTGATGGTCTTGACCTCGTCATCGGGACGATCGGGCGAGCCGCCGTAAGTGCCCGCGGGAATCTCGGCCGCTTCATAGACCGGATGGTTCTGGGCGATCGCATCCGCGGAATCGATCGCGAGAAAGGTCGGCGTGCCGAAATCCTTGGTGGAAGCGGCGATCGCCTCCGCCGTGATCTTGCTGTTGACGGGACCGGCCGCGAGATAGGCATCAGCCCTCTGCGCCTTGATCGCTTCGACGGCTTCGGTTGCCGGGTATTGCACGATCTCGACCTTGGCGGGATCGACACCGTATTGCTGCAGGATCACCTTGAGCAAATTGACGTTGGCCTGGGTGCGGCCGACCACGCCGACCCGATGTCCGGCGAGCTGCGCGATCTTGGTGATCTTCGCGCCCTTCTTCTTGCCCTTGCCGGACACGGACCATAGCGCCACGACGTTCTTGCGCAGGGTCGCAACCGCTTGCGCGTTCTTCGGTACGTCGACGTCGCCGCGCACAATGGCAAGATCGGCCTTGCCTTCCGCGAGCAGATTGGCGCTGGCGGTGGCGCCGTCGGTCTGGATCGGGCGCAACCGCACAGAACTCTTATGCTGCGCGAAGGCCTGGGTCAGTGCCTGCACGACCTTGACGTCATCGCTGTTGGCGGGGCCGACCGCGATCTTCAGCGTCACCGGCCGCATGGCAAAGTAATAGCCGCCGGCGAGCGCGCCAACGATCGCGAGCACCAGCGCGAGAGTCACGAGCGCCGTCTTCCGCGCCGATGATCGCGGCGAGGGCGGGGTGGGCGCTTCGGCCAGGTCCAATCCCCCGGTCATCGATCTCCCGAACATTCGCTTGAGGCTCAGTTTCATCTTGGCCGGCGGTTTACGCCTGCAAGTGTAGCAAATTTCTTGTCCGGCAGGGTTACATCTCCGTCATGGTTAGCGGATGGGGTCCAATCCCGTATGAACCCGGGGCGTCAGTGCGGTGTTAGGGTAAAGTTCCCCTGAAAGGACGGAGGCGAGGATGACAGAACGGCTCTCGGCGGAGGCACGCAGGCAGGCGCTGGGCGAACTACCTGGCTGGACCGAGGCTCAAGGACGCGAGGCGATCGGGAAAACCTTTGTCTTCAAGGATTTCAACGAGGCGTTCGGCTTCATGACCCGCGCGGCACTGGTCGCCGAGAAGATGGACCACCACCCCGAATGGCGCAATGTCTACAAAACGGTGGAGGTGGTGCTGTCGACCCATGACGCCGGCGGCGTCACCGCGCTCGACATCGAGCTCGCCAAGGCGATGAACGCCATCGCCAAGCTGACACCAGGCTGACGTCTTGCAGGGGAAGGCCGCGTCCCCATCTTGTGATCAGCACGGGATGCGGCGATCTGCCACCCAGGCTGGAACGGGGAGTTTGTCGAACATGGCTGCCGAACACAGCGTCGGTTTCGAGCCCGCCGACCGGCTCGCGGAAGATCGTGAGAGCGTGCGCCGCCGCTTCTGGCGCAAGCTGAAGCGTGTCGCCGCGCATCTGCCGTTCGCGGAGGATCTGCTCGCGGCCTATTACTGCGCGTTCGACCGCCAGACGCCACGCCATGTCCAGGCCTCGCTGCTCGGGGCGATCGCCTATTTCATCCTGCCGTTTGATTTCGTTCCCGACGTGATGCCGATCCTCGGCTTCACCGATGACGCCGCCGTACTCGCCACCGCGATCCGCATGGTTGCCAGCCACATCACGAACGAGCATCGCGAAGCCGCCCGCGCCGCGCTGAAGCGCGGGGTGGATGAGGTGGAGCCGGAAGCCGCGCAATAGCTGTCGCCGCATACTCCGCTGTCATTCCTCGCGATGGTGCGGAATCCAGCACGCCGCGGCCTTCCGATTGAACCATAACCGTCTCGGAATGCTGGATCGCCGCCTTCGCGGGCGATGACAGCTGTATGTGTGGATGACTGCTCGCTACTTCTTCTCCGCCTGCGCCTGGGCCTGGGCCTTTTCGGCGTCCCACGCCTGGAATTGCTTGAACAGCGTTTCCTTGTCCGCGTCGGACACTTTTGCGGCCGAGGGGCTCTGTCGCAGGAACGCCTCGAAGCGTTGCCGCGTCACCGGTTCGACGCCGTGGCGGTCGAGCCATTGCTGCGCCACCGGCAATCTGTTCCAGCCCGCCAGGGGCGCCGCGAGCGAGACCTCCTTCCACTTTGGATGGAAGGGCGGGTTCTGCAGCGTCGGGAATTTCGTGAAGAACGCGTCCACGTACAGTGCAAGCTTGCGGTAGCGCTCGGTGTTGGGCGCCCAGTTGTAGGCCGCGAGCACGGCCGGCACCGCGATGGTGTCCACGCTCTCGCCCTCCTTGACCAGGTTCGGATAGTCCTTGGCGGTCAGCGTCGCCGGCAGATAGTCGCTCTGGAGGGGCTTTGCATAATCCACGGTCGCAAGGTGGAAGCGGCCGTCATTGCCGAAGGTCGAAACGGACTTGTACGGTTTGCCGCCGACCACGATGACGGCGTCGATCTCGCCGGCCTTCAGTTTCTCCATCGCGATGCGCTGCTCGACATAAACGAATTTCGCCTTGATCCCGAGCCGCTCGAACACGGTGAGCGCGGTGACGAAGGTGCCGCCGTTGGGCAGATCGACGCTTACAGTTTTGCCTTCCAGATCCTTGAGTGTCGCGACCGATTTTGGCGCGATCACCTGCATCTCTTCGTTGTAGAGCTTCGTCACATAGGTGAATTGCTTCTTGATGTCCTTGGCAAAACCTTTGCGCTCGAGATAGTCGAGCGTATCCGCGCGGACGATTCCGAGATCGACGCCTTGCAGGAACAGGATGTCGGCAACGCTCTGCACCGAACCTCGGCCGACGATTGGCAACACACGAATCCTGTTGCCGTCGTCGAGCACGGAGGCGAGGTCGGCGCCGAATTGCACATAGGTGCCGCCGATCGTGCCGGTGATCAACGTCACGGTGTTGGCGTTCAGCGACTGCTTGGTCGAGGTCGAACCGAACTGGAAGATGGCTTTCAGGCTGTCAGAGACCTTGGCCGGATCATATTCGGTCTGCTCCGCGCGTGCCGCGAAGGCATAGATCATCATGATGGCGGCAAGCGCCATTCTCAAAGCATTACGCATGATATCCCCTAAAGAGTTCTAGTTCTGAAGCTGGGCGAGGCGTTGCCGCGCCTCCGCCGATCCAAGGCCTGCGGCCTTTTGGTACCAGTCGCGCGCGGCGGTCGCGTCGGCAGCAACGCGCCGCGCGTCGCTCGTGCCCAGCACCGCCGGGTCATAGGTTTGCGCGAGCAGAAATGCAGCCGTTGCATCCTGTGCATTGGCGGCCCGTTCGAGCAGCAGGCGCGCCGCGGCAATGTCGCCGACCGCCAACAGACCGTTCGCGCGCGCCATCAGCCCAGCCAGTGTGTCGGCATCGAGCGTCTTAGCGGGCGGTGGGGGCGCAGGCGGCGCCGCGACTGGCCCGGGCGCCTGGGCTTGCAGCGCGGTTTGATAGGCAGTCGCAATCGCTTCGCGGCTCGGAGCTGAGGCTGCGGGGAGATCCTGCGCGTCAGCGCTCGCCAGCCTTGTGTTGCTCAAGCGCGCCGGGTCCTTGTACGCGGTCTGAGGCCTGTCCGGCACGTTGGCCGACGCCATGGCCTGGTCCAGCTCGGCACCCGTCGGGCCGGCAGCGTCGGCGGCGAAGAGATTGCGGAGACTGGGCTGATACAGCGCGGCCGCAACGGCCAGCGTGGATGCGATGAGAACCGCCGCGAGAACACGCGGGACAATTCTGAGCCGGGGACCCAACGCCCGCGCCGTATATTCGCCTGACTCCGGCACACCGAGCGGATCGGACAGGATCAGTGGAATTGGATCTTCCGGTGACAGATCGAGCCGCGCGGCGCGCGCACGGATATAGGACGCGACGGCCGGATGTGATGCAGCTTGATCGGAATCGAACGATCTCGATTCCCTGGACGGGCGGTACGCCGTCGTCTCCATGGTGATGCTCCCCACTACTAACGCAACGCTGGGGCATCCCGGCTTCAGTCTTTTTGTTGTTGTCCAGAAATGCCCCGCAAACTGGAGCCGGTAAATCGCCGTCTGAATCAGCCCAAAAAACGTCGGCGGCTTGCGCGAATCGGGAGATATTTGGGTTTGATTGAGGCGAGGCGGAGGAATGCCCCGCAATTTTGTCGACAATGGTTGACGGGGATTGACCCGGCGGCGGCGCGGACACTGCCTGTCCCGCGCTCGCGGTCATTCCCCGCGAAGGCGGGAAACCAGTACGCCGCGGCTTCTCGATTCAATGACTGACGTCTCGGAGTACTGGTCGCCCGGTCAAGCCGGGCGATGACAGTTGAGCTCGTGGCGAGCGGCCGTACCGACACACGTCGTGCCGCATAGCCTCACGGATGCAGGATCACTTTGCCCATCGCCTGGCGTCCGGCGAGCACCTTGAGCGCATCCGCCGTCTGCGCCAGCGGGAAGACGCGATCGACATGCGAGGAGATCTTTCCTTCCGCTGTCCACTTCACGAGCTTCTCGAGATTGGCGCGGTTCTTTTCCGGGTTGAGCCGGGTCCAGGCGCCCCAGAACACGCCGCGGATATCGCAGCCCTTCAGCAGCGCGAGGTTCAGCGGCATCTTCGGAATGTCGCCGGCGGCGAAGCCGATCACGAGGAAGCGGCCTTCCCAGGCAATCGAGCGCAGGGCCTGCTCGGCATAGGTGCCACCAACCGGATCGAAGATGATGTCGACGCCCTTGCCGCCCGTAAGCTTTCGCAGGCCTTCCTTCAAATCTTCCTTGCCGTAATTGAGCGCGAGTTCTGCGCCGTGCGCCTTCGCGAATTCGAGCTTCTCGTCCGACGAGGCGCAGGCGATCACCTTCAGGCCCATCAGCTTGCCGAGCTCGCACGCGGCAAGTCCGGTGCCGCCGGCGGCGCCGAGCACCGCGAGCGTCTCGCCCGGCTTCGGGCTCGCGCGATCTTCCAGCGCATGCAGCGCGGTGCCGTAGATGATGATGATGCCGGCCGCGCGGTCATAATCGAGATTGTCGGGGATCTTCACGATCGATGCCGCCGGCAGCGCGATCTTTTCGCGCGCGCCGTTGTGGCCGCAGGAGGCGACGACGCGATCGCCGATCTTCAGATCAGTCACGCCGGGACCGATGCTCTCGATCACCCCAGCCACTTCGGCGGCCGGCGAGAACGGGAATGGCGGCTTGATCTGGTACTTGCCTTGAATCATCAGGATGTCGAAGAAGTTCAGCGCCGCAGCCTTGATCGCGATCACGGCTTCGCCGGGACCGGCCACCGGATCCGGCACGTCGGCCAGAACGAGATCGTCGGGCTGGCAATATTGCGAGCAGAGGATGGCTTTCATGGCGGCACCTTCTTGAGAAGTGAAGTACTGGGCGTTTCGAGTGGATTTATAGTTTGCCCGTTTCTGCCGGATTTAGGTGCGGGCGACAATCCGGTTTCTTTGTCAGTTGGAACGCAGGAGCCTATCCTCCCGTCATTGGGAGCGTAGCGAAGCCTATTTCCGCGGTACGGTTTCCCGCTGCGCGCGCAACGACGAAACAAGAAGGATTCAAACCATGTTTGAAACAGGCCTGCTCAAGGACAAGCGCATCCTCGTCACCGGCGGCGGTTCGGGCCTCGGTGCTGCAATGGCGCACCGTTTCCTCGCGCTCGGCGCCGAGCTCGTGATCTGCGGCCGCAAGCTCGATCGGCTCGAGGCGGCGGCGAGCAAGATGCGCGAAGAGAACGGCGGCAAGGTCACCACGATCGCCTGCGATATCCGAGACGGCACCGCCGTCGAGAGCATGATGGACGCGATCTGGCGCGGGGCGCCGCTCGATATTCTCGTCAACAATGCGGCTGCGACTTTCATCGCGCAGAGTGAGCATCTCTCATTCCGCGCCGCGGATGCGATTCTCGCGCCGACCCTGCATGGTGCGATGTATTGCACGCTTGCCGCCGGCAAGCGCTGGATCGACGGCAAGCATGGCGGCGTCGTGCTCTCGATCCTCTCGACCTCGACCATCACCGGTCGCGCCTTCACCGTGCCGTCGGCGATGGCGAAGTCGGCCGTGTTGGCGATGACCAAAAGTCTCGCCGTGGAATGGGGCCCGAAGGGAATCCGCACCGTCGCGATCGCGCCGGGACCGTTCCCGACCGCCGGCGCCTCGGGCCAGCTCCGCCCCGAGGGTCGCGACGAAGGGTGGGCCGCGCGCAACCCGATGGGACGAGCCGGCGAGCACCCCGAGCTTGCCGACCTCGCCAGCTTCCTAGTCTCCGACCGTGCCGGCTACATCAACGGCGAGATGGTGGTGATCGACGGTGGCGCGCATTTGCGCAGCTCCGGCGTCGAGGATTTGTTGCGCTGGACCGATGCGCAATGGGCGGAGCAACGCGCGGCGCGATCCAGGGCCTAGTCGCCGCGACCTTCGCTAACTGCCTTCCCAAATTGGACTTTCCCGGCTATCCCTGCCCCGGGGACAATGCGCGACCGGGCCATCTTCCAGTCACAATATTGAGGGAACCACTCCAGCATGTGGCGGGTGCTGATTTTAGCTTTGATGACGGGCGTGGCGGCCTGTGGAATCATCGATTCCGCGCGGGCGCAGACGGCGCAGCCTGCGCCCAAGACTGCACCGAAAGAGGCCGCGCCGAAACCGGCCGCGCCGGCGGCCAATACGACCGGAAAGACGGCTGCAAAGCCCGAGAGCAAGCCGGCGGCCCCGCACGCGGCGGTTGCCGGCGGCGCGGAGCCAACCCTGATCGGTCAGTTCGGCACCTGGGGCGCCTATTCGGCCGCGCCCAACGGCAAAAAGGTCTGCTTCGCGCTGGCCAAGCCGTCGTCGTCGAAGACCAACCCGCCGAATCGGCCGCGCGATCCTGCCTATGCCTTCGTCTCCACCCGCCCGGCGGAGAAGGTCAACAACGAAGTCTCGGTCATGATCGGCTATGCGCTGAAGCCGGGCTCTGAATCCTCGGTCGAGGTGGGCGGCGCCGCTTTCGCCATGTACTCGCAGGGCGACGGTCTCTGGATCAAGAACGCGGCCGAGGAAGAGCGGATGGTCGAGGCCATGCGCAAATCCGCCGATCTCGTGGTCAAGGGCATGTCGTCCAAGGGGACCGAGACCACCGACACCTTTTCGCTGAAGGGCCTTGCCCAGGCGCTCGACAAGATCGCGCAGGATTGCAGGCGTTAAGCCTGCGGTCGATAAGGTCGCAATCGGCCGTTCCGGTTGCTATATAGGGCGCGTTCCAGATTTTCTCCCGTCATTCCGGGGCGATGCGTAGCATCGAACTCGGAATCTCGAGGTTCCGGGTTTAGTCCTTTGGACCATCCCAGAACGACCACCTAAATCAGGCCATTCCATGCAACCGACGACCGAGCCGCACAACGCAACACTGGTGGAGAAGACTCCGCTCGAGACCTATGTGCCGCCGGCGAGGCCCTCGCTGATCGGCCTGTCGCGCACCGAGCTTGCCGATCGCCTCGGCGAGATCGGCGTTGCACCGGCGCAGCGCAAGATGCGCGTGCAGCAGCTGTGGCACTGGATGTATTTCCGTGGCGCCCAGAATTTCGAAGAGATGACGTCGGTCTCGAAGGGCATTCGTGCCGAGCTCGCGCAACATTTCACCGTCGACCGGCCCGAAGTCGTGGCCGAGCAGATCTCCAACGACGGCACCCGCAAATGGCTGCTGCGGCTGCCGAGCGGCGACAATGTCGAGCGGGCGCATGAAGTCGAGTGCGTCTACATCCCCGAAACCGATCGCGGCACGTTGTGTGTGTCCTCCCAGGTCGGCTGCACGCTGAACTGCTCGTTCTGCCACACCGGCACGCAGCGCCTGGTGCGCAATCTCACCGCCGGGGAGATCGTCGGACAGGTGATGGTGGCGCGCGATCGTCTGAATGATTGGGCCGATCGCGAAGACGGTACGCGCCGCGTCACCAACATCGTGATGATGGGCATGGGCGAGCCGCTCTACAATTTCGACGCGGTGCGCGACGCGCTGCTGATCGTCGGCGACAACGAAGGCATCGGCATCTCCCGCCGCCGCATCACGCTGTCGACCTCGGGTGTGGTCCCGAATATCGTGCGCGCGGGCGAGGAGATTGGAGTGATGCTCGCGATCTCGCTGCATGCGGTGCGCGACGAGCTGCGTAACGAGCTGGTGCCGCTCAACCGCAAATATCCGATCAAGGAATTGCTGCAGGCCTGCCGCGACTATCCCGGCGCCTCGAACGCGCGCCGCATCACCTTCGAATATGTGATGCTCAAGGGCGTCAACGATTCGCTCGACGATGCCAAGCTGCTGGTGAAGATGCTCAAGGGCATTCACGCCAAGATCAATCTGATCCCGTTCAACCCCTGGCCCGGCACCGCCTATGAGTGCTCGGACTGGGACCAGATCGAAAAATTCTCCGAATACGTCTTCAACGCCGGCTATTCCTCGCCGGTGCGCACTCCGCGCGGCCGCGACATCCTCGCCGCCTGCGGCCAGCTCAAGTCGGAGACGGAAAAGCTCTCGGCCCGTGAACGCCAGACGCTGCGGGCCATGGCGATGACGGATTGATATTGATGATGGCGACGCTCTCAACGCCCGTCATGGCCGGGCTTGACCCGGCCATCCACGTCGAGCCACGAGAGAGCAAGTCGTGGATGCCCGGGTCAAGCCCGGGCATGACGATTGTGGATGTGGCGACGCCGTCAGTCACCAATTCGTTCCCATCATGTCCCTGATCGGCCGCCTCGTCGTCATCTTCATCGGCTTCCTCGCCGCCTGTTTCGTCGGCGGCATGATCGTTGTCGTCGCGCTGTTGTTTCCGGAGTTCGCCGATCTCGGCGCCGGTCCCGTCGATCAGGGCACGATCGATATCCTGCTCGGGTTCGGCTTCATCTTCGTCTCGGGCTTTGCGCTGGTGCCGGCGGCGGTGATCGTGGCGATCACCGAGGCGCTCTACATCCGCAGCGCGCTCGCCTATGCCGTGGGCGGAGGCGTCGTGGGGCTCGCCTGCTATCTCGGCCTGGTCCCGTTTCATTCCGACACGCTGCAATTCGAAGGCATTGTGCGGCGGCATCTGGAGATCATGACCGGCGCGGGCATCGTCGCCGGCGTCGTCTACTGGCTGATCGCCGGCCGCAATGCCGGCGCTTGGCGCAATCCGCCGCCTGCGCGCCAACCGCCTCCGCCGCTGCCGTCGAATTCGCGGCCGGATGCGCGGTGACTTTCTGACTTGTCACGGGGTTTTCATCCCTTTCCCACTGGGCTAAACCGCGCGCCATGAACCGGACTGGACTCTTCATCGCCCTGGCGCTGTGGCTCGTGATCGGCGTCGTTTTCGGCCTCTATCCCGAGCTTGATCTCAAGCTCGCCGCGCTGTTCTTCGACCCTGAGACGAAAACGTTTCCGCTCAAGCTGAACGGTTGGGCCGGCTTCGCGCGCGACGCCGCGATGTGGGTCGCCTGGGCGTTCGTGCTGCCTGCGCTGATCGCGCTCGTGGTCAAGATGGTCCGGCCCGACCGCCCGCTGATGGTATCCGGTCGCGCGATCGTCTTCCTGCTGGTCACGATCATCATGTCGGCCGGCATCCTCACCAATCTCGCCTTCAAGTCCTATTGGGGCCGGCCGCGCCCGGTGGTGGTGACGCAGTTCGCCGGCGACCAGCAATTCGTGCCGTGGTGGGATCCGCGCGGGGGCTGCGCGCGCAACTGCTCGTTCTTCTCGGGCGAGGGCGCGACCGCGTTCTGGACGCTGGCGCCGGCCGCACTGGCACCGCCGGCGTGGCGACCGCTCGCTTATGCCGGAGCCGTGGTGTTCGGCCTCGTGACCAGCGGGCTGCGGATGGCCTTTGGCGGCCATTTCTTCACCGACGTGTCGATCGCCGGCCTCGTCACCTTCGTCGTGATCTGGTTTGCCTACGCGCTGATTTACCGCTGGCCGCGGACCCGGTTTTCCGACGAGGCGGTCGATGCCGCCCTGACTCGGCTGAACATGCCCGCTTACCGGCTCCGCCAGCGCCTGTTCGGACGCAAGACGGGTGCCGAGCCGTCAGTTTGAGCCATTAAAGGGGTGCCGAGCCCCGCGAAATTTGATATTCGCGCGGTCAACCCGTGAAACGACATCAGCCCTTCGAGACCGATTGGAAGCCCCATGACCACGATCCTGAAAAGCCTGCCCAAGGGGGAGAAAGTCGGCATCGCTTTTTCGGGCGGCCTCGATACCAGCGCGGCGCTGCTCTGGATGAAGCAGAAGGGCGCGCGCTGCTACGCCTATACCGCCAATCTCGGCCAGCCGGATGAGGCCGATTACAACGAGATCCCGCGCAAGGCGATGGAGTTCGGCGCGGAGAAAGCGCTGCTGGTCGATTGCCGCACGCAGCTCGTCCACGAAGGCATCGCCGCTATCCAGTCCGGCGCCTTTCATATCTCGACCGGCGGCATCACCTATTTCAACACCACGCCGCTCGGGCGCGCCGTCACCGGCACGATGCTGGTCGCGGCGATGAAGGAGGACGGCGTCAACATCTGGGGCGACGGCTCGACCTTCAAGGGCAACGACATCGAGCGCTTCTATCGCTACGGCCTCCTGACCAATCCGGGCCTGCGCATCTACAAGCCCTGGCTCGACCAGCAGTTCATTGACGAGCTCGGCGGCCGCGCCGAGATGTCGGCGTTCATGACGGCGCAGGGCTTTGCCTACAAGATGAGCGCCGAGAAGGCGTATTCGACCGACAGCAATCTGCTCGGCGCGACGCACGAGGCCAAGGATCTTGAAAGTCTCGACAGCGGCATCAAGATCGTCAACCCGATCATGGGCGTGCCGTTCTGGCGTGACGACTGCAACGTCAAGGCCGAGAAGGTTGTGGTGCGTTTCGAGGAAGGCCAGCCGGTCGCGCTGAACGGCCAGACCTTCTCTGATCCCGTCGCGCTGTTCCTCGAAGCTAACGCCATCGGCGGCCGCCACGGCCTCGGCATGAGCGACCAGATCGAGAACCGCATCATCGAGGCCAAGAGCCGCGGCATCTATGAAGCGCCCGGTATGGCGCTGCTGCACATCGCCTATGAGCGCCTCGTCACCGGCATCCACAACGAAGACACCATCGAGCAGTACCGCATCAGCGGCATGCGCCTCGGACGCCTGCTCTACCAGGGCCGCTGGTTCGATTCGCAGGCCCTGATGTTGCGCGAGACCGCGCAGCGCTGGGTCGCGCGCGCCGTCACCGGCGAGGTCTCGCTCGAGCTGCGCCGTGGCAACGACTACTCGATCCTCAACACCGAAAGCCCGAACCTCACCTATGCGCCGGAGCGGCTCAGCATGGAGAAGGTCGAGGACGCGGCGTTCACGCCGGCCGATCGCATCGGTCAGCTCACCATGCGCAACCTCGACATCAACGATACCCGCGCCAAGCTGAAGCTCTACAGCGACACGGGCCTGCTCTCGGGCAGCGAAGGCTCGCAGATCTTCCGGCTGGAGAGCGACAAGAGCTGACACGCTCCATCCGGGCTACGAAACAAAACAAAAAATGGCCGGGATTGCTCCCGGCCATTTTGCATTTGTGTGTCGCCTCAGCGCGGCGGCGCGGTGCCGGGCGGGGGCGGCGGCAGCGAGGCCTGGCCGCCGTTGAGCAACGGCGTGATGTTGCGGACGGTGACGCGCCGGTTGATCGCGCTCGGTCCTTGCGTCTGCTCCTTCAGGTACTGCTCGCCATAGCCTTGCGACGTCAGGTTTTCAGACGGCACACCGAATTGCTGGGTCAGCAATTCGGCCGCGGACTGCGCACGACGGTCCGACAATGACAAATTGTCGACGTCGTTGCCGACCGCGTCGGTGTGACCTTCGATCAGGAACACCACGCGCGGGTTGGCCTGGATCGCACGGTTGAGACCGTCCGCGATCGACTGCAGCTTCGCCGCCTGGTCCGGTGGGATGGTCCACGATCCGGTCTCGAAGTTGATCGTGTTGAGGTCGATGCTCGGCATTTGCATGCGAACATTCGGGCTGTAGCGGATCTCGTCGAGCGTGTAGCGACGGTTGATCCGCTGCACCGGCGGCGCCACCATCGTCTCGTAGATCACGTCCGGCGAGGCCTCCTGGGCGTCGACGATATAGCGATCGTAGGGCATGTTGACGACGGGCGGCGGCGCGTCGACATAGAAACCGCCGACCGACTGCGGATCGCGGTAGCTGTTGTCGATGATGACGAGCTCGCGCCCGGCCGGGTCCCTGCGGATTCGCCGCAGCAGCCGACCGTCCTGACCTACAACGGTAATGATCTCGCTGCCGTCGGGACGGATCACCACGGTGCGGGTATCGGCGCCGACAGTTTCGGTGCGGATGTCGCGGGCGCCATAGCGGAAGCGATAGAGATCGTTGCCGCGGACGTAGGTCTGCCCACCCGGATCGCGGATGATGATGCGGTCCGGCTCGGTGTAGACGGTGCGGCCGCCTTCGACCGACTCGCGGCGCTGGTTGCGGTAGTCGGCGATGGTGGCGCCGATCACGGCACCGGCGACGACACCTGCACCGATCGCGAGCGGCGTCAGGTCACGCTGCGGCGGACGCGGCGGTGGCGGCAGGGGCGTGGTCGTCGTGGGCGCGGCGCGGAACGCCGGCGCAACCGTGGGCGCCGCGTATTGCGCCCTGTTGGGCGGCGGGGTCGCAGCCGCCGAGCCCGGCACGGTGCTCGGTGCAGCGGCGCCGGCGGGGGGAGCCGGCGGCCGGGGCGGGGCGCCTGCCTGCGGCTGGGTCGGCGGAGCTCCGGCAGCGGGTGCACCAGCAGGAGGCGCACCACCCTGGCGTCCAGGGGGCGGTGTCACGGCGCCACCGGGGGCCGGCGTCGTTGTCGGAGCCGGAGTTGCACTAGGCGCAGGAGGCGAACCTGGACGGCCGGGCGGCGGCGTCGGAGTGCCACCGGGAGTCGGCGTGGCCGTCGGCGCGGGCGTGGCGCCTGGAGCAGGTGACCCTGCAGCCGGGGGCGCACCAGGACGTCCGCCGGGAGGCGGCGTACCGGGGCGGCCAGTCGGCGGCGTGCCCGGCGTGCTGCCTGGAGCCGGCGTCGCGGTCGGCGCAGGAGTCGCCGTCGGTGACGGTGTGGCTGCAGGTGCAGCCGGAGCACCCGGTCGCGCGGTCGGAGCGGCCGGCGCAGGCGACGGTGTTGCCGTGGGCGCCGGCGCTGGGCGTCCCTGCGGAGTTGCTGCCGCAGGCGGCGTCGGTGCGTGCTGCGGAGCCGCGGCGGACGGCGGTGCTGGCGGCGGGGGAGCCGGGCGCGCGGAAGGCGGTGCCGGAGGCGGCGGTGTCGGCGCGTGCTGTTGCGGAGCCGCAGCCGGGGCGGCGCAGGTTGCTTCGGGGCGGCGGGCGGCGGTGGGGCGGCGGCGGTGCCGGACGGGCCACAGGTGGCGGCGGCGGCGGCGGCGGTGCCGGACGGGCCGCAGGTGGTGGCGGGGGCGGTGGCGGCGCTGCTGGGCGCGGCGGTGCCGCAGCCGGCGGAGGCGCTGCCGGCGGATGGGGAGGTGCAGCTGCGGGCGGCGGTGCGGCCGGGCGCGCGGGCGCCGCAGGCGGCGCGGCCGCTGGTGGTCCCTTCGGCGGCTGCTTCGGTTTTCCGTCAGGGCCGGTCTCTTGTGGCTGCGCCTGCGCGACGACAAGCGGCGGCGCGCCTTGTGCATGCGATGCGGAGCTTGCGAATTGCATCGCGGTCAGAGCCGTGGTGGCAAGCAGCACGAAACGAAGGTTGGTCATGTGGTGAACTTCCCCGGAAGGTTCTTTGACGAAGTGTTCGGATGAACAGCTACGCGTTAGGCCGGATTGTGGCGGACGAAGCGGACGCGGCCCGATTTATTTCTGCACGCAAATCACCTCACTATGGTGACGTTCATTGCGCATTCAGACGCAGGTTGCAATTGCCTCGGATCTGATGCGTCGCCTCATGCGCGATCCCGCGGCGGACTTGCATCCGTCGCGGGATTCGGCGTGAGCGGTCCGTTCGGTCCGCGTGATGGAATCTCTTCAGGCATGCGGCCCGGCAATTCGTCGGGCGGCGCTGGCGAGCCGGGCTCGCGCACCGGCGGTGCGATTTCAGGCTGCGGATTGCTCGGCGGAATCCCCGGCGGCGGTTCGGTGGGCGTACCGGGCGTCGACGGCGGTATCTCGGGCGGCTCGATCGGCATTACATAGAGACCTTGCGGTTGTCGCCGAGATCGGGGCGCGTGTTCGTCACCGCCGCGGCCGCCATCTTCACATAGGAAATCACGGTGCCGGGCGAGTCCCAGAACTCGGCATCGTCAGGCGTGACCTTGAGCACGCGGATGTTCGGATCTTCCGCAGAGTCCCACCACGCCTTGGCCGGCGTCGAGAACAGCTCCTTGATCTTGGCACGGTCATTGGAGATCATTGCGGTGCCCGTCAGCGACACGTATTTCTGGCTGCCGGCATCTGCGAACGACAGGTTGATGGACGGATTGCGCGCGATCTCCTCGTCCTTGTGACGCCGCGCGTCGGTGAGGAAATAAATCGTGTTCGCGTTGCGGTCGAGATAGGCGCTCATCGGCCGCGCGCGGAGCTTGTCGCCATCGCGCGTCACCAGCATCGCGAATCCGATCGTCTTCATCAGATCCCATACGCGGTCGACGTCGCGGGCATTGTCGTTGGCCATGTCGTGCTCCTTCTTGCAAGGGACGACAACGGCGCGCGCGGAACGAGGTTCCGGCCGAAGGATGGAACTTATCTATTCCGGCGCGTGGCAAACCGCCTCGATGTTGTGTCCATCAGGGTCGAGCACGAAGGCGCCGTAATAGGTCGGATGGTAATGCGCCCGGATGCCCGGCGGCCCGTTGTCGCGCCCGCCCGCTGCAATCGCCGCCTTGTAGAACGCGTCCACCGTGGCGCGGTCCTTCGCCAGAATCGCGACATGCACCGGCTTGTTCAGCGCGCCCTCGCCGCCGATCCAGAAATCCGGCTTGCCGTCGGCGCCGAAGCCGGCGGCTGGATCGTGTCCGGTCTGCTCCTGCGTGACCTCCATGATCAGGCTGTAGCCGAGCGGCGCCAATGCCTTGGCGTAGAACGCCTTGGCGCGCTCATAGTCGGAGACCGGGAAGCCCATATGGTCGATCATTCGTAACATCCGTTGTTCGTCGTCAGCGCGACAGGAACGTATTGCTCCGCGTCTTGCGCGCAACCACGAAACCGCGCGCGACCATGTCGGCGATACAATCGTCCCGCCATTCCTTTTGCGACAAATGCTCGATTACCACCGCGCGCGGCCATAGCAATTGCGGCGCGTCGCGGAAGAAGCCGATCAAAACGCGATCCTCGAAGCCCTCGACGTCGATCTTCAGCGCGTCCACCTTGGTGACGCCGGCCTCGCCGAGAATGCGCGTCAACCGCAGCGAGGGCACCTTGATCGCCTCGGCGCTGGCCGTGCCGGTGACGACATGCGTGGCACCGAGATTGTCGCCGCCGCTCTCGATCATCAGCTCGCCGTCGCTGTCGCCGGCGGCCGCCTGCACCAGGCGCACCTGCGTCGCTTTCGACGCGGCCTGGTTGAACGACAGCCGTCCAAACGTCATCGGATGCGGCTCGATGGCGATCACTTTGCCTGATGGCCCGACCTGTCGCGCCATCACCAGCGCGAAGGTGCCGACATTGGCGCCGACGTCGACGAACACGCCGCCCTCCGGGGTGTGCTGGCGCAGGAAGTCGAGCTCGTCGAGATTGTAATCGGGATTGAACAGCGCGCCGCGCTCGGTGGCGCTGCCCTGGTGATAGAAGCGGAACGATGCGCCCTGGTATTGCACGTCGATGGGACCACCGCGCAGCAGGTTCACCAATCGCGACAGCCAGGGCCGGAACGCGCCGCGCTTCAGCCCCGATTGTGTCGCGAGGCGAATGATCGCGGCCTGCGCCGCGTTCGGCGCAAACGCGCCGAACGGCGCGGACGAAGGGGCATTATCGGTCGCCAAGTCAAAGTCCTCGTTGCAAGCGGCGCATGCATAGCCGGTTTTGCCGGGGACTCCAACGCTCGATCCGGGCAACAATCTCTGGGTCGTCCCGGCCTTCGCCGGGACGACGAAGAAAAGAGACCGCCCCTCACGCCGCCTTTTTCGGCGCCTTGCGCTGGCGCAGGAAGCGGCCGAGCAGCTTGCGCTTGCCCTTGCGCGGGATCAGGTCGATATCGCTGACGAGTTTTGCGCCGCCCTTGCGGCGCTCCAGCACGATCTTGCGGCTGTGGAAGGCTTCCAGCTCGACACGATGCGCGACGCTGACGATGGTGGCCTTCGGCAGTTCGTCGGTGATCATCTTCATCATCTTGTCCTGGCTCTTCTCGTCGAGCGCCGAGGTCGCCTCGTCGAGCACGACGATATCCGGGTTGTGCAGCAACAACCGCGCGAAGGCGAGGCGCTGCTTCTCGCCGCCGGACAGCGTCTGGTCCCAGGGTGCTTCTTCCTCGATCTTCTCCTTGAGATGGTCGAGGCCGACCTTGTGCAGGGCCTCGCCGATCTCCTCGACCGTCCAGTCGTCTTCCGCGCCGGGATAGGCGACGGCACGACGCAAGGAGCCCGACGGCACGTAGGGTCGCTGTGGCAGCATGAACAGCCGCCGGTCGGGATGGAAATTGACGCTGCCGCCACCCCATGGCCAGAGCCCGGCGATGGCGCGCACCAGCGTGCTCTTGCCGGTGCCGGATTCGCCGGCCACCAGCAGCCGCTCGCCACGCTCGATCACCACCTCGGTCTCGCCGACCACGGCGGTGCCGTCATCGAGCGTGACGGAGAGATCCTTCAGCTCCAGCATGGCGTCATTGCTGGTCTCGCCGCGCTTGATGCGGCCGAAGCCGTCGCCCAGCTCGGCGCGCTCGAGGCCGTCGAGCGACATCATCAGCGAGGCGATGCGGCGAGCGCAGGCATTCCAGTCGGCGAGCCGCGGATAATTGTCGACCAACCAGCCGAACGCGCTCTGCACGATGGTGAAGGCGGAAGCCGCCTGCATCACCTGACCCAGCGTCATGCTGCCGTCGAGGAATTTCGGCGCGCACAGCAGAAGCGGCACGACCGGCGCAACGAGGCTCGATCCCTGCGACACCAGCGTGGTGCGCATGTGCTGACCCGCGAGCCGCGCCCATTGCCGCAGCACGTTGGTGAAATTGCGGTCGATGCCGTCGCGCTCCTCCTCCTCGCCGCCGAGCAGCGCGATGCTCTCGCCGTTCTCGCGCACGCGCGTCAGCGTGTAGCGGAAATCGGCCTCAGCCTGGTTCTTGTCCTCGGAGACCTGCACGAATTGGCGGCCGATCACCAGGATCGAGCCCGATGCGATTCCCGCATAGAGCATCGCGGCGATCACCAGGAAGCCGGGAATGGTCACCGACGATCCCGCAAGGGTGACGGTGAGCGCGCCGCCGATCGTCCAGAGCACGACGATGAAGGTCACGGCCGACAGCAGCGCGGACGTCACGCCGGCGAGAAAATCCACCGGAGAATCGGTCGCGACGCGCAGATCCTCCGCGATCCGGTATTCCGGATTCTTGTGGTCGCCGCTGACGAGATTGAGCTGGTAATAGCGGCCGTTGCCAAGCCAGCGCGTCAGCACGCTTGCCGTCAGCCACGCCCGCCAGCGCCGCTGGATGCCCATGCGCGCGAACACTTGTGCCACGCCGAGCACGATGCTGCCGATCGCGAGCGGGAAGAATACCGCGGTGAGATGGAAGACGGTGGACGCCTCGCGCTTCTCGATCGCGTCGAAGATCGCCCGATTCCAGACATTGATGCCGTATTGGAAGCCGACGGTGAGGACGATCAGCAGGCCGAGGCCGACGGAGTAGAGCCACGCAAGCCGGTCGCCGTTGCCGCCCCAGAAGCCGCGCGCGCTGATCCAGAAGCGGGTGAGGAGATAGTCCTTGCGGGCCTGCTCGGCCTCTTCAGGCGACAGCTCCGGGTCGGGCTCGACCAGCTCGGGCGGCGGCGGAGCCACTTCCCCGCCGGTCTCGCCGATGATTTCGACGATGGGCGGCTTCTTGCCCGATTCGCGTTTTCTGACCGGCTTTTGCATGGCCGGATAACGCAAGCTAAATCAAAAGGTTCCCGTAGGTTCCGGGCGTCAGCTCACTCGGCGGCGCCGTCGCGCACCCGGCGCCGCGCGACCCGGTGCAGCACGCGCGATAGCTGATCGATCGCGTAGGGCTTCTGCACGAGCTCGAAATCGACCTTGCCGTCCTGGGACAGCGCCTCGCTGTAGCCGGTGGTCAGCACGACCGGCACGCCGATGCCGCGGTCGCGGACCGCCTGCGCGAGATCGAGCCCGGTCATGCCGGGCATCACGATGTCCGAGAAAACGACATCGAAGCGATCGGCATCCATGACCAGCTCGGCGAGTGCATCGGTTGCGTTGTCGATCAGCGTGACGCTGTAGCCGAGCTCGGTGAGGCCGTCGGCCGCGAAATTGGCGAGTTCGATATTGTCCTCGACCAGCAGCACCGACATGCCGCTGCCGGCCACGGCCGGGGCCGTATTCGGTGCCTGCCGCTGCGGCAGCAAATCCGGCGCCACGCGCGGCAGGTAGAGCGAGAAGGTGCTGCCGTGGCCGACCTCGCTGGTGACTGTCACCTCGCCGCCGGACTGCCGGGCGAAGCCGAACACCTGCGATAGGCCGAGACCGGTGCCGTGGCCGATCTGCTTGGTGGTGAAGAACGGTTCGAAGATGCGCTCGAGCCGCGTAGCCGGAATGCCGATGCCGGTGTCGCTGACGGCAATGCCGACGAAACCGTGTTTGCCAGCAAGGTCACGGCCGCCTGAAAGATCAGGGTTGCCCGAGACGGGAGCCCGCGTGTCCGCAATGGTCGCCGCGGCCTCGACGTTGAAGACGATCCTGCCCTTGCCGTGCATGGCATCGCGCGCATTGGTCGCCATGTTGATCAACGCCGTCTCGAACTGGCTTGCATCGGCATTGACGAGGCAGGGCTCGGCCGGCAGCCGCATCGCGATTTCGATCGCGGGTCCGAGCAGCGTCGCGAGCATGTCGTGCAGCGACTGCAACCGCGCGCCGACGTCGAACACCTCCGGCTTCAAGGTCTGGCGGCGCGCGAAGGCGAGCAGCTGCGATGTCAGCTTGGCTGCGCGCCCGACCGCGTCTGCGATGGCCGTGATGTAGCGCTGGCGCCGCTCCTCGCTCAGCTGCGGCCGGTTCAGCAGGTCAACGGAGGCGCGAATCACGGTCAGGAGGTTGTTGAAGTCGTGCGCGACGCCGCCGGTGAGCTGGCCGAGCGCCTCAAGGCGCTGGCTGTGCTTGAGCGCCTCCTCGGCTTCGCGCCGCGCGGCGGCCTCGGCCTGGAGATGCTGGGTGCGCCGGAACGCGAACGCCAGCAGCAGAAACAGCAGCGCGGTGGCGGGAATGCCGAACACCAGATGCTGGCCCATGGTGGCGAACCAGCGCGCGCGGATCGCCGAGGTCTCCAACCCCGCGCTGACATAGATCGGGTATTCGGCGATGCGTCGGTAGCCGATGCGGCGCTCGACCTCGTCCCATGGCCAGGCAATGGTGATGAGGCCATGCTCGGGGTGAGCTGCGATGCTGCGGCCGACCGGCCCGTTAGGATCGAGCCTGAGGTCGCGATCCAGCCGCGGAAGATGCGCCAGCACCACGCCGTCGGTGCGTCCCATGGCGAGGAAGCTGCCAGGGTCGGAGCCGATCCGGGCATAAAAGCTCTCGAAATATTCCGGGAGGACAGAGGCCTGGATCACGCCGATGAAGCTGCCGTCGTCGGAGCCGCGGCGGCGGCTGACCCCGAAGAAGCGCGCGCCCTGATAGGGCTGGCGCGGCGTCAGGGGAACACCGATGTAGCTGCCGATGGTCTGGTCGACATGGGCGGCAAAGTAGTCGCGGTCCGCAAAGCTCTGCGCCGGCGGCGGCGAGGCCAGGCTGTTGACCAGCGACTTTCCGTCCGCATCGAAGATCCATGCCGATTTGAGCTGCGGCAGCGAATCGGAGAGTTGCTTCAGGCGGCGGTGCAGGGCCGGCTCGCGCGAGCGGATGATGTCGTCGGGCATGCCGCGCACCACCTCGTTGATCTCGGCGAGGCTGCGGTCGATGGTCTCGAACACCTTGAGCGCATGCTCATGCGCGACATCGAGGGTGCGCTCGATCTCGCGGTCGGCGATATCTTTCGTCGAGGTGTAGGAGATCGAGGCGGCGATCGCGAACAGCGCAATCGGCAGCGCCAGGGACGCAGCCATCATCCACTGCAGCAATCTCAGCGAATTGCGTTGTGCGCCCTGCACGGTCGCTCCGGTCCCACGCCGGAGAGCTTACTTGAATTTCGCGCCGGGAAGGAAGCGGCTTGTGGCGGGAACCAGAGGTTGCAACCCGCCTGCTTGCGCGCGCAGGGGTGCAGGCAAAATCTACTCGAACACCTGCCCGTCGTAGAATGCCCCGGCCGTTCCGGCCGGGGATCGCAGCATGAATGACGCCTAGATCTGGCGCTCGACCATCTTGAGCTTGAGCTCGGCGATGGCTTCCGCCGGGTTGAGGCCCTTCGGGCAGGCCTTGGCGCAGTTCATGATGGTGTGGCAGCGATAGAGGCGGAACGGGTCCTCGAGATTGTCGAGCCGCTCGCCGGTCGCCTCATCCCGCGAATCCGATACCCAGCGGTTGGCCTGGAGCAGCGCGGCGGGACCGAGGTAGCGCTCGCTGTTCCACCAATAGCTCGGGCAAGAGGTCGAGCAGCAGGCGCAGAGGATGCATTCATAGAGGCCGTCGAGCTTCTCGCGGTCTTCGTGGCTCTGCTTCCATTCCTTCTGCGGCGTCGGCGAGGTCGTCTTTAGCCACGGCTCGACCGAAGCGTATTGTGCATAGAAATTGGTGAGGTCGGGGATGAGGTCCTTCACGACAGGCTGGTGCGGCAGCGGATTGATCTTCACCGCGCCGTCCTTCACGTCGTGCATCGAGCGGGTACAGGCCAGGGTGTTCTGGCCGTCGATGTTCATCGCGCAGGAGCCGCAGACGCCTTCGCGGCAGGAGCGGCGGAAGGTCAGCGACGGGTCGATGTTGTTCTTGATCCAGATCAGGCCGTCCAGCACCATCGGCCCGCAATCATGGGTGTCGACGTAATAGGTGTCGACGCTGGGAGTCTTGCCGTCGTCCGGATTCCAGCGATAGACGCGGAATTCACGGACCTCAGTCGCGCCCGCGGGCTTCGGCCAGGTCTTGCCGCCTGATATCTTGGAGTTCTTCGGAAGTGCGAATTCAACCATTTCGATAAAGCTTTCGCTGTTCGCTCAGTACACGCGCGCCGTTTAGTAAACGCGAGCTTTGGGCGGGATGTACTGGACGTCGTTGGTCATGGTGTAGTCGTGAACGGGGCGGTACTCGATCTTGACCTTGCCGGAATCTTCCAGCCAGGCCAGCGTGTGCTTCATCCAGTTCTTGTCGTCGCGCTCGGAGAAGTCCTCGCGGGCATGCGCGCCACGGCTCTCGGTGCGGTTGGCGGCCGAGTTCATCGTCACCACCGCCTGCGAGATCAGATTGTCGAATTCGAGCGTCTCGATCAGGTCGGAATTCCACACCAGCGAGCGGTCGGATACGGCGATGTCGATGATGCCGCTATGGACCTTCTCGATCAGGTTCTGGCCTTCGCTCAGGATGTCGCCGGTGCGGAACACCGCGCAATTGTTCTGCATCACGTGCTGCATGCCTTCGCGCAGCTTCGCGGTCGGCGTGCCGCCGGAGGCGTAGCGGTAGTGGTCGAGCCGGCCGAGCGCCAGGTCGGACGAATTCGCCGGCAATTCCGGCTGGCTGGCGTTCGGCGTGAGCTTCTCGGCGAGGCGCAGCGCCGCGGCGCGTCCGAACACGACGAGGTCGATCAGCGAGTTGGAGCCGAGGCGGTTGGCGCCGTGCACGGAGACGCAGGCGGCCTCGCCGATCGCCATCAGGCCGGGGATGATGGCGTTGTCGTCGCCGTCCTTCTTGGTCAGGACTTCGCCGTGATAGTTCGTCGGGATGCCGCCCATGTTGTAATGCACGGTCGGCACAATTGGGATCGGCTCGCGCGTCACGTCGACATTGGCGAAGATCTTTGCGGATTCCGAGATGCCCGGCAGGCGTTCGGCCAGCACCGCGGGATCGAGATGGTCGAGATGAAGGAAGATGTGGTCCTTCTTCTTGCCGACACCGCGACCTTCGCGAATCTCGATGGTCATCGCACGCGAGACGACGTCACGCGAGGCCAGATCCTTGGCGGAGGGCGCATAGCGCTCCATGAAGCGCTCGCCCTCGGAGTTGACGAGATAGCCGCCTTCGCCGCGCGCGCCTTCGGTGACGAGACAGCCCGAACCGTAGATGCCGGTCGGGTGGAACTGCACGAACTCCATGTCCTGCATCGGCAGACCGGCGCGCAGCACCATGCCGCCGCCGTCGCCGGTGCAGGTGTGCGCCGAGGTGCAGGATGCATAGGCGCGGCCATAGCCGCCGGTGGCGAGGATCACGGTCTGGGCGCGGAAGCGGTGCAGCGTGCCGTCATCGAGCTTGAGCGCGATAACGCCGCGGCAGGTGCCCTGGTCGTCCATGATCAGGTCGATGGCAAAGAACTCGATGAAGAACTCGGCCGCGTGACGCAGCGACTGGCCGTACATCGTGTGCAGCATGGCGTGGCCGGTGCGGTCGGCGGCGGCGCAGGTGCGCTGCGCCTGGCCCTTGCCGTAGTCCATGGTCATGCCGCCGAACGGGCGCTGGTAGATCTTGCCGTCTTCGGTGCGCGAGAACGGCACGCCCCAATGCTCGAGCTCGTAGACCGCCTCGGGCGCGTTGCGCACCATGTATTCGATCGCGTCCTGGTCGCCCAGCCAGTCCGACCCCTTCACGGTGTCGTACATGTGCCAGCGCCAGTCGTCCTTGTGCATGTTGCCGAGGGACGCCGAGATGCCGCCCTGCGCCGCGACGGTGTGCGAGCGGGTCGGAAACACTTTGGTGATGCAGGCGGTACGAAGACCGGCTTCGCTGCAGCCGACCACGGCGCGCAGGCCTGCGCCGCCGGCGCCGACCACGACGACATCATAGGTGTGATCTTCGATCGGATAGGCTTTGCCGTTGGTGGCGGGAGCGCCGTTGCCCTTGCCATTGGTCTCTGTGGCCATGGGTTTAGACTCCGGAGGAAAGTTTCAGGATCGCGTAGGTCGAGGCGAGCGCCACGGCGAACGAGAAGAAGTTGTTGAGCATGATCGAGATGAGCTTCAGCTTCTCGTTATGGATGTAGTCCTCGATCACGACCTGCATGCCGATCTTCATGTGCCAGGCGCTGGCGAAGATGAAGAGCAGCAGGATCACCGCGATCGGCAGCGAGCCGAGAATCTGTGCGGCGCCGGCCTGGTTGCGGCCGAGCAGCATCATCACGATCACGATCACGGGGATCATCAGCAGCGTCATGGCGACGCCGGTGATGCGCTGGCGCCAGAAATCGGAGGTGCCCGAATGCGCCGCGCCGAGATTGCGCACGCGGCCGAGCGGGGTGCGCATGGAGGAGCCCTTCGGGGCGCCGTGGGATTCGTCGAAACTCATCGTCCGCCTCCGATCGCGTAGGCGATGATCCAAATGAGGACCGTGAGCACGATGCCGCCGATCAGGGCGCCCCAGGTCAACGCTTCGCGCTCATTGGCCTTGAAGCCGTAGCCGAGGTCCCAGACGAAATGCCGGATGCCGCTGAGCATGTGGTGCATCAGCGCCCAGGTGTAGCCGAACACGATCAGGCGGCCGATGATGCTGCCGGTGAAGGCTTGGACGTGGCTATAGGCGGCGGGGCCGGAGGCCGCCGCAATCAGCCACCAGGCCAGCAGCAGCGTTCCGGCGTAGAGGGCAATTCCGGTGGCGCGATGGACGATGGAAAGCGCCATCGTCAGGGTCCAGCGGTAGGTCTGAATGTGCGGCGAAAGCGGTCGTTCGATCCGTGCGGTCATGGGCTTCAATTGCTTTATTGCGGCCCAGCATGGGGCGCGCGGGGATCGCGAAAGGTCGGCTCTATTTACGGAGTCGATTTCACCTGCGCAATCACCAAATCGCCATAAACCGAACTTGAGTTCAGCTCTAGGCCCTTGATGTAACAAGGCCAATCGGAGACTTGGTATACCAGAGGGGTGGCGCACCGGCTAAAGATAGAATATAAATTCACCTCTTGTAATGAGACCCGAGACGCATTGAAATTACTATTGGAACGGCTCCAAGCCGCTGCGGGCCGGCCAGGGTTCGAGCCAGTCAGTTCATGACGTTCGAACCGGTAGGGATGGTCGGCAAGCAATCTCCAAGTTCCGCGAAGCGCGCCGATTTTTCGCGAGACGGGCCGATATGCGCAGTCCGCATCCCACCCCGGACCGGAGATGCGGCGGTCGACCCGACAAATCAGATCGCCTAGAGCATTGCGGGCAGCCGTTTCCGAGCGATGCATCGGAGAAGTTGCGACCCATCGCCGGGGCAGGTCAGGGGTGATTGCAGGACTTGATATCAAGGAGATCGCCGAACTCGCGCTGCTGCTGATCGCAACCGGCGCGCTCTCCGGATTTTTGGCCGGCGTGTTCGGCATCGGCGGCGGCGCGATTCTGGTGCCGGTGTTCTACGAGTGCTTCCGCATCGCCGGTGTGCCGCTCGAGGTGCGCATGCCGCTCTGCATCGGCACTTCGCTCGCTGTCATCATTCCGACCTCGATCCGTTCGTTCCAGGCGCACTACAGGCGCGGCGCCGTCGATCTTGCGATCCTCCGGGTCTGGTGGCTGCCGATCCTGATCGGCGTCGTCGCCGGCAGCGTGGTCGCGCGTTACGCGCCGGAGCGACTGTTCAAGATCGTGTTCGTCGCCGTCGCTTGGTCGGCCGCGGTACGGCTGATCTTCGCGCGCGAGAGCTGGAAGCTCGGCGATGATCTGCCGAAGGGCCCCTTGATGCGAATCTACGGCTTCTGCGTCGGCATTTTGTCGACGTTGATGGGCATCGGCGGTGGCCTGTTCTCGAACCTGCTGATGACGTTCTACGGCCGCCCGATCCACCAGGCAGTGGCGACATCGTCGGCGCTCGCGGTCTTGATCTCGATCCCCGGCGCGCTCGGCTACATCTATGCCGGTTGGCCTGCGGCGGTGAGCTACCCGGCCGTTGCAGCCCTGCAGGTCCCGTTCGCGCTCGGTTACGTCTCGCTGATCGGCGCGGTCCTGGTGATGCCAATGAGCCTTGTGACGGCACCGCTCGGTGTGAAGGCTGCGCATGCAATGTCGAAGCGGACGCTGGAAGTCGCGTTCGGGTGCTATCTGTTCATCGTCGGCAGCAGGTTTGTGATGAGCCTGGTGGGTGGGCACTAATTGACGGACCGGTCCTTCAATCTCACTTCGCTGTGGCCCCACATTTGAAGATTGCCTTGCGCCTCCAGGAGGTCGGCCTCAACCAACGCCTGAATGCGGGCCGCAAAGACCTCAAAATCGACGGGAGCCGCTAGCGCTTCTTCCTTTTCGACCCTCTCAACCGCGCAGTACAGGACCATTGCGAACTTCTGCCATCGCGACTTCATGACAGAGAAAATGACGCGATCCAAATCGGTCTCCAGCACAGAGGACGGAAGTGAAACGTCTTCCCACCGGAGTGTGCTGTCGATGGTGGCAGGCCGTCCCGGCGGTTCAAGATCCGGAAATCGCTTGTAGATCAATCGCAGAAGCTTGAATTGCAAATGGAAAACCGCCGTTACGAGCGGATCTGCAAACAGCTTTCGGCCGTCATCGCCAACATCGACGATCGCGGCCTCCGCTCGCCGGAATGCTGCGGCGGCATCGAGCAGGTGCTTGTGTATCTTCTTAGCTTGCTCTCGGTTCATGTCCCCCCAGCCCGGAGCAGTTGCGCCCCTATTTCTTCGCGTAAAGATCCTTGTACGTATCCCGCAGCACGTTCTTCTGCACCTTGCCCATGGTGTTGCGCGGCAGCTCGTCGACCACGAAGACCCGCTTGGGCATCTTGAACTTGGCCAGCCGGCCGTCGAGCGCCTTCAGCACCGCGGCCTCGGTCACATCGGCGCCCTTGTTGCAGACCAGCACCGCCGTGACGCCCTCGCCGAAATCAGCGTGGGGCACGCCGATCACGGCGGATTCGATCACGCCGGGCATGGCGTCGATCTCGCTCTCGATTTCCTTCGGGTAGACATTGAAGCCGCCGGAGATCACGAGATCCTTGCCGCGGCCGAGAATATGGACGTAACCCTTGGCGTCGATCTTGCCGAGGTCGCCGGTGATGAAGAAGCCGTCGTCGCGGAATTCCGCCTTGGTCTTCTCCGGCATGCGCCAATAGCCCTTGAACACGTTCGGGCCCTTGACCTCGATCATGCCGATTTCGTCACGGGGCAGCTCCTTGCCGGTCTCGGGATCGGTGACGCGTACGGACACGCCGGGGAGCGGAAAGCCGACCGCGCCGGGCACGCGCTCGCCGTCATAGGGATTCGACGTGTTCATGTTGGTCTCGGTCATGCCGTAGCGCTCGAGCACCGCGTGCCCCGTGCGCGCCGACCATTCGCGATGGGTTTCGGCGAGCAGCGGCGCCGAGCCCGAGACGAACAGCCGCATGTGCTTTGTGGTTTCGCGCGACAGCGCAGCGTTCTGGAGCAGACGGGTATAGAACGTCGGCACGCCCATCAGCACCGTGGCACGCGCCATCAGCTTGATGATCAGATCCGGGTCGAGCTTCGGCAGGAAGATCATCGATGCCCGCGCAAACAGCGTCACGTTGGTCGCCACGAACAGGCCGTGGGTGTGGTAGATCGGCAGTGCGTGGATCAGCACGTCCTTGTCGGTGAAGCGCCAGAAGCCGACGAGCGAGAGCGAGTTCGACGCCAGATTGTCGTGGGTCAACATCGCGCCCTTGGAGCGGCCGGTGGTGCCGGACGTGTAGAGGATCGCGGCGAGATCGTCGTTTGCGCGCGCCACCGTGGTGAATTCGCTGCTCGTCTTGTCGGCGGCGTCCGTCAGCGAGCCCTTGCCGTCAGGCCCGAGCGTCTCGACTTTGGCCTTCACCTTGGCGGCGATGGGGGCGAGGCCCTCCGCCTTGGCGGGATCGCAGACCACCAGCGAGGGCTCGGCATCGCCGATGAAGTAGTCGAGCTCGTTGAGCGTATAGGCGGTGTTGAGCGGCAGATAGACTGCGCCGGCCCGCACCGTGGCCAAATACAGCACGATGTTGGTCACGGACTTCTCGACCTGCACCGCAACGCGGTCGCCGGGCTTCACGCCGCGCGCGACCAGCACATTGGCCATCTGTCCGGCCCGGGCGATCAGATCACCATAGCTGATGCGGACCCCGTCATGCGTCTCGATCGCGAGGCGCTTCGGATCGTCGAGGCCGTCGAACAGGCGGGAAAACAGATTGGCGTTGGCAGCTTGGTTCATGCAAGATTTCCTCGACCGCAAGGCTTGACCGCAACGATCGTCAGAGGCCGGTCAAAACCGAGGGCTGGATTAGCAAAAACCGCCCCGATGAAGCAACGGAGACAGTTTGCATGACCAAAAACGGGAAACGCGTGGCCTGGGTGACAGGCGGGGGCAGCGGGATCGGGGAGGCCGGCGCCGAGGCGCTGGCGGCCGACGGCTGGACGGTGGTGGTTTCGGGCCGGCGCAAGGACGCCCTGGATACCGTGGTCGCGAAGATCGCCCAGACGGGCGGGGCCGCCGAGGCCATCGCGCTGGACGTGTCGGTCGCCGCCGCGGCCCAGAAGGCGGCTGATCAAATCGTTGCGAAGCACGGCCGGATCGACCTGCTGGTGAACAATGCCGGCATCAATGTCCCTAAGCGGAGCTGGAAGGACATGGAACTGGAGGGCTGGGACCAGCTGGTCCAGGTCAATCTCAACGGCGTGCTCTATTGCATGCGCGCGGTGCTGCCGACGATGCGCAAGCAGCAGGACGGCTCCATCATCAACGTCTCGTCCTGGGCCGGCCGCCACGTCTCGAAAATGCCGGGCCCGGCCTACACCACGACCAAGCATGCGGTGCTGGCGCTGACGCATTCCTTCAACATGGACGAATGCGTCAACGGCTTGCGCGCCTGCTGCCTGATGCCGGGCGAGGTGGCGACCCCGATCCTGAAGCTGCGCCCGGTGGTACCGAGCGAGGAGGAGCAGGCCAGGATGCTGCAATCCGAAGATCTCGGCCGCACCATCGCGTTCATCGCGAGCATGCCGGCGCGGGTGTGCATCAATGAACTGCTGATCAGCCCGACGCATAATCGCGGGTTTATCCAGACGCCGCACAACAGGGATTGAGCGGCAGGTAGATCGTCGAGGCGCGTCATTGCGAGCGAAGCGAAGCAATCCAGCGGTGCATCCGCGGTGGCAGCCTGGATCGCTTCGTCGCTTCGCTCCTCGCAATGACGCCCCCCACGGAGAACCACGCACTTAGTTTCACCCATCACAAAGAAGTTTTGTTCGAAACCGCTTCGCAAACGCTCCCGTAGTTCGAGCCAACGACGGCGCTGCTGCTTCACACTCGCAGGTCGCAGCCACTGTTGTTGCCCAACTCGAACGCCGGCAATCGCCGGTCACAATCCAATCGGGAGACCCTCCATGTCGAAGCGTATTGCCTATCTCACCGCTGCGGCCTTCAGCGCGCTGGCCATCACCGCGACCGTCGTCGCGCCCGCCCGCGCCGAGGAAAAGACCGTCATGGTCGGCGGCGCCGCGATGTTCCCGTCCAAGAACATCGTCCAGAACGCCGTCAACTCGAAGGACCACACCACGCTGGTGGCGGCGGTGAAGGCGGCCGGCCTGGTGCCGACGCTGGAAGGCAAGGGTCCGTTCACGGTGTTCGCGCCGACCAACGCCGCCTTCGGCAAGCTGCCGGCCGGCACCGTCGACACTCTGGTGAAGCCCGAGAACAAGGCGACGCTGACCAAGATCCTCACCTACCATGTCGTGCCCGGCAAGCTCGAGGCGTCCGACCTCACCGACGGCAAGAAGATGAAGACCGCCGAAGGCGAGGAGCTGACGGTGAAGAAGCAGGACGGCAAGGTCTGGATCCTCGACGCCAAGGGCGGTACCTCGATGGTGACGATCTCCAATGTCAACCAGTCGAACGGTGTAATCCATGTGGTCGACACCGTGCTGATGCCGGCGACGTAAACACCGCGCCGTCCGGCTTCATCCCCGAACCGGATGCGACGAAATGGCGAGCCGGGGGTACCCGGCTCGCTTTATTGTGACCACGATAGCCAGCCGACATGGATTCGATGCCGAACAGGGCGTAACGAAAGCGGAAGCATCGGCGTATAATTGCTGTCAGACGATGTTCAGGACGGAACCGCCATGTCGAGCCTCACAGTCACCGACGAGCAGGTCAGCGCCACCCCGGCCAAAGTGATCCAGCCGGCCTGGGTCCGGGTCATGCACTGGATCAACGCTTTCGCCATGATCCTGATGATCCTGTCGGGTTGGCAGATCTACAACGCCTCGCCGCTGTTCGGTTTCAGCTTTCCGCGCGAGTACACGCTCGGCGGCTGGCTCGGTGGCGGCCTGCTCTGGCACTTTGCGGCGATGTGGCTGTTGATGATCAACGGCCTTGCCTATCTCGTCACCGGCCTTGCCACCGGCCGCTTCCGGAAAAAACTGCTGCCGATCACCCCATCCGGCGTGCTCCACGACGTCAGGGCTGCGCTGACCTTCAAGCTCGGCCATGCCGATCTCTCCGTCTACAATTACGTCCAGCGCGTGCTCTATGCCGGCATCATATTGATCGGCGTGATCATCGTGCTGTCGGGGCTGGGAATGTGGAAACCGGTGCAACTGCACTGGCTCGTGTCCCTGTTCGGCGACTATCCGACCGCGCGCTACATCCATTTCTTCTGCATGGCCGCGATCTGCGCCTTCCTGGTCATTCATGTTTTACTCGCGCTGCTGGTGCCGAAGAGCCTGCGCGCGATGATCATCGGCCGTTGAGTGGAGAGAGAGTCATGGCGAAGCGCTCATTCCTGATCCCGGGCGTCGACAAGCGGCTGCTGATCAAGGATTCCATCAAGACGATGCCAGAGGTCAGCCGCCGCCGCTTCATCGCGGGCGGCGCAAGCCTCGGGGCGCTGACGCTGCTCACCGGCTGCGACGTGATCGACTCGTCCTCCGCGGAGGAGATGCTGAAGTCGGTTTCGAAATTCAACGATGCCGTGCAGGATTTCATCTTCAATCCCGACGCGCTGGCGCCGACGTTTCCCGAGAGCGCGATCACAAAACCGTTTCCGTTCAACGCCTATTACGATCTCGACGACGCGCCCGATGTCGACGGTGCCGACTGGAAGCTCGAAGTCCGCGGTCTCGTCGAGAACAAGAAGTCGTGGACGCTTCCCGAGCTGTACAAGCTGCCGCAGGCTACGCAGATCACCCGTCACATCTGCGTCGAGGGCTGGAGCGCGATCGGCAGCTGGACCGGTACACCCATGCGCGACTTCCTTAAGCTGATCGGCGCCGACACCCGCGCAAAGTATGTCTGGTTCCAGTGCGCCGACAAGGACGGCTACAATTCTCCGCTCGACATGCGCACCGCGCTGCATCCGCAGACCCAGATGACGTTCAAATATGCGGGCGAAATCCTGCCGCGCGCCTACGGCTTCCCGATGAAGATCCGCGTGCCGACCAAGCTCGGCTTCAAGAACCCGAAATACGTGGTGTCGATGGAAGTCACCAACGACTACAAGGGCGGCTATTGGGAAGACCAGGGGTACAATTCGTTCAGCGGAAGCTAGCTGTTGTCGTCCCGGCGAAGGCCGGGGCCCATACCGCGAGGTCTATCGATTTTCGCTAGATGCCAATCCCGAACGACCAGTCTTCCCCAAAATGCTCCCTGTGGTTATGGGTCCCGGCCTTCGCCGGGACGACACTTGTTATGAGGCCGGCTCCACTTTCCGCTGGCACAGCGCGGCAACCGCGCCCAGCGCCAGCAGCGCCGCCGACACATTCAGCGCGTAACTCAAGCTCCCCAGCGCGTCCGTGATCGCGCCGACCACGATCGGGCCCAGCGTCTGGCCGACGCCGAACGAGATCGTCATCGCCGCGATCGCGGTCGGCCACACCTCGGGCGGATAGTTGAAGCGCACGAAGGCGGTGGTCGAGCCGACTACGGCGAAGAAGGCGACGCCGAACACGATCGCCGAGACCGCGAGCCATGCCGGCGAATGCCCGAGCATCGGCAGGGCGGCGCCGAGCGCGTTGGTGCCGAGGATGATGGCGGTGGCAAGACCACCGTGATCGAGCGCGAGCACGCGGCGCCAGGCCCACGGCGTGACGAAGGCGCTCAAGCCAATCAGGCTCCAGAACGCGGCCTGCGCTGCGGCCCCGCCGCCGCCGTCGCGCACATAGGCGATCATGAAGGTCATGTAGGCGATGTAACCCGCGCCAAACAGGAAGTAGCCGGCGAGGTAGATCAGCACCGGAAAAATGGCGAAGGCGCCGTGGCCGCCTTGCGAGAAACGCACGCCGCTCTCGATGCGGACCAGGAACAGCGGCACGGTCATGACGACAGACAGCAGCGTCATCGCCCACCACACGATCCACCACGAGCCCGGCCCGAAATATTGCAGCGTGAACGGGGCGATCAGGCCCGAGGCGAGAATGCCGATGCCAGGTCCGGCATAGAACAGGCTCAGCAGGAAATTGGCCCGCTCCGGGCGCGACTGCGCAATGGAAGCGGCCAGCGCGCCGCCGGCGACGAAACCGGCCGCGGCGCCAACGCCCAGCACGAGACGGGCCAGGCTCAGCGCAACGAAGTTCCCGGTCAGCGCGCAAGTCGCAAGCGCGGCGACGCAGGCCAGGGTTCCGCCACGGATCGCGGCCGACCAGCCGACCCGTTCGATCAACCGGGATGCCACAAGCGCGCCCGCGAGGTAGCCGACGGCGTTGATGGTGTTCATGAAACCGGCCGCCGAGTAGGACCAGCCGAGGTCCTCCCGCATGTCGGGCAGCACCAGCGAATAGGCGAAGCGGCCGATACCCAGCCCAACCGTCGCAGCCAGCGACAGGGTCAGGATCAGCCGCGCGGGATGGGCGTCGGGCGGGGGACGTTCAGGGGCGTGCAAATGGGTACTCCGGCATGCGCAGTGTGGCAGGCCCTGCCCGCGTTGCACAGAACCGAAGCGGCAATGGTGTCTTGCCAAGCACGCAACGCCGCTCTAGCACTCCGGCCGAAATCGACCTCAGAGGAAACGACCATGGCGACCCACAAACTGCTGCTGCTTCCCGGCGACGGTATCGGCCCCGAGGTGATGGGCGAGGTGAAGCGGCTGATCGACTGGCTCAGTTCGGCGGGGATCGCCAAGTTCGAGACCGACACCGGCCTCGTTGGCGGTTCGGCCTATGACGCACACAAGGTGTCGATCTCGGAAGGCGACATGGCCAAGGCCAAGGAGGCCGACGCCATCATCTTCGGTGCGGTCGGCGGTCCCAAATGGGACGCGGTGCCCTACGAGGTGCGCCCCGAAGCCGGCCTACTGCGCCTGCGCAAGGATCTCGGTCTGTTCGCCAACCTCCGTCCCGCGGTCTGCTACCCGGCGCTGGCGGAGGCCTCCAGCCTGAAGCGCGAGGCGGTCGAGGGCCTCGACATCATGATCGTGCGCGAACTCACCGGCGGCGTCTATTTCGGCGAGCCCAAGACCATCACCGATCTCGGCAACGGCCAGAAGCGCGCCATCGATACCCAGGTCTACGACACCTATGAGATCGAGCGCATCGGCCGCGTCGCCTTCGAGCTTGCGAAGAAGCGCAAGAACAAGGTGACGTCGATGGAGAAGCGCAACGTCATGAAGTCGGGCGTGCTCTGGAATGAGGTCATGACCCAGGTCCACAAGCGCGAATATCCCGACGTCACGCTCGAGCATCAGCTCGCCGATTCCGGCGGCATGATGCTGGTGAAATGGCCGAAGCAGTTCGACGTCATCGTCACCGACAATCTGTTCGGCGACATGCTGTCCGACATTGCTGCGATGTTGACGGGATCGCTCGGCATGCTGCCCTCGGCCTCGCTCGGCGAGGTCGACGTCAAGAGCAAGAAGCGCAAGGCGCTGTACGAGTCCGTGCACGGCTCGGCGCCTGATATCGCAGGCCAGGGCCTCGCCAATCCGATCGCGATGATCTCGTCCTTCGGCATGGCGCTGCGCTACTCCTTCGACATGGGCGCGCTCGCCGACAAGGTCGACGCCGCGATCGCCGCGGTGCTGGCCAGCGGCCTGCGCACCGCCGACATCAAGTCGGAAGGCACCACTGCCGCCTCGACCACGCAGATGGGCGAAGCGATCTTGAAGGAATTGCAGAAGCTGCACGCTTAGAGCCGTAGCCCGGATGGAGCGAAGCGAAATCCGGCGTTCTTCCCGCGTGTCGAAAATCCCGGATTGCGCTTCGCTCCATCCGGGCTACAAGACAAACAAAAATGGCCGGGCGCGAGCCCGGCCATTTGATTCGGTCGATATGTCCGCCTCAGTACAGCGGGAAATTCTGCGGATAGCCGCCAACATCCTGCGGCGTGCTCAGCGGCTGGCGATCGATCGGGCGGTTGAGATTTTCGCGCGCGAAGGTCGGATAGCCTACCGCCGGCGGGAAGGCGTAGTCGGAGAACTTGCGGTCGCCCGGATTGACCTCGGTGCCGCCGTCGAGCCAGGAGCGCTTGCTCACATAGATGCGGGTGCGGCCCTGCTGATAGCTCGAATTGGGGCCGCTCGGGCCGTAATAGTGACGGCCGCTGTCATAGCGCTGCTTCTTGGTGTCGGCCGAGGCGGGTGTCGCGAAGGCTGAGGACATGGCAATCACGGCGCCGGCCGTAAGCCACATCGCCAGTTTGTTCGCGGCAGAGAAATTCGAGCTCATCACGTCCCCTTCAGGCGGCAAGCCGCCAATCAATTTCACGCTCATACTAACCCGGCCGGGGCGGCTGCAACTAGGTCTATTGGGTCACACCAGCGCTGAATAATCGTGCGCGCCGGCAAAAGTTGCATGGATACAGCCACTTGAGCTTGATGCCGATCAGAGCGCGCCGCGCAACTGCGCATTGGCGGCGCCGAGCAGCCAGTCCGACGCGCCCGGGGGCGCGCAGGGGCGGCGCTTCAGCTCCGCATGGGCGAACAATTCGGCCAGCTTCGGCTCGTTGCCCGAGGTCAGCAGCGTTAGCCGGTTCAGCGTGCAGGCGATCGCGGCGCGCCGCGCAGGCAGGCTGTCGCCCTGGCAGGAGAATCCGGAGATCTGGAGCGCCGGCTCCTCGCTGCGCTTGAGGTAGCCGAGGCAGGCCCGCGCGCCCTCCGCCGGACCGGTCGGCTGGAATAGGGCGACGGGGCCGAATTTCGTGTCGATCAGGCCGGCTTGCTCCAGCGGGGTCGCGGTGCCCAGTCCCATCCGGACGGCCAGATCCATTGTTGCTGGACGCGTCACGTCGAATTCGCCGCCTTCCCGGTAAATCTCGAGCTCGGCCACGGTCCTGTCTGCCTCGCTGGCCCAGCGCATCACGTCCCTGCGGCCGCCTTCGGGATGCCTGAAGATCGCGTAAGAAGCTGTTTTTTCTGACGAATCGAGCCGGCTAAGGGCGAAGGCCGGAGGCGACCGGTCGGCCACGCTCCAATCGGGCTTCAGCGCCGGATCATCGTCGCGCAAGTTGGGCAGCTGGCCGAGTGCGGCAAGGCCGAGGATGGCAAACAGTACCAAAATCCCCACATAGGCGAACAGGCGCGCCAGCGTGCCGACGACCTCGTCGGCGAAGGCTGCAAGCGCCAGATGGATCTGGGTGGGGTTTGCGGCCGTGCTGGCCTCGGGCGAGTGCATCCACGTCCCTAAGGCATGGTCCAACGTTGTCTTGAGGCCGGTTCTCGCATAGAAGCGCTGCTCTTCCTGTTTAAGCCTCAGCTTCAGGAAAGAGCTTTTTCGTCGGAGAGTGAACGATGGGTTACAAAGTCGCAGTCGTCGGCGCGACCGGCAATGTCGGACGGGAAATGCTCAACATCCTCGACGAGCGCAAATTCCCTGCGGACGAGGTGGTGGCCCTGGCGTCACGCCGCAGCATGGGCGTCGAGGTCTCCTACGGCGACCGCACGCTGAAGGTCAAAGCGCTGGAGCATTACGACTTCTCCGACGTCGACATCTGCCTGATGTCGGCCGGCGGAGAGGTGTCGAAGGAATGGTCGCCGAAGATCGGCGCCGCCGGCACGGTCGTGATCGACAATTCCTCGGCCTGGCGCATGGACCCGGACGTGCCGTTGATCGTGCCGGAAGTGAATGCGGACGCGACTGCGGGCTTCAAGAAGAAGAACATCATCGCCAACCCGAACTGCTCGACCGCGCAGCTCGTGGTCGCGCTCAAGCCCCTGCACGACAAGGCGACGATCAAGCGCGTCGTGGTCTCGACCTATCAATCGGTGTCGGGCGCCGGCAAGGACGCGATGGACGAACTGTTCTCGCAGACCAAGGCCGTCTACACCAACCAGGAGCTGATCAATAACAAGTTTCCGGCGCGCATCGCCTTCAACGTCATCCCCCAGATCGACGTCTTCATGGAGGACGGCTACACCAAGGAAGAGTGGAAGATGATGGCGGAGACCAAGAAGATTCTTGATCCCAAGATCAAGCTCTCCGCGACCTGCGTGCGCGTGCCAGTTTTCGTCGGCCATTCCGAGGCCGTCAACATCGAGTTCGAGAACCCGATCAGCGCGGACGAAGCACGCGACATCCTGCGCAAGGCGCCGGGTTGTCTCGTCATCGACAAGCATGAGCCCGGCGGCTACGCCACGCCGTATGAAGCCGCCGGCGAGGACGCCACCTATATCAGCCGTATCCGCGAGGACGCGACGGTGGAGAACGGTCTCGTGCTGTGGTGCGTCTCGGATAATCTACGCAAGGGCGCCGCGCTCAACGCGATCCAGATCGCGGAAGTCCTGATCAACCGCAAGCTGATCAGCGCGAAGAAGAAGGCGGCGTAAGCCGTGCTGCCGTAGGGTGGGCAAAGACGCGAAGCGCCGTGCCCACCATCTTTCCACAATTGCTAGAAAAGTGGTGAGCACGCTTCGCTTTGCCCACCCCACAAGAGCTGCGGACCTACGCCATCTCGCGCGCGTTCCTGAATTCCTTCGCCGCCTTGTCCAGCACGAACAGTGATCCCTCCGCGACGCCGAAATAGGCGCCGTGGGTCTGCATCTGGCCGCTCTCGACCGCCTTCTGCACGAACGGGAAGGTCATCAGGTTTTCCAGGCTGCGGAACACCGCGGCCTTCTCGATGCGCTCGACGAATTGCGCCATGGTCTCGTGGTCGCGCTGCTCCACCACTTCGCCCGGCTTGATGAACATCTGCATCCATTTGCCGATGAAGTCGCCCGGCGTGAGCGGCTCGATCTTGTCGACGAAGGCGCGGATGCCGCCGCACTGGGCGTGCCCGAGCACCACGATGTGCTTCACCTTCAGCACCGTCACGGCATATTCCAGCGCCGCCGAGACGCCATGCGCGTTGCCGTCGGGCTGATACACCGGCACCAGATTGGCGATGTTGCGGACGACGAAGAGTTCGCCCGGCCCGACGTCGAAGATCACTTCGGGCGAGACGCGGCTGTCGCAGCAGCCGATCACCATCACTTCAGGGAACTGCCCCTTCACCGACAGCTCGCGGTAGCGGGTCTGCTCGGTCGGCAGCCGCTGGGTGGCGAAGGCCTTGTAGCCTTCCAGCAAATGCTCTGGGAATGTGGTCATGGCCTATGCCTAATCATATACCGCTGGGACGAACAAGCCTTTCGAATAGGCAGGCCAGATGCTATCGGCTTCGGTCGGAATGAGATGAGGAAACCGGAAGGAACGCTTGCATGACCCGCCCGCGCCGCAGCCATCTGTTCATGCCCGGCTCCAACCCCCGCGCGCTGGAAAAGGCGCGCAATCTCGCCGCCGACGGCCTGATCCTCGACCTGGAAGACTCCGTCGCGCCCGATGCCAAGGCAGTGGCACGCGATGGCATCGCGGCCGCGATCGCGGCCAAAGGGTTCGGCAAGCGCGAGATCCTGATCCGGACCAACGGCCTCGACACGCCCTGGTGGGCCGACGATGTCGCGATGGCGGCGAATGCCTCGCCCGACGGCATCCTGGTTCCAAAGGTTTCACGCGTGGAGGAGCTCGACACGATCGGCCGCCGTCTCGCCGAACTCGGCGCGGCGCCGACCGTAAAGGTCTGGGCCATGATCGAGACCGCGCGCGCGGTACTGCATGCCGAAGAACTCGCTGCCGCCGGGCGCGATCCAGCGCGGCGCCTGTCAGGCTTCGTGTTCGGGCCCAACGACATCTCGCGCGAGACGCGCATCAAGATGCTGCCGGGCCGCGCGGCGATGATCCCGATGATCTCCCATTGCATCCTGGCGACGCGCGCCCATGGCCTCGAAATCCTCGACGGCCCCTATAGCGACATCGCCAACTCCGATGGTTTCGCCACCGAATGCGCGCAAGGCCGCGATCTCGGTTTCGACGGCAAGACGCTGATTCACCCCTCGCAGATCGAAGCCTGCAACGCGATCTTCACCCCGCCGGAGGAGGAAGTCGCGCGCGCGCGAAAGATCATCGCCGCGTTCGAGCTGCCGGAGAACGTCTCGCGCGGCGCGATCCGTCTCGACGGCGCCATGGTGGAGCGGCTGCACGCCGACATGGCGCGGCGCACGATCGAGATCGCGGACGCGATTGCGGCGATGGGGAAGGGCTGAGGGCAGGCGGTTGCGCTCAAGCCGAACGAACATTGACGCGGTTACCGGTATGCTCGGGGAGCCGCGGTTCTCTGAACGACCACGATCCCGGCTTTTCCCGTTGCGGTGGTGAAAGACAATGCTACCCTCACGCTCGATATTGATCCGGGCAAGCATTTGATGCGCATTTTTTTCCTAGCAGTCCTTCTCGTTACGTCATTTCCATTCGCCACGCCGGCGCTTGCGCAGCAGGTTCGGGTTGCGCTCGTCATCGGTAACGGCGCCTATGAGAAGGTAGCCGAGTTGCCGAACCCGACGCGCGATGCGGCCGACATCGGCCGCGCGCTGGAGCGGCTCGACTTCAAAGTCACCCAGGTCAAGAACGCGACTGCGCAAGAGATGAGGAAGTCTGTCGTCGAGTTCGGCCGCTCTGCGGAGGGAGCAGACCTTGCGGTCGTTTTCTATGCCGGACACGGCATGGAGGTCAGCGGCGAGAACTGGCTGATTCCGGTCGGCGCAGAGCTGCGCAGCGATACCGACATCGAAAGCGAGGCCATCAGCCTGCGCTCGGTGAGCCTTCAGGTTTCGAAGGCACGAAAGTTGGGCCTTGTGATACTGGACGCATGCCGCAACAATCCTTTTGCCGCAAAGATGAGACGCTCGCTGAGCACCCGGGCCGTGGCTCGCGGACTCGCTCCGACGGAGCCATCCGATAACGTTCTGATTGCGTACGCCGCCCGGGACGGTACTACGGCAAGCGACGGGGATGGCCGGAACAGCCCATTCACGGCATCGCTCCTTCGCCACATTGAAACGCCGGGGCTGGAGATATCGTTTCTGTTTCGTCGTGTTCGTGACGACGTGATGGCGGCCACCAGACGCGAGCAGCAGCCTTTCGTATACGGCTCTTTGTCGAAGGAAGAGATTTACCTGAGAGCTCCGGTGGCGAGCGCTCAAGCGCCAGTCGCGTCGGCTCCCGCGCCTGCAGATGCCGCGGAGGACGAGAAGTTTTGGCTGGCTATCCAGACGTCCACGGTGGCAGGCCTCTACGAGGAGTTTCTGACCAGGTACCCCCGCAGCAGCCACGCCGCAGAAGCGCGCCAGCGGGTGAAGAATTTCAAGGCCAACGAAGTTGCGGTGCTCTCATCCCCAGCTGCCCCTCCGAAACCGGACGCAAAAACCGTCGTCCGAAATCTATTTGCGCCCGAAGATAACCAGAAAGTTGCAGCCATCGCGGCAGCTCAGCAACTCAAACTGCCAAGCTACGCTATATCGCCTGATCAGAATGATCCGCTCAATGCTAACTCCAGATTTGTCGGCGTGTGGTCCAACAAACGTGGATGGACGAATGGCAAAGGACGGTATGCCATGCTGATCGTTACGGAAGTCTCTGCCACCGGGTTAGCCAAGGGACACTACCTCTGGGGACCGCCGACAAAGGCATCGTGGGTGAAGGATGAGGCGGGGTACCGGTCGTTTGCCGAATACATTGTGAACGACAAATTTTCCATCAGCGGAACACCCGTCACCGTCAGGATGGACAAGAACGTCCTTACGCTGTCGTCCGTCAACAAGGAAAATCCAACTGAGAAGGCGAACATAGAGCTCCGCCCTGTCTGGAAGCTCGTGCCAGCGCCGGAGGATGCTTCAAGCAAGCGCGAGAAAACCTCGCAGCCTCGTGCCGCCAAAAAGGAAAGCGCGGCCGAACCGAGCCCGTCAGGCAATGTCAGTGGGACGAGCATGGAAGAGCGCTATCGTGCTTGCAGAAAACTCGTCAAAGGATTTGCCCGGCGCGAGGCTTGTGCCCGTACGGGCGTGATCTAGCACCGGCGGGACATCCTGCCGCTAAACTAATCCTTTGATAAGGGCAACGCCTTAGCGATGCGCGTGATCCGCACGGTCGAGCGACTCCAGTGTCGAGGCATTGGCGCAGAAGCCGTGATAGTTCTCCGCGGCGGTGCCGTCGGCCAGCTCGCGATCGCACTGGCCCTTGTGGCTGCAAAGCGCGCACACCCGCTCCATGTCGCGCAGCAGCAGCGGATGCGCGCGGCCGAGCCCTTCGGCACTGATGCCGAGCTGCTCCAGCATCTTCGGCAGCTCGTCGGCGGCGTGCTTGCCGTGACGGACCAGATCTTCCAGATCGTCAGGCGCGATCCGCAGGTCTTGCGCGATCCGGTCGAAATCGGCGCGGTCGAGCTGCCGGATCTCGTTCAGCTCGCGGCGATGCTTCAGCCAGCTTGCAAAGGACTCGATGAGGTCCTGGACAATGGGATAAGGCCTGGTTGCGGTGCTCATGCGAAGCTCCATTCGAACGACGGAATTGGAGCGAGATTAGGCACAATGGTGCAGGTGCGCGTTGCGCTGGATCAAATACAGCTCTCGTGTCCCGGACGCGCTGCAGCGTGAAGCGCTGCTCGCAGAGCCGGAGCCATCTCGCCGCATCGCTGGGCCCCGGCTCAGCAACGCACCGCTTCGCGCTGCGCTGCGTCCGGGCGCGAGAGCGCCGCACAGCGGAGAAAATTATGCGAACCGCTCCGCCGCCCACGCATACAGGCTGCCCGGGATCGGCTTCTCACCGCCGCGGCCCTTGGGCGAGATATGCAGGCCGATGATGTCGCGGTCGGTGACGAGGCCGAGATAGCTCGAGGGATCGAAGAACAGTTTTGGCTCGGCATGCACGGCGTAGAACGATTGCTTCGGCAAGGCGCAGTGCAGCTCGCCGGTGCGGCGCGCGAGCGCGGTGAGTGCCGCCGGCCCGAAGATCGCGACGCGGATGTCGGAGAGGCGGTTCGAGCCGCCGCGCAGGCGGCGCATCGCAAACGTGACGCGATGGCGCAGCGACAGCCAGTTCGGCGTCAGCTCCTCCTGCTCCATCAGCTCTTCGAAAGCGGCAACGATGCCGTGTTCAGGTGGAAGGTAAATCACGGAGTTGCCGAGCTGGCGCGGCCGCTCCCACGCGAAATAGGGCTTTGCCGGATCGATCTCGACGGGCCTGAGCAGCAGCACGTCGGCGTCGAGCCAGAGGCCGAGGTCCTTCGCCATCAGCTTCATGCGGAAGAAGTCGCTGAACTGAAGCGTGGTCCAGTCGCGCCAGCTGCCGTCTGGCTGCGGCGGTCGCAATCGTTCGGAGAACGCATGTGGCAGGATAGCTTCGGCATCGGCATTCTCGACGCCTGCGGGCAGGCCGGGAATGGTGTCAAAACTGTAGACCGTGACCTTGTGGCCGGCAGCCAGCTGCGAGCGCAGACAGGTCTGGCGCAAGGCGTCCATCGGGCCGTGCCAGAAGGTGACGATGTCGGGCAGCATGCGCGGAGCTTAGAGCATGATCCGGAAAAGTGTGCAGCGGTTTTCCGACAAGATCATGCTCGAAAGATACGGGATAATCAGAACAAAGAAAAAGCCCCGGCGCTTGTAGCACCGGGGCTTGAACAAAAACTTGAGATCAGGCCCAGGCGCGTTCGCGCTTTAGCTTGTCCTCATAGGTGTCGATCGAGGCCTTCTTCTCCATCGTCAGGCCGATGTCGTCGAGGCCGTTGATCAGGCAGTGCTTGCGGAACGGGTCGATCTCGAACTTGACCTTGCCGCCGTCGGGACCGCGGATCTCCTGGTTCGGCAGGTCGATCGTCAGCGTCGCGTTGGCGCCGCGCTCGGCGTCGTCGAACAGCTTGTCGAGGTCTTCCTGGGCCACGCGGATCGGCAGAATGCCGTTCTTGAAGCAGTTGTTGTAGAAGATGTCGCCGAACGAGGTCGAGATCACGCAGCGGATGCCGAAGTCGAGCAGCGCCCAGGGCGCGTGCTCGCGGCTCGAGCCGCAGCCGAAATTGTCGCCGGCGACCAGCACCTTCGCGTTGCGATAGGCGGGCTGGTTGAGGACGAAATCGGGGTTCTCGCTGCCGTCGTCCTTGTAGCGCTGCTCGGAGAAGAGCCCCTTGCCAAGGCCGGTGCGCTTGATGGTCTTGAGGTACTGCTTCGGAATGATCATGTCGGTGTCGACATTGATGATCTTCAGCGGCGCCGCGACGCCTTCCAGCGTGGTGAACTTGTCCATGGTTGCGCTTTCCCGGGATGGTCTAGGGAACCGGTATTTATCGCGATCGGGGCGGAAATCCTAGGCCGAATTCGGCAGATCTCGTCTGCCTAACCGGGCTCTCTGCTCAACCCGGCTCTTGAGCCTCGATCGCGGACATATCGTCGTCCGACAGGCCGAAATGATGGCCAATCTCGTGGATCAGGACGTGGCGAACGATATGGCCGAGGCTTTCGTCGTGCTCGGCCCAGTAATCCAGGATCGGCCGGCGGTAGAGCCAGACCATGTTGGGCAGCCGCGCCACGTCGGCAAAACTCTGCTGCGGCAGGCGGACGCCCTGGAACAGGCCGAGCAGGTCGAACTCGCTCTCGCATGCCATCTCGTCCAGGACTTCCTCGGTGGGGAAGTCGTCGACGCGGATGATCACGCCCTCGCACAGCCTACGAAACTCCGCCGGCAGGCGTTCGAACACTTCATGCGCCATCGCTTCCATCTCGGCCAGCGAGGGCGCTTTCAATTCCGTCCACATGGGCTTCTCATAGCGTGGGTTTCGCGGCGATGCATCCGGCTTTATAAGCGCGGCGAGGTTGACGAGCGCCGTCAAAACGGGGAGCGTAGGCCTCGAAGTGGACGTTCAGGTGGGCAGAAAAATGCGAGCGAAAACAGCGCTGACGCTACTGTGCATGGGGTTGTTTTCGCAGTTTTGCGTTGGCGCGGAGGCCCAGACCGCGGCTCCCGGGATCAGGCTGGCCCAAGCGGCCTCGCGAGACGATCTGCCGCCGCCGCGCAAGCGGACCCCGGCGCGCCTGCGCGTCACGCCCTATTACAGTCCGGATGGCGTCTATCCCCGCTACAATCCCGGTCCCGATGCGGTCCGCGAGTGCAACGCCACCTATGTGCAGGAATATCGCCCGAGCGGCACGGTGATCGTGCCGCATATGAGCTGCTACTGGCGCCGGGGCTGATACGAGCGCGATGCCGTCGCGCGCCGATGAAGCGCCATGTTGCAGGCAGAGGCCGTCATGATGAGATGGATCGCGTTGGCCGTCGCTGCCGGACTTGCCGCAGGCCTGCCTCACGCTTTTGCAGCGCATAGGGTGACGAAGCTGCCGGATGCCTCGGCAGGGCGCGCGGCGTTCGACGGAGGGCGACATGTGCGGCCCGACATCATGCATTACGCTCCGCGTCCTGATCCGCATTATTACGCGCGGCCGGTCTTCTACCGCCCCTATCCCTATGCCGTGCCGGCGCCATTCGTGTTCGGCTATGGACCGTGGCGGTGATGCACTAGCCTGCAGGCGCTTCCGCGGAATGCCGTTCATTCATGATGGGTTCACGTCGCTGTCCGTAATTTAATCTCGGGAGCGACCGCCAATGAACACGGATGACGCGAGCCGGGAGCGAGCGTCGCAACTCCGCTGTCCAGATTCAGGGAGAAGTCGATGCTGAGGATATTGGGTCTCAAGGCAAGCCGGATGCGCTTGCTCGGAATTGCGGCCGCCGCGACGCTGATGTTGTCGGCCGGCACGACGCGCCGCGCTGAAGCGATGACACCAGTCAATCCGACCGCGTTGCCTGCGGCGAAGGCCGCAAGTGACGACATGATCCAGGTTCGCCACGGCGGCGGCGGTGGTGGTGGACATGGCGGCGGCTTTCATGGCGGCGGCGGTTTCCACGGTGGAGGCGGCTTCCACGGTGGCGGAGGACATATCGGTGGCTTCCGCGGCGGTGGTTTCCACGCTGGTGGCTTCCGGGCCGCACCCGCCTTTCATGGCGGCGGCTATCGTTACGGCGGAGTTCGCCACTATGGCGGAGGCGGATTCCATCGCTACGGCATCTATCGTCCCGCCTATTACGGCCATCGCCATTTCCACCGGCGCTACTATGGCGGCTACTATCCCTATTACAGCCATCCGCGCCGCTGCCGGGTCATCTGGACCTATTACGGCCCGCGCCGCGTCTGCCGCTGGCATCGCTGGCACCATCCGTATCGCTATTGGTAAGCACGACCGAAATGAAAAGGGCGCCTCGACGGCGCCCTTGTTCATCCGGTGGCCTAAAGCCAATCCTTCAGTTTCCACGTCGCCGACGTCCAGCGCGTGAGGTTCTCCAGCTTCCATTGCTTGAACATCGCCGGCGGCCAGCGGCTGAGCTTCGAGGCCTCCTCGACCTCGGGCTTGGCGACCATGCGCAGCGGTGCCGCGCGCCGCCGGTGCTGGGGCGTCGCCGCGCTGATCAGATCGACATATTCAGGCTTGCTGGCCATGAGCTGGTGTCCTCGCGAAACGCTCGCGAGGACACAGTGTCGGCGCTGCCGATTAACGGCGGTTTGCCGCAATCACTCAAATTGCAGGGAGCAGCTTACCGCCACTCCCTGATGTCGACGAAGTGACCCGCGATCGCAGCGGCTGCGGCCATCGCCGGCGACACCAGATGGGTGCGGCCCTTGAAGCCCTGGCGGCCCTCGAAGTTGCGGTTCGAGGTCGAGGCGCAGCGCTCTTCCGGAGCCAGCTTGTCGGGGTTCATCGCGAGGCACATCGAGCAACCGGGCTCGCGCCATTCGAAGCCGGCCTTGATGAAGATCTTGTCCAGACCTTCAGCCTCGGCCTGCTCCTTCACGAGGCCGGAGCCCGGCACGACCATGGCGTTGACGCCGCCTGCGACCTGCTTGCCTTCCGCGATCTTGGCGGCGGCGCGCAGATCCTCGATCCGGCCGTTGGTGCAGGAGCCGATGAAGATGCGGTCGAGCTTGATGTCGGTGATCTTCGTCCCCGCGGTCAGGCCCATGTATTTCAGCGCGCGGTGCTTCGACAGGCGCTTGGCCTCGTCCGCGATCTTGTCGGGATCGGGCACGCTGCCGGTGACCGAGATCACGTCTTCAGGGCTCGTGCCCCAGGTCACGATCGGCGGCAGCTTCGCGGCATCGAGCCGCAGCTCGTGGTCGAAATGCGCGCCCTCGTCCGAGCGCAGCTTCTCCCAGTAACGCATCGCCGCGTCCCAGTCGGCGCCCTTCGGTGCCTTCGGGCGGCCGCGCAGGAAGTCGAACGCCTTCTGGTCCGGCGCGACCAGTCCGGCGCGTGCACCGCCTTCGATCGACATGTTGCAGACCGTCATGCGGCCTTCCATGCTGAGCGCACGGATCGCGTCGCCGGCGTATTCGAGCACGTAGCCGGTACCGCCCGCGGTGCCGATCTCGCCGATGATGGCGAGGATGATGTCCTTGCCCGTCACGCCATCCGGCAATTTGCCGTCGACAGTGACGCGCATGTTCTTCGCCTTCTTCTGGATCAGCGTCTGCGTCGCCAGCACATGTTCGACTTCCGACGTGCCGATGCCGTGCGCGAGCGCGCCGAACGCACCATGCGTCGAGGTGTGGCTGTCACCGCAGACGATGGTGGTGCCGGGCAGCGTAAAGCCCTGCTCGGGGCCGATGACATGGACGACGCCCTGACGCTTGTCGAACTCGTCGTAATATTCGATGCCGAATTCCCGGGCGTTGTCGGCCAGTGCCTTGATCTGCTCGATGCTTTCAGGGTCGGGGTTCGGCTTGGTGCGGTCGGTGGTCGGCACGTTGTGGTCGACGACGGCCAGCGTCTTCTCCGGCGCGCGCACCTTGCGTCCGGTGGCGCGCAAGCCTTCGAACGCCTGCGGTGAAGTGACCTCGTGCACCAGATGGCGATCGATATAGAGCAGGCAGGTGCCGTCCTCGGCTTCGTGCACCAGATGGTCGTTCCAGATCTTGTCGTACAATGTGGTCGGCTTGGACATGAGCGTCAGCTCCAGGAATGTTGTGTAGAGCGGGTTGCGCGGATAGCGCGCGGGCAACAAAATCGTCAGCGCAGCTTTTAGGCTGCGCGCGTAAGCTCTGACGTTGCCGAGGTCGCGAAGCGTCCGAAGAACCGGCCAGGCAGCCGCGAGCGATCGTCGATGACGACGCGCTTGACGGGCGAGAGGCTGGTCAAATCTGGAAACATTCCAAGAATATATAGCAGGCCGAACCGGAATCGCGAGGGCTTTGACGCGCACGGCTGACGCAACAAAAAAGCGCGGGGTTGGCCCCGCGCTTTTGGAAACTCGCCTGTAAGCGGAGCTTACTCGTTGACGGCAGCCGGACGGTCCTGCTTCTTCTCGACGATGCGGGCCGACTTGCCGCGAAGGTTGCGGAGATAATAGAGCTTGGCGCGACGCACCTTGCCGCGGCGCACCACCTTGATCGAGTCGATCATCGGCGACATCACCGGGAACACGCGCTCCACGCCTTCGCCGTACGAAATCTTGCGCACCGTGAAGCTCTCGTTGAGACCGCCGCCGGAACGGCCGATGCAAACGCCTTCATAGGCCTGCACGCGGGTGCGGTCGCCTTCGACGACCTTCACGTTGACGATCACGGTATCGCCGGGGCCGAATTCCGGAATCTCCTTGTTGGCGGAGAGCTTGTCGAATTGCTCTTTTTCGAGCTGTTGGATCAGGTTCATGGGTAAATCTCCATCGGCGCGCCCAGCCTTGGAAAACGGGGGCTGCGCGAAATTCGTTTATCCAGCCATTGCGGATGTGGCCGCTGCTATAAGGCAAGCCGGAGCGTTTGTCACCCGTCTGTCTTGTTTTTTGGCGTTTTTTGGCGTCCGCCCCGATTCGGGACTTTGCTCGGGATCCGGGCCCACAAATCCGGTCGCCGGGCCGCGGTCAGGGCCTCGGATTCCTCCCGCCGCCAGCTGGCGACCTTGGCATGGTCACCGGAGGTCAGGATCTCCGGAATCGGGGTTCCCTCGAACCGCTGCGGCCGGGTGTATTGGGGGTATTCGAGCAGGCCGTCCGAGAAGCTTTCCTCGGTTCCCGAGGCCTCCTTGCCCATCACGCCCGGAAGCAGCCGAACACAGGCGTCGATCAGGGCCAAGGCCGCGATTTCGCCGCCGGAGAGGACGTAATCCCCAATCGAGACCTCCTCCAGGCCCCGCCCGTCGATCACGCGCTGGTCCACCCCCTCGAACCGCCCGCAGACGATCAGAGGACCCGGGCCCTTGGCGAGTTCGAGAACCCGGGCCTGGGTCAATGGCCGACCCCTCGGGCTCATCAGCAGTTTCGGCCGGTCCGGCCCGATCCCGGCGGCATCGATCGCGGCCGCCAGAACATCGGCCCGAAGCACCATGCCCGGTCCGCCGCCGGCCGGGGTGTCATCGACACTGCGGTGGCGGTCGGTGGCCGAGGCCCGGATGTCCCGCGCCTCCAGCTCCCAGAGCCCGCCAGCCAGCGCCCGGCCGGCCAGGCTCACGCCCAGCGGCCCCGGAAACATCTCCGGAAACAGCGTCAGCACCGTCGCGCGCCAGGGTGAGGGGTTGGTCATCGGATCTCAGTTATTGTCGTCCCGGACAAGCGGAGCGCAGATCCGGGACCCAGAACCACCGCACTTCGTTTGGCGACGGCTGGCGCGATCAGCTTAGCTAAAAATTCTGGCACTGTGGTTATGGGTCTCGGCCTTCGCCGGGACGACCCGGGGAGGGATCCTCGCCCGCGATCTCCTGCGGCAGCGCGATCACGACGCGGCCGCCGGCGATGTCGACCTCCGGCACCACCGCATCGGTGAACGGCAGCAGCATCGTGGTGCCTGTGGGCGGCGCAATCTCGATGATGTCACCGGCGCCGAAATTGTGGATCGCGAGCACGCGGCCGAGCGCATCGCCGGCCATGGTGACGGCGGCGAGCCCGATCAGATCGGTGTGGTAATATTCGCCCTCGTCCGTCGCGGGCAGCTTTTCGCGCGCGACGTAGAGCTCGATGCCGTTGAGGCGCTCGGCCTCATCGCGAGTCGTGACGCCCTTGAACGTTGCAACCAGATGATCCTTGGCCGCGCGCGCCGTTGCGACCTCGAACTGGCGCTTGCCGTCCTTGGACGAAAGCAGACCGTAGCTCCGCACGGCAAACGGATCTTCCGTGAAGGTCCACAGTTTGACCGCGCCGCGCACACCATGCGCGGCGCCGATCCGCGCGACGCAGACCAGCGCCGGCATGATCTGGCCTTAACCCTTCGCGGCGGCTTCGGCCTGCGCCTTGCGCTCCTTGCGCGGCACGGCCTTCTCGGGGTTGTTGCGCACTTCGCGCTTCTTGACGCCGGCGGCGTCGAGGAAGCGCGATACACGGTCCGACGGCTGCGCGCCCTTGGCGAGCCAGGCCTTCACCTTGTCCATGTCGAGCTTCAGCCGGGTCTCGTTGTCCTTCGGCAGCAGCGGGTTGAAATAGCCGAGACGCTCGATGAAGCGGCCATCGCGCGGAAAGCGCGAATCGGCGACGACGACGTGATAGACGGGACGCTTCTTGGTGCCAGCGCGGGCGAGACGGATAACGACGGACATCTAAGTTCTCCTTCAAAGTACGTTTTGTTCGGTTGATTGGTATTCCGCGTTGCGCGAGACCGCTGCGATCTCCCGCGACGAATTCCTCATTTCTTCTTGCCAGGGAAACCGCCGAGACCCGGCAGCATCGGCTTGCCGCTCAGCCCGGTCAGGCCCGGAACGTTCGGCAGACCCTGGCGCAGCCCGGCAGGTAGATCCTTCGGCAGGCTGGGCAGACCCTGTCCGCCGCCACCCTGCATCTTCTCCTGCAGCGCCTTCATCTCTTCCGGCGAAGGCGGCTTCATGCCGCCGCCAAAGCCCATCGCCTGCGCTATGCCCGCGAGCGGACCGCGCTTGCCGGAGCCCATGGCCTTCATCATATCGGCCATGTTCCGGTGCATCTTGAGCAGCTTGTTGACCTGCTCGACGCTCTGGCCGGAACCTGCGGCGATGCGCTTCTTGCGGCTGGCCTTGAGCAAATCGGGATGACGGCGCTCGTCGCGCGTCATCGAATCAATCACCGCGACCTGGCGCTTCAAAATCTTGTCGTCGATGCCGGCGGCCGCGATCTGGTTCTTCATCTTGGCGATGCCGGGCATCATGCCCATCAGGCCGCTGATGCCGCCCATATTGGCCATCTGCAACAGCTGCTCGCGCATGTCGTTGAGGTCGAACTGACCCTTGCGCATGCGCTCGGCGGTGCGCGCGGCCTTTTCGGCATCGATGTTGGCGGCAGCGCGTTCGACCAGCGAGACCACGTCGCCCATGCCGAGGATGCGGCCGGCGATACGATCAGGATGGAAATCCTCCAGCGCATCGGTCTTTTCGCCGGTGCCGAGCAGCTTGATCGGCTTGCCGGTGACCGCGCGCATCGACAGCGCGGCGCCGCCGCGGCCGTCGCCGTCCACGCGCGTCAGCACGATACCGGTGAGGCCGACGCGCTCGTCGAAGGCGCGAGCGAGATTGACGGCGTCCTGGCCGGTGAGGCTGTCCGCCACCAGCAGCACTTCATGCGGATTGGCGGCGGCTTTGATCGCTGCCGCTTCCGCCATCATCTCTTCGTCGAGCGTGGTACGGCCGGCAGTGTCGAGCAGCACGACGTCGTAGCCGCCGAGCTTGCCGGCCTCGAGCGCGCGCTTCGCGATCTGCGCCGGCTGCTGGCCGGCGACGATCGGCAGCGTCGGAATGTCGAGATCGCGGCCCAGGACGGCCAGCTGCTCCATCGCCGCGGGACGGTAGATGTCGAGCGACGCCATCAGCACCTTGCGCTTGTCGCGCTGGACCATGCGACGGGCGAGCTTTGCGGTGGTGGTGGTCTTGCCGGAGCCTTGCAGACCGACCATCATGATCGGCACCGGCGGCACGGAATTGATGTCGATGGTCTGGCTTTCGGCGCCGAGCGTGTTGATCAGCTCGTCATGGACGATCTTGACCACCATCTGGCCTGGCGTCACCGACTTGACGACGGTGGCGCCGATCGCCTGCTCGCGGACCCGCTCGGTGAAGCTGCGCACCACCTCTAACGCGACGTCGGCTTCCAGCAGTGCGCGGCGCACTTCGCGCATCGCGGCGTCGACGTCCTTTTCGGTCAGCGCACCGCGCCCCGTCAGACGATCGAGAATGCCGCCAAGCCGTTCCGACAGATTGTCGAACAATGCCGTTGTCCTTTTTTCACCTCTCCCCGCAAGCGCGGGGCGAGGGAGCAGAAATCCAAACACCTTCACGCCCGAGGGCGCATCGCGCTGTCGGGCGTTGGCCTCTGGCCTCTGGGACCAGTCGGCGGGTCGAAAAGAAAGCCTTTCCGAGAAGTGCCGGGGTTAAACGCCGCTGACGCCCGAAAGTCAAGGAAAGTTAGGGTGGCCGGGGCTGCTTTGGAAGGCAAAGCCTTGAAAAGATGAACTTTCCGGCGGCGGGTTCCTTTTCCGCAGACCCCGCCCATATAGCGGTGATGTCCTCCCCCTCCGACCATCTTTGAAGCCAGTTCCGTGCCGATCACCCGCCGCCGCCTTTTCGGACTGCTCGCCGGTGCCGGCGCATTGGTCGGCGTGCCCTCCCTTTGGATGTCCCGCATGAAAACCTATGACGGCCCGGTCTCCGACCATTTCGACGGCCTGAACTTCTTCGATCCGGACGGCGTGCCGCCGAAATCGCTTCGTGAGGTCCTGCGCTGGCAATTCGGCGGCAAGCGGCAGCGCGCGACTTGGCCGGATTGGGCGCCGAGCCCCCATGCCGACGCCCCGCCCGACCGCGTCCACGGCGACAAGGTGCGGCTCTCTTTCGTCGGCCACGCCAGCTGGCTGATCCAGACCGGCGGCCTCAATATTCTCGTCGATCCCGTCTGGTCGACGCGGGTCTCGCCCGTCAGCTTCGCCGGGCCGAAACGGCACAACGATCCCGGCATTGCGTTCGACAAGCTGCCGAAGATCGATGTCGTGCTGGTCTCGCACGGCCATTACGATCATCTCGACATGGCGACGCTGTCGCGGCTCGCCAAGAATTTTGCGCCGCGTGTGGTGACCCCGCTCGGCAATGACGTCACGATGCGCAGCACCGATGCGACGATCAAGGTGGAAGCGTTCGACTGGCATGATCGCGTCGAGCTCGGCGGCGGTATCGCCGTGACCCTGGTGCCGACCCGGCACTGGTCGGCGCGCGGCATGTTCGATCGCAACAAGGCGCTGTGGGCGAGTTTCGTGCTGGAGACGCCTGCGGGGAAAATCTACGTCGTCTGCGATTCCGGCTACGGCGATGGCGGGCATTTCCGCCGCGTCGCCGAGAGGCACGGGCCGCTCCGCCTGGCGATCCTCCCGATCGGCGCCTATGAGCCGCGCTGGTTCATGCACGACCAGCACATGAACCCGGAAGACGCGGTGAAGGCGCTCGCGGATTGCGGCGCGCAAGCCGCACTCGGGCATCACCACGGCACGTTTCAGCTGACCGATGAAGCAATCGATGCGCCGGCGAAAGCGCTGGTCGAGGCGCTCGATGCCGCGAAGGTTCCGCAGGAAAGATTTGTGGCGATGAAGCCGGGGCAGGTGGTGGAGATCTAGCTTCGCCGTCGCTTCGAACCCGCTGTCGTCCCGGCCTAGTGCGCAATTGCGGCCGGGACGACAATGGAGTCTGTAGCGGCAGCTGCCCCTACTGCTCTTTCGCCTTGATCGCCCAGCTCACATTCACCGTCACCGCTAGCGTTTCCTCGCCCGGCGCGACCGCGGCCTGCGGTACGGCCATGGGAGCTGCGGCCATGCGTCCCTTGAACAGCGGCATCGGGGCGCCGCCTTCGGAGACGCTGAGCGGTGCACCCAGCGTGACGCCGGTCGCCTTGGCGTAGATCTCCGCTTTGCGGCGGGCGTCTGCGACAGCTTTCTCGCGGGCATCGTCGAGCAGTTTCGAGGCCTGCGTAACCTCGAAGGAGATGTTGCCGATATCATTGGCGCCGGCGCCGACCAGCGTGTCGATGATGGCGGCGACCTTGGTCACGTCGCGGATCTTCACGGTGACGCGGTTTGAGGCGCGGAAGCCGACCACGGGCGAGGCGCCGGTGGATTTGTTCTGGCCGTATTGCGGCTGCAGCGACAGCCGCGAGGTCTGGTAGTCCTTCTCGTCAATGCCTGCGCCCTTCAGCGCCAGCAGCACCTTGCCCATCGCGGCGTTGTTGGCGTCGGAGGCTTCCTTCGCAGACTTGGCGTCGTTGGCGACGCCGGCGTCGATCTGCGCCAGATCAGGCGCGGCGGAGATCGTGGCTTCGCCGCTCACCGAAATCGCGGACGGAAAATCGTCGGCGAGCGCAGGCGTTGCCAGCATCGTGGCGGCAAAGGACGCAACAAGGGAGGTCAAAAGGATGGCAGGCTTTTTCATCGGTTTCACTTCAGCGGCACGAAAACATTGATCACGAGCTTGTCCTCCGCCGTCTTCAGGGGATCGGTGAGGTATTCCTCGATGAAGGTGTCCTTGGCTTCCAGCTTCTTGTCGTCGAGATGATTGGTGATCGCCTCATAGGTGTTGTCCATGTTGTCGTAGGAGCCGCGATGAACGAATTTCAGCGCCTTGCCCTCCGGCGATTTGCCGACGCTCATGTCCTTGGGCAGGTTCTTCGGGTCCTGCTCGACCGGGATCTCGGCTAGGAAGGTGAAGCCGGTGTCGTCGGTCGAGGTGTAGACGATCATCGAATTGCCGGCGTGCTTGATGCCCTGCTTGTCCAGCAGCGTGTTCAGCGCCTTGAAGGCGTCAATCAGCGTGTCGAAGGCCGAGTCCCAATTGGCAGTGCCCTTGACCATCAAAACCTTCTTGGACTCGAGCGTGGTCTCCTGGCCGAAAGGATCGGCCGTCTGCACGGGAGCCGGCGTCGCGGCGGCAGCCGGGGGCGGAGTGGCCGGGCTGGGTGACGCACTGGCGGCTGGCGAGGGCGAGGTTGCAGGGGACGTTGCAGGGCTTGGCGTGGCGCTGGCCGCCGGCGAGGGCGTGGCGACGGGGGCAGCGCTCGCGGCCGGGGCGGGCGAAGCCGACGGGGCCGGCGAGGGGCTCGCTGATGCGGCCGGTGCCGGGCTCGGCGTTTGGGCCAGCGTGGCGGACAGACTAAACGACAAGGCCGCTGCCGGGATCAGCGCGGCCAAAACGAGACGACGAAACCTGAACATTTTTATTCTCCCCAATAGCTTATCCGCCAAGGCCTTACGTCCCCGAAGCCTTAGCCCGGCCGCATGTCCCGGATCGCGCGAATTGCGCCGTTCTAACACGCGAGCGCCGAATTCGTCCCATGACAGATGCGTCATGGCAGCGTCCTGGCTCTTGTCGGCAAATCACTGGCCAAGAGGGCCAAGGATCGCCATATAAGGCAGGCGAAATTCGGGAATTTTCATGAGCGCGCTGGCCAACCACGCATTTGCCAAGATGAACGGCATCGGCAACGAGATCGTCGTTGTCGACATGCGCGATTCCACCTCAAAGGTCACCCCGGACGATGCCCGCGCGGTGGCATCGCCGCGAGGCGGCGTGCCCTACGACCAACTCATGGTGCTGCAGAAGCCGCGCTTCGACGGCACCGAAGCGTTCATCAGCATCTACAACAGAGACGGCTCCGAGGCCGGCGCCTGCGGCAACGGCATGCGCTGCGTCGTGCGGCGCATCTTCGAAAAGACCGGCCAGAGCACGGCAACGTTCGAGACGGCCGCGGGCCTGCTCAATGCCTGGCAGGGTCCGGCGCCGGATCTTTATACGGTGGACATGGGCGCGCCGAAGTTCGGCTGGCAGGACATTCCGCTCGACCAGGAATTTCGTGACACCCGCTACATCGAATTGCAGATCGGCCCGATCGACAATCCGATCCTGCATTCGCCCTCGGTGGTCAGCATGGGCAATCCGCATGCGATCTTCTGGGTCGATGACGTCAACGCCTACGACCTCGAGCGTTTCGGTCCGCTGCTGGAGAACCATCCGATCTTCCCGGAGCGCGCCAACATCACGCTAGCCCATATCGTCGATCCCCAGCACATCACGATCCGCACCTGGGAGCGCGGCGCCGGCCTGACCAGGGCCTGCGGCTCGGCCGCATGTGCCACGGCGGTCGCGGCGGCGCGGCTGAAGCGCGCCGAGCGCAATGTCGAGATCACGCTGCCCGGCGGCAAGCTCGGGATCGAATGGCGCGAGCGCGACGATCACGTGCTGATGACGGGCACGGCGACCTTCGAATATGAAGGCCGTTTCGATCCGGCGCTGTTCGCGCCGGTCGGGTGATGAGCGTCGACATCGTCACCTTCGGATGCCGCCTCAATGCTTTCGAGGCCGAGGTGATCCGCCGCGAGGCCGAGGGCGCGGGCCTTTCAGATGCCATCGTCATCAACAGCTGCGCCGTCACCAACGAAGCGGTGGCGCAGGCGAGGCAGTCGATCCGCAAATTGAAGCGCGAGCGGCCGGGAGCGCGCATCGTCGTCACCGGTTGCGCGGCGCAGACGCAAAGCGGCATGTTCGCCGAGATGGCCGAGGTCGATCGCGTCGTCGGCAATGACGACAAGATGCGGTCGTCTGCGTGGCGCGAGGCGCGTACGGCGTTCGATCTCGGTACGAGCGAAAAAATCGCCGTCAGCGACATCATGGCGGTGAAGGAGATGGCGCCGCATCTCATCGACGGCTTTGCGAGCGGGCTGCCCCGCGTGTTCGTGCAGGTGCAGAACGGCTGCGACCATCGCTGCACCTTTTGCATCATTCCGTTCGGGCGCGGCAATTCGCGCTCGGTGCCGATGGGCGCCGTGGTCGATCAGGTCCGGGCATTGGCCGAGCGCGGCCATGCCGAGATCGTGCTGACGGGCGTCGACCTCACCAGCTACGGCACTGACCTGCCGGGCACGCCCAAGCTCGGCATGCTGACGAAGCAGATTTTGCGGCATGTGCCGGAGCTGAGGCGCCTGCGCATCTCCTCTATCGATTCGATCGAGGCGGACAGCGATCTGTTGGATGCAATTGCTGAGGATTCGCGGCTGATGCCGCATCTGCACCTGTCGCTGCAGTCCGGCGACGACATGATCTTGAAGCGCATGAAGCGGCGGCATACGCGCGGCGACGCCATCGCGTTCTGCGACCAGGTCCGCCGGCTGCGCCCGGATATCGCGCTGGGGGCCGACATCATCGCGGGCTTTCCGACCGAGACCGAGGAGATGTTCTCGCGCTCGCTCGATCTGGTCGAGCAATGCGGCCTGACGTTCCTCCACGTCTTCCCCTATTCGCCGCGTCCCGGCACGCCGGCCGCGCGGATGCCACAGGTGGCGGGCGGTGCAATCAAGGAGCGTGCGAAGCGGCTGCGCTCGGCCGGTGAGACCGCGCTCCTGCAGCGGCTGCAAGCCGAGATAGGCGCCACGCGTGAGGTGCTGATCGAGAGCGACGGTCAGGGACGGACGGAGCATTATCTGCCGGTGGCGATTGCGGGCGAGCGTGTGGGGAGTGTGGTGTCGCTGCGGATTGCCGATCGCGATGGCGCGCGGCTGACGGTGTGATGCTTCCTTCCCTTCTCCCCTTGTGGGAGAAGGTGGCGCGAAGCGCCGGATGAGGGGTTGCTTCCGCGTACTCAACTCAATGTGGACTCGCGGAGAGAGACCCCTCACCCGTCTCGCCGCTGCGCGGCGAGCCACCCTCTCCCACAAGGGGAGAGGGAAAAACTACAACGCCCGCACCTGCCAGAAGCGCAGCGTCCGCCGCGCATTCTCCGGGGTCATGCGCGCGTAATGGCTTTGAGCCCTTGCGATATCGGCCGGCTTCATCGCGCCGCTCGCAAAGCGGCTTTCGAGCACGGCGGCGGTGGTTTCCCAGCTGAGCTGCGCTGCCTTGCACGGCACCAGCAGGCCGTCCTCGCGCAGGCTTTGCATCAGCGGGCGGATGACTTCGACAGTCGATCCCGACAATGCCGCCAATGCGGCCACCGCTTCTTCATAACGGCGCTGTGTTGCGAAGCCGAGCAGCGTCGCTTCGCTGAGCTGGCCGGTCGCCCTGAGACCTGCGACGGCGCGCTTGGCGCCTTCGAAATCGCGGACACCCGACATCTCGCGCTCGACACCGACGGTGACTGCGGCGATCGCGCTCTGGATCTCCTCGAACAGATGCGGCGGCGCGCGCGACAACAGGCGGGTCCGCACGGCCTCGCTCGCCGAGCGCAGCAATTGACGGCGCAGGTCTGACGGCAAATCGACGCGGACGCCGACGCTGACAGCGAGCTCGGGATCGGCCTCCGCCTGTCCGACGATGACGGCAAATCCGCTTCCGGAGACGCGCGCGCCGGGATTGGCGGCGAGCCGCCGGCTGACGCTGGGATAACGTCGCGCCAGCAATGCATCGGTGACGATCTCCTTCAGCCACCAGCGTCCGGCGACCGCGAGCAGATGCGGCTCGCCCTTGGATGATGCGATCTGCACCAGCGCGCCGTCGTCGAGGCGCGCGGATTCCTGCAGCACGGGACCAGCGATGCGGATTTCGTCATTGTTGGCGAGGCGGCGAATGACCGATGGCGGCGCCTGCGCGATCGGCGCGAGCTGCGCGCTGATCTCGGCGAGCGCTACGCGCGCGCCCATGTCGGCGATGGCGCGGAGCTCGATGGTGCCGATCAGGCGATCGAGCACGTCGTCAAACAGTGCGATCTGCTCGTCGTCGAAACTGCCGGCGGAGGACAGGAACAGGTCGGTGACGCGGCGGGCTGTTGCCAGGCCCTTTTCCGCCGAGCCAGTCCGAAGCGCGGACTCGACCTCGTCGATGATCGATAACTCGGCCGTGGACATGACGCGCAGCTCGTCCTGAGCAGATTGACGGAAGCTTGTTCTAAGCAACCGCTATCATTAGAGACGAGCACTGAACGTTTCGTAAACTATAGGGGGCGCTGCGCGGCCTCCTCACCATGAGGGGCGAGCAGTCGGGCTACTCCCCGTTCCACCCGCAGGCGCGGAGCCGCTCGTGCATGTGGGGCGGGGCAGGCGCCACCACGCGGACCGGCTCCTTGTTGCGGGAGATCGGTACCACGATCTCGCGGGAATGCAGGTGCAGCTTCGGCTCGCCGAAGCGCGGGCCGTTGCCGTAAATGTTGTCGCCGAAGATCGGCCAGCCGGTCGCCGACGAATGCACCCGCAATTGATGGGTCCGCCCGGTCACCGGTTCCATGGCGAGCCAGGTCAGGCCATCGCCCCGGCCCATCACCTTCCAGTTGGTGATGGCCTTCTGGCCCTCGGGATCGGGCTTCTGCCACCAGCCTCGCTCGGCGTTCAGCCGTCCGAGCGGCATGTCGATGGTGCCTTCGTCCTCGGTGGGGCCGCTCTCGACGATGGTCCAGTAGGTCTTGCCGATCTTGCCATGCTTGAACAGCAGGCCGAGCGACGCCGTCGCCTTGCGATGGCGGCCGAGCACGAGGCAACCCGAGGTGTCCTTGTCCAGCCGGTGGGCCAGCACCGGCGGCCGCGGCAGGCCGAAACGAAGCGCCTCGAAGGAGGTTTCCAGATTGGCACCGCCCTTGGGTCCGCGATGCACCGGCAGGCCGGCCGGCTTGTCGATGACCAGCATCAATCCGTCGCGATGGAGCACGCGCGCCAGGATTTCGTCGGCCGTCAATTCGGGAACATCGAGCAATTGCAGGACTTTCGGTCAAGACTTTCGTTTGCGAGCCGGAACGGCTAACACACCGCCACCATGAACGATACCACCCCCGAGACCCCCAAGCTGAGCTGGTGGCGCCGCCTGTCCGACGGGCTGAAGCGCACCTCGTCCTCGCTCGGGACCGCGGTCGCCGACCTCGTCACCAAGCGCAAGCTCGACCGCGCCATGCTCGACGATATCGAGGACGTGCTGCTGCGCGCCGACCTCGGCACCTCGGTCGCGGTGCGGATCGCGGATGCGGTTGGCACGGGACGCTACGACAAGGCGATCTCGGCGGACGAGGTCAAGGACGTCGTCGCGACCGAGGTCGAGAAGGTGCTGGCGGCGGTGGCGAAGCCGCTCGAGATCGACGCCGGCAAGAAGCCGTTCGTCATCCTCGTGGTCGGCGTCAACGGCTCCGGCAAGACCACCACCATCGGAAAACTCTCGCAAAAATTCGCGTCCGAAGGCCGCAAGGTGATGCTGGCCGCCGGCGACACCTTTCGCGCGGCGGCGATCGAACAGCTCAAGGTCTGGGGCGAGCGCACCAGGACGCCCGTCATATCAGGCGCGCAAGGCTCGGATTCGGCGAGCCTCGCCTTCAACGCGCTGACGGCGGCGAAGGAGCAGGCCGTCGACCTGCTCCTGATCGACACCGCCGGGCGGCTTCAGAACAAGGCCGAGCTGATGAACGAGCTCGAAAAGGTCGTGCGCGTCATCCGCAAGGTGGACGCGACTGCACCGCATGCGGTGCTGCTTGTGCTGGACGCCACTGTCGGCCAGAACGCGCTGTCGCAGGTCGAGGCCTTCCATCGCACCGCAGGGGTCACCGGTCTCGTGATGACGAAGCTCGACGGCACCGCCCGCGGCGGCATTCTGGTGGCGCTCGCGGAGAAATTCAAACTGCCGGTGCATTTCATCGGCGTCGGCGAAGGCGTCGACGATCTCGCGCCGTTCACCGCGCGTGATTTCGCCCGCGCCATTGCCGGAATCGAAAGCTGAAGAATGGACAAGACCCAGCCGCATCCGCTGTTCAAGCTTGCGACCGAGCTCGGCCCGCTGCTCGTGTTCTTCTTCGTCAATGCGAAGTTCAATCTGTTCGCAGCGACCGGCGCCTTCATGGTCGCGATCGTCGCGGCGATGATCGCCTCCTATGTGGTGACGCGCCACATTCCGATCATGGCGATCGTGACGGGCGTCATCGTGCTGGTGTTCGGCACGCTGACCTTGGTGCTCCACGACGAGACCTTCATCAAGCTCAAGCCGACCATCATCTACGCTTTGTTCGCCGCGATCCTCGGCGGCGGCCTGTTGTTCGGCCGCTCCTTCATCGCCGTCATGTTCGACCAGATGTTCAATTTGACGCCGCAGGGCTGGCGCATCCTGACGCTGCGCTGGGCGCTGTTCTTCGCCGGCATGGCGGTGTTGAACGAGATCGTCTGGCGCACCCAGAGCACCGACTTCTGGGTCAACTTCAAGGTGTTCGGCGTCACCCCGATCACCATGATCTTCGCCATCGCCCAGATGCCGCTGACCAAGCGCTATCACCTCGAGCCGGCGTCGCTGGAAGCGAGCGAGGCCGAGGCGGGCGATGTGAGGAAGGGTTGAGCTCTCAACTCATCATTGCCGGTTGCGGCCACACACTCAACTGTCATCGCCGGGGCGATCCAGTATTCCAGAGACGGTTGTGAGATACGGAGAGGCCGCGGCGTACTGGATGCCCCGGTCAAGCCGGGGCATGACAGCGGTGTTTGGGGTTGGGTCCTTCGCTCACACTGACGACAGAGCTAGCTCCCCGCCGCCTTCAACGCGTTCTCCATCTGCGGCAACAGCACCGTCCGCAAATTCTCCGGCGTGATCGGTCCCACCAGCTTGTAGACGATGGTGCCTTCGCGACCGACGACAAAGGTCTCCGGCACGCCATAGACACCCCATTCGATCGAGGCGCGGCCGTTGGCATCGACGCCGACGTGGCCGAACGGGTTGCCGTAGCGCCCCAGGAAGCGCCGCGCATTGTCGGCGGCATCCTTGTAGTTGATACCGACGAGCTGGAAGCGCTTGTCTTTTGCCAATTCGGTCAGCAGCGGCGCCTCGTCGTGGCACGGCACGCACCAGGACGCCCAGACATTGACGAGGCTGACCTTGCCCTTGAACGCGGCGGGATCGAGGCCGGGGATCTGCACATTGTCAGCCTGCAATCCCTCGAGCGGCGGCAGCGTGGTTTGCGGCGCGGGGCGTCCGATCAGCGCAGACGGAATTCGCGAGGGATCGCCGCTGCCGAGCCGGAACCAGAACAGCAGCGCCAAGCCGATGAAGGCGATCAGCGGCAGCACCATCAGGAAGGTGCGGCGCTGCGGCGGAGCGGACGTCGATTGCTCGCTCATGATTGATCTCTCATGCTCGATCTCTCATGGCCGATCCGTCGCGCTACGGCCGGAGCGGCGGGTCACGCCGCTGCGCTCGAGCTCGCGCAGGCGCTGTGTCTGGCTACGATGATCGAGCACGATCCAGCCGATCAGGATCACGACCACAAGGGCGGCCGCGGCATAGGATGTCACGATGAAAGACGCATAGGGACCGAGCGACATGATCATGCAGCCCCAGCTTCTTTTGACGTGCTGCCTTCACGCGAGCCGGTGCCGACTTCTGCAAACGCCACACGGCTCGCCTGCATCATCTGCAGGGACCGCACGCGCCGTCGCAAAATCTCGTTGCGCATCGCAGCCAGATGCAGCGTGACGAACAGCAGGGTAAACGCGACCGCCATCACCAGCAACGGAATCAGGAATGATCTGTCGAGCGACGAGCCGCCCATCCGCATCACCGAGGCCGGCTGGTGCAGCGTGTTCCACCAGTCGACCGAGAACTTGATGATGGGCAGGTTGATGGCGCCGACTAGGGTCAGCACGGCGGCGGCGCGCGCCGCGCGGGAGGGCTCGTCGACCGCGCGCCACAGCGCCATCAGGCCGAGATACATCAGGAACAGGATCAGCACCGAGGTCAGCCGCGCGTCCCATTCCCAATAGGTGCCCCACATCGGCCGGCCCCACAGCGAGCCCGTGAGCAGCGCAAGGAAGGTGAAGCTGGCGCCGATCGGGGCGGCCGCTTTGGCGGCGACGTCGGCAAGCGGATGCCGCCACACCAGCGTGCCGAGCGAGGCAATGCTCATCACGCCCCATACGAACATCGACAGCCAGGCATTAGGCACGTGGATGAACATGATCTTTACCGTCGCGCCCTGCTGATAGTCGTCGGGTGCGGTGGCAGACTGATAGAGCCCGATCGCGAGCAGGATGATGGTCGCGGCCGCAAGCCATGGCAGCAGCCGCGCCGTCAGCGCGAGGAACCGTGTGGGGTTGGCGAGGTCGATCAGCGTCATGGTATCCTGATAATCACCGGTAAGCGCTCACGCAATCAGCACGAAAGTCCGCAGCGAAAGTTGATCGGGGTCAAGGTCAGTCCAGCCCATCTCAATCCAGCCCATGCTTCAGGCTCGCCGCAGCCGCGAAGGGGCCGATCACGAGACTGACCAGCGACAGCGCGCACAGGATCGAGAACGGCGCGCCGAACGTCATGGGTCCGACGATCGCCGCCTGCGAGGCTGCGACGCCGAAGATCAGCACCGGTATCGACAGCGGCAGCACCAGGACAGCTATCAGCAAGCCGCCACGATGCAGCGTCACCGCCAGCGCCGCACCGACCATCCCGGTAAATGTCAGCGCCGGGGTGCCGGCGAGCAGTGTCAGCGCCACAGCACCGGTTGCGACCATGTCGAGGTTGAGCAGCAGGCCGAGCACGGGGGTTGCGACGATCAGCGGCAGGCCGGCGGCCAGCCAATGCGCCAGCGCTTTCGACGCGCAGGCGAGTTCCAGCGGGGTCCGGCTCATCGTGATCAGGTCGAGCGAGCCGTCCTCGTGGTCGGCCATGAACAGCCGGTCCAGGGTCAGCAGGCTCGCCAGCAGCGCCCCCAGCCACAGGATGGCGGGTCCGAGCCGCGACAGCAGTGCCAGGTCCGGCCCCACAGCAAACGGCATCAGCACCACCACGGTCAGAAAGAACAGCACGCCAATCAACGCCCCGCCCCCGACGCGGAGCGCGATCCGGATATCCCGGCGGATGAGGGCAGACAGGGCGGTCATGCCACTGCTCCCAGAGGTGAGGAGGCAGCGTCGGCCGGTTGCGCCGGGCGAGCTGCGCTCCCTCCCCCCTTGTGGGGGAGGGCGGGGGAGGGGGGTAGCCCCGAGGAAGATGGTTCTTGGGTGCGGGCTGCTAGCAACGGAGCGCCCGCCTGCCGAACGCGAGAACCGAGAGAGTGCGCCGTGTGGCACCCCCCTCCCTGACCCTCCCCCACAAGGGGGGAGGGAACGGAGAGGGCGGAGTTCGGCCGCTTGGAAACCTGAGGGTCGACCCGAATCACGCCGCACCCCCGATCCGCAGCTCCCGCGAATCGATCCCGAGCGGGGCATGGGTGGCGGCGACGATCAGGCCGCCGCGCGCCAAGTGCCCGCGCATCAATCCGGAAAACATGTCCTGTCCCGCGACATCGAGCGCCGTGGTCGGCTCGTCCAACAGCCAGACGGGGCGGCGGACGGTGAGCAGGCGGGCCAGCGACAGCCGGCGGCGCTGGCCGGCGGACAGGAAGGCGGCGGGCAGATCGGCGGCATGGTCGAGCCCGACGGTGGCGAGTCCCTTGCCGGTGTCGAAACGCTCGCCGCCGAGAAAATCGGCCCAGAACGTCAGATTCTCCGCCACGCTCAGGGCTGGCTTCAGGGCGTCGCGATGACCCAGATAGTGGCATTGCTCCGGCAACGTCAGCTCGGCGTCACCCCCGTCCAGCGCGATCGTGCCGCTCGCCGGAATGAGCAGGCCCGCGATCAGCCTCAGCAGCGAGGTCTTGCCCGATCCGTTGCGGCCGACGACCGCCACGGCTTCGCCGGAGCCGGCCTCGAAATCGAGCGCGGAAAACACCTCGCGCCCGCCCCGCACGCAACTGACCCCGCGTCCGGAAAGCTGCATCTTGCCTCGTATCGATCCGCTCAAAGCCAGGCCTCAGGAAAACTTGGGGTAGCGTATGGGAATTTTTGGCTCGCGGATTGCCGCGGCACGATTGTGGCTGTGGCGGCGCGGTTAGAAAGCTTCTATAAGCCCGGAACTACTTGATGCGGCAACTCAACCTGCCCCTGCAAGTGACTCAGCCTGCCTACGCTGACGGTGTTAAAATACCCTGCCGGGTATAACTGACAATTGGGATTTCCTACATGACCTCGCTCGACAGCTTCAAATGCAAAAAGACCCTCAAGGTCGGCGCCAAGACCTATGTCTATTACAGCCTGCCCACGGCCGAGAAGAATGGTCTGAAGGGAATTTCGAAACTCCCCTACTCGATGAAGGTTTTGCTCGAGAACCTGCTCCGCAACGAGGACGGCCGCTCGGTCAAGAAGGAAGACATCGTCGCGGTGTCGAAGTGGCTGCGCAAGAAGTCGCTGGAGCATGAGATCGCCTTCCGCCCGGCGCGCGTGCTGATGCAGGACTTCACCGGCGTGCCCGCCGTGGTCGATCTCGCCGCGATGCGCAACGCGATGCAGAAGCTCGGGGGCGACGCCGAGAAGATCAATCCGCTGGTGCCGGTCGATCTCGTCATCGACCACTCCGTGATCGTGAACTTCTTCGGGGACAACAAGGCCTTCGGCAAGAACGTCACCGAGGAATACAAGCAGAACCAGGAGCGCTACGAGTTCCTGAAATGGGGCCAGAAGGCGTTCTCGAACTTCTCCGTCGTGCCGCCCGGCACCGGCATCTGCCACCAGGTCAATCTCGAATATCTCTCCCAGACGGTGTGGACCAAGAAGGAGAAGATGACGGTCGGCAAGAAGACCGGCACCTTCGAGGTCGCGTATCCCGACTCGCTGGTTGGCACCGATTCCCACACCACCATGGTCAACGGCCTTGCCGTGCTCGGCTGGGGTGTCGGCGGCATCGAGGCGGAAGCCTGCATGCTCGGCCAGCCGCTGTCGATGCTGCTGCCCAACGTCGTCGGCTTCAAGCTGAAGGGCGCGATGAAGGAAGGCGTCACCGCGACCGACCTGGTGCTGACGGTGACGCAGATGCTGCGCAAGCTCGGCGTCGTCGGCAAGTTCGTGGAGTTCTTCGGCCCCGGCCTCGACCATCTCTCGGTCGCAGACAAGGCAACCATCGCCAACATGGCGCCCGAATATGGCGCGACCTGCGGCTTCTTCCCGGTCGATGCCGCCGCACTGGATTATCTCAAGACCTCCGGCCGCGCCTCGGCGCGCGTCGCGCTGGTGCAGGCCTATGCGAAGGCGCAAGGGCTGTTCCGTACCGCCAAGTCGCCCGATCCGGTGTTCACGGAAACGCTGACGCTCGACCTCGGTGATGTCGTGCCCTCGATGGCCGGCCCGAAGCGCCCCGAAGGCCGCATTGCGCTGCCGTCCGTGGCCGAGGGCTTTTCGCTCGCGCTCGCCAGCGAATACAAGAAGGCCGAGGAGCCGGGGAAGCGCTTCGCCGTCGACGGCAAGAACTTCGACATCGGCCATGGCGACGTCGTGATCGCGGCGATCACCTCCTGCACCAACACCTCGAACCCGAGCGTGCTGATCGGCGCCGGTCTTCTGGCGCGCAACGCCGCCGCGAAGGGCCTCAAGGCAAAGCCGTGGGTGAAGACCTCGCTCGCCCCGGGCAGCCAGGTGGTGGCGGCCTATCTTGCCGATTCCGGTCTCCAGGCCGATCTCGACAAGGTCGGCTTCAACCTGGTCGGTTTCGGCTGCACCACCTGCATCGGTAATTCAGGTCCGCTGCCCGAGGAGATCTCGAAGTCGATCAACGACAACGGCATCGTCGCGGCTGCGGTGCTCTCCGGCAATCGCAACTTCGAAGGCCGCGTCTCACCGGACGTGCAGGCGAACTATCTGGCTTCGCCGCCGCTCGTGGTCGCCCACGCGCTCGCGGGCACCGTCACCAAGAACCTCGCCGTCGAGCCGCTCGGTGAAGGCAAGGACGGCAAGCCGGTCTACCTCAAGGACATCTGGCCGACGACCAAGGAGATCAACGCCTTCATGAAGAAGTTCGTGACCGCGTCGATCTTCAAGAAGAAGTATGCCGACGTGTTCAAGGGCGACACCAACTGGCGCAAGATCAAGACGGTCGAGAGCGAAACCTATCGCTGGAACATGAGTTCGACCTATGTGCAGAACCCGCCCTATTTCGAAGGCATGAAGAAGGAGCCGGAGCCGGTCACCGACATCGTCGAGGCCCGCATCCTCGCCATGTTCGGCGACAAGATCACCACCGACCACATCTCGCCGGCCGGTTCGATCAAGCTCACCTCGCCCGCCGGCAAATATCTCAGCGAGCACCAGGTGCGTCCGGCCGACTTCAACCAGTACGGCACGCGGCGCGGCAACCACGAAGTCATGATGCGCGGCACCTTCGCCAATATCCGCATCAAGAACTTCATGCTGAAGGGCGCCGACGGCAATATTCCGGAAGGCGGTCTCACCAAGCACTGGCCCGACGGCGAGCAGATGTCGATCTACGACGCCGCGATGAAGTACCAGCAGGAGCAGGTGCCGCTGGTGGTGTTCGCCGGCGCCGAATACGGCAACGGCTCCTCGCGCGACTGGGCCGCGAAGGGCACCCGTCTGCTCGGCGTGCGCGCCGTGATCTGCCAGAGCTTCGAGCGCATCCACCGCTCCAATTTGGTCGGTATGGGCGTGCTGCCGCTGACCTTCGAGGACGGCACCTCCTGGTCGTCGCTCGGTCTGAAGGGCGACGAGAAGGTCACGCTGCGCGGCCTCGTTGGCGACCTCAAGCCGCGCCAGAAGCTGACCGCGGAGATCGTCTCCGGCGACGGTTCGCTGCAGCGCGTTTCGCTGCTCTGCCGCATCGATACGCTGGACGAACTCGAATACTACCGCAACGGCGGCATCCTGCACTACGTGCTACGCAAGCTCGCGGCGTAAGCGCGGATTTGTGAACGGTGGCTCACTGCGAAGTGAGTAGTAGGTTACACGAAGGCGGCCTATCACAAGGCCGCCTTCACGCGTTTGCGGCAGGCTTCAGATGGGCCCGCCCGGCACAGAACCTCCCCTTGTACGGTTCTTGGACGGACAACAAATGTGTGAGGCCCGTAAGATTACGGTGACCATCCGGCGGTAAGATTTCCCTCTCACGAGCAATGGTGTGCGGCGTTCGACATGACAACAATGACGGCTTCTCATCTGGTTTCACGCTGGTCCGGTGCCCTCTGGTCGGGAGCTCTTGGTCTCTGTGCAATCGTCGCCGTCATCCGCCCTGCCGAGGCTGATCCCCGCGCCGTTGTCGAGTTGTTTACCTCGCAGGGCTGCTCCTCCTGCCCGCCGGCCGACAAGATCATCGGCGACCTCGCCCGCGATCCCTCGATCATCGCGCTGAGCATGCCGATCGACTATTGGGACTATCTCGGCTGGAAGGACACATTGGCCGATTCGCGCTTCTCTGCACGGCAGCGTGCGTATTCGCGCATGCGCGGCGACCGCGAAGTCTACACGCCGCAGGTCGTGGTCAACGGCTCCACGCATGTCGTCGGCAGCGACCGCACCGGCATCGAAAGCGCCATCGGCAAAACCGAGACGGGCACTGGTGTGATGAGCGTGCCGGTGACGATGTCGCTCGCGGGCAAGCAGATCAACGTCTCGGTGGCCGCGAGCAAGGAGCCGACGGCGTCCCACGGCGAGGTCTGGATCTGCTCGATTGCGAGGTCGGTGCCGATCGCGATCAGTCGCGGCGAAAATCGCGGACAGCAAGTGATCTATCACAACGTGGTGCGCAACCTGCTGAAGGTCGGCGACTGGACCGGCCGCCCGGAAAGCTGGACGGTGCCGATCGAGAACCTCACGCGTGACGGCGTCGACGGTGCCGTGGTCTATGTCCAGGACGGCAGCCGGGAGAGACCGGGCCCGATGCTGGGCGCGGCGTACACGTCGCTGCACTGACGCGCACTTCGAATCGTCCGACTCAAGCACACTCTCAATCCTCATGGTGAGGAGGCGCGTCAGCGCCGTCTCGAACCATGCAGGCCCTGCTGAGGCAGCTCGGCCTCGATCCTTCGAGACGCCGCTTCGCGGCTCCTCAGGATGAGGGGAAAGGGTTTTTGCTGAGATGCTGAGATATCCGTCGAGGCAGAAACATCCCGACCCAAACAATTCGACTCAAACAAAAAAGGACCAACTCGCGTTGGCCCTCCTTGTCGTGCGAACAGACCCGATCCTGACGGCCCCGGGGGGCTGGGGGCTGAGGAATCCGGAACCGAAAGGACCGGGTCAACGCACATAGGTCTTTTCGCAACGCAGGGCGGCAGTCGCTTGGCGGAAAAGCGGCGACACTATGATTCCTGCTAACGATCCCGTGACGGTTTGCCGCGACAGAGTTCCACCGCTGCGTGTGGGCGGATTGGCTCCGATTCCAAGGTCCTTCCAAGGGCCCTTGCGGTGGGGAACAGTTGGCGCAATCATGCAACCGTCATGATCCGCGGTCGAGGGACGGTCTTCGCGGACGCGGTCATGCTGATGCGACAGGAGGCGGCCTATGAGTCTGTCGGAGGATACCGATCCGAGCGAACAGCGTGCGGCGGCGCGCCCCGCCGCTTCGAATGCGCAACTGAGCCGCGTGACGTTCAACCGGCTCGAGCTGCACCGTATTCTCAATCTCTACGGCCGGATGGTTGCCGAAGGCGAGTGGCGCGACTATGCCATCGACTTCCTCAGGGATCGCGCTGTGTTCTCGGTCTTTCGCCGCGCCTCGGAAGTGCCGATCTATCGTATCGAGAAGGATCCGCGCCTCGCGCGCAAGCAGGGCATGTACAGCGTGATCTCGGCGACGGGCTTGATCCTGCGCCGCGGCCACGAACTGGAGCGCGTGCTCCTGGTGATCGATCGCAAATTGGCGGTGGTGTAGCAGGGATCCAGTAGCCCGGATGAGCGTAGCGACATCCGGGTCTTTGCTTGCAGCGTTCCCGGGTATCGCTTCGCTCACCCGGGCTACGGGCCTTACTTCCCCGGCACGCTCTTGGCGCCCTCGCCGAGGCTCCGCTGCATCATTACCGTGTCCAGCCAGCGGCCGAATTTCAGCCCGACGCTGGGATGCGTGCCGATCATTTTGAAGCCGGCCCTGGTGTGCACGCCGATCGAGCCGGCATTGGTGGAATCCCCAATTACCGCGATCATCTGACGGAAGCCGCGTGCCTCGCATTCGACGATCAGCCGCTCCAGCAGGAGCGCCCCGATGCCGCGGCGGTGGAAGGATGGATCGAGATAGATCGAGTTCTCGACCGTGAAGCGGTAGGCCGGGCGGGGCCGGTAGGCACCGGCATAGGCGTAGCCGGCGACGCGCCCGTCGAGGATGGCGACGAAATAGGGGTAGCCGCCGTCGATCAGCGTGCGGTAGCGGCGCGTCATCTCGGCAAGGTCGGGCGGCTCCAGCTCGAACGTCGCGGTGCCCTCGCGGACAGCCTGCCGATAGATGGCCGTGATGGCGGGGAGGTCGGCCTCGGTGGTGGGCCTGATATCGGGTGCGGACATGCCGCAAGATTAGAGCCTTCCCGGGGCGGCTGGAAGAGGCAACCGTGCTTCCTCATACTCCGTCCTTGCGAGGAGCCCTTGCGACGAAGCAATCCAGAAATGCACCAGCGGAGGGACTCTGGATTGCTTCGCTGCGCTCGCAATGACGGTGGGTGTTGAGAGGCTCGCCCCAAACAAAAACCCCGGCCTCTCGGCCGGGGGTTGCTGTCGTCCACTCTGGGCTGGCGCTTAGTCGCGCTGGCCGAGGAGCTGCAGGAGCAGCGTGAACAAGTTGATGAAGTTCAGGTACAGCGACAGCGCGCCGGTGATGGCCGCACGCTCTGCGATGTCATCGCCGGCCGAAGCGTAACCGTAGATGTAGTCGTTCTTCAGCCGCTGGGTATCCCAGGCGGTGAGGCCCGCGAACACCAGCACGCCGACCACCGACACGACGAACTGCAGCACCGAGCTCGCCAGGAACAGGTTCACCAGGCTCGCGATGACGATGCCGATCAGGCCCATGAACAGGAACGAACCCATTCCGCTCATGTCACGCTTGGTGGTGTAACCGTAGAGGCTGAGCGCGCCGAAAGTCGCCGCGGTGATGAAGAACACCCGGACGATCGAGGTGTGCGTGAACACCAGGAAGATCGAGGACAGCGAGACGCCCATCAGTGCCGCGAACACCCAGAACAGGATCTGGGCGGTCGAAGGAGCGAGCCGGTTGATGCCTGCCGAGATCACGAACACCATGGCGAGCGGCGCGAGCATGAACAGCCACTTCAGGGGGCTGACGAACATCGCGTAGCCGAACGGCGTCAGGAACAGCTTGCCGACCCGCACGGCTTCCGGGGTCGGAACGTCCGTCACGGCGGCCATGTAGACGCCGAGGGCGGCAAGGCCGGTGATGGCCAGGCCGATGCTCATGTAGTTGTAGATGCGCAGCATGTAGGCGCGCAGGCCGGCATCGACCGTCGCGGCGTCAACACGCCCGGCGGCCCTGCCGAAAGGAGAAGCGTAATTGCGGTCTAGGTCCGACATGGTCGAATTCCCGTTGGTTGGTCCGGTCCGGCATGAGGGTCGCCATGCCGCCGGTTCGTCAAATTCTATCTCGGATACCGATGTCTGCCGACTAAATTTTGGCTAACAATCGGGGCTCCGAACCCATTCGATATGTGGGAAACTAACACATTCGCTGCAACCGTCCACGCGCGGCTGAATGTCGCCCTTACCTGCAATCCAGACGAGCGGACGTGGTTAATCGCTGGAATCGTGCGATTTCGCTCCCGTGCCGCCGCCCGCTACCATTTGTCACAAATTCCGCAACACCGTGGCGGGCTTTTTGTTCAACGCCAGCAGGGTGCCGGCGAGCCCGAGGCCGACCGTGACGACCAAGGCAGCCGCGACCACGCCGGCTGCGCTGCCGCCCTGCCAGACGAAAGTGAGGGTCATCAGCCGGGTCACGATCATCCAGGCCGCGACGCTGCCGGCGAAAACGCCGAAGACCGCGGTGGCAAGCCCGATCAGGAGGTATTCGAGCGCATAGGCGCCGAGCAGCCGCAGCCGGGTCGCGCCCAGGGTCTTGAGGATCACCGCATCGTAGACCCGGTGGCGATGGCCGGCGGCGAGCGCGCCGCCGAGCACCAGGATCGCCGAGATCAGGGTCACCGCGCTGGCGCCGCGGATCGCCAGCGCCAGGTTGGTCACGACCGAGCCGACCGTCTCCATCACCTCGCGCACGCGCACGCTCGTCACCATCGGATAGGCGTCAGCGACCTCCTTGATGATCTTGCCGTCGCCGGCCGCATCGCCGCCGGCTTCCGTCAGCGTCGCGATGTGGGTGTGCGGCGCGCCCTTGAATGCGTTCGGCGAGAACACGAGGACGAAATTGATGCCGAGGCCCTGCCAGTCGATGCTGCGCAGATTGCTGATCTTCGCGGGGATGTCGCGGCCGAGGATATTGACCACGACCTCGTCGCCGACCTTGAGGCCGAGTCCGTCCGCGATCTTCTTCTCCATCGAAACCAGCGGCGGGCCGGAATAATCGGCGCTCCACCACTCGCCCTCGACCACCTTGGAGCCCTTCGGCAGCTCGGCGGTATAGGTCAGGCCGCGGTCGCTCTGCAGCACCCACTCGGAATCGGTGCTGGGCTTGAGCTCCTCGGCGCGGACACCACGGGCTCCGACGATCCGTCCGCGCAGCATCGGCACGTCGTCGACTTTCGCGCCAGGGGCGATCTGGCGCAGGTATGTGTCGAACTGCTCGGCCTGCGTGCTCGGAATGTCGATGAAGAAGAACGATGGCGCGTGCTCGGGCAGCGCCGCCAGGAACTGCCGGCGCAGATTGCCGTCGATCTGGGTGATGGTGACGAGCACGGCGAGCCCGAGCCCGAGCGACAGCACGACCGAGGGCGTCAGCGCGCCCGGCCGGTGGATGTTGGCAATCGCAAGTCGCAGCATCGGCCATCGCGTGCGCGGCAGCCGCCGTGCGATCGTCATCAGCAGGGCGGCAATGCCGCGGAGCAGCGCGAACACGACCACGGAGGAGGCCACGAACACCGCGGCGATGCGCTTGTCGAAGGACAGCCCGATCACGACCGCGATGAGCAGCGCGATCACGACGGCCATGAAGACGAGATAGCTCCAGCGTGGCCGATGCCATTCGGAGCTGATGGTGTCGCGGAACAGCGCCGCCACCGGCACGTCGTGCACTCGCCCGAGCGGCCACAGGCCGAAGGCAAGCGCCGTGAGCAGCCCGTAGACGAACGACAGCGCGAGCTCGTCGGCATGCACCGCCGGCACCACCGGCAGGGGCAGCAGCTTGCCGAATAGGCCGACGATCGCGAACGGCATGGCGGCGCCTAGTGCGAGGCCGATCACTGAGCCGATCGCGGCGAGCAGGAGAACCTGGGCGAGATAGATGCCGAACACGTCGCGCCCGGTGGCGCCGACGGCCTTGAAGGCCGCGATCACCTCGAGCTTGTGGTCGATATGGGCCTTGACGGCATTGGCAACGCCGACGCCGCCGACCAGCAGCGCGGCGAGGCCGACCAGCGTCAGGAACTGCGTGAAGCGGTTGATGTTGCGCTCGAGCTGCGGCGAGGCATTGGAGCGGCTGCGGACCTCCCAGCCGGCCTGCGGCGCGGCGTTGCGGGCGTCCGCGATGAAGGCGTCGGTGGCGCGCTCGTTGTTGGCGATCTCCGGCAGCTTCACACGATAGACCCAGCGCACCAGGCTGCCGGGTTGGACGAGCCCTGTCGCGCGCAGGCCCGCTTCGCTGATCAGGAAGCGCGGGCCGAAGCCGATGCCGCCTGCGAGCTTGTCGGGCTCGGCTTCGACGGCGCTGCGGATCTGGAACGTCGCAGCCCCGACGGTGACGCGATCGCCGGTCTTGAGCGACAGCCGCGCCAGCAGTGTCGGATCGGCGGCCGCGCCGAACGCGCCGTCGCGCTCCGCGAGCAACTCGGACATCGGCAGCGGCGGCGCCAGCGTCAGCTGGCCCAGCATCGGATAGGTGTCGTCGACCGCCTTCATCTCGACCAGGGCCAGCTTGCCCTCGGCCGAGCGCGCCATGCCGCGCAGTGTGGCGGCGCTCGAGACGGTGCCGCGCGAACGCAGGAAGGCGACTTCCTCCGGCTTCGCCTCGCGCTGAAACAGGACGAACGACACGTCGCCGCCGAGCAGCGTACGGCCTTCGCGGGCGAGGCCGTCGCTCAGGCTCGCCGAGACCGAGCCGACGCCAGCGATGGCCATCACGCCGAGCGCGATGCAGGCAATGAAGACGTAGAAGCCGCGCAGGCCGCCGCGCAATTCGCGCAGCGCGTAACGCAGCGACAGCGCGACGCCGTTGGGCTTCGCAAACGGTGCGGCAGCAGCACTCATGCCGGCGCCGACTGCGTGTCGATGCGCCCCGAACGGAGGCGGATCACGCGATCGCAGCGCTGCGCGAGCGAAGAATCGTGCGTGACCAGCACCAGCGTCATGCCGCGCTCGGCATGCTTGCTGAACAGGAGGTCGACGATCTGTTGTCCCGTGGCTTCGTCGAGATTGCCGGTCGGCTCGTCGGCGACGAGGATCGCTGGATCGGGTGCCAGTGCGCGGGCCAGCGCCACGCGCTGCTGCTCGCCGCCGGAGAGTTGGGTCGGATAATGATGCAGACGGTCGCCGAGCCCGACCGATTGCAGCTCCTGCGCCGCGCGCTTTGCGGCGTCGGGATTGCCCGCAAGCTCGAGCGGCACCGCGACATTCTCCAGCGCGGTCATGGTCGGGATCAAATGGAAGGACTGGAAGACGATGCCGACCTGGCGGCCGCGGAAGCGGGCCAGTGCGTCCTCGTCGAGGGCATTGAAAGGCGTGCCGTTGACCACCACCTCTCCGCTATCAGGACGCTCCAGCCCCGCCATCACCATCAGCAGCGTGGATTTGCCCGAACCTGACGGGCCGATCAGGCCGATCGTCTCGCTCCGGCCCACGCGCAAGCTGATATCCTTGAGGATGTGAACGCGTGCCGCGCCCGTACCCAATGACAGATTGACGTTGGAGATGGCGATGGTGTCGGCCGAACTGTCGGCGAGCGAAGAGGAAGAGATGCGAGTGTCCATGGTCCGGTCATATGGCAACTCCGCCCGCGCGGTCGAGAGGCGTTACGGATTGTTCATGCACATAGCCGTGTTGATGTTCGCTTTGATGACCGTCGCAAATCCGGCATGGGCTGAGGCGGCGAAACCGATCAAGCTGGTGGTTCTCGGCGATTCCCTGAGCGCGGGTCTTGGCCTCCCGGCCCAGGAAGCGTTCCCCACAAAGCTTCAAAAAGCTTTACAAGACAAAGGCATAGAGGTCGGCATGACCAATGCCGGGGTATCCGGCGACACCTCCTCGGGGGGCCGTGACCGGCTCGACTGGTCGGTCCCTGACGGAACCGACGGTGTGATCATCGAGCTCGGCGCCAATGATGCGTTGCGCGGCATCGATCCCGATTTGACCCGCACCGCGCTGACCGAGATCGTCCAGCGCCTCAAGGCGCGCAAGATCGCGGTGATGCTGTGCGGCATGCTGGCGCCGCCGAATTACGGCGCGGATTATGCTGCGCGCTTCAATTCGATTTATCCGGATCTGGCGAAAAAATTCGGCGTGCCGCTCTATCCGTTTTTTCTCGATGGTGTCGCGGCCGATGCCAAGCTCAACCAGGCCGACGGCATTCATCCGACCGCGGCCGGCGTCGATATCATCGTCAAGAATATCTTGCCTACGGTTGAGGCATTCCTTGGCACCATCGCTGAGCAACGGCGTTGAAAACCAGGCAGCGCTAACCGTAATTCCCAGGGTTTTACCGGAGTAAGGCGCGCGATGCTTCGCAGGGTCACACAACTGCGATAGGAATTAGGGTACCGGTGATTCGTCGCCGGCTCTAAAATTTGGATATGATCTTGCCCTGGGATCATGCCCAAGCATCGGGAGTGCGAAACGATGCCGCGTTTGTTCACTGGTCTGGAAATTCCGGCCGAGATTGGCCAGTCGCTTTCCAATTTGCGGGGCGGCCTTCCCGGCGCCCGCTGGATCGATCCCGAAAATTACCATGTCACCCTGCGCTTCATCGGCAATATCGATGGCATGTCCGCCAACGAAATCGCCTCGATGCTGTTTCGCGTCGACCGTAAGCCGTTCGAGGTGAAGGTGCAGGGTTTGCAGAGTTTCGGCGGACGCAAGCCGCGCGCGGTGGTCGCCACCATCGTGCCGAGCAAGCCGCTGATGGAATTGCAGGCCGAGCTCGAGCGCCTGATGCAGCGGATCGGCCTCGACCCGGAAGGCCGCAAGTTCATCCCGCATGTCACGCTGGCCCGGCTGCACGACGCCACCGACCGTGACGTCGCCGATTATCTCTCGCTGCGTGGCTATTTTCCCAGCAAGGCATTCACGGCCGAACGTTTTGTTTTGTTCTCGTCCCGCGCCTCAACCGGCGGCGGCCCGTATGTGGTCGAGGACGCCTACGAGCTGTGTGAGTAGCGAAGCTCTCGTGCCCCGGACGCTGCGCAGCGCGAAGCGGTGCGCTGCAGAGCCGGGGCCCATTACGCGGCGATAGACGAACGGTCCTGTACGAAACAGTCGGTCCCGGCTCTGCGCAGCGTCACTGCGTGCCGCAGCGCGTCCGGGACACGGAATGCATGGCGCCCCGCCCCAATTCACGGCTTGCAATTTCCGCTCATCTCTGGCGGTAAAGAGCATGCTCTCGACCCCCAGTTCCTCATTCCGCGAGGCCTATCAGGCCCAGATCGCGTCCGGCGCGATCGAGCCCGACGCTGCGCAGGCTGAAATCGCCGACGCCTATGCCGCGCTCGACCAGCGGCTCGCCGATTACAAGCCGCCGCGCAAGCAGGGCCTGCTCAGCCGCCTGTTCAGCAGCGACAAGGACGAGGCGCCGCACGGGCTCTACGTCCATGGCGAGGTCGGCCGCGGCAAGACCATGCTGATGGATCTGTTCTTCCAGCACTCGACAGTCGAGCACAAGAGGCGCGCCCATTTCCACGAATTCATGGCCGAGGTGCACGAGCGCATCTACGATTATCGCCAGGGCATCGCGCGCGGCGAGATTGGCGACGGCGACGTCATCGCGCTGACCGCGCATGCGATTTTCGAGGAGAGCTGGCTGCTCTGTTTCGACGAATTCCACGTCACCGACATCGCGGACGCGATGATCTTGGGCCGCCTGTTCGCAAAGCTGCTGGAGCTCGGCACCGTGGTGGTCGCGACCTCCAACGTCGCGCCTGACGACCTCTACAAGGGCGGCCTGAACCGTTCGCTGTTTCTGCCCTTCATCAGGCAGATCACCGACCACATGGACGTGCTGCGGCTCGACGCGCGCACCGACTTCCGGCTGGAAAAACTTCAGGGCGTACCGATGTGGCTGACGCCGGCAGACACCGAGGCGGACGCCGCGCTCGACCGCGCCTGGTCGAAGATGTCAGGCGGCGCCAAATGCAAGTCGCGCGATATTTCGATCAAGGGCCGCATCCTGCACGTGCCGTGCTCGGCCCACGGCGTGGCGCGCTTCACGTTCGCCGATCTCTGCGACAAGCCGCTCGGGGCATCCGACTATCTCAGGCTGGCGCACGACTATCACACCATCCTGGTCGACCATATTCCAGTGATGGATTTCTCCCAGCGCAACGCCGCCAAGCGTTTCATTACGTTGATCGACACGCTGTATGACAATGCCGTGAAGCTGATGGCCTCCGCCGATGCCAACCCGATCTCGCTCTATCTTGCCAATGAGGGCAACGAGGCCAACGAGTTCAAGCGCACCGCGTCGCGCCTGATCGAAATGAGCTCGGAATCCTATCTGGCGCTGCCTCACGGCCGCAAGGATTCCACCGCCAGCGGCTCGACCAAGGGCTTGGTCGAGACTTAAGTCCTATTTGCCAGCGCTGTCATTCCGGACTCGGCGCTTCCCCAAGCCCCGGAATGACAAGGTTGCGCTTGAATACGCGGCAAGCCCGACAATTGGGCAACCCGTGACTTGAACGGGGGAGGCGAAAGGGATAACCACCCGTCTCAGTTTTCCCCTCCTTACGTGTCTAAAGGACAGGCTCACATGGCGCGCGACAAGATTGCTTTGATTGGCTCCGGTCAGATCGGCGGAACGCTGGCTCATCTCATCGGCCTGAAAGAGCTGGGCGACGTGGTGATGTTCGACATCGCCGAGGGCGTGCCGCAGGGCAAGGCGCTCGACATCGCGCAGTCCTCGCCGGTCGACGGCTTTGACGCGCACTACACCGGCGCGAACTCCTACGAGGCGCTCGACAACGCAAAGGTCTGCATCGTCACCGCCGGCGTGCCGCGCAAGCCCGGCATGAGCCGCGACGACCTCCTCTCCATCAACCTCAAGGTCATGGAACAGGTCGGCGCCGGCATCAAGAAGTACGCTCCCGACGCCTTCGTCATCTGCATCACCAACCCGCTCGACGCGATGGTCTGGGCCCTGCAGAAGGCCAGCGGCCTGCCGCACAAGAAGGTCGTCGGCATGGCCGGCGTGCTGGATTCGTCGCGCTTCCGCTACTTCCTGGCCGACGAGTTCAACGTTTCGGTCGAAGACGTCACCGCCTTCGTGCTGGGCGGCCATGGCGACACCATGGTGCCGCTGGTAAAATACTCCACCGTCGCCGGCATCCCGTTGCCCGATCTCGTCAAGATGGGCTGGACCTCGCAGGCGCGCCTCGACGAGATCGTCGACCGCACCCGCAACGGCGGCGCCGAGATCGTCAATCTGCTCAAGACCGGCTCGGCCTTCTATGCTCCGGCGGCTTCCGCGATCGCGATGGCCGAGAGCTATCTGCGTGACAAGAAGCGCGTGCTGGCCTCGGCCGCCTACCTGAACGGCGAATACGGCGTGAAGGACATGTATGTCGGCGTGCCCGTCGTGATCGGCTCCAAGGGCGTCGAGCGCGTCGTCGAGATCGAGCTCGTCGGCAAGGACCGCGAAGCCTTCGACAAGTCGGTCGGCGCAGTGCAGGGTCTGGTTGACGCCTGCAAGAAGATCGCGCCCGATCTTCTGGGCCGCTAAACCCAACATTCCCCGCCGAAGATCGAAAAACCGGTCTTCGGCGGTTTCACTTCCGGGCCCCCGCTGCAACTCTTGTAGAGGACGGGGCGGGCTCCGGATCGGCAGTCCAGAGATCGATGTCAGAGAATCCGGGTTGCAGTTCCTGTGGTATATGGTATGCCAGCCACAAGACTGAGGTGGGCCTACGAGGTCACCGCCCGCGGGTTCAGGGAGCGACTAAATGAATATCCATGAATATCAGGCCAAAGCGCTGCTGAACGAGTTCGGTGTCGCGATCTCGAAGGGCGTTCCGGTCCTGAAGGCAACCGATGCGGACGCGGCGGCAAAGGCACTCCCGGGCCCGGTCTGGGTCGTGAAGAGCCAGATCCACGCCGGCGGCCGCGGCAAGGGCAAGTTCAAGGAAGCGTCGGCCGGCGACAAGGGCGGCGTCCGCATCGCCAAGTCGGCCGCGGAAGTTTCCGAATTCGCCAAGCAGATGCTCGGCGCAACGCTCGTCACCATCCAGACCGGACCCGCCGGCAAGCAGGTCAACCGCCTCTACATCGAGGACGGCTCAGACATCGACAAGGAATTCTACCTCTCGATCCTGGTCGACCGCGAGACCTCCCGCGTCTCCTTCGTGGTGTCGACTGAGGGCGGCGTCAACATCGAGGACGTCGCGCACAACACGCCTGAGAAGATCGTGACCTTCTCGATCGATCCCGCGACCGGCATCATGGGCCATCACGGCCGCACCGTCGCGAACGCGCTGAAACTCTCCGGCGATCTCGCCAAGCAGGCCGAGAAGCTCACCGCGCAGCTCTACGCGGCCTTCGTCGCGAAGGACATGTCGATGCTGGAGATCAACCCGCTCGTCGTGACCAAGCAGGGCCAGCTCCGCGTGCTCGACGCCAAGGTGTCGTTCGACGACAACGCCCTGTTTCGTCACCCCGAGGTGCTCGCGCTGCGCGACGAGACCGAGGAAGACGCCAAGGAAATCGAGGCGTCCAAATACGACCTCAACTACGTCACCCTCGACGGCAATATCGGCTGCATGGTCAACGGCGCCGGTCTCGCGATGGCGACGATGGACATCATCAAGCTCTACGGCATGGCGCCGGCGAACTTCCTCGACGTCGGCGGCAGCGCCAGCAAGGAAAAGGTCGCGGCCGCCTTCAAGATCATCACCGCGGATCCCAACGTGAAGGGCATCCTGGTCAACATCTTCGGTGGCATCATGAAGTGCGACGTGATCGCCGAGGGCGTCACGGCCGCCGTGCGTGAAGTCGGCCTCAGCGTGCCGCTGGTGGTTCGCCTCGAAGGCACCAATGTCGAGCTGGGCAAAAAGATCATTCGTGAATCCGGCCTGAACGTGGTGCCGGCCGACAATCTCGACGACGCCGCGCAGAAGATCGTGAAGGCCGTCAAGGGAGCCTGAGGCCATGACTCAGGACCATCTCGCTGCATCATCCCCGCTGCCGGAGCACGCGCGTCTTGCCGCGTTCGCCGGTGAATGGAATGGCGAAGAGGTGGTCTTTCCGTCGCGCTGGACGGAGGGTGGAACGGCGACTTCTCGCGTCGTGGCCCACATGGATCTCAATGGCTTCTATCTGATCCAGGACTCGGTCCAGACCCGCGACGGCAAGCAGAGCTTCGCCACCCACGGCATCTTCACCTTCGACCGCGAAGACCGGACCTACAAATTGTTCTGGTACGACTCGCTCGGCTACACGCCGCCTTCGCCCGCCTCCGGCGGGTGGGTCGGCAAGACCCTGACGCTGGTGCGCGGCTCGCTCCGCGGCAATGCGCGCCACGTCTATGAAATCATCGACGACGATTCCTATTCGTTGAAGATCCAGTTCTCGCCGGACGCAGAAGGCTGGGCCGACGTGCTCACCGGCGTCTACCGCCGCATCCACTGACCTCTCACTCGTTAGTTTCGCGAAAGCAGACCTCATGTCCATCCTGATCGACAAGAACACCAAGGTCATCTGCCAGGGCTTTACCGGCAAGAACGGCACCTTCCATTCGGAGGCCGCGATTGCCTATGGCACCAAGATGGTCGGCGGCACCTCGCCCGGCAAAGGCGGCGCGACGCATCTGGGGCTGCCGGTGTTCGACACCGTGCGCGAGGCGCGTGAGAAGACCGGTGCCGATGCATCGGTGATCTATGTGCCGCCGCCGGGCGCGGCCGATGCGATCTGCGAAGCCATCGACGCCGAGATCCCGCTGATCGTCTGCATCACGGAAGGTATCCCGGTCATCGACATGGTCAGGGTGAAGCGTTCGCTGGCCGGCTCCAAGTCGCGCCTGATCGGGCCGAACTGCCCGGGCGTCATGACCGCCGGCGAGTGCAAGATCGGCATCATGCCAGCCAACATCTTCAAGACCGGCAGCGTCGGCATCGTCTCCCGCTCCGGCACGCTGACCTACGAAGCCGTGTTCCAGACCACCCAGGAAGGCCTCGGCCAGACCACCGCGGTCGGCATCGGCGGCGACCCGGTCAAGGGAACCGAGTTTATCGACGTGCTGGAAATGCTGCTCGGCGACCCCAAGACCGAGTCGATCATCATGATCGGCGAGATCGGCGGTTCCGCCGAGGAGGACGCCGCCCAGTTCCTCAAGGACGAGGCCAAGCGCGGCCGCAAGAAGCCGATGGTCGGTTTCATCGCCGGTGTCACGGCCCCTCCCGGCCGTCGCATGGGCCACGCCGGTGCGATCATTTCGGGCGGCAAGGGCGACGCCGGTTCCAAGACCGACGCGATGAAATCGGCTGGAATTACAGTGTCGCCATCTCCCGCGCGCCTCGGCCACACGCTTGCCGAAAAATTGAAATCTTGATTCACACCTTCGTAATTTTCGGGGCGAAGTTTCGCAGCAAATAGGGTAAATGGTGCCTGTCGCGCTGGTCCTCTGCCGGGGAGCCCAGCGCCAGCGCCGTTTGTTATGCGCGAACCGAAATCGCCAGGAACTCAAGTATGTCTCGCCAAGACGCGAACGCAGCCTTTGCCCTCTCCTCCTTTTTGCAGGGCACCAACGCCACCTACATCGACGAAATCTACGCCCGCTACGAGAAGGACCCGTCCTCGGTGGATGCCGAGTGGCAGGACTTCTTCAAGAGCCTCAACGACCAGCCGGGTGACATCAGCAAGAACGCCCAAGGCCCGTCCTGGGAGCGCGCCAACTGGCCGCTGACCCCGCAGGATGATCTGACCTCCGCGCTCGACGGCAATTGGGCGGAAGTCGAGAAGACGGTCGGAGCCAAGATCGCTGCCAAGGCGCAGGCCAAGGGTGGCGATAAGAGCGGCGGCCTCTCCTCCGCCGACCTTCTCCAGGCCACCCGCGACTCGGTCCGGGCCCTGATGCTGATCCGGTCCTACCGCATGCGCGGTCACTTCCACGCCAAGCTCGATCCGCTCGGCATCGAAGCCCAGCGCAATCGCGAAGAGCTCGACCCGCGGACCTACGGCTTCAGCGAAGCCGATTTCGACCGCAAGATCTTCCTCGACCATGTGCTCGGTCTCGAATACGCCAGCTTGCGCGAAATCACCGCGATCTGCGAGCGCACCTACTGCCAGACGCTCGGCGTCGAGTTCATGCACATCACCAACGCGGCGCAGAAGGCGTGGATCCAGGAGCGGATCGAGGGGCCGGACAAGGAAATCTCGTTCACCCGCGAAGGTCGCCGTGCCATCCTGATGAAGTTGGTCGAAGCCGAAGGTTTCGAGAAATTCTGCGACACCAAGTTCACCGGCACCAAGCGCTTCGGCCTGGACGGTGCTGAATCGCTGATCCCCGCGCTCGAGCAGATCATCAAGCGCGGCGGCAATCTCGGCGTGAAGGAGGTCGTGCTGGGCATGCCGCACCGCGGCCGCCTCAACGTCCTGACCCAGGTGATGGGCAAGCCGCATCGCGCGCTGTTCCACGAGTTCAAGGGCGGTTCGGCCAATCCTGATGCGGTCGAAGGCTCGGGCGACGTCAAATATCACCTCGGCGCGTCTTCGGATCGCGAGTTCGACGGCAACCGCATCCATCTGTCGCTGACCGCCAACCCCTCGCATCTGGAGATCGTCGATCCCGTGGTGCTCGGAAAAGTCCGCGCCAAGCAGGATCAGCACGGCGATCCGCCGGATATGCGCATCTCGGTGATGCCGCTGCTGATGCACGGTGACGCCGCGTTCGCCGGCCAGGGCGTGGTCGCGGAATGTTTCGGCCTGTCGGACCTGAAGGGCTACCGCACCGGCGGCTCCGTGCACTTCATCGTCAACAACCAGATCGGCTTCACCACCTATCCGCGTTATTCCCGTTCGTCGCCTTACCCGTCCGACGTGGCGAAGATGATCGACGCGCCGATCTTCCACGTCAACGGCGACGATCCGGAAGCCGTCGTGTTCGCGGCCAAGGTTGCGACCGAGTTCCGGCAGAAATTCCACAAGCCCGTCGTCATCGACATGTTCTGCTACCGCAGGCATGGCCATAACGAGGGCGACGAGCCGGCTTTCACCCAGCCGGTGATGTACAAGAAGATCGCGGCCCATCCGTCGACGCTCGAACTCTACGCCCGCCGCCTCATCAGCGAAGGCGTGTTGACCGAGGGCGAGGTCGAGAAGGCCAAGGCCGACTGGCGCGCGCGGCTCGATGCCGAACTCGAAGCCGGCTCCGGCTACAAGCCCAACAAGGCCGATTGGCTCGACGGCAAATGGGCCGGCTTCAAGATCGCCGATCAGGAAGAAGATGCGCGGCGTGGCGTCACCGGCGTCGACATCGCCGCCCTGAAGGACATCGGTCGCAAGATCACCAAGGTGCCGGACGGTTTCCGCGTCCACCGCACGATCCAGCGCTTCCTAGAAAACCGCGCCAAGGCGATCGACGGCGGCACGGGCATCGACTGGGCGACCGGCGAAGCGCTGGCGTTCTGCACGCTGCTCAACGAGAACCACCATGTCCGCCTGTCCGGACAGGATTCGGAGCGCGGCACTTTCTCGCAGCGCCACTCGGTCCTGATCGACCAGGAAGACGAGAGCCGCTACACGCCGTTCAACCATCTCGGTCACGAGCAGGGCCATTACGAGGTCATCAACTCGCTGCTGTCGGAAGAAGCCGTGCTCGGCTTCGAATACGGCTATTCGCTCGCCGAGCCGAACACGCTCACCCTGTGGGAAGCGCAGTTCGGCGACTTCGCCAACGGCGCGCAGGTCGTGTTCGACCAGTTCATCTCCTCGGGTGAGCGCAAATGGCTGCGCATGTCCGGCCTCGTCTGCCTCCTGCCGCACGGCTATGAAGGCCAGGGACCGGAGCACTCCTCGGCGCGTCTGGAGCGCTATCTGCAGATGTGCGCGGAAGACAACATGCAGGTGGTCTATCCGACCACGCCGGCGAACTACTTCCACGTGCTGCGCCGGCAGCTTCATCGCGAGATCCGCAAGCCGCTGATCGTGATGACGCCGAAGTCCCTGCTGCGTCACAAGCGGGCGGTGTCGCGTCTCGAGGAGCTCGCGAAGGGAACGACCTTCCACCGCATCCTCTATGACGACGCCCAGATGCTGCCGAGCGAAGCGATCAAGCTCGTTCCCGACGAGAAGATCCGCCGCATCGTGCTCTGCTCGGGCAAGGTCTATTACGACCTCTACGAGGAGCGCGAGAAGCGCGGCATGGACGACATCTATCTGATGCGCGTCGAGCAGCTCTATCCGGTGCCGCTCAAGGCGCTGGTGGCCGAACTGTCGCGCTTCAAGAAGGCCGAAGTGGTGTGGTGCCAGGAAGAGCCGCGCAACATGGGTGCCTGGCACTTCATCGAGCCCTATCTGGAGTGGGTGCTGAACCAGGTGAACGGTGCGAGCCGGCGTCCGCGTTATGTCGGCCGCGCCGCCTCCGCTGCGACCGCCACGGGTCTGATGTCGAAGCATCAGGCGCAGCTGAAGGCGTTCCTGGACGAAGCATTGAGCTGAGAAGTTTTTACACCTCGTCATGCCCCGCCTTGTGCGCAATTGCGCACCGGGGCGGGGGATCCAGTATTCCGCGCCGCCCGTCTCTATCACGACTGTCACGGCGTACTGGATCGCCCGCATCCGCGGGCGCTGACATCTGCACCTATGTCCGCATTGGCGATCTCCTTAAGGAAAAGACCATGACTGAAATTCGTGTGCCGACCCTCGGCGAATCCGTCACCGAGGCCACCATCGGCCGCTGGTTCAAGAAGGCCGGCGATCCCGTCGCCGTCGACGAGCCCTTGGTGGAGCTCGAGACCGACAAGGTCACCATCGAAGTCCCGGCGCCCTCAGCCGGCACGCTGAGCGAGATCATCGCCGCCGATGGTGCCACCGTCGCCGTCGGCGCGCTGCTCGGCCAGATTACCGAAGGCGCCGCCGGCGCTGCCAAGCCGGCAGCTGCGCCCGCGAAGCCCGCGGCTGCCGCTCCTGCGGCCGCTGCTGCTCCCGCCGCGGCGAAGGCGCCACCGGCCGATGCGCCGCTCGCTCCCTCCGTGCGAAAGCTCTCGGCCGAGACCGGCGTCGATGCCTCGACCGTTCCCGGCTCCGGCAAGGACGGGCGCGTCACCAAGGGCGACATGCTCGCCGCGATCGAGCGTGCGGCCTCGGCGCCGACCCCCGTCAACCAGCCGGCCGCAGCGGTTCAGGTCCGCGCACCGTCGCCGGCCGATGACGCCGCCCGCGAAGAGCGCGTCAAGATGACCCGGCTGCGCCAGACCATCGCGCGCCGCCTCAAGGACGTGCAGAACACCGCCGCGATGCTCACGACCTTCAACGAGGTCGACATGACCAACGTCATGGCGCTGCGTGCCCACTACAAGGATGCGTTCGAGAAGAAGCATGGCTCGAAGCTCGGCTTCATGGGCTTCTTCACCAAGGCCGTCGTCCAGGGGCTGAAGGACATCCCGGCCGTCAACGCCGAGATCGACGGCACCGATCTGATCTACAAGAACTACTATCACATCGGCGTCGCCGTCGGCACCGACAAGGGCCTCGTCGTGCCCGTGGTGCGCGACTGCGACAACAAGTCGATCGCCGACATCGAGAAGGGCATCGCCGATTTCGGCCGCCGCGCCCGCGACGGCCAGCTCAAGATCGACGAGATGCAGGGCGGCACCTTCACCATCACCAATGGCGGCATCTACGGCTCGCTGATGTCGACCCCGATCCTGAACGCGCCGCAGTCCGGCATCCTCGGCATGCACAAGATCCAGGAGCGGCCGATGGTCGTCGGCGGCAAGATCGAGGTCCGCCCGATGATGTATCTGGCGCTGTCCTACGATCACCGCGTCATCGACGGCAAGGAAGCCGTGACCTTCCTTGTCCGCGTCAAGGAGAGCCTGGAAGATCCGGCGCGCCTGGTGCTCGATCTCTGATCGCTGATGCTCTGCGAGCGCCGTCGCCTTTCGCGACGGCGCGTGTCGAACTATGGAGGCGCGCGTGACGGATAAAGTCGTTGTCATCACCGGCGGCAGCCGCGGCATCGGCCGTGCGACCGCAATTGCCGCCGCGGCACGCGGCTTCCGGATCGTTGTCGGCTATGCCAGCAACAAGACGGCCGCCGATGAGGTGGTCGCCGAGATCGCGGCCAGCAACGGCAAGGCCATCGCGGTGAAATGCGACGTCGCCGAGGAAAGCGACATCCTGGCGCTGTTCAAGGCCGCGGACGCGTTCGGCACGCTCGGCGCGCTCGTCAACAATGGCGGTATTGTCGGGACCAGCGGCGTGCGCGTCGACGAGATGTCGGCCGAGCGCATCCAGCGTGTGATGGCGGTCAACGTCACCGGCTCCATCCTCTGCGCGCGCGAAGCCGTGAAGCGGATGTCGACCAGGCATGGCGGCCAGGGCGGCGTCATCGTCAATCTGTCGTCGGTTGCGGCCAAGCTCGGCGCGCCGAACACCTATGTCGACTATGCCGCGTCCAAGGGCGCGATCGATTCCTTCACCATCGGCCTCGGCTATGAGGTTGCCGGCGAGGGCATTCGCGTCGCGGGCATCCGCCCCGGCCTGATCGACACCGAAATCCACGCTGCCGGCGGTGAGCCCGACCGCGCCCATCGCTTGGCCCATATGGTGCCGATGAAGCGCGTCGGTACGGCCGATGAAGTCGCCAATGCCATCGTCTGGCTGATGTCGGACGATGCCTCCTACGTTACCTCAGCCATTCTCGATGTGTCCGGCGGACGCTGACGCGCCGCGCGGACGCTGACACATCCTTCAACGCTAAACTTACGGGACTTTCTCTCATGGCTACCTACGATCTCGTCGTCATCGGCACCGGACCGGGCGGTTATGTCTGCGCGGTGCGTGCAGCGCAGCTCGGCATGAAAGTCGCCGTGGTGGAAAAGAACGCGACGCTCGGCGGCACCTGCCTCAATGTCGGCTGCATGCCGTCGAAGGCGCTGCTGCATGCCTCCGAAATGTTCGAGGAGGCCGGGCATTCCTTCGCCAAGATGGGCGTCAGCGTCTCCGCGCCGAAGCTCGATTTGCCTGCGATGATGAACTTCAAGCAGCAGGGCATCGACGGCAACGTCAAGGGCGTCGAGTTCCTGATGAAGAAGAACAAGATCGACGTGCTCAAGGGCGCCGGCAAGATTCTCGGCACCGGCAAGGTCGAGATCTCCGCCGACGGCAAGTCGCAGGTCGTCGAAACCAAGAGCATCGTGATCGCCACCGGCTCGGACATCGCGCGGCTCAAGGGCATCGAGATCGACGAGACCCGCATCGTGTCGTCGACCGGTGCGCTGTCGCTGGACAAGGTCCCCGGCAAGTTGCTGATCGTCGGCGCCGGCGTGATCGGCCTCGAGCTCGGCTCGGTCTGGCACCGTCTCGGCGCCGAAGTGGTCGTCGTCGAATTCCTCGACCGCATCCTGCCCGGCATGGACGGCGAGATCGCCAAGCAATTCCAGCGCATCCTGGAGAAGCAGGGCTTTGCCTTCAAGCTCAGTGCCAAGGTCACGGGCGTGGACACCTCCGGCAAGACGCTGAAGGCGACGATCGAGCCCGCCGCGGGGGGCGCTGCCGAGACGCTGGAGGCCGACGTCGTTCTCGTCTGTATCGGCCGTGTGCCGTACACGGAGGGGCTCGGCCTGAAGGAAGCCGGTGTTGCACTCGACAATCGCGGCCGCGTGCAGATCGACCCGCATTTCGCCACCAGCGTGAAGGGCGTCTATGCCATCGGCGACGTCGTCGCGGGCCCGATGCTCGCGCACAAGGCCGAGGATGAAGGCGTCGCGGTTGCCGAGATCATCGCCGGGCAGGCCGGCCACGTGAACTACGATGTTATCCCAGGCGTCGTGTATACCACGCCGGAAGTATCCTCCGTCGGCAAGACCGAGGAGGAGCTGAAGCAGGCGGGCGTGGCTTATACGGTCGGAAAGTTTCCCTTTACCGCCAACGGGCGCTCCAAGGTCAACCAGACCACCGACGGCTTTGTGAAGATTCTCGCAGATGCGAAGACCGATCGCGTCCTCGGCGTGCACATTATCGGCCGCGAAGCCGGCGAAATGATCCATGAGGCAGCCGTTCTCATGGAGTTTGGCGGCAGCGCGGAGGATCTCGCGCGCACGTGCCACGCGCACCCGACGCGCTCCGAGGCCATCAAGGAAGCCGCGCTTGCAGTCGGCAAGCGGGCCATCCATATGTAGGTCGCGCCCAGCGCCGAATCGGGCGGGAAACACATGCTACGCCGCCTGCTTCAACCGGTCTGGGTCCTGCTTGCGATCATCTTCCTGATCGAAGCCTGGCTGTGGGACCATCTCGAACCGATCGTCGCGCGGGTTGTCGCAATCGTCCCGCTTGCGCGGTTCAAGCAATGGCTGTCGGACCGCGTCGATGCGCTGTCGCCAGCGATGACGCTGATCGTGTTCGCTGTACCGATCGTCCCGCTGTTTCCGCTCAAGCTGGTTGGCCTGTGGCTGCTCACGCACGAATACTGGACCAGCGCGGTCTTCACCATCGTGTTCGCAAAGCTGCTCGGGGTCGGCGTCACCGCCTTCGTGTTCGACGTGACGCGCGACAAGCTGATGGAGATGGCGTGGTTCGAGCGGCTCTATGATCTGGTGCTGAAGCTGCGTGCCAAGGCCGCCGAGCTGGTCGATCCGGTCAAGCGACGCATCAAGGAGCTGATCGCCGGCAACGGCGAAGGCTGGTCCTCCCGCACGCTCCGCCTGATCCAGCGCTTTCGCAAGAGCGTGCACGAAGCGCGGTGAAGCCTCACCGCAGACTCGCTGTCATCGCCCGGCTTGACCGGGCGATCCAGTATTCCAGAGACGGCAATGGCTACGGAGAAGCCGCGGCGTACTGGATGCCCCGGTCAAGCCGGGGCATGACAGCGCGCATGTCGCTGCGCTCATGCGGGCTACGAGCCTCAATGCAGATGCAGCAGATGCGGCGACCATGCGCCGAGCATGGTCATCCCAAGTCCGGCAAGCGACAGCAGGCCCGCGATCCAGGCGAGCGGCAGCATGCCGGTGATGATGGTGGCTGAGGCCAGCACGATGCCGATCTGGAAGGCGGCGGACGCCAGCTCGAAGTGATGATATTTCGCAGTCGCCTCGTCGCGCTCATGCTCGGCGTGCTTGGCCTTTTCGGCCAGCTGCTCGGTGCCTTCGCCGGTCTCCGGCTCGGAGCGGTAGCGCTGCGCGGTCTTCTGCCAGTCCTCGATCTGCTTCTGCACGGCCACCTTGTTGGCCTCGTCGCTCGCCGCGCCGAGGATGAGCTTGCCCTGGTCGGCCATGGTCTGCACCACGGTGCGGCGGATGCTCTTGGCCTGGAAGAACGCCCAGAGGTTGGAGGCCTCGACGTTCTTGCTGATCGATTCGGTCTGGGCGCCCTTGCCGAGCGTCTCGGAGATCGCCAGGAACAGCGCCAGAACCGCGATCAGGAGCGCGATCTTCTTGTTCGAGCCGGACGCGTGTTCGGCGTGCTCGGCATGCTCCATGCTTTCATGTGCGCTCATAAATCCCTCCTGCCTGTTTACCAACGATTGACCGAACTGCGCGACGGGCGCAAGTGGCAAGCCGCGATGGCCGTTGCAATTAAGGGTTTCGCGTCGGGGCTGATCTAGTCCTGTCCCATGACCACAGCGGAATTCATCGCAGCCTGCGTCTGGCCTTCCATCCTCGCATCCGCGCTTGCGCTGCTGAAGGCCCGCAACACCGCGGCCTTTCCGTTCGTCGGCAAGATTGTCCTCGCGCTTGGCCTGACCTACATCGGCCTGTTGCGGTTTTATGACAAGAGCTCGATCATCGCAGTCAACGACGTCCATGTCGGCCTCGTTGTTCTGGGCCTGATTATCGTCGGCTCGCAGCTGCGACAACCTCCGCTGTACGGCTCATGGCGTGACCAGGCGAAGGCGTTCGCCTCGATGATCCTGATCGTGCTGCTCGGCAGCGGTCTTGCATGGTATGCCGGACGAATGCTGTTTCTCGATCACCTGACGTCCCGCCTTGTGATCGAAGGCCGTGTCGATCGTGCGTGGAGGTCAGGTAGCCGCCGCAAAGCGGACTATCTCGTTCGCATCGCGGGCCAACCGGTGAAGGTCACGGCGCCGCTGTACGAGCGGCTGGAGACGTTCAGGCCGATGGTCCGCGTCGAGGTCGGGCGCGGCTCGAACTACGTCTACGATATCGAGTATCTCGCCAACTGAGCCGCTATCGGCGCGGATGCGCGCTGGCATAGACTTCCAGCAGCCGCTCGGCATCGATGCCGGTATAGATCTGCGTGGTCGAGAGCGAGGCATGGCCGAGCAATTCCTGGATCGCGCGCAAATCGCCGCCGCGTGACAACAGGTGCGTGGCGAAGGAATGCCGGAGCGCGTGCGGCGTGGCGCTGTCGGGCAGGCCGAGCGCGCCGCGCAGCCGCTCCATCGCGAGCTGGATGATGCGCGGGCTCAAGGGCCCGCCGCGTGCGCCGACGAAGATCGGCCCCTCCGCCGGCAGCGGATACGGGCACATGGAAACGTATTCTTGCACCAGTGCGAGCACGTTCTGGAGCACCGGCACCATGCGGGTCTTGTTGCCTTTGCCCGTCACGATCAGCACGTCGCCTTCACCGGGACGCGGGACCTCGCGGCGCGTCAGCCCCAGCGCTTCGGAGATGCGCAGGCCTGAGCCGTAGAGGAGAGCCATCACGGCGGCGTCGCGCGCAAGAATCCAGGTCTCGCGGTCCTCGCCGGCGCGCTCGTCGGCGTCCGCAAGACGTTTGGCCGACGCCATCGGCAGCGGCTTGGGCAGGCTCTTTGCGACTTTCGGCGCGCGGATCGCCGAGAGCGCCCCGACCTTGCCCTTGCCTTCGCGCTCGAGAAAGCGGCCGAACGAGCGCAGGCCCGCGAGCGCGCGCATCAGGCTGCGGCCGGCAATATCGTCGGCGCGGCGCATCGCCATGAAGGCTCTGATATCGGTGGCCTCCAGCGCGGCGAAACGCTTTAGCGTCACTCGCTCGCCCCAATGGCCGCAGAGGAAAATCAGGCACTGCCGCAAATCGCGGGCATAGGCTTCCAGCGTCTTCGGCGACAGCCGCCGCTCCGCGCCGAGATGCGACAGCCAGCGCGTCATCTCCCGCGCGATGTCAGGATCGGCGCTGGCGAGCTCGATTTGTGGGGCGGCCGCTTTGCTCATGCGCTCTGGACGTGGTGATTCCACTCAGTATATCGCATCACACTCGTTTATCGTTCGCTAAGGCCGCCTCAGGGCGCTAGCCTTGAAGCCCCCGGGTTCCGATTCCCCCTCCATGGATCACACGTCGCGCAGCAACGCCGTCTCCGCCAACGCGACCCGCATGGTCGACGTGCTGGTGCCGGTCGCGCTCGACCAGACCTATTCCTACAAGGTGCCGCGCGGAATGGAGCTGAAGGCGGGCGATATTATTGGCGTGCCGCTCGGCCCGCGCGAGGTGCTCGCCGTGGTCTGGGCCGAAAACGCCAATCCTGATCCGCGCCTGCACAACCGCCTCAAGGAGGTCAGCGAAAAGCTCGACATCCCGCCGTTGAAGCCCGAGCTGCGTGCGGTCGTGGACTGGATCGCCAATTACACGTTGAGCCCGCGCGGCATGGTGCTGCGCATGTGCCTGCGGATGGGCGAAAACCTCGGCCCCGAGCGGGTGCGCGCCGGCGTGCGCCTGGTCGGCGATCCGCCAAAACGTCTGACGCCGGCGCGGCAGCGCCTGATCGAGGTGCTGTCGGACCGGCTGCTGCACGGCAAGTCCGAGGCGGCCAGAGAGGCCGGGGTTTCGGCCGGCGTGATCGACGGCCTCGTCGACGAAGGAACGCTCTCGGTCGAGCCGATGCCCCCGCCTCCGCCGCCGCCGGCCCCAGATCCGGATTTCAGCCGGCCGGATTTTTCGCCGCTTCAGCGCGCCGGGGTCGATGCCATGCGCGCACTCGCCGCCAACGGCAGCTTTCACGTCGCGCTGCTCGACGGTGTCACCGGCTCGGGCAAGACCGAGGTTTACTTCGAAGCCGTCGCCGAGGCGATCCGCCGCGGAAAACAGTCGCTCATCCTGATGCCGGAGATCGCGCTCACCGGCCAGTTCCTCGATCGCTTCGCGCAGCGCTTTGGCGTGCGCCCTCTGGAATGGCATTCCGAGCTGACGCCGCGCACCCGCGCGCGCAATTGGGCGGCGATCTCCGAGGGCAGCGCGCCGGTTGTGGTCGGCGCGCGCTCGGCGCTCTTTCTGCCCTACGCCAATCTCGGCCTCATCGTGGTCGATGAAGAGCACGACCAAGCCTACAAGCAGGACGAGGGCGTGCATTATCACGCCCGTGACATGGCGGTGGTGCGCGCGCATATCGCAAAGGTTCCGATCGTGCTGGCGTCGGCGACGCCGTCGGTCGAATCCGAGGTCAATGCGCGCAAGAACCGCTATCAGCGCATCGCTCTGCCGTCGCGCTTCGGCGGCCAGCACATGCCACATATCGAGGCCATTGACATGCGCCGCGAGCCGCCGGCGCGCGGCCGCTTCATCTCGCCGCGGCTGGCGTCCGAGATCAGGACCGCGATCGAGCGGCGCGAGCAGGCGCTACTGTTCCTCAATCGCCGCGGTTATGCGCCGTTGACGCTGTGCCGCGCCTGCGGCCATCGCTTCGCCTGCACCATCTGCGATGCCTGGCTGGTCGATCACCGCTTCCGCCAGCGCCTCGTCTGTCACCATTGCGGCTTCTCGATGCCGCGCCCGCAAACCTGTCCGCATTGCGCGGCGGAGGAATCGCTGGTCGCGGTCGGGCCCGGCGTCGAGCGCTTGCAGGAGGAGGCGGCGGCGCTGTTCCCGGAGGCCCGCACCATGGTGCTGTCGAGCGATCTCATCACCTCGATCGAGACGATGCGCTCCGAGCTGAACGACATCGCGGAGGGCCGCGTCGACGTCATCATCGGCACCCAGCTCGTCGCCAAGGGCCACAATTTTCCGCGGCTCAATCTGGTGGGCGTGGTCGATGCGGATCTCGGCCTGTCCAATGGCGATCCGCGCGCCTCCGAGCGCACCTGGCAGTTGCTCAACCAGGTGATCGGCCGCGCCGGGCGCGAGCAGGGCCGTGGCATCGGTTATCTCCAGACCCACCAGCCCGATCATCCCGTGATGAAGGCGCTGATCGCCTGCGACCGCGAAGCGTTCTACGATAGCGAGATCGATTTGCGCGAACGCACGCTCTATCCGCCGTTCGGGCGGCTCGCGAGCCTGATCATTTCCGCCGGCGACCGGCCGAGCGCCGAAGGCTTTGGCCGCCACCTCGTTGCGCTCGCGCCGCGCGACGAACGCGTTGTGGTGCTGGGCCCGGCGGAAGCCCCGCTCGCGGTCATCAAGGGCCGCTACCGCTTCCGCATCCTGGTGAAATCGGCGCGCGGCTTCGACCTGTCGGATTATCTGCGCAACTGGCTTGCCGCATGCCCGAAGCCGAAGGGCAATCAAAAGCTCGAAGTCGACGTCGATCCGCAGAGCTTTTTGTAAGGAGCTGCAAAACTCCCCGTCATTGCGAGCGCAGCGACTTGTCCGCCGAAGCTTTAGCGAAGGCGGAAGCAATCCAGAATCCCTCCACGGAGGCAGTCTGGATTGCTTCGTCTCTCCGCTCCTCGCAATAACGGCGGAAGAACAAACAAAAAGCCCGCCGTCCCCCAAGACGGCGAGCTTGTTTCAGGCGTCGCGCTTTAGGAGACGACTTCGGCAGTGACGCGGCCGACGCCGGCGCCGGTGAGGCCGATGGCACGGGCAGCGCCCGTGGAGAGGTCGAGGACACGGCCGCGGATGAACGGGCCACGGTCGTTGATGGTGACGATGACGCTCGAGCCGCCATGGGTGACACGCAGCTTGGTGCCGAACGGCAGTGAACGGTGCGCCGCGGTCATGGCGTTCTGGTTGAAGCGCTGGCCGGAGGCGGTCCTGCTGCCGGACTCGTTCCCGTAAAAGGAAGCCATGCCGGAGAAGGAACGTCCGGTGCCCTGCGACGGCGTCATCGATGCATTGGCGTTACGCCAATCGGAGGTCGTGTTGGCATCGGTCTGGGCGTGGTGGCGGTGATGATGGTGGGAATAGCGATGGTGATGGCGGGATTTGGCGGAAGCTTCGGTGGCAGTTCCCCCGATGAGAAGAGTTGCGGCAACAAAGGCGATCGCCTTACGCGGCCGGGTCACTGAGCCCAGCGTCTTCAAACAAAGCATATATTGGTCCCTAAGCTAGTATTGCCACATATGTGGCAAGTGGAGCCCCCGTAAGTTTGCGAGCGGGATCGCGTTTCGATTCCTAATGAGGCGTGAATTGGGCAGTAAATCCGTTCTGTGTCGCTGTGTAATATCTTGTTACCGGCAGGGATATTCGGCCGACATTCCGTAATATTGGAATTTAGCAGTTTGTTAACCTCTATATTACTCGCGAATACTGTAAAACGAAGTCATCGCTTTCCGCATTTAGAATTCAGAAAGTATTCGGCGAGTGGAGCCGGGAGGGCTGGAATCACGCCTCAGCGATCCGTGTTCATGGCGGCTATGCGCTGAGGGCAGGAACCAATCGCCGGCCTCGGCTCAGGGTTGGGCTTAAGCGCTGTGGCAATTCCGCGGCATGGCAAGGTCGTCGTCGCGTCGTCGTGGAGTGCGACGAACTGGCGACAGAACGTCATGCCTTTAATTTGGCGTCATGTTGCACGTGCGCGCCTGCTATGTTAGCAAAGCCGCGATTTTAACGAGCCCGGCACTTCCGTGCGGGGTCGAAAATCGAAGTCCCGCTTGAATTCCAAGGGCTTGGATCGCTAGGCGCCGCTTCGTGGCGACGGTTTTTCCCTTGCGAGTTTGACAGCAAAAAGAGCACGTCTGTGGCTGCAGAAGATACGTCCGTTTCCGGTGTGTCGGGCCGTTATGCAACGGCCTTGTTTGAACTGGCCCGCGACCAGAAAGTGGTCGACGAGGTCAAAGCCGATCTCGAAAAATTCGAGGGCATGCTGAACGAAAGCGCCGATCTGAAGCGCCTCGTCCGCAGCCCCGTGTTCGCGGCCGATGCCCAGTCCAGAGCCCTCTCGGCCGTGCTGGACAAGGCCGGCATCGCCGGCATCTCCGCCAATTTCCTGAAAGTGCTGACCGCCAACCGCCGCCTGTTCGCGGTGGCTGACGTCATCCGCGCCTATCGCGCCCTGGTCGCCAAGTTCAAGGGCGAGGCGACGGCCGACGTCACCGTGGCGGAGGCGCTCTCGGACAAGAATCTCGACGCCCTCAAGGTTGCCCTGAAGTCGGTGACCGGCAAGGACGTCGCGCTCAACGTGAAGGTCGATCCCTCGATCATCGGTGGCCTCGTGGTCAAGCTTGGCAGCCGAATGGTCGATAGCTCGCTTCGCACCAAACTCAATTCGATCAAGCACGCGATGAAAGAGGCAGGCTGATGGACATCCGCGCCGCGGAAATTTCCGCGATCCTCAAGGACCAGATCAAGAATTTCGGCCAGGAAGCTGAAGTCTCCGAAGTCGGACAGGTGCTGTCCGTCGGCGACGGTATCGCTCGCGTTTTCGGTCTGGATAACGTCCAGGCCGGTGAAATGGTCGAATTCGAGAACGGCACCCGCGGCATGGCGCTGAACCTCGAAACCGACAACGTCGGTATCGTTATTTTCGGCGCTGACCGCGAGATCAAGGAAGGTCAGACCGTCAAGCGCACCCGCGCCATCGTGGACGCGCCGGTCGGCAAGGGCCTGCTCGGCCGCGTCGTCGACGCGCTCGGCAACCCCATCGACGGCAAGGGCCCGATCCAGGCCGACAAGCGCATGCGCGTCGACGTCAAGGCGCCCGGCATCATTCCGCGCAAGTCGGTGAACGAGCCGATGGCGACCGGCCTCAAGGCGATCGATGCCCTGATCCCGATCGGCCGCGGCCAGCGCGAGCTGATCATCGGCGACCGTCAGACCGGCAAGACCGCGATCGCGCTCGACACCATCCTCAACCAGAAGCCGCTCAACGCGCAGCCGGACGAGAACATCAAGCTGTATTGCGTCTACGTCGCGATCGGCCAGAAGCGCTCGACGGTTGCCCAGTTCGTGAAGGTGCTGGAAGAGCAGGGCGCGCTCGAATATTCGATCATCGTCGCCGCCACCGCGTCGGATCCGGCACCGATGCAGTACATCGCGCCGTTCACCGGCTGCACCATGGGCGAGTACTTCCGCGACAACGGCATGCACGCCGTCATCATCTATGACGATTTGTCCAAGCAGGCCGTCGCCTACCGCCAGATGTCGCTCCTGCTGCGCCGCCCGCCGGGCCGCGAAGCCTATCCGGGCGACGTATTCTATCTGCATTCCCGCCTGCTCGAGCGCGCGGCGAAGCTGAACAAGGACCAGGGTTCGGGCTCGCTGACGGCGCTGCCGGTCATCGAAACCCAGGCCAACGACGTGTCGGCCTACATTCCGACCAACGTCATCTCGATCACCGACGGCCAGATCTTCCTGGAAACCGACCTGTTCTTCCAGGGCATTCGCCCCGCGGTGAACGTCGGTCTGTCGGTGTCGCGCGTCGGCTCCTCGGCACAGACGAAGGCCACCAAGAAGGTCGCCGGCAAGATCAAGGGCGAGCTCGCGCAGTACCGCGAAATGGCGGCGTTCGCGCAGTTCGGCTCCGACCTCGACGCCTCGACCCAGCGCCTGCTCAATCGCGGCTCGCGTCTGACCGAGCTCCTGAAGCAGCCGCAGTTCGCGCCGCTGAAGATGGAAGAGCAGGTCTGCGTGATCTGGGCCGGCACCAACGGCTATCTCGACCCGCTGCCGGTCAACAAGGTGCGCGCGTTCGAGGACGGTCTGTTGTCGCTGCTGCGCGGCAAGAACGTCGAGATCCTCAACGCGATCCGCGACAGCCGCGATCTCTCCGACGACACCGCCGCCAAGCTGAAGTCGGTGGTCGAAGGTTTCGCCAAGAGCTTCGCATAAGAGAACGGTCGCAAGGCCGGGCTTCTTGTCCCGGCCTTCCGTGCCTCACTGCATGGAAACGAAGACGTGGATGCCCGGGACACGCCCGGGCATGACGACTGGGATAGGCTAGCGGCTTGATCCAAGGGGTCGAACCGCCGGGGTGAACGAAGAATGGCGTCACTTAAAGACATGCGCGTCCGCATCGCCTCCACCAAGGCGACGCAGAAGATCACCAAGGCCATGCAGATGGTCGCGGCGTCCCGGTTGCGCCGCGCCCAGCAAGCGGCCGAGGCGGCGCGGCCCTATGCCGACAAGATGAGCGCGGTGATCTCCAACATCGCCAGCGCTGCCGCCGGTTCGCCCGGCGCCCCGGTGCTGCTGGCCGGCACCGGCAAGGATCAGGTTCACCTACTGCTGGTCTGCACCGGCGAGCGTGGTCTGTCCGGCGCGTTCAACTCCTCGATCGTGCGCCTCGCGCGCGAGCGCGCCCAGGCGCTGTTGGCGCAGGGCAAGGAAGTCAAATTCTTCTGCGTCGGCCGCAAGGGCTACGAGCAGCTCCGCCGCCTGTACGACAAGCAGATCGTCGAGCATCTCGACCTGCGCGGCGTTCGTCAGCTCGGCTTCGTCAACGCGGACGACATCGCCAAGAAGGTGCTGGCCCGCTTCGATAACGGCGAATTCGACGTCTGCACGCTGTTCTACGCGCAGTTCAAGTCGGTGATCGCCCAGGTCCCGACCGCGCAGCAGATCATTCCGCTGACCGTGGAAGAAAAGGCGGCGACCGCGCCGTCGACGTCCTACGACTATGAGCCGGAGGAAGACGAACTCCTCTCCGGCCTGTTGCCGCGGAACATCGCGGTGCAGATTTTCCGTGCGCTGCTGGAAAACAACGCCTCGTTCTATGGCGCGCAGATGAGCTCCATGGACAACGCCACCCGCAACGCCGGCGAAATGATCCGCAAGCAAACCCAGATCTACAACCGAACCCGTCAAGCCCAGATCACCAAGGAGCTGATCGAGATCATCTCCGGCGCCGAGGCGGTCTGACGCACGAACCAAACGACGGTCGTTCAAGTAAAGAATTTCGAAGGAGAGCTTCATGGCTACAGCAGCTACCCAGGTCGGTCGCGTCACCCAGGTCATGGGCGCCGTCGTCGACGTTCAGTTCGAAGGCCATCTGCCGGCCATTCTGAATTCGTTGGAAACCAGGAACGGCAACATCCGCCTCGTGCTGGAAGTTGCACAGCATCTCGGTGAGTCCACCGTGCGCACGATCGCGATGGACGTGACCGAAGGTCTGGTCCGCGGCCAGGAAGTGACCGACACCGGTCAGCCGATCTCGGTTCCGGTGGGTGCAGGCACGCTCGGGCGCATCATGAACGTGATCGGCGAGCCGATCGACGAAGCCGGTCCGATCCAGTCCGAAGGCATGCGCGCCATCCACCAGGAAGCGCCGAGCTACACCGACCAGTCGACCGAAGCTGAAATTCTCGTCACCGGCATCAAGGTCGTCGACTTGCTCGCGCCCTACGCCAAGGGCGGCAAGATCGGCCTGTTCGGCGGCGCCGGCGTCGGCAAGACCGTGCTGATTCAGGAGCTGATCAACAACGTCGCGAAGGCGCACGGTGGTTACTCCGTGTTCGCCGGCGTCGGCGAGCGTACCCGCGAGGGCAACGACCTCTATCACGAGTTCATCGAGTCCAAGGTCAACGCCGATCCGCATAATCCGGATCCGAGCGTCAAGTCGAAGTGCGCGCTGGTGTTCGGCCAGATGAACGAGCCGCCCGGCGCTCGCGCCCGCGTCGGCCTCACCGGTCTGACCGTCGCCGAGCACTTCCGCGACCAGGGCCAGGACGTGCTGTTCTTCGTCGACAACATCTTCCGCTTCACCCAAGCCGGCTCTGAAGTGTCGGCGCTGCTCGGTCGTATCCCGAGCGCCGTGGGTTACCAGCCGACGCTCGCCACCGACATGGGCGCGCTGCAGGAGCGCATCACCACCACGCAGAAGGGTTCGATCACCTCGGTGCAGGCCATTTACGTTCCGGCCGACGACTTGACCGACCCGGCGCCCGCGACCTCGTTCGCGCATTTGGACGCCACCACGGTGTTGAACCGCGCGATCTCGGAAAAGGGCATCTATCCGGCGGTGGACCCGCTCGACTCGACCTCGCGCATGCTCTCGCCGCTCGTCGTCGGCCAGGAGCACTACGACACCGCGCGTCAGGTCCAGCAGGTGCTGCAGCGCTACAAGTCGCTGCAGGACATCATCGCCATTCTCGGCATGGACGAGCTTTCGGAAGAGGACAAGCTGACGGTGGCCCGCGCCCGCAAGATTGAGCGCTTCCTGTCGCAGCCGTTCCACGTCGCCGAAATCTTCACCGGCTCGCCCGGCAAGTTCGTCGACCTCGCGGACACCATCAAGGGCTTCCGCGGCCTCTGCGAAGGCAAGTACGACCACCTGCCGGAAGCCGCCTTCTACATGGTCGGCACCATCGAAGAGGCGATCGAGAAGGGCAAGAAGCTGGCGGCCGAGGCGGCCTAAGCTGCGAAGGGCGAGCAGGGAGTAGCGAATAGTCGCGCCGCTCCCGCTCCATTCGCAATTCGCTACTCACCATTCGCAGGTTTCCAATGGCCACCTTCCACTTCGATCTCGTCTCGCCGGAAAAGCTCGCCTTCTCGGGCGAGGTCGACCAGGTCGATATCCCCGGCGTCGAAGGTGACTTCGGCGTGCTGGCGGGACACGCGCCGGTCGTGGCCGCGATCCGGCCCGGCATTCTCACCGTGACCACCGGCGGCAAGCACGAGAAGATCATCGTGCTCGGCGGTATCGCCGAAGTCTCCGAGAAGGGCCTGACCGTACTCGCCGACGTCGCGACCTCGCTGGCCGAGCTCGACCGCGCGCAGTTCGCCGCGACCATCTCGGAGATGGAAGAGGGCTTGAAGGAGCACGAAGGCAACGAGCTCGATCAAGCCATCGCCCGGCTCGACCACTTCAAGAGCATCCAGCAGCAGCTCAGCAGCACGGCGATGCACTAAGCCCCGGTGCACTGCGCCGGGGCCCGAACTGAAAATTCCTGAATAAGTTCAGCGCTCGTCACGGGAGTGGCGGGCGCTGAAACTTTGTTGCACGGCGCCGCCGATAGCGCCATTCTGCGCCCGCGAACTTTGTTCCGGGGGCCGACCGCAGATGAAACGCAAGATCGCAGCGATTTTCGCGGCCGATATTGCCGGTTACTCGCGACTGGTTGCGGAAGACGAAGAGGAGACGCTGCGGCGTCTCGCCGCCTATCGCGAGGTCGTCGATGATTTCATTGCCAGGGCGGGCGGACGCATCTTCAACACCGCGGGCGATGCCGTGCTTGCGGAATTTCCAAGCGCAGTCGATGCGGTGCGCTGCGCGATCGACATTCAGGAATCCCTGCGAACCCGCAACATGGCCTATCCGCCGAGCCGGCAGATGTCGTTCCGCATCGGTATCACCATCGGTGACGTGGTCGAGCGCGACGGTGATCTGCTCGGTGACGGCGTCAATATCGCCGCCCGGCTCGAGGGCCTCGCCGAGGTCGGGGGCATCTGCGTCTCCCGCGCCGTGCACGAGCAGGTCGCCAACAAGCTGTCGGTGCAGTTCGCCGATATCGGCGCGCAGGAGGTCAAGAACATCCCGACGCCGGTGCACGCCTACATGGTGGCGATGCGGCGCGGGGACGGTAGCTACGCGACGCCGCAGATCAAGAAGGTGACGAAGGCTGAGGCCGCGCCGAACTGGATGTGGCCGCTGGTGGTCGGTGTCGTCTCCGTCGTCGCCATCGGCGTCGGCGGCTTCCTCTATTTCACCAAGCTCGAGACGACCAGGGCGCCGGCGGTTGCAGTGACCGCGCCAAGCCCAGCATCAAGTCCGATGCCCAACGCGGCTGCGGCAGCAGCGCCAAGCCCGTCATCCACCATGGCGGCGAAAGCGCCGATGCCCATGCCGGCACCATCGGCTTCACCGATGGCCGGCAAGTTTCCTGCCGACAGCGTCCCCTTCATCAACGAGCGCATCCGCAACTACCTGGCCGGCGACTATTCCGCTGCCGGCGACTACAAGGCGTTCGCACTCAATGTCGGCGGGTTCACCGGCGCGTCGTTGAATCAGCCGAACGAGGAAGCCGCGCGCAACGCCGCACTCGATCAGTGCCAGAAGCGCGCCGATGCCGCGCAGTCGCCGCGGCGTTGCGAGCTCTATGCAGTCGGCAACAATGTGGTCTACACGCACGGCAAACCGCCGATGCCGCCGCAACCGTTCGTCCGGCATGATGCCATGACCGAGCGCGCCTTCGCCTCGAAAGACTTTCCGATGGTGCGCGATCCCGCCAAGGTCCGGCTCGAGAACATGTTCGTGCCCGCGGCAAAATCCCGCGCGGTCGCGCTCGGCCCCGGCGGCCAATATTTCATGGTGATGGGCGCATCGTCCACCGACGATGCCGCGCGGCGTTCACTGGAATCGTGCGGTGCGATCGCCGGCGTCGCCTGCCTGGTCGTTGCGGTCGACGAGAATTTCGTCGTGCCGATCCCGACCCTGCTCCGGATCACCGGCTTCTTCCATGCGGCGTCGAACGCCTCGATCATCGCAGATGCGCGCGACGAGGTCGTGCGCAAGCTCGCCGACGGCATGGGCTGGAACGCCGTCGCGGTCGGCACCGCGGGCCGGCCGGGCCTCGGCCTCAAGGCCGCGGACGAGCAGACCGCCGTCAATTCCGCGCTCGCCGACTGCGCCAAGCGCGACAGCGACTGCCACCTCATCGCAATCGGCCCGTTCACGGTGGGACCGATCAACTAGGCTCACGCAAATTTCCGGGCAAAGTTCTCTAATGATTTCAACCCCGTTCTACTGTGCATGGGGTTGTTTTTCGCGTTTTTAGTTCGCGAACGGCGCAAACTGCTGCGCCACTGCGCTGTAGACGTGGCGGCGGAACGGCACCACGACATCGGGGACGCGGTCGAGCCGCTCCCAGCGCCAGGCGTCGAACTCGGCGGGCTGCCCGTTGCGCGGCGTCAGCGGATCGATCTCGTCATCCTTGCCGGTGAAGCGTAACGCGAACCATTTCTGGCGCTGGCCGCGGAATTTCGCCAGTCGATGTGTCTGCGGCCCGTCATATGGCGGGAATTCGTAAGTCAACCAGTCGGTCTCGCCGAGATAGGATGCGCTCTTGACGCTGGTCTCTTCCCAGAGCTCGCGCAGCGCGGCATCGCGCAAATCCTCGCCCTCATCGACGCCGCCCTGCGGCATCTGCCAGTCCAGACCCGGCAGGATGATCTCGGGTCCGTCGCCCTTGAAGCGGTGCCCGATCAGCACGCGGCCATCGGCATTGAACAGCGCGATTCCGACATTGGGACGGTAGGGTTTTTCAGTGCTCACGCGTGGATCTCTCGTCGTCATTTCAGGCTGTGCATTAGAGCGTTTTCGAGCGAAGTGGATACCGGTTCGCGTCAAGAAAACGCGTCAAAATAAAAAACTAGAGCCCCGTCCCGATTCTATCGGAACGGAACTGGCTCTAGCATCAACCTGGAATGGCGACTTGAACTAATCCTGCGCCAGCGCGGAAAATTCCTTCACCACGCGCTCGTAGACCGGGCGCTTGAACGGGACGATCAGCCCGGTCAGGTTCTTCATCGGCTCCCAGCGCCAGCTCACGAACTCGGCCTTGTGACCGCCGCCGGGCTTTTCGACGTTGATCTCGCTATCCTTGCCGGTGAAGCGGACCGCGAACCATTTCTGGCGCTGACCGCGGTAGCGGCCCTTCCAGGTGCGCCCGGCGACCGTGCGCGGAATGTCGTAAGTGAGCCAGTCCGGAACTTCGCCGAGCCGCTCAACCGAACGCACGCTGGTCTCCTCATAGAGCTCGCGCTTGGCGGCCTCCCAATTGTCCTCGCCGGGATCGACGCCGCCCTGCGGCATCTGCCAGACATGGGTGTCGTCGACATGCTCGATGCCGCCAGCGCGGCGGCCGATGAACACCAGTCCGTCCTTGTTGAGCAACATCACGCCGACGCAGGTCCGGTAGGGCAGATCCTCGTAACGCGCCATTCCGCCAGACCTCTCGCATGCTGTCGGTAAGGCTTAAGCAGGCCCCGCGGGCCTGTACCATACCAATCCGTTGATTTAGCTGGATTTTGATTTCAGCATCGCGGTTGTCAATGGCACCAAAAGGATACCTCGGTCGCCCAATGTCTTGGTCCAGGCGCCGATGCGCTCGATCGAGACCGGGAGGGCGGAGGCGGTGCCCACGGCCACGCCGCGCTCGCGCGCCGCCGCTTCGAGCTTGGTCAGGGCGCGGTCGATCTCGGCCGGGGTCGGCACCGCGTCAATCGCGATATCGCCCTTGCCGAACGGCATCGCCTGGCTGCCGGCCGCTTGCGGCGCGATGCTGCGCGGCGAGGAGCCGTCGTCGAAGAAGCCGAGCCCGCGCTTGGCCGCCTCGCGGATGATCGGCTGCATCGCCGGCTCCGTCGCGATGAAGCGGGCGCCCATGAAATTGGTGAGGCCGGCATAGCCCTGCATCCGGCTCAAATGCCAGTACAGGCGGTCCATGTTCTGGTCGGCACTCAGCGAGGTCAGCAGCGTCTGCGGTCCCGGATCGTTGTCGGGGAAGTCATAGGGCTCCATCGGGATCTGGAGGAAGATCTCGTGGCGCTGGGCGCGGGCGCGCTCGGCGAGTTTTCCTGGATCGGACCCATACGGCGTGAAGGCCAGCGTCACCGCCGCTGGCAACCGCATGATGGCATCGGTGGTCTTGGCGGCGCCGACGCCGAGGCCGCCGATCAGGATCGCGACCACCGGCATCTTGGCGGCCTTGGCGCGGTCGGCATCCGCCGCATAGACGTTGAACGGCTTCAGATCCCCGGAAACCGCGGGGATCATGCCATAGCGCGATTTCTCAAGAAGTTTTGGGTCGATCCCGGCCATGACGGGCGGCGGTGCGGAGGCCGCCGCCGTCTCGCTTTTGCCGGCGGCATCGCCGCCGATCACCACGTCGTGGCGCATGCCGGTGGAACCGTCGATCATGGTGACGGTCTTCTGCTCGCCCGCCTGCTTCGGTGCGTCCTTGGTCTCTTGCTTGCTTTCCTGCTTGCTGTCCTGGCCATGGCCGGCCGCGGCCGGCTTGTCGTCGCCAGCCTTGTCTGCGGCATTGGGTTCGCGGATCGCGAGCCGTGTCATTGGCTCGCCGCCGAGCGGATCCTTGTTGAAGATGGCGAAGCCGGCAAAGGTGACCAGGAACAGTCCGAGCAGGACCGCGAGCAGCTGCATGGCCGTGAACGGCAGCCGCAGCCGACGTTTCCGGCGCGGCTTGTCCCGTCCGAGCGGGGCGCTCAGATCATCGGCCGTTTCAGTCATGCGCGATCCCGAATCACTCAGCAATGACGATACCACGCCGGGGTCAAGCGGCGGCAGGCCGGGATAGGCCGGGGGATATCAGGAGTTCCAAGCAAAAAGGGCGGCTCCGGGAGCCGCCCTTTTCGTCAGATCGCGATGCGCCGACCTAGTTCGCCGCTTTGGGCTTGTCGGTCGTGGCCTTGTCGCCGCCCGGCGTGGGCGCCGCGGACGCGCTGTTCTTGATGCCGTGGAGCAGATCGTCGGCGAGCTTGAGCGCCTTGTCGTCCTTGGCGTCCGGCGGAACGTAGGACTGCGAGCCGGTCTTCTCGTCGCCGTCGTTCTTGAGATGGCCGCGCAGCGAAGCTTCGCCCTTGGTGTCGGTACGCGACTTCAGCTCGTCCGGCACGTCCTGCAGCACTTCGATGTCGGGCACGATGCCCTTGGCCTGGATCGACTTGCCCGACGGCGTGTAATAGCGCGCCGTGGTCAGACGCAGCGCGCCGTTGCCGGAGCCGAGCGGAATGATGGTCTGCACCGAGCCCTTGCCGAACGAGCGTGTGCCGACGATGGTCGCACGCTTGTGGTCCTGCAGCGCGCCGGCGACGATCTCCGACGCCGAAGCCGAGCCGCCGTTGACCAGCACGATGACCGGCTTGCCCTTGGTGAGGTCGCCCGTATGCGCGGTACGGCGCTGGGTCTCCTCGGCATTGCGGCCGCGGGTCGAGACGATCTCGCCCTTCTCCAGGAAGGAGTCGGAGACGGTGACCGCTTCCTCGAGCAGGCCGCCCGGGTTGTTGCGGAGGTCGATGACGTAGCCCTTCAGCTTGTCGCCGATCTGATTCGAGAGGTTGGCGACCTCGCGCTTCAGGCCTTCGGTGGTTTGCTCGTTGAAGGTGGTGATGCGGATATAGGCGATGTCGTCGGCCTCGACGCGGGCGCGCACCGAACGGACGCGGATGTTGTCGCGCACCAGCGTGACGTCGATCGGATTGTCCTGGCCCTTGCGGATGATCTTCAGCTTGATCTTGGTGTTGACCGGGCCGCGCATCTTCTCGACCGCCTGGTTCAGGGTCAGGCCCTGCACCGCCTCGTCGTCGAGATTGGTGATGATGTCGTTGGCCATGACACCGGCGCGCGAGGCCGGGGTGTCGTCGATCGGCGAGACCACCTTGATCAGGCCGTCTTCCATCGTGACTTCGATGCCGAGGCCGCCGAACTCACCGCGGGTCTGCACCTGCATGTCGCGGAAGCTCTTGGCGTCCATGTAGCTCGAATGCGGATCGAGACCGGTAAGCATGCCGCTGATCGCGGATTCGATCAGCTTGGTGTCGTCGGGCTTCTCGACATAGTCCGAGCGCACGCGCTCGAACACGTCGCCGAACAAATTGAGCTGGCGATAGGTGTCCGCAGTGGCGGCTCGCGCGCTGGAGCCCATGAAGACCGCGCGCGGTTGCGTCACGAACAGCGTCAGCGCCGCACCGGTGGCCGCGCTGAGGAGGATAACTGAAGTCTTGCGCATCATCCGCGAACCTTCTCGCCTTCATTTGCGGCCCACCATGGGCCTGGATCGATTGGAGTGCCGTCTTTGCGGAACTCGACATAGAGCACAGGTTGACTCGCGTTCGTGGCGAGAATGGAGGCGACTTGAGAGGTCGACCCCATGGTCGCGACAGGCTCCCCCGTGAGCACGAATTGTCCGATGTTGACCGAAATGCGCTCCATCCCGGCGATCAGCACATGATACCCGCCCCCGGCATTGAGGATCAAGAGTTGTCCATAGCTGCGGAACGGGCCGGCATAGACCACCCAGCCATCACACGGCGTCGTGACCTGGGAGCCGGGCCGCGTCGCCAGCGAAATGCCCTTCTGGACCCCGCCGAGCCCGTCCGAACCGCCGAAATCCCTGATCTTGTTACCGTTAACCGGCAGAGGCAGGAGGCCCTTGGCCGCGGCGAAGGCCATCGCAGGGGTGGTGCGGGAACGATCCTTGAATGTGCCGGGGCCGGTCTTGGCGCTGGCGGCCGCGTTTGCAGCCGCCTTGGCCTCGGCCTGCTTGGCGGCCTCAGCTGCTTTCTCGGCCGCCTTGGCGGCGCTTTGCAGATCCTGCTCCATCTTGGCGATCAGCCCCTGGAGATCGCCGACCTGTCTTGAGAGCGCAACGGCGCGCGCGTTCTCGGCGTCGAGGTCCTTTTCGCGCGACGCCTGCTGACGCTGCCGTTCGTCGACCAGAGCCGCGAGCCGGGTCTGGTCGTTGCGCACCTTGTCGCGGTCGGAGGCAAGCTGGTCGCGCTCGGTCGCGATGGTCTTGCGCAAGGCCACGAGCTCGCCGAGCTCGCCCGCGATCTTCTCGGCACGGCCGCGCAACTCCGGCACCACGGCACCGAGCAGCATCGCCGTGCGCAGCGATTGCAGGGCATCCTCGGGCCGTACCAGAAGTGCCGGCGGCGTCCGCCTTCCGGCGCGCTGCAAGGCCGCCAGCACCTCGACGATGTCGGCGCGGCGTGAATCGAGCGAGCTGCGCATCGCCTGTTCGCGGCCGTTCAGCGATCGCAGCCGCGCTTCGGCCTCGTCGATCTTGGTCTCGACGGTGCGCACATTGGCGGCGGTGTCGATCAACTGTTGATTGAGCTGGGTGCGGTCCTGGCCGAGCGAGGTGATCTCGGCCTTGAGCTTGGCCTGCGCTTCCTCAGCGCTCTTCTTGCTGGCGCGCGCGGCTTCGAGCTCCTGCTCGCGCTGCTTGATCGCATCGGGCGCTACGGCCGCAGTCTGCGGTGCAGGCGTCTGAGCTTGCGCGAGGCTTGCGCCGGCAACGCCGGCGATCAGCAGCAGGTTGAAAATCGGCGCTCGCATCGCTTTAAGCAAAGGTGCTCGTTGTGGCGCGGATCACGCGCGGTGATAGGGGTGGCCCGCCAGAATGGTGGCGGCCCGATAAAGCTGTTCCAGAAGCATGACGCGGACCATTTGATGCGGCCAGGTCGCAGAGCCGAACGCGATCACGAGCTTGGCCTTACGGCGCAATTCGGGCGAAAGTCCGTCCGCCCCTCCGATCATGAAGATAGTATGACCGGCACCCTCGTCGCGCCAGCGCCCGAGATGCCGTGCGAATACGGTCGAATCCAGATTCTGGCCGCGCTCGTCCAGCGCCACCAGCACCGACTTTTCGGGAATATGGGCGGAGATCGCCGCGGCCTCTTCGGCCATCCGCGTCGCCGTATCGCGCGCGCGGCTTTCGGGCAATTCGTGGATGGCGAGCTCGCGGAATCCGAGCTTGCGGCCGGCCTCGTCGAACCGCTCGAAATAGCGCTCGGCAAGCTCCCGTTCGGGGCCCTGCTTCAGCCGGCCCACCGCAATGACGGCTATGCGCATGATATGTTCAGGGTCGCGTTTTCTGGACCGCGCGCGATCTGCGCGCGCACGACGCTAGCATGCGCGTCAGCCGATTCGAAATCGGCCAGCAGCCTCTCAGATCGCCTTCGCCGCCCCTGGGCCCTGCGTGTACAATCTCTCGAGACTGTAGAACTCGCGGACCTCGGGTCTGAACACGTGCACGATCACATCGCCGGAATCGATCAGCACCCAGTCGCAATTGGGCAAGCCCTCGACGTGGATGTTCTTGATGCCGTTTTCCTTGAGGCCTTTGGCGACGTTCTCCGCGATCGCGCCGACGTGCCGGTTCACCCGGCCGGTGGTGACGATCATGTAGTCGGAGTAGGCCGATTTGCCGCGAAGGTCGATGGTCACAGTCTCTTCCGCCTTCATGTCGTCGAGGCGGGAGAGGATCAGGCTCAGCGTCTTGTCGGCGTCGGGTTGCGCCTTCAAGGCCGCAGCTTTGGTCGATGTTTTACGCGTCGGCTTGGCAACCTTGGGTAAAACAGACTTCGGTGAAGCCGTCTTGGGTGAGGCTGTCTTGGACAATACAGATGTGGTCAGGGACCATTCCTTTCACTGTATCGCGAACGCCGAATCCGGCGCCCACTGGTTACACTACATCATGTGGGGTTAAGGGTTTCAATATGCCAGAGAGCCCGAAGACCGCATGGCGTTCGCACAATCTGACTCACTTCGTACCTTTCCAGCTTCCGTCCGGGTTCCGTAAGCCGGTCGACGAGAGATTCAGCTTCATTCCGGTCAGGAACACCCAGGCTGGCGCGGGCCGGTCCGCGAGCAAGGCGGCCTCATTCTCCGGCATCCGATAGCGCCTGAGCGCCTGGGCGGCGGGAGAGGCGAGGGCGCGAAAACTCTGCGGCGGACGGTCGATGACCGCGATCGGCACCTGGTCGGCGATGCGCCGCCAGTGCTGCCAACGATGGAATTGAGCGAGGTTGTCGGCGCCCATGATCCAGACAAAGCGCAAGCCCGAGAGGCGGCGGCGCAAGGTGTTGATCGTATCGATGGTATAGCGCGTGCGAATGACGGATTCGAGACAGCTCACCTCGATCCTGGGATCGTCGGCCATTTCGCGCGCCGCCTGCATGCGCGCGCCGAGCTCATGCAGCGCGCCGTTCTCCTTCAGCGGATTGCCTGGCGTCACCAGCCACCACACGCGATCGAGCTGGAGTCGTTTCAGCGCGAACTGGCTGATCGCGCGATGGGCCTGGTGCGGCGGGTTGAACGAGCCGCCGAGCAGGCCGATGCGCATGCCCGAGGTATGGGTCGGTATGGCCTGCGCGAAGAAACGTGGCGCGACGAAATTGTTGCTCAATGCCCCGCGCCCTGCGTCGTCTACGGCCGCGTCTGCCCGGTGCCGTGAACGCGATATTTGAAGCTCGTCAGCTGCTCGGCGCCAACCGGGCCGCGGGCGTGGAATCTGCCGGTGGCAATGCCGATCTCGGCACCGAAGCCGAACTCGCCGCCGTCGGCGAACTGCGTCGAGGCGTTGTGCAGCACGATCGCGGAATCGACCTCACTCAGGAATTTTTTCGCAGCGGTCTCGTCGGCGCTCACGATCGCATCGGTATGGTGCGAACCGTGATTTTGGATATGCGCGATCGCGCCGTCGACGCCGTTCACCACCTTCGCTGCGATGATCGCATCGAGATATTCGGTGTCCCAATCGTCCGCGCTCGCGGGTTTGACGCGCGCATCGATCTTTTGCACGGCGTCGTCGCCACGCACTTCGCAGCCGGCCTCGATTAGCATCTCAACCAGCGGCTTGAGGTTTTTACCGGCTGCGGCGCGATCGACCAGCAGCGTCTCGGCGGCGCCGCAGACGCCGGTGCGGCGCATCTTGGCGTTGAGCACGATCGATTTCGCCATGGCGAGGTCGGCGCTGCCGTCGACGTAAATGTGGTTGACGCCTTCGAGATGCGCGAACACCGGCACGCGCGCTTCCTGCTCGACGCGCGCGACGAGGCTCTTGCCTCCGCGCGGCACGATCACGTCGATGGCGCCATTCAATCCCGACAGCATCTGGCCTACCGCCGCGCGGTCGCGCGTCGGCACCAGCGTGATGGCAGCCTCGGGAAGGCCCGCTTCGCGCAGGCCCTGCACCAGGCAGTCATGGATCGCGCGGCAGGAGCGGAAACTGTCGGAGCCGCCGCGGAGGATCACGGCATTGCCCGACTTCAGGCACAGCACACCGGCGTCCGCCGCAACGTTCGGCCGGCTCTCGAAGATCACGCCGACGACGCCGAGCGGCACGCGCACGCGCTCGATGGTCATGCCGTTCGGCCGTTGCCAGCTCTCGGTGACGATGCCGACGGGATCGGCAATGCCGCGCACGATGCCGATGCCCTCGGCCATGCCCTCCACCCGCGCCGGCGTCAGCGTCAGGCGGTCGATGAAGGACGAGGTGGCGTTGCCGGAGGCGCGGGCCTCGGTGACGTCCTCGGCATTGGCGGCGAGGATCGCGGCGGCATTGTTGCGGATCGCCCGCGCCATGGCCTCGAGCGCCCGGTTCTTCTGCTCCGGCGGCGCCAGCGCCAGCACGCGCGCGGCAGCGCGGGCACGGGTACCGAGATCGGTCATCAGCGCCTGAAGATCGGCATTGCCGTCGACGGCTTTGAGGGGGGCGGCCATGGGAGTTTCAACCTTCTGCTAAGGCAGTGTCCTAGCACGGAAATCCCGCTTTTGCGAAGGGTCGGCAGGGTATGGCAGGGCTTCACGTGCCGGACGGCAGCTCGATCAATGGCCCAGCTCCGGCGTCATGGCCGGGCTTGACCGGCCATCCACGCCTCGGCCGGCGCCTACTCGGATGCCCTAGCGGCTACCCGCCCACCACCAGATCATCCCGGTGGATCATCTCGGACCGCCCGCTGATGCCGAGGATGGCCATGACATCCGGGGAGGAGCGGCCCTTGATCCGCTCGGCATCGTCGGCGTCGTAGGCGATCAGGCCGCGGCCGACCTCGCTGGTGTCGGGGCCGCGCACGATCACGGCGTCGCCGCGGGCGAACTGGCCCTCGACCTTGATCACGCCGGCCGGCAGCAGGCTGGCGCCGGCGCGCAGGGCCGCGACCGCGCCGGCGTCGATCGTCAGCGTACCCTTCGGCTCAAGCGAGCCCGCGATCCAGCGTTTTCGCGAGGTGATGGGATTGGCCGGCGTCAGGAACCAGGTGCAGCGGCCGCCATCGGCGATCGCCTGCAACGGATGCTCGATCTTGCCCGAGGCGATCAGCATATGCGTGCCGCCGGTGGTCGCGATCTTGGCAGCTTCGACCTTGGTGCGCATGCCGCCGCGCGACAGCTCGGACTCGGCGTCGCCTGCCACAGCCTCGATCTCGGAGGAGATGCTGTCGACGACGGGAATGAGCCTGGCGTTCGGGTTGTTCTTCGGCGGGGCGTCGTAGAGCCCGTCGATGTCGGACAGCAGCACCAGCAGGTCGGCGCTGGCCATGGTGGCGACGCGCGCGGCGAGGCGGTCGTTGTCGCCGTAGCGGATCTCGTTGGTGGCGACCGTGTCGTTCTCGTTGATCACGGGGATCGCGCGCCACTCCAGCAGCTTGCCGATAGTGGAGCGCGCGTTGAGATAGCGGCGGCGCTCCTCGGTGTCCTGCAGCGTCACCAGGATCTGGCCGGCGCCGATGCCGTGGGCGCCAAGCACCTCCGACCAGATGCGGGCGAGCGCGATCTGACCGACGGCGGCGGCTGCCTGACTCTCCTCCAGCTTCAGCGGGCCGCGCGGCAATTTCAGGCGGCTGCGGCCGAGCGCGATCGAGCCGGAGGAGACGACGAGCACGTCACGCCCCTCGCGATGCAGCTTGGCCATGTCGTCGGCGAGCGCGGCAAGCCAGGACGCGCGCACCTCGCCCTTGTCGGAATCGACCAGCAGCGCGGAGCCGACCTTGACGACGATGCGGCGGAATTGACTGAGTTCGGGGCTGGCCATGTGTGCAAGTGCTGGCGCGTGTGACGGATTGCTCTGCATCGGACACGGCGGAGCGAGAGCGGCGCCGATGAGGCCCTGCTTTTGCAGCAGGACGATGGCCCGCGCAAGGCGCCGGCATGCTAAAGGATGAACGCCGGGTTGCCCCGGGCGGCCGTCCGGCTCTCATGCTGCCAACCATAACGGTGGAGGAAACCCATGGATCGCCGCAAATTCATGGTCCGGTGTCTGAGCCTGCCGCTGCTGGCGCAGGTGGGAGCGACGCGCGCACAGGCTGGGCTCACCAAGATCATCTTCCCGTTCGCGGCCGGCGCGGGCGGCGACACGCTGTGCCGGCTGATCGCGCAGGAGATGGCGCCGGCACTGCAGCGGACCATCGTGGTCGAGAACCGCACCGGCGGTGACGGCCTGATCGGCATCAAGGCGGTGAAGGGGGGAAGCCCCGACGGCAGCATGGTGCTGGTGACGACCGGACCCACGATGTACCTGCTGCCGATGGTCGAGACGATTCCGAGCTTCGATGCTGCAAAGGATTTCGTCCCGGTCTCGCTGCTGGCGCGCTTTGAATTTGCGCTGGTGATCAGCCCGGCGGTCGACGCTGTGGATTTCAAGTCGTTCGCGGCCTGGCTGAAGGCACATCCGGACAGGACCTCGTTCGGCGTACCCAGCAGCGGCACCATTCCGCATTTCATGGGCTCGAAGCTGGAGAAGGACCTCGGCATTCCCTTGAGCCGCGTGCCCTATCGCGGCAGCGCAGCTATCCTCAACGACCTCGTCGGCGGCCATGTTCCGTTCGGGATCACCACGCTGGCCGACGCGCTTGCGCAGCATCGCGCCAAGGGCGTGAAGATCATCGCGGTGAGCAGCGCGGAACGTTCGCCCTTTGCCTCAGAGGTGCCGACCTTGAAAGAGAGCGGCATCGATCTCGTCGCCGACGCCTGGTACGGCATGTGGCTTCCCGCCGGCAGCTCGCCGGAATTCGCAAGCAAGCTCGGCGCGGCCGCAAGCGCCGCGCTCGCCAAGCCCGAGGTGAAGGAGAAGCTCACCGCGATCGGTCTGATCCCGGTGGGCAGCAGCGCGGAAGGTCTGACCAAGGAGCTCGCCGCCAACACCGCGTTCTGGCAGCCGGTCGTGAAGGCGACGGGGTACAAGATCGAGAATTAGTTTCTGTTTGCGCTCCGCTCTCCGCCGTCATGGCCGGGCTTGTCCCGGCCATCCACGTGCACCGCCACCTAACGCAAGACGTGGATGCCCGGGTCAAGCCCGGGCATGACGAGCTGAGAGAGGCTCTTTCCGCTCACTCACAGCTTCGCGCGCTGCGCGATCCCGTCCTTGATCGACGCCAGCTCCGCTTCGTCCCAAACACCGATCAAAATCCCGCCCTTCACCTGGAGCTGGTTGTCGGCATAGGCGGCGATTTTCTCGCGCGGCGTCGTGATGTGGTCGTTGGGATGCAGCGCCCAGTCGAACAGCTCGGCCTGCAGTCGAGCGATGACGCCGGCGCACTCGGGATCGTCGCCGCGATCCAGAAACTCTTCCGGATCGGTTTCGAGGTCGTACAGCATCGGGAGGAAGCCTGAGGCGTGGATGTATTTCCAGCGGCCGTCGAACACCATGAACAGGCGACAGCGTTCGATCGGCTGATTCAGCTTCAGCCGCACGTCCTGCATGACATAGTCGTATTCGGAGAACGCCACCTTGCGCCAATCCGGCGGACTCTCGCCGCGCAGCAGCGGCAGCAGCGAGCGTCCCTCGAGGATATGGCCCGGCACCTTGCCGCCGAAATAGTCGACGAAGGTCGGCGCGAGATCGATGGCTTCGACCAGCGCATCGTTGCGCGTGCCACGCGTCGCATCCGCCTCCTTCGAGGGATCGATGATGATGAGCGGGATCTTCGCCGACTGCTCGTGGAACAGATCCTTCTCGCCCATCCAGTGATCGCCGAGATAGTCGCCGTGATCGGAGGTGAACACGATCATGGTGGTGTCCAGCAGGTCGCGCTCCTCCAGGAACTTCATCAGCACGCCCATCTGGGCGTCGATCTGGGTGATCAGGCCCATATAGGTCGGGATCACCTTCTCGCGGGCATCGTCGCGCGCCATGTTGCGGGAGTAGCGCATGTCCATATAGGCGCCGAACACCGGATGCGGGTTCTGCCGCTCGCGCTCGGAGCGGATCACCGGGATCATGTCCGATGTCGAATACATGCTGGCGTAGGGTTCGGGCGCGATGTAGGGCCAGTGCGGCTTGATGTAGGACAGATGCAGGCACCACGGCCTGCCGTCGGTCTCGGCCTCGCCGATGAAATCCATGGCGCGTCGCGTCATGTAGGGCGTCTCGGAATGCTCGTCCGGCACGCGCGCGGCCTTGTCGGCATGCACGAGCAGCCAGCCGTTCTGGAGCGAGCCGTCCTCGGCCGCGCCTGAATTGGCCCAATGCTCCCAGGGATTGGGCGCATCAAAGCCCTGCTGGCGCAGATATTCGTCGTATTTCGGACGCGGCCGCCCCGTGGGATGCAGGCCGTCGTCACGCTCATAGGGCTCAAACCCGCATTCGGCGACGTGCACGCCGATCATCGATTCCGGCGGGATGCCGAGCGCCTTCATGCCTTCGAGATCGGGCGCCATGTGGGTCTTGCCGACCAGCACGTAGCGCACGCCGAGCTTCTTGAGGTGATCGCCGAGGGTGGGCTCGCCGACCCGCAACGGCCAGCCGTTCCAGTGCGAGCCGTGCGAGCGCATGTAGCGCCCGGTGTAGAACGACATCCGCGAGGGGCCGCAGATCGGCGACTGCACATAGGCCTTGCTGAAGAGCACGCCGCGCTTCGCCATGGCGTCGATGTTCGGTGTCTTCAGCGTGGGATGGCCGGTGCAGCCGAGATAGTCATAGCGAAGCTGGTCGCACATGATCCAGAGAACGTTCTTCGCGCGCGCCATGCGTGATCCCTGCCGTTTCTTGATTGTGGGATGCTGCGCTATCGAGGGCGCGAAGACAAGCTATCAGCGATGCACGCGTCTGCGGCCGTACACTCCAGCGTCGTCCCGGCCTTCGCCGGGACGACGAAAAATCAAACCGACCACGGCTCCGCTTCGGCCGCGCTCTTCGCTTTCGCAGACACCGGGCTCTCGCCGATCACATCCGCAAGAGAGCGCAACGCTTCCTGCACGCCGTCACCGGTGACGGCGGAGAGCAGCAGCGGCGTCTTCTTGGCGGCGCGCTTCAGCCGCTCCTTCTGCTTCTTCAACTCGTCCGGCTCGATCGCGTCGATCTTGTTCAGCGCGACGATCTCGATCTTGTCGGTGAGCTGCCCGGCATAGGCGTCCAGCTCCGTTCGCACCGTCTTGTAGGCCTTGCCGGCGTGCTCGCAGGTCGCATCGATGAGATGCAGCAGCACGCGGCAGCGCTCGACATGGGCGAGGAAGCGGTCGCCGAGACCGACGCCTTCATGCGCGCCTTCGATCAGGCCGGGGATGTCCGCCAACACGAATTCGCGACCGTCGGCATTCACGACGCCGAGCTGCGGATGCAGCGTGGTGAAGGGATAGTCGGCGATCTTCGGCTTGGCCGCGCTGACCTTGGCAAGGAAGGTCGATTTGCCGGCATTGGGCAGGCCGACGAGGCCGGCATCCGCGATCAGCTTCAACCGCAGCCAGATCCAGCGCTCCTCCCCGGGCTGGCCGGGATTGGCATTGCGCGGCGCGCGATTGGTCGAGGTCTTGAAATGCGCGTTGCCGAAGCCGCCATTGCCGCCCTCGGCCAGCACGAACTTTTCGCCGACAGTGGTGAAATCGTGGATCATGGTCTCGCGATCTTCATCGAAGATCTGCGTGCCGATGGGGACCTTCAGCACGATCGACTTGCCATTGGCGCCGTGGCGGTCCGAGCCCGAGCCGTTCTCGCCCTTCTGGGCCTTGAAGTGCTGCTGGTAGCGATAGTCGATCAGCGTGTTCAGCCCGTCGGCGACCTCGATGATGACATTGCCGCCGCGGCCACCATTGCCGCCGGAGGGGCCGCCGAATTCAATGAATTTTTCGCGGCGGAACGCCACGCAGCCGTTTCCGCCGTCGCCGGAGCGGATATAGACCTTTGCTTCGTCTAGGAATTTCATGGGCCATAGGTAGGCCAGCCGGTCCCGCGCGGCAACCCGGATGGACCCGCAAATCGGCCGAAACCCGGCGATTTGTGGCCTTGCTTAACCAGCTGGCCGGCGCCGGATCAGGAATTTCTGCGTGCCCTCCAGCACCAGCTCCTTGCGCTGGTTGAACACGGTGCTTTTGAGCGTCACCACGCCGGTCGAGCGTCCCGGCACCAGCTCGGTGACCTCGAGCGCGGGATAGATTGTGTCGTCGGCGAAGACAGGTTTGAGGAACCGGCTGGATTGCTCGAGGAAGCCGACCAGGGAGTCCTCGACCATGAACGGAAACAGGCCGGCGCCGGGCGCGGTGTGGATCAGCGTCTGGAAACCGTGGGCGAGCAGATGCGGCATGCCGCGGCTGCGGCAATACTCCACGTCGTAATGCACCGGATGCGTGTCGCCGCTCGCGGTCTGGAACGCCGCGAACACCGCCGTCGTCTGCGTGCGGCTCGGCAGCACGAAGCGCTCGCCGACCACGAAATCCTCAAACCAGCGTTGCGCGGGGATCATGCGATGCCGGGCCGGGTCGAAGTCGGTCATGGCTAAGCTCTTTCCTGGCTCTCTTGTGAGACACCTGTCGCTACCGCGACGCGGAGAGTGCGACAATCCGTTCAATTCGTCCAACGCGGGCTTGTCGTGACGGCCTGCGTCATTACAACGGCGCTCGATGCCCCTGTTCAAGAATCTATCGGCCTATGACGAACGCTCGGCGCGCCTTGCCGGGATTGCGCTCATGGTGCTGTCGATCTTCATGTTCTCGTTTGGCGATGCCATGGGCAAGTTCCTGGTCGGGACTTATTCGGTGGGGCAGCTGCTGTTCCTGCGCGCCTGCGCGGCGCTGCTGCTGCTGTCGCCGTTGGTCTGGCGGCAGCGTCACCAGTTCCTGCATCTGGAGCGGCCGGGTCTCCAGCTCTTTCGCGTCGTGCTGTCGACGCTGGAAGTGGCGGCCTTCTTCCTTGCGACGGTCTACCTGCCGCTCGCCGACGTCATCACCTATTATCTCGCCGGGCCCATTTTCGTCACCGCGATGTCGGCGATCTTTCTCGGCGAGAAGGTCGGCTGGCGGCGCTGGACGGCGATCCTGATCGGCTTCTGCGGCGTCCTGATCGCGCTGCGGCCCTCGGCACAGACGGTGAGCCTGCCGGCGCTGATCGCGCTTGGCGGCAGTCTTTCTTTCGCAACGCTGATGTTGATCACGCGCAGCCTGCGCAAGACGCCCGATATCGTGATGGCGTCGTCGCAATTCGTCGGCACGTTCTTGCTGGGCGCTGTGCTGTCGGCGTTCCACTGGGTGCCGCCGACATCGGGCAGCCTCGTGATCTTCGCGCTGGCGGGATGCGTCTCGGTCACGGCGCTGTTCTGCGTCAACCGCTCGCTCAAGCTCGCGCCGGCCAGCGTCGTCGTGCCCTATCAATATTCGATGATCGTCTGGGCGGTGATCTTCGGCTTCGTCGTGTTCGGCGACGTGCCCGAAATCGCCACCATCGTCGGCGCCGCCATCATCATCGCCGCCGGGTTCTATATTTATCTGCGTGAGCGCGATCTCGGACGCAGGGACGCGGATGTGAATCCGCCAGCGTGATTACAGCGGAATAAATTCGAGCGTCGTCCTGGCTTTCACCAGGACGACAGTTTGAGCCGCCTCCGCCCTACCTCACCCTTCGCGCGCTGCTCCAGCTCTTCAGCGACGCCCACACGCCGCGCGAGAGACGGAAGCAGTCGACGGGCGTGGACGAGCCCAGCGCCAGGAAGCGATGCAGCTGGACGCCGCTCCACTGGAAGCCGCACTTCTCCAGCACGTTGCGCGAGGCCGGGTTGGTGACGCGCGCGCCTGCATAGAGATGATCGTCCTCGAACTCCTCGAAGAAGAAGTCGATCGCGCCGCGTGCGGCCTCGGTGGCAAAGCCCCGGCCCCAATGCTCGACGCCGAGCCAATAGCCGAGCTCGGCGTTGTCGGGCGTCGAGCGGTCGATGCCGACCATGCCGATGGGGCCGCTGTCATGCTCGATCAGGAACACCGTCTCGCTGCCGGGCAGGGCGCTGGCGCGGATGAAGGCGATGGCGTCGTCCTGCGAATAGGGATGCGGGAGGCGCCTTGTGTTTTCGGCGACGCGACGGTCGTTGGCGAGGAGGGCGATGGTCCTGACATCGGCGAGGGTCGGCCGCCGCAAGGTCAGCCGCTCGGTGGCGACGACGCTGGGTCTCGCCTCCCGCAAGGTCACGCTCGAAAAATCCTGCAACATGTCCGGCTCCGTCGAAGTCACTAAAGTGAAAAGTGAGCACGCAAACGAAAGGGGAGGCCGGTTTCCCGCCTCCCCTGGAGCCTTCGATCTGTGATCTCAAGGACTCCGCCGGTTCGGTCTGGGACCCGGCGGACTCCAAATTTGATCCACCGTCTATTCAGCCGCCTCTGCGAGCGGGAGCACCGAGATGAAGGTGCGGCCGTTGGCTTTGGCCTGGAACGTTACGCGGCCCTCGATCTTGGCGAACAAGGTGTGGTCCGTGCCCATGCCGACATTAAGGCCGGGATGCCAGGTGGTGCCGCGCTGACGCGCAATGATGTTGCCGGGAATCACAACTTCCCCGCCGAACGCCTTGATACCGAGGCGCTTGCCCTTGGAATCGCGACCGTTGCGCGATGAACCGCCTGCTTTTTTGTGAGCCATGGCTCGTCTCCGAAATTCTACGTATTTCTAGATCAATTCCTTGACGGAATCATTTCACAATTTCTCACGCATCACTTCGTGACGGCGCGTGATCAAATTATGCGGCGGCCTCTTCGGTCGTGGTCTCTGGCTTGGCGACCTTCTCCCGCTTCGGACGCGGCCCCTTGGTGGGCTTGGCGCCGTCCGTCAGGATCTCCGAGATGCGCAGCACGGTGATCTCGTCGCGATAGCCGCGCTTGCGGCGCGAATTCTTGCGGCGGCGCTTCTTGAAAGCGATGACCTTGGGACCGCGCTTGTGGTCGAGCACCTCGACCGCAACGGACGCGCCGGCGACCGTGGGCAGACCCAGGATCGGCGTGTCGCCGCCGACCAGGAGAACTTCATTGAGCTGCACGATCGAGCCGACTTCGCCTTCGATCTTGCCTACTTCCAGGACATCATCCGGAACGACGCGGTACTGCCGGCCGCCGGTTTTGATGACTGCGAACATCGTTGTTTTCCTTCGTGTTCATTCCCGGCCTCGCGACATATTGTCGGGGCCGGCTTTTTGTCAGTCGTTATGGGTTTATGCGAGTTTTGTGCGGGCGGGAGTTATCCCTTTGAAAACCCACGTAAAAACAAGCGGCGCGAGAAACGCCCCGCGCCGGTTGCGGGATTTATAGCCGCTGATCCCCCGGAGTCAAGGAAAAGCCGGCGAAAACGGCCGGATTTGAAGCATTTGGGCCCGATCCGGCCCGCAGGCGAATTTCGGACCGCGCCGCAACCAACAGGTTCCCCCGCCGTTGTCCCGGCGAATTCAGTCACACGGGCAAGGGGCTTACCATGGCAACAGACGAGCTGGTCAAGACGACGACGGGCATCGCTCATCACGGCGCGGAGCGGCTGCCGTCGGTGGATATCGACAGCTTCAACATCGAGATGAAGGACGAGGATGGCTTCATCGGCGACCGCGCCAGCAAGGGCGCGTTCCGCGAGATCCTCGAGCGCTGGCGCAAGCCGCTGCGCAAGTCCGGCGAGGACCCGTTCGGCAAGGAGCCGTCGGACGAGATCAGCAAGAAGACGCTGGACGCCATCCTGGTCGGCGACGACACCGAGGCCTGGGCGGTGGTGCATAGCGCCATCGAGGACTTCGCCCAGGAGCTCGCTTACGTCACCCGCCGCTTCCTCAAGTCCAAGGCCTGGGCCAAGACCGAGCGCATCGTGGTCGGCGGCGGTTTTCGCGATTCCCGGCTCGGCGAGCTCGCGATCGCGCGCACCGAGATTATCCTCATCGCCGAGGGCTTCAAGATCGACATGCTGCCGATCCGCCATCATCCCGACGAGGCCGGCCTGATCGGCGCGCTGCATTTGGCGCCGTCGTGGATCTTCGAGGCCCATGACAGCATCCTCGCCGTCGATATCGGCGGCACCAACATCCGCTGCGGCCTGGTTGAGACCAGCTGGAAAAAGGCAAAAGACCTGTCGAAAGCCAAGGTCGTGAAGTCCGAGCTGTGGCGTCATGCCGACGACGAGCCGACGCGCGAAGGCGCGGTGAAGCGGCTGACGAAGATGCTGAAGGGGCTGATCACCGAGGCCGAGAAGGAAGGCTACAAGCTGGCGCCGTTCATCGGCATCGCCTGTCCCGGCGTGATCAACGCGGACGGCTCCATCGAGAAAGGCGCACAGAACCTGCCGGGCAATTGGGAGAGCAGCAAGTTCAACCTGCCGGCGAGCCTGCTCGAGGGCATTCCGCAGATCGGCGAGCACGACACCGCGATCCTGATGCACAATGACGGCGTGGTTCAGGGCCTCTCCGAGGTGCCGTTCATGCAGGACGTCGATCGCTGGGGCGTGCTCACCATCGGCACCGGCCTCGGCAATGCCCGCTTCACCAACCGCCGCAAGGACAACGGCAAGGACAAAGACAAAGACCGCGATTCTACGGAGAACGGGAAGAAAAAGGCCAAGTCCGACAAGGAGTAACCTTGACTGGTTAGGTTAAGGACCGGATTGCGTTGCGGTGCACCGCCCGCACGCTACGGTCGAAACCGTCGCCTCACCTGGCCGGCGAAGCCGCCCTTCCCAGCCAGTATTTCAATGAGCGGCACCGGGACCGCCAGTGTTTACCGCGTCTGGCGGTCCCACCCCGCCTTTTGCGGGTACCAGTGATTCGGCACCGACGTGCCGCATCGGGCTCGCGCCGGGTCAGTGGCGAACGGCTCAGGCCCATTCCCGCGCAAACCGCCGCCGAAATCCGCGATCGCCCCCGATCATCACCGTGACATCGTGGGTCCAGCCGGAAAACCGGCCCGATTTTCGCCCTCGCAAGCCTTGTCTGGCCCGCCATCCTCGCCTATTAACGCCCGAACCACAGGGGCCATGCTCCTTACTTGGCGCCTTCAGGAGAGGTGGCAGAGTGGTCGAATGCACCGCACTCGAAATGCGGCATAGGTGCAAGCCTATCGGGGGTTCGAATCCCTCCCTCTCCGCCAACATCATCCGCCACAATAAAACGGCTTTCCAGAAAGCTCGGCAGATCAGTCTGATCTTGCCGGCTCTCGCTCCGCCAGCACCGTCCGCGCCGTCGCCACGAACGCCTGCGCGGCCGGCGACAGCGTCCGACCCTGGCGCTGCAGCAGCGACACCGGGCGGGTGATGGCAGGGCGTATCAGCGGCTTTGCGATCAGAGTTGGAAATTGATCGGCCGGCAGCATCGTCGCAGGAAGGATAGCAAGGCCGAGGCCCTGCGCCGTCATGGCGAGCGCGGTGTTGATCAGCGTCACTTCATAGGTCGGGTTGAGGTGCTTGCCCTGGCTCCCCAGCGCCTGATCGATCTGCATGCGTATCCGCGTCTCGCGCCGCATCGCGATCGTCGGCATCTGATCCAATTCGTCCCATGTCAGTGAGCGCCGTGCCGCGAAGTCGGGGGTGCGCCGGCCGATGGCGCTCAGGCGGCCGCGGGTCAGCGTCTCGATCGTCAGCTCCGCGAATTCTCCCTCGACGCTGCCGATCGCGAACTCCGCATCCGTCGCGATCAGACGTGGAACGAGATCGTCGGCGGCGACGTCGCGCATGTCGATTTCGATGTCGGGATAGCCTGCCCGGAATTTTGCCAGCACCGAGGGCAGCAGTGCCGATGCGGTACCGGCTGAGGCGAGAAACGCGACTCGGCCGGCGCGCGCCTGCGCGAGGTCACGCATGCGCCGCGACAGGCCCAGCGCATCGCCCAGCATCCGTTCGGCGGCATGAACTGCCTCGTCAGCGGCCCGCGTCGGCTGCACCGAACGAGTGGAGCGATCGAACAGTTTGACGCCGAGCTGCGCTTCGAGCTGTTGGATCAACAGGCTCGCCGCCGATTGCGTGATCCCCAGCTCGCGCGCAGCCCGCGTGATGCTGCGCGTACGGTACACGCCGGTGAAGGCCTGCAATTGCCGTAAGGTGACGTTCATAGGCAAAGCTCATGAATTGATGAGTTCTTTCCGGCTTATCACATAAGCGAGCATGCAATAAAATGCATGCCGTGGTCGGTGAAGCGGCGATCGCCAAGGGATTGGAAACGAACATGAGGACACAGGTGCTGGTGGTGGGCGCCGGGCCCGTCGGATTGACCGCGGCGATGGATCTGGCTTCCCGTGGGATCGACGTCGTGGTCGCGGAGATCCGCCATGCCGGCGATCCGCCCAGCGTCAAATGCAATCACGTCTCGGCGCGTTCGATGGAGATCTTCCGCCGGCTCGGCGTCGCCGCAAAGCTGCGCGACGCAGGCCTGCCCGCAGATTTCCCGAACGACTGCTCCTACCGGACCACGGCGACCGGCATCGAGCTGTGCCGCATCGACATTCCCTCGCGCGCACGCCGCTACAGCGCCACCGGCGGCCCCGACACCTGGTGGCCGACGCCGGAGCCGCCGCACCGGATCAACCAAGTCTATCTCGAGCCGATCCTGTTCAGCCATGCCGCCGCTCAGTCGCGCATCACCATTCTGGCGCGCACGGAAATCACGGACATCGAGCAGAATGACGACCATGTGGTCGCATTGGCGCGCGACCTCGACAGCGGAAGCTCGCTCCGCATCGAGGCTTCCTTTGTGATCGGTTGCGATGGCAGCCGTTCCCTGGTTCGCAGATCGATCGGCGCCAACCTGTCCGGCACGCCGGTGATCCAGCGCGTGCAATCGACCTTCATCGAAGCGCCGCAGCTCAAGGAGCGGATGGGCGCGCACAAGCCGGCCTGGATGGTGCTCTCGCTCAACCCGCGACGCTCAGGCACGACGGTGGCGATCGACGGTCAGGACCGCTGGCTGATCCATAATCACCTGAAGCCAGACGAGCCCGAATTTGATTCGGTCGATCGGGACTGGGCGATCCGCGCCATTCTCGGCGTCGACGAGCGCTTCGAATACCGCGTCCTCAGCAAGGAGGACTGGGTCGGCCGCCGGCTTGTCGCCGATCGCTTCCGCGACCGCAGAGTCTTCATCTGCGGCGACGCCGCGCATCTGTGGATGCCGTATGCGGGCTACGGCATGAATGCGGGGATTGCGGACGCCGTCGACCTGTGCTGGCAGGTGGCGGCGCATCTGAACGGGTGGGCGCCGGCTTCGATCCTGGATGCCTACGAGGCGGAGCGTCAGCCCATCACCGAACAGGTGTCGCGCTTTGCCATGGACCATGCGATGAAGATGATGGCGCAGCGTGGTGGAGTCTCCGCGGAGATCGAGGACGACACGCCGCGCGGCCACGCCGCGCGCGCAGCGCTGGCCAGGGCGGCCTACGATCTCAACGTGCAGCAATATTGCTGTGCCGGATTGAACTTCGGCTACTATTACGATGCCTCGCCGATCATCGCCTATGACGGCGAGACGCCGCCCGCTTACGCGATGGGCAGCTTCACCCCCTCCACCGTGCCGGGCGCTCGCGCGCCGCACCTGTTTCTGCGGGACGGGCGATCGCTCTACGATGCCTTCGGCGTCGGCTACACTTTGCTGCGGTTCGATCCGGCGATCGATGTAGCGCCATTGAAGTCTGCCGCAGAGCAGCGCGGCATTCCGCTCGCGCTGCTCGACATTGCGCCGGACGAAGCGAACGGCGCGTATGCCGAGAAGCTGGTGCTGGCGCGGCCCGATCAGCACATCGCCTGGCGCGGGCAGGCCGCGCCAGCGGACCCACAAGGCTTGCTGACGCGCATCACCGGCGCTTCGGCGTAAGGCGATTTGAAGCGGACGGTCTCGCGGCGAAGTCCGCCGGCAGGTGATTTACAAAGTCGTGGTTCACAAAACAAAAAAAGACTCGCACCAGGAGGGAAACGTGTTTCACGTTGCAAGCCGCCGCATTTTGGCCGTGCTGACGGCCGCGAGTTTCGCCGTGCTGCCGCTGGAGGCGGTCCGAGCGGTCTATCCCGAGCAATTGATCAAGATCATCGTGACCTTTCCGCCCGGCGGCAGCGCCGATACCGTCATCCGCGCGCTCGAACCGCTGGTCACTGCCGAGCTCAAACAGGGTCTCGTGATCGAGAACCGCGCGGGTGCTGGAGGCAACATCGGCATGGCCGCGGTCGCGCAGGGCAAGCCTGACGGCTATACGCTCGGCATTGCGCCGGCAGGCAGCCTGACGGTCAATCCGCATCTCAATTCGTCGATGCCGTTCGATCCGAAGGATCTTGCGCCGATCACCCTGCTCGCGAAAATTCCCTTCGTGCTGGTTGCGTCAGCGAACGTGCCGGCGCATACGGTCGCGGAATCGATCGCGCTCGCCAAGGCCAAGCCGGGCGCGTTGTCGATCGGGCATGGCGGCAATTCGACCGCCATGCACTTGACCGCGGCACTGTTCACGCAGAAGACCGGGATCGCCATGGAGCTGGTCCCCTATCGCGGGACCGCGCCGGCGACGGTCGATGTTCTCGCAGGCCATGTCCCCTTCGCGGTACTGGATATCCCCGCATCGAGGCAACTGATCCTCGAAGGTAAGCTCAACGCCATCGGTGTGTCGTCTGCGCAGCGTCTGTCGTCCTTGCCTGATGTGCCGACACTCGCCGAGAGCGGTATTGCGGGTTTCGAATCCGTTGGCTGGTTCGGGCTGGTTGCTCCGGCCGGCACGCCAGCCGATATCGTCGGCCGGTTGAACGAAGCCTTCGGAAAGGCCCTGAAGGATCCATCGGTGGTCGAGAAGATCCGGACGCTTGGCGCAGAGCCTGCACCGACCTCGCCGGAGGAGTTCAGCCGCTTCATCCAAAGCGAAAGCTCGAAATGGGGCAAGCTGATCAGTGAAGCGGGCATCAAGGCGAATTAAGTGTCCCACGCAGCCCTGCTGCTCGTCGGCAATCATCCCCGGCTCGCCTTCAGCGCCCGCCGCATCACGATCGCGGTCTAGAAACACGATTCCGCCCCGGCGTAAGTCATTGATCTTGCAGCTCCGGCTACTGTGCATGGGGTTGTTTTCGCGCTTTTTGTTGTTGGGCCTTGGGAGGCTTACAGGTAATCGTCGCGACACCGGCTGGCCTCGCCAGTTCGGATCACCACCGACAAGGCGAGATGGGCATGCACTCTTCCGGCAGCGGCTTGGGCAACGGGCTTCTTGGCGTCATCATCTTCAGCGCATCGCTGCCGGCGACCCGCGTGGCGGTCGGCGGGTTTTCCGCGCTGTTCCTGACCTCGGCGCGCGCGGTCATCGCGGCGCTGATCGGTGTGGCCGTGCTCGGCCTGCTCCGTCAGGCGCGGCCGCAGCGCAAGGATCTCGTCTCGCTCGCGATCGTCGCCATCGGCGTCGTGGTCGGCTTTCCCTTGCTGACGGCGCTTGCGCTCCAGCACATCACCTCGGCGCATTCGATCGTCTTCATCGGGCTCTTGCCGCTGTCGACCGCGATCTTCGGCGTGCTGCGCGGCGGCGAGCGGCCGCAGCCGATGTTCTGGCTCTTTGCAATTCTGGGCAGCGCCACTGTCGCCGGCTTTGCGCTGTCCAACGACGGCACCGCATCGCTCACCGGCGATCTCCTGATGGTCGCGGCGATCGTGCTGTGCGGGCTCGGCTATGCCGAAGGCGCCGCGCTGTCGCGCCGGCTCGGCGGCTGGCAGGTGATCTCCTGGGCGCTGCTGCTGTCGCTGCCGCTGATGGTGCCGGTCGCGATTCTAACCTGGCCGTCGACATGGAGCGGCGTCGGTGTGCCCGCCTGGATCGGGCTCGCCTACGTCTCGGTCTTCAGCATGTTCGTCGGTTTCATCTTCTGGTACCGCGGGCTTGCGATCGGCGGCATCGCCCGCGTCGGCCAGTTGCAGCAGCTCCAGCCGTTCTTCGGCCTTGCGCTTGCAGGCCTGCTCCTGCACGAACCTGTGGCCTGGAGCATGATCGTCGCGACCGCGCTGGTGGTCGCCTGCGTCTTCTTCGCACGGCGGTTTGCCTGAGGCCGAATTGATGCGGCCTTACCTCTTGCCCGGTTGCGGCTTTTCAATCCCCGGCAGCTGTGCGATTCCCTCGGCAAGAAAATCGACCAGCAGCCGTACCCGCGCGATGCCGGACCGCTCCGGCACGATCAGCATGTTGAGCGGAACGGACGGCGGCGCGTAGTCTTCAAGCACGCGCTCGAGTTGGCCGGAGGCAAGCAGGTCGTCGACGAGCCAAAGATGCGCCGGCGCAATGCCACGACCGGCCGCGAGCGCCTCGCGTGCGGCAAGCCCGTGATCCACCCGCAGCCGCCCTGCGAAGGGGACCACATGACGGCCGCCGCGGCGCCCGTGCAGCACGAGCACGTCGCTGCCGGCGATGTTCGACATCCTGACACCCTCGTGGCTGGCGAGGTCTTGCGGGCGCGCGGGCCTGCCGCGCGACGCCAGATAGTCCGGTGCGGCCACAAGCACCCGCCGCGACCGACCAAGCAGCCTGAGCTTCATCGAGCTGTCGGGGAGCGGCCCCAGACGCAAAGCGATATCGACACCTTCCCGCACGAGGTCGATCCGCTCGTCGGTCAGGCTGAGATCCACCGCCACGTCCGGATAGCGGTCCTGGAACGCGAAAACCAGACGGCTGACGTGGAGCACGCCGAAGGCGGCGGTGCAGGAGACGCGCACCGTTCCGGCAGGCGCGCCGCGCGTGCTGCGCGCCTCGTCGCCGGCGAGTTCGACCAGGCGCAGGATCTGCACGCAGTCGGCGTAATAGCGGCGCCCCTCCTCGGTCATCGTCACGCTGCGCGTGGTCCGCGTGAGCAGCGGCACGCCGACGGCCTGCTCCAGTTCCCGAAGGTGCCGCGTCACTGTCGATTGGCCGAGACCAAGCTCGCGCGCGACCGCGGACAGGCTTCCGCGCTCGGCGACCCGCACGAAGCTGCGCATGCGTTCGAGCGTCACGTCCGATTTATCCATATTTCGGCATGATCCTATCCATCGGCGACAACTACCGGATTGCAGTCGGAGGCGCTACCTGCTGCTCGCAATCGTCAACCAAGGTGCTGATCATGAAAGTGTTGATCCTCTTCGCTCACCCCGAGCCGCGCTCCCTCAATGGCTCGCTCCGCGACGTTGCCGTCAGAGAACTCGAGGCTGAGGGACACGAGGTGCGGGTGTCAGACCTTTACGCGCAGGGATGGACATCCGAGGTCGGCCGCGCCGATTTTCCGCTGCTGCCGCCGGACGGGCGGCTGGCGCCGGCCGCCGCCTCCAAGCAGGCGTTCGAGTCGGGTACACTCACCGCGGACGTCAAGGCCGAGATCGAGAAGCTGCTGTGGGCGGACGTCCTGATCCTGCAATTCCCGCTATGGTGGTTCAGCATGCCGGCCATCCTCAAGGGCTGGGTCGACCGCGTGTTCGCCTACGGTTTCGCCTATGGCGTCGGCGAGCACAGCGACAAGCGGTGGGGCGACCGTTACGGCGAAGGCAGGCTGGCGGGCAAACGCGCGATGCTGATCGTGACCGCCGGCGGCTGGCAGGAGCATTATTCGGCGCGCGGGATCAACGGGCCGATCGACGACCTGCTGTTCCCGATCAATCACGGCATCCTCTATTATCCCGGCTATGACGTGCTTCCGCCGTTCGTCGTCTACAAGGCCGACAAACTGGACGAAGCGGGTTTCCAAGCGACTGCCGAACGTTTGCGCGAGAGGATGCGAACGCTTGCGACGACATCCCCGATTCCCTACCGGCGCCAGAATGGCGGCGATTACCTGATTCCGAGCATGCGGCTCCGCGCAGGACTCGAGCATTCCGGCGCGACCAGCTTCGCGCTTCACGTCGAACAGGTCGAGGCACGCAGCCCAATGGGTGAAACGAGCTCCGTGCACTCGACGGCTGAGGGGTGCGCGGCAACAGCGTAATCCGCCGCTCGCGCAAGGACTCACCCCATCACCGTCCGCGTCAGCGTGCTCCGCGCAAACTTCTTCAGCGGCATCGGCTTGCCGAACAGAAAACCCTGCACGAGGTCGAAGCCGAGCTCGTTGGCGGCGACGAGGTCGGCGCGGCTCTCGACGCCCTCGGCGATGGCGCGCACGCCATAGCCATGCGAAAGCTCGACGATGTGGCGGCACACCGTGCGCTTGAGGCGATCAGTGCCGCTGCCGGTGACGAAGTGCCGGTCGGCCTTCAGCTTGATGAAGGGAATTTTTCCAAGGTCCATCAGCGACGGCCAGTTGGCGCCGAGATTGTCGACCGACAGGCCGATATTGTGCAGACGCAGTTCGCGGGCGACCTCGGCCAGGAGATCGAGATCGCGGATCGCCTCCTCGCTGTCGATTTCGATCGTCAGCCCGCCGAACGCCGGATGCGTCGGCATGCGCCGGCAGAGATCACGCACGGCTTGCGGCTCCTTCAGATAGGACGCCGGCAAATTGATCGCGAGATCGACCGGGCTCTGCTGCTCCAGTAGATAGTGCCAGTCCTGCATGGCGCGCTCGATCACGAATTCGGAGAGGTCGCGCATATTCGGGTCGTGCTCTTCGGGGATGAAATAGGCGGGCGGCACCACGCCCCAGGTCGGATGCCGCATCCGCACCAGCGCCTCGGCGCTATTGCGAATCAGCGTGCGCGCGTCGATCTTGGGTTGGTACCAGAGCTCGAGCCAGCCGGCGTGCAGGGCCTCGCCGACGTGCACGGCGGGGCTCGGCGCCGGCTCCTCGGGCAACAGCATCGCGACACGGTCGCGCAGCGTCTCCGCGGCAAACGGCGTCGTCAGCGGCGGCAGCATCTTGAGGCCGTATTCCTCGCCGACCTGCTGCACGGCCCTGACGATGATCGACTCGCGGGCGCCCACAGTCAGAACCCTGCCGTCGAAGGCCTCGCGCACCAGCGTCTCCAAAAATTTGCCGGGCTCGATGCCGTCGGCGGCGATGCCGAGCAGGATCAGGTCGGGCAATTCGCTTGTCAGCACGCTCTGCAGCTCCTCGGCACTGGCGCATTCGGTGGTGACGAAGCCGAGATCCTCCAGCACTTCCGCGAGAAACGCGCGAAGATGGCGCTTGCCGTCGGCCACGCAGGCGCGCGGCTTCACCTTTCGCCGTCCGAAGGTTTTCGGCCTTCGTTCGGCGAGTTCTACAATTTCGTCGTTCATCGCAAGCACTCCCGTTCCGTGCCGGTGTGTTAGCGACGTGAGCAGTTTCAAATATGGAAGGCTTCAGTCGATTGTCGAATTATCTGAGTAACGTTAAAGCGCCCATCACGTCTAAAATTATCTGGATCTCGGTCGGGAAGTTTTTACGTCTACCCGCGCGCCGGGCGCAGGGTTGCGACAATCACTGGAGATCTCGCGACGTGCAGTGCGGCTGCATGTACGCGCGCTGTCCTGCAATTGGACCAAGCCACGCGCGCCTCGCCCAATTGAATAATGGAGCGCCTCAATTGCGCGCGACGCGCGCATTTTTCCCGGTTCGCTCGTGACGGTTCTGCGACAATGCGTCGGTGCGCGCTGGCGCCAATGTGAAGCACATCACAAGCGGATTGCTGCACGTGCGCTATTGCTCTGGGCAGCCGGTGGTGGGCTGTCGAGGATCGCAGCAATGACGTCGCGGCGAATAATGTATTGGTGGTTCAGGTTCGTGCTGTCAGGGCGATTTCTCGATCGTTTCCTGTGCCTGCCGCGCGCGCATTAGCGCGGGATCAGGTTTGGCCGATCAGCTTGCGCAACGCGGCCGCGCCGTCCTCAATCGCATCGCGTCCCTTCCAGGCCAGATAGGACAGCTTGCCACCGAGCGTGTCGTGGCTGCGCAGCCGGCGCGAACCGAGAATGTGGCCGACATTGGAGGGGAAGCGGCTCACCTCGGCGGACACCAGCGCCGCGATCGCGTCCATCAATTGCTGGAGCCGAATGCCCCATTCGCAATGCTCGATGCCGTCGATCCGCACCTTGAGCGCATATTCGGTCTCGTAGATCTCGGCGAGCAGGTCGCGCGCAATCAGCACCCGGTTGTGCCGGAGCGCGATGCGCAAGGCGAGGCGCCTGTCGTCGAGCTGGTCGAGCACCATGTGAACGACGCAGGCATAGGGCGCGGCGGCGACATCGGCGGCGCCCTTGCTCGCTGCGGCCTTGGTGGCAAGACGCACCAATTGCCAGAACGTCTTCAGCCGCCTCGCCACCAGCGTCAGCGCGAACGGCAGCGCCTCGGGATGGGCCTTCTTGAAGGCGTCCAATCGGGCGGTGATCTGATCAACCGTGCCGTCGTCGAACTTCGCGATCTTCTCGGGCAGCCTGTCGTTGAACTTCGGCAGCGCGGCGCCGGCGCGCAGCACATGTTGGATCTTCTTCACGTCCTCGAAGGCGGTGTGCGATGCCGTGTATTGCGCGAGCTTGCCGCGCGCGAACTCGGTGCTCTCCGCTGATGCGAGGGTGCTTTCGAGAACCTTGACGACCTTGGTCTGGAAGGTCGATGCGATCTTCAGCACTTCCTTCTGGTTGTTGGCGGCGACCTGGTCGTTGATCGCCTTGATGTAGTCGCGTGCCATGGTCGGCAGCAGGTCGCGGCAGATCCACTCCCAGATCGGGGTGAGGGTGTTGCGCGAGATCCGCCCCATGTTGGCATGCTCGGGCGCGCCGTCGATCAGAAGCAGCTCGAGCGGCGCAAAGAAATGGCGCGAGGGACTGGTGGCGCGCGCCTGGTTCGATCCGTCCTTGCGAAATTCGGCGCGCAACCGGGACTGCAGGTCGGACGAGCCCGGCATGTCGATGCCGCACAGCTCAAGCCGTTCGAGCTCGCTGAGCAGGCAGCTGCGCGACAGCGGCGTCAGCTTCTGCAGGAAGTTCGATAGCTGGTCGATCTCGTTCATGGCACGCAATCTTCCGCAACGTTTCCAGCAGGCCTACCGACCCCATGCATGGAGGCATTTGCGCGCTCTCAATTGCGACATAGAGAAGCAAGCCGCCGTTAATATATCCGTAAAATCCAAGGCCGCAGGTAATCGGCGCGGATCTGATCGTTAAGAAGGCGTCGAGCGACCCGTCTATCAATTGGGCAGGTTCAGCAACCTAAGAATGTTGAGGGACGTTGCCACTCAAGCATAAAGTGTGCCTGTGCCGGGGTTTCAGCACAAAACTGCCAAATTCACCGTAGTCTTACGGAGCAAAAAGTTAACTACAGACCGCGTTGGGTTCCGCTAAACGAGTGACATGGGGTCACAGAATGATACGGCCACTGATTCGCGGCCGTCGGAATGGTACGAAAGCAACGCCGCTCCAACTGAAGAGCTCGATGCCGTCCGTCTGAACGCCGCCCGTGCCAAGGCGGCCGACGAAATGGCAGCCGCCATCGCCCGCGAGCTCAACGGTCCCCTCACGGCGCTCCTGCTCTACATGGGCGAGATCAAGCATCACAGCGATCAGCTCGCGCCGGTGACGGGCGACCGTGCCTATTTGCAGCGGGTCGTGGAGAATGCGCTAGTGCAGACCGAGCGGGTTTGTGGCCTCGTCAAACAGCTTGCCGGTTCTCACACGGGTGGCCTGCCGATCGCGTCCAGGGCCGAGGGCGCCGAATCGAAGTTCGCGCGCGCGCCACAGCTGCAGCGCGTGCCGAGCGCCGAAATCCTCGGCCTGTCAGGCCAGAAGCGGCTGACCAAGCGCGAGCGCGAGGTGCTGAGGCTGATCAGCGAGGGTTATTCGAACAAGCAGGGTGCGCTTCGGATGCAGATCAGCCCGCGCACCTTCGAGAGCCATCGCGCCGAGGCGATGCGGAAGCTCGGTGCGCGCAACACGGCGGACCTCGTCCGTGCGGCGCTGCTGCATTCGATCGACTGAAGGGCCTTGCGTCGGGCCGCCCGGCAGCGGGCGAGGGCCAAGCGTGAGGCATTTCTCGAAAAAGACCCGCGGCTCCGACCGTGCTCAGAAATAATCTTCGGCGAAGGGACGCGCGCGCGACGAGGGCCGCAGCGGCTTGAGCTCGTCCTTCGGCACGTTGGGAATGATCGTGATGGTCCAGCGGGGCGGCATGCTCGATTCCTGCTCCAGCACCGAACGTACGAAGCCGGTCACCGTCGCCTCGCCAGCGGCCACCGTCGCCATCCGGCCGTTGAACTGTGCGATGCGGAAGCGGCGAACTTCTTTCTGGTCCGCGGTCTCGTAGGTGAACATGGAAACCCTCCTGGTTTCCGGCGACTATCGCTGCCTATGATTAGCCATCTGTGAAAATCCCAAGCCGTAGAAGTACGGCGGGCATGCACGCGTGAGTGGTTGGAGCGTTTCGAGCGAGCGCGTCAGCCCTCCGGCTCCTGCGCGCGCGCGGCAGCGTAGGCGGCGTCCATCAGGTCCAGGAGGTCGCAAAATCCGGCGTCGCCGAGCCTCTCCGCGGTCTTCTCCAGCCGCAGCGCCAGCACCGCGAGCCTGACATAGCCGAACGTTCCGGCCGCGCCCTTCAGCGAATGCGCTTCGCGGGCGATCCTGCCGTGGTGCTGCGCGAGCGAGAGCGTGCGGAACGATTGCAGACGCGCGCAGGTTTCGCTCCAGAACACGTCGCGCACTTCGCAAGCACCATCCTCGCCGATCTCGCGCACCAGCGCCTGGTACGCGCCCGGCTCGCGCGCGGGTTCGGCATCAAGCACTGTTTGCGCAGGCGCGACGGTGACTTCGAACATGGTTTGGCCTGCCTTGATCACGGTTTGCCGCCGGCCCGTACAGGCGCGCGCGGCACATCCGTGTCTACGGCATCTGGATTTCAGTTCCGGTAGCAGGACATTCCGTGTTTGCGGGCCGGAATTAGCGGCCGGTTTACCACGCCGCAGCGCCAGTCAGCGCGGGCCGAGCAGCCGGTCATACTGCGCCTTCACGGTGGCGTAGCATTCGCACGCCGTCTGGCGCAGGCCGTCCAGGTTGAGGATCTGGATGTGTCCGCGGCTGTAGTTAATGAAATTCGCCTGCTGCAAGGTGTTGGCGACCAGCGACACGCTGTTGCGCCGAGCGCCGATCATCTGCGCCATCGCCTCCTGGGTCAGCAGCAGCCGGTAGTCGCCGGAGAGGTCATGGGTGTGGAGCAGGCAGCGCGACAGCCGTGACTCCACCGGATGAGCGGCGTTGCAGCCCGCGGTCTGCTGCACCTGCGCGTAGACCGCCAGTCCGTGACGCGTGAGCAGCGTCCGCAGGGTGCAGCTCTGGTCGGCCGCGACGCGCAGCCGGTCGAGGTCCATCATCGAGGCGGAGCCTGGAACCAGCACGATGGCCGTGTTCAGCGCGCAGGCATCGCCCATGATCGAGAGCGTTCCGAGCAGGCTGTCGCGGCCGATCATGGCGACTTGCACGTGCTCGCCCCTGGCGAGCTCCACCACCAGCGAGATGACGCCGCGATGGGGAAAGTAGGCGCGCTTGAGCGTTTCGCCGGTCGCGACCAGCACCGCGTCGTGCGGCAGATCGCCCGTCCGCAGGTGGGGGCGGATCAATTCATAATCGTCCGCCGACAGCGCGGACAGGAAACCGTTGGAGGAACGTACCATTGTTTCCAAAGTAGCCTCCCGTCTCCCGGACCAGCACGGGAAACTGCTTGTCGTTCGGCCACGTTCCATCATGTTCCCGTCGGGATATATTGGCAATTGGGACAAGACGTCCGATCGCAGTCAGTGCCGCTGCACGTCGGCCTCGCCAAGACAGATTCCCTGACCCAATTCCTACCGAGCTGGGAACCAGCAGATCCAGATGGTGCGGCTGGAGAATCGGTTTGGAGCTTGTTCGCGGTCATGGTTGATCCGGCGCGTTTCAAGGTCATCCGCGCCGCGTCGTCGTCATGGAGTTGCCTTGGCGCCGCGTGGCCGCAGATTCCGCGTCAATCGTCTTTCCGGCTCCGCCAAGGACGCTCTCAACAGTCCATTTCTCGAGCAAAGGAGCATGGCGTGCGCCACGGTTCAATTATTGAATCGCCAAATCGGGAAGCTCAAACGGGGACAGAAGATCTGCGCGATATTCTCGTCGTCGATGACGACCCGATGGTCTGCATGGCCATCGAGGTCTATCTCCAGCGCAACAATTTTCGGGTGACGATCGCCGAAGGAGGGGAAGCCGGACTTCGTGCGCTCGAACACGAACAGTTCGATCTGATGATCATCGATATCTTCATGCCGCACATGCGCGGGTTCGAATCGGTCAGAATCTTTCACGAGCGCGCGCCGGCCGTTCCGCTGATAGCGATGTCCGGCTACGCGTTCGCAATCTGAATTCGCCGGCCCCGGATTTCCTCCGGATGGCGCTGGAGCTCGGTGCGGCGCGCTGTCTGCGCAAGCCGTTCACGCCGCACGCGCTGCTCGCCGCCATCAACGATTGCCTGGCGGAGCACCGTCCCCAGGGCGAGCTTGCCCCGGCCGCGCGCCTGGGTTAGCGCGGCACCGGCCGCAGCGGACGCGGGTAACGGTTCGTTTACCGCAAATGCGGGTGATGCATATCCCGGCAAAGCACCAGGCGACGTGGCGAGACCGGCCCGGGCTGCAGGCAGCTCGATACAATTTGCGCGAAGACCGCGCATATCTCCTTCACAAGCAGGGCTTTCCCGCGCGCCGGGTCTCGCTGTTATCGGCACGTTCACCTAACGCGTCTCGCCGCTGCGGCGTGGGGCCGGTCTTGCCGAAAAACGCTGTCCCATGCAGTCGAACGGCAAACTTGTCTTCAATATCCGTATTAGCACGGAGGATGAAATTAACGGGACCGTGAAAGGGGATGTCTAACGATCCAAGGTGGGGGCTTCCGTTCATGCCAGCGCGGCTCGGGCGTCGAGGTCCAGATCCAGGTCTGTAAGGCGTAGCTCATGGATGATCTGTTGCGGGAGTTTTTGACGGAAACCAGCGAGAGCCTGGACACCGTGGACAATCAGCTGGTGAAGTTCGAGCAGGAGCCGAACAACGCCAAGATCCTGGATAACATTTTCCGGCTGGTCCACACCATCAAGGGCACGTGCGGCTTCCTCGGATTGCCGCGACTGGAAGCGCTGGCGCATGCCGGCGAGACGCTGATGGGCAAATTCCGTGACGGCATGCCGGTGACGGGGCAGGCGGTGACGGTGATCCTGTCCTCGATCGACCGCATCAAGGAAATTCTGGCCGGGCTGGAGGCGACCGAAGCCGAGCCCGAGGGCACCGACCGCGATCTCATCGACAAGCTGGAAGCGATGGTCGAGCAGGGCATGGCCGCCATGGCGGCCGGCGCTGCTGCTGCTGCCGTTGCCGAAGCGCCGCCGCTGGTGCCGGACGCGCCTGTCGCCGTCGAAGCCGCGCCGACCTCCGGCGTGCTGGCCGACCAGAGCCTGGAGCGTCCGCTGCGTCCGGGCGAAGTCTCGCTCGACGAGCTCGAGCGTGCCTTCCGCGAGACCGCGATCGAAGTGCCGGTCCCGGTTGCCAGGGCCGAAGTCAAGGCGGAGCCTCCGCCTGCCGCTGAAGCCCCGGTGCCTGTTGCCAAGGAAGCCGCGAAGGAGACCAAGGCGAAGGACAAGGCCGCGCCGAAGAAGTCGATCGCCGACGAGGGCGCCGCCGAGGGAGCCAGCATCGCCAACCAGTCGATCCGCGTCAACGTGGATACGCTGGAGCATCTGATGACCATGGTCTCGGAGCTGGTGCTGACCCGCAACCAGCTGTTGGAGATCTCCCGCCGCAACGAGGACACCGAGTTCAAGGTGCCGTTGCAGCGGCTGTCCAACGTCACCGCCGAGCTGCAGGAAGGCGTCATGAAGACGCGCATGCAGCCGATCGGCAATGCCTGGCAGAAGCTGCCCCGCATCGTTCGCGACCTCTCGAGCGAACTCGGCAAGCAGATCGAGCTGGAGATGCACGGCGCCGACACCGAGCTCGACCGCCAGGTGCTCGACCTGATCAAGGACCCGCTCACCCACATGGTGCGCAACTCCGCCGACCATGGCCTGGAGACCCCGGCCGAGCGTCTCGCAGGCGGCAAGGGCGAGCAGGGCACCATTCGCCTGTCCGCCTATCACGAGGGCGGCCACATCATCATCTGCATCGCCGACAACGGCCGTGGCCTGAACACCGACAGGATCAAGGCCAAGGCGATCTCCTCAGGTCTGGTCACCGAGGCCGAGCTCGAGAAGATGAGCGAAGCCCAGATCCACAAGTTCATCTTCGCCCCGGGCTTCTCCACTGCTGCCGCCATCACCTCGGTGTCGGGGCGCGGCGTCGGCATGGACGTGGTGCGCACCAATATCGACCAGATCGGCGGCACCATCGACATCAAGTCGGTCGCCGGTGAAGGCTCCTCCGTCACCATCAAGATCCCGCTGACGCTCGCCATCGTCTCCGCGCTGATCGTGGAAGCCGCCGGCGACCGCTTTGCGATCCCGCAGCTCTCCGTGGTCGAGCTGGTGCGGGCCCGCGCCAACTCGGAGCACCGCATCGAGCGCATCAAGGACACCGCGGTTCTCAGGCTGCGCAACAAGCTGCTGCCGCTGATCCATCTCAAGAAGCTGCTCAAGATCGACGACGGCGCCGTCTCCGATCCCGAGAACGGCTTCATCGTGGTGACGCAGGTCGGCAGCCAGACCTTCGGCATCGTCGTCGACGGCGTGTTCCACACCGAAGAAATCGTGGTCAAGCCGATGTCGACGAAGCTGCGCCACATCGACATGTTCTCGGGCAATACCATCCTGGGCGACGGCGCGGTCATCATGATCATCGACCCCAACGGCATTGCCAAGGCGCTCGGCGCCGCCGGCTCCTCGGCCCATGACATGAACAGCGAGAACGGGACGCACAGCATCGGATCGGGCGAGCAGACCACCTCGCTGCTGGTGTTCCGCGCCGGCTCGTCCCAGCCCAAGGCGGTCCCGCTCGGGCTCGTCACGCGCCTGGAAGAGCTCCCGGCCGACAAGATCGAGTTCTCGAACGGCCGCTACATGGTGCAGTACCGCGAGCAGCTGATGCCGCTCGTTGCCATGGAGAGCGTCACCATCGCGAGCCAGGGCGCCCAGCCGATCCTGGTGTTCTCCGACGACGGCCGCTCCATGGGCCTCGTCGTCGACGAGATCATCGACATCGTCGAGGAACGGCTCAACATCGAGGTCGGCGGATCCTCCTCCGGCATTCTCGGCTCGGCCGTGATCAAGGGCCAGGCCACCGAAGTGATCGACGTCGGCCACTTCCTGCCGATGGCGTTCTCCGACTGGTTCACCCGCAAGGAGATGAAGCCGTCGCTGCACTCGCAATCGGTGCTGCTGGTCGACGATTCGGCGTTCTTCCGCAACATGCTGGCCCCGGTGCTCAAGGCCGCCGGCTACCGCGTCCGCACCGCGCCGACCGCGCAGGAGGGCCTGGCGGCGCTGCGCGCGCAGAGCTTCGACGTGGTCCTGACCGACATCGAGATGCCCGACATGAACGGGTTCGAGTTTGCCGAGACCATCCGCTCCGACAGCAATCTGGGCGCGATGCCGATCATCGGGCTCTCCGCGCTGGTGTCGCCGGCGGCGATCGAGCGCGGCCGTCAGGCCGGCTTCCACGACTATGTCGCCAAGTTCGACCGTCCCGGTCTGATCGCGGCGCTGAAGGAACAGACCGCGGGCGCCGCCGGTGCCTCCGAGCTGAGCCGCGCAGCCGCCTAAACCCCAGCGGGATGGATCAGGAGATACGCACATGACCAAGAAGACCCAGTCCGGCGAAGGCGCCATGGTCGAATACGTCACCGCGATGATCGGCGGCCAGCTGTTCGGCCTGCCGATCTCCCGCGTCCAGGACGTGTTCATGCCCGAGCGCGTCACCCGCGTGCCGCTGTCCTCGCGCGAGATTGCGGGCGTGCTGAACCTGCGCGGCCGCATCGTCACCGTGGTCGACATGCGCGCCCGGCTCGGCCTGCCCAAGCCCGAGGACGGCAAGATCCCGATGGCGGTCGGCGTCGATCTGCGCGGTGAATCCTACGGCCTCCTGATCGACCAGATCGGCGAAGTGCTGCGGCTCGCCGAGGACGGCATGGAAGAAAACCCCGTCAATCTCGACCCCCGCATGGCCAAGCTCGCCGGCGGTGTCCACCGTCTCGACGGCCAGCTCATGGTCGTCCTCGACGTCGATCGCGTCCTCGAACTCAAAACCGAAGTGCAAATGGCTGCGTGAGCCCCAAAAACATCGAAGCCGGAGAACCCAAATGAAGACGTGCTTGGTGGTCGATGATTCCAGCGTCGTGCGCAAGATCGCACGCCGGATCCTGGAAGGCCTGCAATTCGAAGTCACGGAGGCCGAGGACGGCTCCAAGGCGCTCGAGGTCTGTCAGCGCAAGCTGCCCGACGCGGTGCTGCTGGACTGGAACATGCCGGTGATGGACGGCTTCGAGTTCATGGGCCACATGCGCCGCCTGCCGGGCGGCGACCAGCCCAAGGTTGTATTCTGCACCACCGAAAATAACGTGGCTCATATCGCTCAGGCGCTCAGCGGCGGCGCCAACGAGTACATCATGAAGCCCTTCGATAAAGACATCATCGCCGACAAATTCGCAGAAGTCGGCTTGATTCCGGTCGGACAAGCCATGGTCTGAGTGTCTGGCGGAGTGTTCCAGCCAGAGTGTTCCCAGTACAGCTTCCGAGAGGCCTATCCGTGACCCCGACCGAGTATGATTATCTGCGTAAGTTCCTGAGGGATCATTCCGGGCTCGATCTGTCCGCAGACAAGCAATATCTGATTGAAAGCCGGCTGTTGCCGCTGGCGCGCAAGGCCGGGATCTCCGGCATCGGCGAGCTCGTGCAGAAGCTGCAAGGCGCTGGCTCGGGCGCGCTCGTCACCAGCGTGGTCGAGGCGATGACCACCAACGAGACCTTCTTCTTTCGCGACAAGGTCCCGTTCGATCATTTCCGCGACACCATCATGCCGGAGATCATCAAGGCCCGCGCCGGCCGCCGCAGCGTCCGCATCTGGTGCGCCGCCGGCTCCACGGGGCAGGAGCCCTATTCGCTCGCGATGAGCCTAAAGGAGATGGGTGCGGCCCTAACTGGCTGGCGCGTCGAGATCATCGCGACCGACCTGTCGCAGGAGGTGCTCGAGAAGGCCAAGGCCGGCATCTACAGCCAGTTCGAAGTGCAGCGCGGACTGCCGATCCAGATGCTGATGAAATATTTCAAGCAGATCGGCGAGACCTGGCAGATCAATCCCGAGCTGCGGGCGATGATCCAGCACCGGCAGCTCAATCTGCTGCACGATTTCGCTCAGCTCGGCACCTTCGACGTCATCTTCTGCCGCAACGTGCTGATCTATTTCGATCAGGACACCAAGATCAACATCTTCAACCGGCTGGCTCGCCAGATCGAGGGAGACGGCTTCCTGGTGCTGGGCGCGGCCGAAACGGTGGTCGGACTGACCGACACGTTCAGGCCGATTCCGGAGAAGCGCGGTCTCTACAAGCCGAACGACCCGCGCGCGGCGGCCGCCAAGCCGGTTCTTGCCGGCGCAGCGCCGCGCCTAGCGGTCATGGCGGGACGATAGGCATGGCCGAGGATGGCAAAGGCGCGGAACGCGTGACGTTCAGTCGCGGCTATGATGTCTGCATCATGGCCATCGACGGCACTTGGCGCCGCGACTGCAAGCTCAACGCGATCTCCGACACCGACGCCATCCTGACGGTGGAAGGCTCGATTCAGGGCCTGAACCTCAAAGAGTTCTTCCTGCTGCTGTCGTCCACCGGCCTTGCCTACCGCCGCTGCGAATTGGTGCGCGTCAACGGCGTCGAAATGGACATTCAATTCCTGCGGGGCAAGAACCGGAAGAAGCGGGCCGTCGGTGGCCGTGACGAGGCGGCGTGATCTTCACGTGCGTCGCGTCGCCGTTTTCCGCGACGTTGGTTCGCATTTGCTGAAACATCCGACTGAATTTGCCGTCGCGGCTTTACGTCGCCTAAGCGCGAACGGTGTATCCATTGCCGGTCTCAATCTCAGGATACGGCAATGCCCAGAAGCTCTTTCTCCTCTCTCCCGTCAAACCTGCCCGACGCCGCCGAGCGGCGCGCGCTTCAGCTTCTGGTGGTCGATGACGACGGCACACAGCGCAGCCTGATCACGATCGCGGCCAAGCAGGCCGGCCACGAGGTCACCGTGGCGCCGTCCGTGGCCGAAGCGATCGAGAAACTCCGCACCGCGCGCTTCGACTGCGTGACACTCGATCTCGTGCTAGAGGATGGCGACGGCATGGACGTGCTGGGCGAGATGGCCAAGGCGAAATTTGGCGGCGCCGTGATCGTCGTCAGCGGCATGGACGGCAAGCGCCGCAGCGCCGCCCGCAGCTTCGCCCGTTCCGTCGGGATCGAGCTCCAGAGCCTGCCCAAGCCGCTGGATCTGGCCGCGTTGCGCATCAGCCTCGCCAATCTCGGCAAGACCGCGATGGGCCTGCCGGCGATCCACACCTGGGGCGGTGTCGCCACCGACGCGATCGTGGAGCGGCACCGCGCCTGATCCGCGGCCGGCCATGCGATGAAAGAATGCGGTCGCCGCGTCGCAGCGATCGCGATCTACAGCGTACCGCTGGCCTCCGACAGGCATTCCAGGGCGTGGCCAAGGCCCGCCCGGCAGGCGTCGAGCGCGGCGATCGCCCTGGCATACCGGGGTGTGACATCGTCGAGCACGAAGACGTCGGCGGAACTTTCCGGATCGCTCCCGTGTTCTTGAGCCATGGCTGTGGCGGTCCGGCGCATGCTGCTCTCGATCTGCGAGATCAGCACGCGAAGGTCGGCCGCAATCAGCTCACGGCTCTCGACTTCGGGCATTGCCACGAAAGGCGGTAGCGGCCAAAATTAGCATGGATATTCTCCGTCCTCTGCAATTAGGCGCCTCGCCGCTACTTGTGCGTCAAGTTCATGTCCCGTACAAATACGGTGGGCCGAATCCGCGCCGAACGCCATAACGGTTGGGGCGGACGCGAGTCCTTCATGCCAACCGGATGTGTGGCACATGGCCGAACAAAGCTCTCGCGGTGAAATCTTCGTGGTCGACGACGACGCTGCCGTTCGCGACACCTTGTCGATGGTGTTGAAGGCGGCGGGCTATGAGGTGATCTGTTTTGCGGACGGCGCAGCATTGCTCTCCGTCGCGCGAAGCCGCACACCTGCAGCGGTCCTGCTCGACGTGCACATTCCCGGCAAGTCCGGGCTCGATATTCTCAATGAGCTGCACGGCGAGGACTATCCGGCACCGATCTTCATGATCTCCGGACAGGGCGATATCGCGATGGCGGTCGGGGCCATCAAGAGCGGCGCGCTCGACTTCATCGAGAAGCCGTTCCGCGGCAGCGAGATCGTCGGCCGGCTCGACGAGGCGATCGACGCCTATGCCCGCAGGCAGTCGGAGAACGCAGCGCCGAAGTTCGGCTCGCTGCATTTCCCCGGGCGCGAGCCGTTGACGCGCAGGGAGCGCGAGGTGCTTGAGCAGTTCGCCGCCGGCGCTTCCAACAAGGAGGCCGGCCGCACGCTCGGCATCAGCCCGCGCACCATCGAGGACCATCGCGCCAACATCATGAAGAAGCTCGGTGCGCGCAATGCCGCCGATCTGATCCGGATCGTGATGACCGCGGCGCAGCGCGCGTCGTAAATTCCGTGGGCGACATTTCGTAGCCCGGATGAGCGAAGCGACTTCCGGGACCTGGCTCGTGGTGTTCCCGGGTATCGCTTCGCTCACCCGGGCTGCGGGCTCTCACCCGACGCGCCATCAACTGTTCAACGCCTTGCGGATGGCCCGCGCCAGATCCGATTTGCGATAGGGCTTCGCTAGCAGCAGAACGCCCGAATCCAGCCGGCCGTGATGGATGATCGCGTTCTCGGTATAGCCGGACGTGTAGAGCACCCGGAGATCGGGACGCGTTCTCTGCAGTTCGTCGGCGAGCTGCCTTCCGTTCATCTTGCCGGGCATGATGACGTCGGTGAACAGGAGGTCGAACGGTTTTCCGGCGGCGACGATTGCGAGCGCCTCCGCGGCGTTCGCAGCCTGCAAGGTGACGTAGCCGAGCGAATGCAGCTGTGCCAGCACGTAGTCGCGCACCAGCCGGTCGTCCTCGACCACAAGGATCGTCTCGTGTCCGCCCTCGATGGTCGCCGGCGTCACGCCCTCGCCGACCGCCGTCGGCGTCTTGCCGGGCGGCAGGTACATCTTGATCGTGGTGCCGTGGCCTTCCTCGCTGTAGATCTTGATATGGCCCGCCGACTGCTTGATGAAGCCGTAGACCATCGAAAGCCCGAGTCCGGTGCCCTTGCCCGGTCCCTTCGAGGTGAAGAAGGGGTCGAACACCCTGGCCAGCATGTTGGCGGGAATTCCGCTGCCGGTGTCGCTCACGGCGATCAGCACGTAGTGTCCCGGCGGGACGTCGTTGACGCTGGCATAGACCTCGTCGAGATAGGCCGCGCCCGTCTCCACGATCAGCTTGCCGCCGCCCGGCATGGCATCGCGGGCATTGAGCGCGAGGTTGAGGATCGCGGTGGTGAGCTGGCTGGGATCGACGATCGCGACGCAGTTCTCGTCCTCGAACACCGATTCGATATGGATCTGCTCGCCCAGCGTCGGCCGCAATAATTTCGCCGTGTCGATGATCAGCGCGTTGACGTCGATCTCGCGCGGCTGGAGCGGCTGCTTGCGCGCAAACGCCAGCAGGTGCTGCGTCAGCTCGGCGCCACGCCCGGCGGCCTCGTCGATCATCTTCGTGATCGCCGCGAGCTCCGGCTCGTTGGCCACCGCGTCGGCCAGGATCTCGATCGTTCCGGTGATGACGGTGAGAATGTTGTTGAAGTCGTGCGCCACGCCGCCGGTGAGCTGGCCGACCGCCTCCATTTTCTCGGCCTGGCGGATGCGCTCGTCGGCCGCGATCTTGTCGGTCAGGTCGCGGTAGAACGAATTGAAGAGAACGCCTTCGCGTCGCTGGAGCGCCGTGACGCTGAGCTCGGCCCTGAACTCCTTACCGTCGCGTCGCCGCACCAAAAGTTCGCGCCGTGGATTAGCCAGCGATTGTTGCTCGGATTCGAGAAAGAGCTTCAGTCTGGCCCTGACGCTTTCGCGCTCACTGGGGGCGACGAAAAGCTCAATCGCATTCTTGCCGATCGCCTCCTCACGGGTCCATCCGAAGAGCTTCTCGGCCTGCGAGTTCCAACTCAGGATGGCCCCGGTGTGGTCCGTCTGGGTGAAAGCATCGAGCGAGGTCTCGACGATGTTGCGCGCAAGCTGTTCGCTCTCCCGCAAGGACTCCTGTGCAAGCCTCGCTTCTGTCATGTCGCGCCCGACAAAGAAGTAGCGCTGGGCGTGGTCGGACCAGCTGCCGAGCCAGGACAGCCAGACCTCACGACCGTCCTTGTGGAAGCAGCGGGTGTCCGCGAGCTTCAGCCGCTCGCCGCGCCTGAGCGCGCGCATCTCGTCGCGCGACTGGTCGAGATGGCCGGAATGAATGAAATCGGCGCCGCTGCGGCCGATCATCTCCTCCGGCCGGTAGCCGAGAATGGCCTCGCTGCTCGGACTGATCTGCGCGATGTGGCCGCGCGCGTCCATCACCATGATCAGATCCTGGGAGGTCTCGAAGATCTGTCGCCGTTCCTCGAGCTGCTGCTGCAGCGCCCGCTCGGCCCGTCGCGCCTCGGTCAGGCTGCGCGCGGTGCCGGAGGCGCCCACGATCTCGCCCGATGGGCCCCTGATCGGCGACAGGCTGAGTGAGATTTCGACCGGCGTGCCATCCTTGCGCAGGCGCACCGTCTCGAACCGTTCCATCGGTTCACCTCCGGCGATCCGCCGCAAATAGTCCTTGCCTTGCTCGCGTCGGTCGGGTGGGACGATGATCGAGGTGGATTTCCCGATCGCCTCATTCGCCGAATAGCCGTAGAGGCGCTCGGCGGCGGCATTCCAGCCGGTGATGATGGCGTCGAGCGATTGCATCACGATCGCTTCGTCGGAGGATTCGACGGCGGCGCTGAACAAGCGCTCGCGCGCTTCATGATGGCTTCGCGCGGCCTCGGTGCGGCGATGCTCCTCGATCTCGCGTTCAAGCGCGGTCGTCTTCGCTCTCGTTTCTTCGACCATTTGCGCGAATGCCCGCGCCAGCACGCCTGTCTCTCCGCTCGCATCGACGGGAATCTCGGCGCGCCGTCCGCTGCCGATCGCTTCCACCGCCGCGGTCAGACGCCCGATCGGCCGCGTCAATGAGCGCGCCAGCAGTACCGCAAGCAAAGCTGCGGCAAGGACAGCAAGCAGGCCGACCAGTGAGGAGGCTTTTTGAATGGCCGCCGGAACGCTACTGAACACGGATGGTGGGGCCGTCTCGATGACTGCCAACCACTCCTTGCCGGCCAGCAGTGCCGGTGCGAGCGCCGCTCCACTCGGCCGGCCCGCTTGGTCGCTCGTAAGCTGCGTGGATCCTTGCGGCAGGCCGGCCCGGGCTGCAAAGAAAGGAAAGTCCCGGCGCCAATCGTTGGCGTTGCCAAGCAATGCACCGAATTCCCGCGCACGATCAGGGTGGACAAGATAGTCGCCACGCGAATTCACGACATAGATTTCTCCTCCTGCGCTCGTGGTCGAGCGGACGCGGTCGAGCGCAGGACGCATGTCGATATTGGCGATGACGATGCCGAACGGCTTGCTATCAGGCGTGAACAGCGGAGTCGCGACGCGCAACGTCGGAATGTGAGGGTCCGTGGTTCCTCCCTGCCGCGTGGCGAGATCGACGGGCGAAACATAGATGTCGCCCGGCGCCAATCGAATCGTCTCCTGGAAGTAGGTTCGGTCGCTCTTGCGTTCCAGTTCGCCGTCGGGGACGATCCGTGCTGTTCCGTTCGGGCCGGCGCGATCGACGCGGACCAACTCGCGCTGGTCGTCGTCAAGGCCGATGATTCGAAATTGCCCGTAGCTCGGTTTCGCGTCGATCTCGGCTGCGAGCCGGGCTGCGATGCGCTCGCGCCAGGTTTGCTCGGAAACGCCGTCGACATCGTCGAGGCCTCCACCGATGTGGGCACGGATCAGGCCGTTGATGGCCGCGGCGGAGCGATAACCGAGCAGATCGCCGCGCGCGCCGGCAACGTAGGATTCAAGATGGGTGGCCAGCAGGCTCGACTGGGCTTCAATCCGTTCCAGGACCCGCGGAATGACGGCCTGGGTGATATTGCGATAGCCGAGCCAGCCGACTGCGGCCACGGTGACCGCCACCAGCAGGATCATCGCGATGGCGAGCCGCGTAGCGAGTGTCATGGGGAAATCTGCACCGCTTCCTGAATGGCCGTGCCCGCGCTCGGTTGGAACAGAATGAAGGTTCTTGTCATCGGCGGCCGGTGCTGACATCCGGATTCCTCACCGATGCCGTCCGCGCCGCGTCCAGGCAGCCAGCGACCGCGGCGAGCAGCGCGTCGGCCCGGAACGGCTTCTGCAAGCTCGCCACCGCGCCGAGCTTGGTCGCCATCTTGAGGAAGTCCGGCTCCGCATGGGCGTCCGGCGTGAACGAACGGCCGGAAATGACGACGATCGGAATCGCCGGCTGCAGCGCCCGGATGTGGCGCATCGTCTCCAGGCCGTCCATGCCGGGCATGAAGATGTCGAGAAAGAGAAGGTCGAACTGGCCGGCCTCGAACAGCGCAAGTCCCTTGCGGCCGTCTCCGGCGACGGTGATTTGATGACCGGCCCTCTCCAGGAGCAGCCGAATCGTCATCTGCACGGCCGGATCGTCATCCACGATCAGGATGTTGGCCACGTCTGGTATCCTCCCGGGCCGGATGGGGTGTCCCAGCGACCGCAAATCAAACCATCAACTCTGAAATTGTTGCGCGGATTGCATCTGGCCTGCAAGCACTTCGCCATCGATCCCAAGATTGCTCGCAAAAGGCGAACTCGGTTGCGTCAATTTATGCACGGTGACGTGCACAAGCGCTCGCGACAACCGCGCGCCATATGCCTAGTCGGTCAAATATTCCGGATAGTGGCTTCGGATCGTGTCGAGCTCGCTCAACGTGCCCGACAGGTGCTTGCGCAGATGCTGTTGCGCAGCATCGGCGTCGCCGGCCTCGATCGCGCGCGTGATCAGCTTGTGGTGGCGGACGATGTTCTGGGCCTTGCCGGGTGAGGGCAGATGCATCCGGCGCAGCCGGTCGATATGTCCGCTACGGCTGCGCACCAGCGTCCAGAGTTCCTGCTTGCCGGCCGCGGCATAAAGCTGCGCGTGAAAATCATTGTCGCCAGCGATGAAGCTCTCGAAGTCTCCGGCCTTGGCGAATTGCTGCTGGAGCGCGATCGTGTGGTCGAGGCGTATGACCAGGGCTTCGCCGTGCTGCTGCGCGAGCAGCCGGACGATTTCGAGCTCCAGCGCCTGGCGCAGGAAATGGGCCTGCTCGGCCCGACCGACGTCGACGCGGCTGACGACGGTGGCGTGCTGCGGAAACACGTCGACCAGCCCTTCTTCCTCGAGCCGCATCAAGGCGTCGCGGATCGGCGTCGAGCTGACGCCGAATTGTGCGGCGAGATCCGTGCGCGACAGCGGCGAGCCCGGCGGCAATTCGAGCGCGAGAATGGCATTGCGCAGCCGCTCGAATACTTGCGGTGCGGCCTGCCGGGCCCGGTCGAGCCGCGCGCCGGGGCGGGGGGCTACGCGGGGCGCGGGTTCGGCTGGTTCCATGCGAAGCGCTCCGGCCAGCTTGCCTTTGATACACTAATGCATTAGTGCATTAGCAAGATCGCTCGTCAATGGCGGCCGGAGGAAACGAACAACAATGATCAAGCAATTTCAGTGTGGCCTCACGGCCGTCGCCCTGATCGCCGCAGCGGCGCTGACGGCTTCGCCAGCAAAGGCGCAGCAGAAGTCCGAGATCTCGCTGTCTCGCCAGCCCGGCATTTTCTACATGCCGAGCCACATCATGGAAAAGCAGAAGCTGATCGAGAAGCACGCCGCTCAGCTCGGGGTGGCCGGCGTCACCACCAAATGGGTCACCTTCTCCGGCGGCGGTGCGCAGACCGATGCGCTGCTCGCGGGCGGGGTCGACATCCTCAACACCGGCACCGGCAATCTGCTGCTGCTGTGGGACCGCACCCGCGGCGGCGTCAAGGGCATCGTCGCGACCTCGGCGCAGCCGATGACGCTGATCAGCCGCGACGCCAACATCAAGTCGATCAAGGATTTCGGCCCCAACGACAAGATCGCCGTGCCGACCGTAAAAGTCTCGACCCAGGCCATCGTGCTCCAGATCGCCGCCGCCGAAGCCTTTGGTCCCGACCAATGGTCGAAGCTGGACGTCAACACGGTGCAGCTCGGTCATCCCGACGCCTATGCGGCGCTGTCCAACGCCAAGCACGAGGTGCACACCCATTTTTCGATTCCGCCGTTCACCTTCCTCGAGCTGAAGAACGTGCCGGGCGCGCATGTCGTGCTGTCGTCGCCTGACGTGATGGGCGGCCCGCTCAGCCAGGCGCAGTTCTTCACCACCACGAAGTTCGCTGATGCCAACCCGAAAATCATCCAGGCCGTGCGCGATGCGACCAAGGAAGCTCAGGATCTGATCCGCAGCGACACCAGACAGGCGGTCGAGATCTACAAGGAGATCACCGGCGACAAGACCTCGGTGGAAGAGCTGCTCGATCTCCTCCAGGAGCCCGGCATGATGGAGTGGAATCTCGAACCGCAGGGCACGATGAAATTCGCCGCCCATCTGTTCAAGACCGGCACGCTGAAGACTCAGCCCAAGGCCTGGACTGATTATTATCTGCCCGTCGCCCACGATCTGAAGGGCAACTGATGGCGCTGCTCGACGTCAGCTCCGTGACGCTGCGCTACAAGACCTCCAGCGCCGTCGTCACGGCGACCGAACGGGTCAGCTTCACAGTCGACAGGTCCGACCGCTTCGTGCTGCTCGGGCCGTCCGGCTGCGGCAAGTCGACCCTGCTCAAGGCCGTCGGCGGCTACATGGCGCCGAGCGAAGGCCGCATGACCATCAACGACCGCGAGATTCGCGGTCCCGGCGCCGATCGCATGATGATCTTCCAAGAGTTCGACCAGCTGCTGCCTTGGAAAAGCGTGCTGGCCAACGTGATGTTTCCGCTGCTGACCGCGCGAAAATTGTCGCGCAAGGATGCCGATGCGCGGGCGCGGGCCTATATCGAGAAAGTGGGCCTCACCCGCGTGGTCGACGCTTATCCGCACACGCTCTCCGGCGGCATGAAGCAGCGCGTCGCGATCGCGCGCGGCATGGCAATGGAGCCCGACATCCTACTGATGGACGAGCCGTTCGCCGCGCTCGACGCGCTGACGCGGCGAACCTGCCAGGACGAGCTGCTCCAGCTCTGGAGCGAGACCAAATTCACCGTGCTGTTCGTGACCCACTCGATCGCGGAAGCGATCCGCATCGGCAACCGCATCCTGCTGTTGTCGCCGCATCCCGGCCGCGTCAAGGCCGAGGTGGTCGACGTCGACAAGGTCTCCAATGACGATGGCAGTGCCGGCCGGCTGGAGAAGGAGATTCACGATCTCCTGTTCGCCTCCGAAGCAACGGCGCATTGAGGGAGCCTCTCATGGGCGAAGCGAGAATAATGCTGCGTGACGCGCCGGTCGTCGGCAGCGCAGCCGAGGTCGAGCGCAAGCTGAGCGTGCCCGAGCTGTTGTGGAACGACGGCTTTGTCCGCAAGACCGTCATCATCCTGTTCCTCGCGGCGGTCTGGGAGGCCTACGGCCTCGCCCTCGACAATCCCCTGCTGTTTCCGACGCTGCACGACACGATCCTCACGCTCTACGATCGCGTCAAGGACGGCACGATTCCCATGCGGGCCTGGGCTTCGCTAAAAGTGCTGTTCATGGGCTATTCAGCCGGCATCGCGCTCGCCGCGATCTTCACCGTGCTCGCGATCTCCACCCGCATCGGCACCGATTTCCTTGAGACGGTCACGGCGATGTTCAATCCGCTGCCGGCGATCGCGCTGTTGCCGCTCGCTTTGATCTGGTTCGGTCTCGGCAACGGCAGTCTGGTGTTTGTGCTGATCCATTCGGTGCTGTGGCCGGTCGCGCTCAACACCCATTCGGGCTTCAAGAGCGTGTCCAACACGCTGCGCATGGTCGGCCGCAATTACGGCCTTCGGGGATTGCCGTACGTGGCGAAAATCCTCATCCCCGCCGCGTTCGGCTCGATCCTGACCGGCCTCAAGATCGGCTGGGCCTTTGCCTGGCGCACGCTGATCGCGGCCGAGCTGGTGTTCGGCGTGTCGTCGGGGCAGGGCGGGCTCGGCTGGTTCATCTTCGAAAACCGCAACCTGCTCGACATACCTGCGGTCTTCGCCGGCCTCTTGACGGTGATCATCATCGGGCTTTTTGTCGAAAACCTGATCTTCCGCGCCATCGAGCGGAACACCGTGCAGAAATGGGGCACCCAATCATGACCAAGAAGAAACTAACGCCCGACCAGCTCCGCAGCGCGCGCTGGTTCGCACCCGACGATCTCCGCTCGTTCGGCCATCGCTCCCGCACCATGCAGATGGGCTACGCGCCGGAGGAGTGGAAGGACCGCCCGATCATCGCGATCCTCAACACCTGGTCGGACGCGCAGCCCTGCCACATGCACTTCAAGTCGCGCGTTGACGACGTCAAGCGCGGCATCCTGATGGCCGGCGGCCTGCCGCTGGAGCTGCCGGCACTGTCGCTGTCGGAATCGCTGCTCAAGCCGACCACCATGCTCTATCGCAATCTGCTGGCGATGGACGCCGAGGAGCTGTTGCGCAGCCATCCCGTCGACGGCGTGGTGCTGATGGGCGGCTGCGACAAGACCACGCCGGCGCTGCTGCTGGGTGCGACCTCGATGAACATCCCGGCGATCTATCTGCCGGCAGGTCCGATGCTGCGCGGCAATTGGAAGGGCAAGACGCTCGGCTCGGGCTCGGACGGCTGGAAATACTGGGACGAGCGGCGCGCCGGAAAAATCTCCGACAAGGACTGGCTCGACATCGAGGCCGGCATTGCGCGCAGCTACGGCACCTGCATGACCATGGGCACGGCTTCCACCATGACCGCGATTGCAGAGGCGATCGGCATGACGCTGCCGGGCGCGTCCTCGATTCCCGCCGCTGATGCCAACCATATCCGCATGGCCTCGGAATGCGGGCGCCGTATCGTCGAGATGGTCTGGGAAGATCTGACGCCGAAGACAATCCAGACCCGCAAGGCGTTCGAGAACGCGATTGCAGTGGCGATGGCGATGGGCTGTTCGACCAACGCCATCATCCATCTGATCGCGCAGGCCCGCCGCGCCGGTCTCGACATCGGCCTCGACGATTTCGAGATTGCGAGCCGCAAGGTGCCCGTCATCGCCAATGTGCGGCCGAGCGGCGATGCCTATCTGATGGAGGACTTCTTCTATGCCGGCGGCCTGCCGGCGCTGATGGGGCAGATCAAGCCGCATCTGCATCTCGACTGCATCACCGTCACCGGCCTGACGCTGGGCGAGAATATCGCGCATGCCGAGGTCCACAATGACGATGTGATCCGCTCGATCGACAATCCCATCTACAAGGAAGGCGCCCTCGCGGTGCTCAAGGGCAATCTCGCACCCGACGGCTGCGTCATCAAGCCGTCGGCCTGCGCGCCGCGCTTCCTCAAGCACACCGGGCCGGCGCTGGTGTTCGACGACTACCCTTCGATGAAGAAGGCGGTCGACGATCCCGATCTCGACGTCACCGAAGACCACATCCTCATCCTTCGCAACGCCGGGCCGCAGGGCGGGCCGGGCATGCCGGAATGGGGCATGCTGCCGATCCCGACAAAACTCGTGAAGCAGGGCGTGCGCGACATGGTGCGAATCTCGGATGCGCGCATGAGCGGCACCAGCTACGGCGCCTGCATTCTGCACGTCGCCCCCGAATCCTATGTCGGCGGACCGCTCGCGCTGGTGCGGAACGGCGACCGCATCACGCTCGACGTCGCCACCCGCACCATCAATCTCGACGTGTCGGAAGCCGAGCTCGACAAGCGTCGCGCCGCCTGGAAGCAGCCCGAGCGCCGCTTCGAGCGCGGCTATGGCTGGATGTTCACCAAGCACATCAAGCAGGCCAATGACGGCTGCGACTTCGACTTCCTCGAGACCGATTTCGGCGCGCCGATCGGCGAGCCCTCGATTTACTAGAGAGCGTGACATGACCAAACTTGCCGAGGCCACCCGCAACAAGCTCAAATCCGTCTCCACCGCCACCGTCGCAACCGCGTTGTTCAAGCGGGGCCTGCGCATCCAGATGATCCAGGATGTGCACCCGCTCAGTGCCGACCAGCCGACCATGGTCGGTGAAGCCTTCACGCTGCGTTATATGCCGGCGCGCGAGGATCTCAACACCATCGAGGTTTTCAAGGACCGCTCCCATCCGCAGCGCAAGGCAGTCGAGGATTGCCCGGCGGGCCACGTGCTGGTGATGGACAGCCGCAAGGACGCGCGCGCCGCGTCCGCCGGTGCAATCCTGGTCACGCGCTTGATGAAGCGCGGCGTCGCCGGGGTCGTCACCGATGGCGGTTTTCGCGACTCGGCCGAGATCGCCAAGCTCGGTATCCCCGCCTACCACCACCGCCCAAGCGCGCCGACCAATCTGACGCTGCATCACGCCATCGAGATCAACGTGCCGATCGGCTGCGGGGATGCGCCGGTGTTTCCCGGCGACGTCATTCTCGGCGACAGGGACGGCGTGATCGTGATCCCTGCGCATCTCGCTGAGGAGATCGCCAACGAGACCTTCGAGATGACCGCGTTCGAGGACTTCGTCACCGAGGAAGTCAACAAGGGCCGCGGCATTTTCGGTCTCTATCCGGCAACGGACCCACAGACGCTGACCGACTTCGCCGCATGGCGGAAGGCGAACGGAAGGTAAAGGCCGCGCGCCGACACCAAGCATATCAAGAAACAGGCCGGCCGCAGCAAGCGCCGGCCTTAAATCACCCAGGGAGGACTCCATGAATTTCACGCGACGCAACCTCTTGGCCGGCGCCGGCGCTGCGGCCACCTCCGCGCTCCTCGCCCACGCCGCCGGTGCCCAGTCGTTTCCGTTCGCGCCGAACCAGCGCTACCCCGATCCCGCCGTTCAAATCCTCGATCCCAGTTTTGGAAAGTACCGGCTCTATTCCTCGACGCTCGAGCAGGTCGCAACCGGCATGCGCTGGGCGGAAGGCCCCGCCTATTTTCCCGAAGGCGGCTATCTGCTGTTCTCGGACATTCCCAACAACCGGATCATGAAGTTCGACGAGAAGACCGGGCAGACCAGCGTGTTCCGCGCCAACGCGAACTACGCCAACGGCAACGCGCGCGACCGCCAGGGTCGCCTCGTCAGCTGCGAGCACTCGGTGACCCGCCGCATCACCCGCACCGAGAAGGACGGCAAGATCACCGTGCTGGCCGAGAAGTTCGAGGGCAAGCGGCTGAACGCGCCGAACGACATCGTGGTGAAGTCCGACGACAGCATCTGGTTCACCGACCCGCTGTTCGGCATCAACGGCGAGTGGGAGGGCAAGAAGGAAAAGGCCGAGCAAGCCACCACCAACGTCTACCGCATCGCTAAGGACGGCAAGCTCAGCGCTATGCTGACCGACCTCGTCAATCCGAACGGCCTCGCCTTTTCGCCTGACGAGAAGAAGCTCTACGTGGTCGAGTGGAAAGGTACGCCCAACCGCAGCATCTGGAGCTATAGTGTCGGTGACGACGGTTCGCTCAGCGGCAAGACCAAGCTGATCGACGCGGCTGACCAGGCCTCGCTCGACGGTTTTCGCGTCGACCGCGACGGCAATCTCTGGTGCGGCTGGGGCTCCAACGGTGCGCTGCAATCCGAGCCGACCGACATCGCCGGCCGCAAGGTTTATCAGCTCAAGGCCAAGTCGGAGGATCTCGACGGCGTGATGGTGTTCAACGCAGAGGGCAAGCCGCTCGCCTTCATCAAGCTGCCCGAACGCTGCGCCAATCTCTGCTTCGGCGGGCCGAAGAACAATCGCCTGTATATGGCAAGCAGCCACTCGGTGTATGCGCTGTATGTGGAGGCGCATGGGGCCGTGTGAGGCTTCGCCTCTCTCGAGGCCGTAGCCCGGATGGAGCGCAGCGCAATCCGGGGCTGTGACGTCGTCTGCACTAATCCCGGATTTCGCTGCGCTCCATCCGGGCTACGAAGTCACGCCTCCGCCATCCCCGCCGCCCACAGCGCGAACGCATAGACGATCGCGACTTCATCGAGCCGGTTGAAGCGTCCCGATGCGCCGCCGTGGCCGGCGCCCATGTTGGTGCGGAGCAGGACCGGGCCGCCGCCGCTCATGGTCGCGCGCAGGCGCGCGATCCATTTGGCGGGCTCCCAATAGGTGACGCGCGGATCGGTCAACCCGCCCATCGCCAGGATCGCGGGATAGTCTTTCGCCGCGACATTGTCGTAGGGCGAATAGGACAGGATGGTGCGGAAATCCTTCTCGCTCTCGATCGGGTTGCCCCATTCCGGCCATTCCGGCGGCGTCAGCGGCAGCGTGTCGTCGAGCATCGTGTTGAGCACGTCGACGAACGGCACTTCGGCGACGACGCCGGCGAACAATTCGCCGGCGCGGTTCGCCACCGCGCCCATCAGCATGCCGCCGGCCGAACCGCCGTGGCCGACAATGCGCTTTGCACTGGTGTACTTCGCATCGATCAGCGCGCGTGCGCTGGCGGCAAAATCGTCGAACGAATTGGTCTTCTTCTCGCGCTTGCCGTCGAGGTACCAGCCCCAGCCCTTGTCGGCGCCGCCGCGGATATGGGCGATGGCATAGACGAAGCCACGGTCGACCAGCGACAGGCGGTTGGCGCTGAACGAAGCCGGCATCGCCATGCCGTAGGAGCCGTAGCCGTAGAGCAGCAGCGGCGCCGCGCCGTCGAGCGTGAGTCCGCGGCGATGGAGGATCGAGACCGGCACCTCGGCGCCGTCATGCGCTTTCGCCATGATGCGGGTGGTGACGTAGTCGCTCGCATTGTGGCCGGACGGGATCTCCTGCCGCTTGCGAAGGGTGCGCGTGCGCTTGACCATGTCGTAATCGTAGACTTCCGACGGCGTCGTCATCGACGAATAGGCGAAGCGCAAATTGGTCGTCTCGAATTCGTAGGAGCCCATCGTATCCAGCGAATAGGCCGCTTCGTCGAACGCGATCGCGTGCTCCTCGTTCGAGGCGAGGTCGCGGATCACGATGGACGGCAGCGCGTTGGCGCGCTCCAGCCGCACCATGTGGCCGGCATAGAGATCGAGGTCGATGATGTAGATGCCCGGGCGATACGGGATCAGATCGCGCCAGTTCTTGCGCTCGGGTGAGGCGAGCGGCGCGGTGACGATCTTGAAGTCGATGGCATGGTCGGCGTTGGTTAGGATGAAGAGTTCGTCGCCACGGTCGGCCAGCGAATATTGCACGCCTTCCTTGCGTGCCGCGACCAGGCGCGGCGGTGCGTCGGGGTGGGCGAGGTCGATCAGCCGCTGCTCGGAGGTCTCGTGGTCGCCGCCCGCGATCACGCAGAAGCGGCCACTGGTGCTCTCTTGCAGATGGGTGAACCAGCCGGAATCCTGCTCCTCGTAGACCAGCGTGTCGTCGGCTTGCCCAGTGCCGAGCTTATGCCGCCACACCTGCATCGGGCGGTGGTTGTCGTCGAGCTTCACGTAGAAGAACGACGTCGCATCCTTGCTCCAGACCACGCCGCCGTCGGTCTCCTCGACGACGTCGTCGAGGTCCTTGCCGGTCGCCCAGTCGCGCACGCGGATGGAGAAATACTCCGAGCCCTTGGTGTCGGCGCTCCAGGCCTGCAGCCTGTGGTCGTTCGAGTGCCGGCTGCCGCCGAACTTGAAGTATTCATGGTCCTTGGCGAGCGCATCGCCGTCGAGCACGATGTGGCCCTCGCCGCCGTCGCGCGGCATACGGCCGAACAGCTCGTGCTGACCGCCCTCGCGGAATTTGCGGAAATAGGCGAAAGGACCATCCGGCGACGGCACGCTGGAATCGTCCTCCTTGATCCGCCCCCGCATCTCGCGCACCAGCGTTTTCTGGAGCGCCGCGGTATGGCCGAGCAGGCTCTCGGTGTAGCCATTTTCTGCGTCGAGATATTTGCGGATGTCGGGATCGAGCACCGCGGGGTCGCGCAGCACCTCCTGCCATTTCTCGTCCTTCAACCAGGCATATTCATCCGTCACGGTGATCCCGTGTCGCGTGAAGGAATGCGGCCGGCGCGGCGCGAGGGGGGGCAGGGAAGGTGTTTTGGCTTGTGTCACTCGATCCTCATTCAGATGCGTGTTTCACCTTATATCGTCCCGCTTCCGTGAATTGCCAGCGTCGCTGCGGGCGTCGTCGCCGGGTTGTTGACGGGCCGCTTGTATGCTTTAGGGGCCGGGTCTTTAGTCCTGCCGCCGGTCCAGCCTGATGTTGTTCAATTCCTACCCGTTCATCCTGCTGTTCCTGCCGGCCGCGCTGGCTGGCTATTTCTGGCTCGGGCGGCGCAGCAATCTGGCCCCGGTGATCTGGCTGGCGGCGGCCTCGCTCACCTTCTATGCCATTGGCAACTGGCAGTTCGTGGCCCTGTTGCTGCTATCGATCGCCTTCAACTACGGCATAGGCCACCTCCTCATCGTGGCCAAGCTTACTTCGTCGCAACGAAAGGTGGCACTGGCCCTCGGCGTCGCCGGCGATCTTCTCGTACTTGGCATCTTCAAATATGCCGGCTTCGTCACCGAGAACGTCAACGCGCTGGCCGGCACGCACTTTGCGGTCCACATCCTGCTGCCGGTCGGCATCTCCTTCTACACGTTCACCCAGATCGCGTTCCTGGTTGACGCCTGGCGCGGGCAGGTCGCGGCCTACGCGCTGCCACACTATGCGCTGTTCGTGACCTACTTTCCGCATCTGATCGCGGGGCCAATCCTTCACCACAAGGACATGATCCCGCAATTCGAGCGGGAGGAAACCAAGCATCCGCATGCGCATCTGATCCTGTGCGGCCTCATCATCTTCGCAATCGGCCTGTTCAAGAAGACCTGCCTTGCCGACGGCATCCAGCCGCTGGTCGCGCTCGCCTTCGATGCGCGCGCGCCGAGTTTTCATCAGGCCTGGCTCGGTGCACTCGCCTACACGTTCCAGCTCTATTTCGACTTTTCCGGCTATTCCGACATGGCGATCGGGATATCGCTGATGTTCGGCATCTTCCTGCCGGTCAATTTCAACTCGCCCTACAAGGCCACCAGCATCGTCGAGTTCTGGCGCCGCTGGCACATGACGCTGTCGCACTTCCTGCGCGACTATCTCTACATCCCGCTCGGGGGCAACAGGCGCGGGCGCGTGCTGCGCTACATCAACTTGCTGCTCACGATGCTGCTCGGCGGGCTCTGGCATGGCGCGGCCTGGACTTTTGTCATTTGGGGCGCCCTGCATGGCGCCTATCTCTGTATCAATCACGCTTTCAACGCGCTGGTGCCGAATGTTCCGAAGTGGCTCGCGCACCCGACGCGTGTCGCCGGAGCCGTGCTGACATTCCTCGCCGTCGTTGTCGCCTGGGTCTTCTTCCGTGCCGAACGGGTCGATTGGGCAATGCGGATTGTGAATGCGATGGCCGATCCCTCCAACATCGTGTTCGGCCGCGAGGAGATTGCGGCGTCGGTGATGGTCACGATCTATGCCGCGCTGGTGTGGCTGGCGCCGAACACGCAAGGACTCATGGGGTACGACCACGCCAATCGCAGGGTCGGCGACGGCCTGATGTCCGGACGGATGCGGCCGCTGGTCCTCTATGGTGCGTCGCTGGTGCTTGCGTTCGGGATTTTGGGTATCCAGAGCCACAGCGAATTCATCTATTTCCGGTTCTGATGCGCGGCGCGTTCACAAATCCAGGGCGTCTTCTCCTCGCGAGCATCGCGTGCGTGCTGGGCGCGGCTGCGCTCACCTATGTCATCGATCCCCTGCAACTGTTTCGGCCTTCGCGTCTCGTCGCGCCGTTCTATTCCGATGACACGCGCGTGCAGAATGCCGGGCTGATCCGCAGCCAGTCGTTCGATACCGCGTTCATGGGTACCTCGCTCGCGATCCATTTCCGCCAGAGCGACATCGACCATGCCCTCGGCGTGCACTCGCTCAAGCTGGCGATGACCGGCTCCAATTCGTGTCAGCAGGGCTTTGTGCTCGAGCAGGCCATCGACCGCGGCGCGAAGCGCGTGATCTGGGCGATGGACGACTTTATCTTTGTCGATGCTGCCGACATCGAGACCGATCCTTATCTCGCTGCCGATCTCTATCGCGGGACGGCAAAGGGGATCGCGTCCTATCTGTTCAGTGCGGCGATGGCGAAGGAATCCCTGTTCGCATTGCTGCGGTCGGTTCCGCCGCTGCGGGAGCCGCTGACCCGGGCGGCGCCTTTTCTGCCCGTCAAGTTTGCGCTTGAAGACGTCGACGACATTTATGCGTTGCCGCGCGATATCGACGTCGCGCGCGCCTATAATGCGAAAAGGACGCTCGCGGCTTTCGCCTATATCACCGATCCCGTGCGCAGCCGTTTTCTCGGCGAAGGCTATCGTTACGACGCGATGGTCCGGCATTTCGAGCGTGACGCCGTCGGCCTGATCGCGCGCCATCCGGACGTGACCTTCGACATCTACTTCCCGCCCTATTCGATCCTGCAATTCGTCGCGATGCGCGACGCTTCGCCTGCGACGCTGAAAATCGTCACGGACCTCACGGCCGTCATTGCGCAGCGCCTGACGCAGCTTCCCAATGTGCATCTGTACGATTTCCGGGCGATCAAGGACGTGACGCACGACCTCGACAATTACGGCGACGTCATCCACCATTCGCCGGTGATCGATGCGAAGGTGCTGTCGTGGCTGGCGCGTGGGGAGTATCGGGTCGATCCGACGGCGCCACTTGCCTCGCTGGACGCGTTGAAGGCGCAGGTCGCGGCGTATCGGTTCCCGCGCTGACTTCCCCTCTCCCCTTGTGGGAGAGGGTGGCTCGCCGCGTTAGCGGCGAGACGGGTGAGGGGTATCTATCCGCGAGTCCGGCAGTTGCGATTGCGGAGACAACCCCTCATCCGGCGCTTCGCGCCACCTTCTCCCACAAGGGGAGAAGGAAAAAAGAGGCTTACACCGCCACCTCTTCGCCGAGATAGGCAACCGCCGCTTCGAGCCCGCCTTTGCCGTGCGGGATCTTCAGCGCGTTCAGCCCGATCTCGATCACGCCCAACGTGCCGAGCAGCATCGGGGCGTTGACGTGGCCCATATGGGCGATGCGGAAGGCTTGTCCCGAGAGATCGCCGATGCCGGTGCCGAGCACGACGCCGCACTTCTCCTTGCAATAGCGTTGCAGGATTGCCGGATCGTGGCCGTTGCTCATGGTCACCGTGGTCACGGTGTTGGAGCGTTCGCTGGCTTCGGCGACGTTGAAGCCGAGCACCTGGCCTTCCGACCACGCGCCGACCGCGCGGCGTGCGGCCTCGCCGAGCAGGCTGTGACGTCGGAAGGCGTTCTCCAGTCCTTCCTCGTGCAGCAGGTCAATGGCCTGGCGCAGCGCGAACAGCAGATGCACCGGCGCGGTGCCGGCATATTTGCGATAGTGCTCGCTGCCCTCGCGCTCGCTCCAGCTCCAATAGGGCGTGCTCATGTTGGCGGTCTTCTGCACCTCGCGCGCGCGCGCGTTGGCCGCGACGAAGCCGAGGCCGGGCGGCGTCATCAGGCCCTTTTGCGAGCCCGACATCGCGACGTCGATGCCCCATTTGTCCATCTCGAACGGCATGCAGCCGAGCGAGGCCACAGTGTCGACCATGTACAGCGCCGGATGGCCGCTGGCCTTGATCGCCTTGCCGATCGCCTCGATGTCGTTCTGCACGCCTGAGGCGGTGTCGACCTGGACGACGACGACGGCCTTGATGGTGTGCTCCTTGTCGCGGCGCAGGCGCTCCTCGACCTCGTGCGGCCGCACCGCGCGGCGCCAGTCGCCCTTGAGCACCTCGACCTCGGCACCCATCAGCGCCGCGGCATGGCCCCAGCCGATCGCGAACCGTCCGCTTTCGAGCACCAGCACCTTGTCGCCGCGCGACAGCACGTTGCTCAATGCTGCTTCCCAGGCGCCGTGACCGTTGGCGATGTAGATGTAGGACTTGCCCTTGGTGGCAAACAGTTTCGAGATGTCACTGAGCAGGCTCTCGGTCAGATCGGTCATCTGTTTGGAGTAGATGTCGATCGCCGGACGATGCATCGCCCGCAGCACCTCGTCGGGCATATTGGTGGGCCCGGGGATGGCCAGAAATTCCCGGCCCGCGCGAACGGTCATTGCTGTTGGTCCTTGTTGCCTGAGAATAGGATGGTGGGTCGCTGATTCACACTTTTACGCGGCGCCGCGGTGCAAGAAAAGGCCGGAAAACGCAGGTCTGACGTGGGTTATCTCTTAGTCTCGCGGCAGCCCGCATCCTCGGCTTCCTCCACCGAGCAGAACCAGCGCGTGCCCTTGCTGATCTTCATCTTGATCTGCGCATACCAGCGGCTGGTCGGCCGGTGATAGATGCACTCGCCGGCGCTGTTGACGTTGCCCTTGATGGTGCAGTCCGGCGAGGGCGCGACCGGGCCCGAAGCCGAAGCGAGCAGGATCGCATGTGCGCCATCGGGCGGCTTGGTGGCGCCGAGGATGGTGGTCTTCTTGTTGCGCTCGCGCCAGTCCCAAGGCGCGATGAAGGCGCCTTGCCACATGCCGGCTTTTGCCTCCCGCGCGGCGGCATCATCGGCTTCGTAGTCGCGCGAGACGCGGGTGTAGGCCAGCGCCCAGCCTGCGCGCACCAGCCATTTCTGGATATCCTCGCCGCCGACGTCGCAGCGCGCCACGGTGCGGCCGCGCCGGTCGATCGACCGCGCATGGCAGACCCAGGTCTTGCCGTCGGCGTATTTGGCGAGCTCGTCGCGGGCCGCGATGCCGCAGGTCCAGCGCTCGCCCTTGTTGTTGAGGCAGAGCTGGTCGACCGCGGGGGCGTCGATGCCGCCGAGCCTGATCCGCGTGTTGCCGATCACCACCGCGTCGCCGGCGCGGACCTTCGCTGTGCCGGTGATGTCGGCGGCCCGCGCCGGCGATGGCAAGCCGGACAAGGAGAAGCCAAGCAATGACAGCGCAATCAGGGGTTTTCGCAACATGCCGGCCCGCGTGTGATGAAAACTGCGATAGACCTCGCAATTGTGGTCGGCTTTTGTCCGCTCGGCCAGCATATGCCTGGCAATTGGGCTTTCAACTTCCTGTCATCGGGCGAAGTTTAGTAGGGGTGGGTTAGCCGAAGGCGTAACCCACCTCTTTCGTCTCCACGGCGGCAGAAGTGGTGGGTTACGCTTCGCTAACCCACCCTGCGCGACCTCATCCCCGCGCCATCGCCCGCTCGGCCACCGCCAGCGCCATCAGCACGAACGCCGACGTGACCTCCGGACCGCCCACCAGGATCCGCGTCGGCGTCTTCATCTTGTTCCACTCATAGGCGCGGAACGGGCCGCGGCGGCCGCCTTCGCCGACGCTCGCGACGATCACGTTCAGCGCCGGCGCAAAGGCGCGCGGGTCGGCGCCGAGATGGCCGAGCGCGATCAGGGCGAGCGCTGCGTCGAACACGTTCATTTCGGCGGCCATCAACTCGCCCTTGACGTAGGAGAGCACGCGGTGGCGGATGAAATCGAAATCGCCGTCGGGATCGATGATCGCCTGCGCCGCCAGCGGCAGCGCCAGGAAGGCAGCATAGCAGCGACCGAAATAGGCGCTGTAAAGCTCAGGCAAATAGTAGATATGCGAGCGCGGATTGGCGAAGGCGCCGCTCGCCGCCAGCCGCTTCTGGAAGCCGAGGATGCGATGCACGGTGGCGAGCCGCGCCGGCGTCTCCAATACTTTCCAGCGCGCGAGGTTGCGAAAGCTGACCTCGAGAATGTCGAGATTGAGCGTCGGATCGAGATCATTGCCATAGGGCCGCTCGCCCTTGAGATTGTCGATCCAGGTCGCAACCCCGCCCTCGTAATCGATATTGTCGTTGATCGGCACGGTCACGCGCGGCTCGTTGACGCCGGCGCGCACCTGATAGCCGGCATAGAAATCCAGCAGCGGCTGGTCGAGGATCGGATCGGTGCAGCCGGCCTGCGTCGCCGCGGAGATCGAGCACGCCGTGGTGTCGCAATCCGGCACGTAGACGCCGAAGCCGAGGTCCTGCTTGATCTGGGCGAAGTAGCGTGAGAAGCGCGGATGCGGTGCCGGCGCGAGCGCGGTGATGACGTTGAACCGCGCCCCGTCGATGCCCTCGACCTCTTCGCGGCTGATGTTGACGCAGAAATCGACCATATCGGCAACCGCGCGCTCCGCCGCCATCTTGTCGGAGAGCGAGGCGAGACCGGTCTCAACGTAGCTCAACAGCGCCTCGATGAAGAACGCGTCGTAATAGGCCGAGCGGTGGCGGATCTGCACCGGCTCCCACATCGGTTCGGCAACCCCTCGCCAGGGCGGATTGACGACTGCGCGCGCCGGAGATCGCGCGATGAAGACACGGGCGAGGTTGAACAGCAGCGAGGAGTTCTTGTAGCCGCGCGCGTTGAGACCCGTGAGCGCCATGGTCAGCTCTCGGCCGCGGAAATCGGGATCGCCGATCAGGTTGAACGCGGCGTAGGTCGGCAGAAAGCCATTTTTGCGGTACGAGCCCAGCAGATGCTGCGCGCAGTCGCGGATCACGCCGTCGATCTGCGATTGTTGCGGCATGGCGCCGGTGAACATGGCCGGCGGCGGCTTGGGATGATCCAGCGCGATGCTGTCGACGAGATCGGCGACGGGCTGGCCGACCGCCGCCCAATTGGGCTCGGCCTCGTCGCGGGCGCGCACTAGGGCCTGGCGCAGCCGGGCCAGTTTGCCTTCGTCGCGCAGCTCGGGCAGCCCGGCCCGGCGGAGCAGCACCCGCAATGCGGGATTGCCGAGCGCGGTCTTGTAGAACTTAGGCAGATGCGGATCGCCGCTGGCCGCAACAGACAGTACGGGATCGCAGACGTCGTAAAGCGAGGGGCCGTCCTTCCGCGCCGTCAGCGCCCGGCAGGCGGCGCCGGCAAAATATTGAAAGCTCATGAAATAACCTGGTCGCGGGAATTGGCCGGGGGGCCGGCCGGCGCGCTCCCAGCCGCGCGCCACCCCCTGCAAGTCGTTGAAAAGCTACCCGGATTCGCAGGAAATACAAATGTGATGAGGGTCACAGAAAAAGCCGGCACGAAGCCTGCATAATCAGGCTCCGGAAGGCTACGGGGACGCAAAAAAATCACACATTGGGCAGTAAAAATTAGCTCATGTTTCCAGAGACTTAGCTCAAATTTTCGGCGATCTATTGCGGGGGAGGCGATATCCGGTTAAGGCTTTGTTTGGTGCGGCGCCGCAAATTGCGCGCAATTCGGGGGCACACCCCCGGCCAATCCCTCAAACCCAAAGACGCTATCGCGCTACTCAAACAGTGTGCGCGTGTTTGGCTGGTCTTTGGCACTGACAGGAATGACGCGAGATGAATGTAACGCAGCTCGACATTTCCCGACGCACGATCGCGGTGGCCGCAGCCCTCATCGGCACGGTCTCGCTCGTGATCGGCGCCCATGCTGCCCTCAACATGCGGGCGCTCGATGCCGCCAAGGCCGTCTCGACCGACCAGGTCACCGGCTCGATCGGCCAAGCCTCGCGTCTCGCCCTCGTCATCGGCAATGGACATTACCCCGACGCCAGCGCGCCGCTGACGCAGTCGATCAACGACGCCCGCGCGCTGTCCTCGTCGCTGCGCAAGAACGGTTTTGACGTCGACATGGTGGAAGACGCGACCAAGGACGACATGGTCCGCGCCGTCAATCGCCTGAAGTCCCGGATCAAGCCCGACACCGTCGTCATGCTGTTCTTCGGCGGCTACGGCGTGCAGGCCGGCCGCGAGAGCTACATGCTGCCGGTCGATGCCGTGATCTGGAAGGAAAGCGACGTCCGCCGTCACGGCGTCTCCATCGAGGGCGTGCTCGACATGATGAAGGAGCAGGGCGCCAAGGCCAAGCTCGTCGTGGTCGACGCCTCCCGCCGCAATCCCTATGAGCGCCGCTTCCGCTCCTACAGCCACGGCCTCGCGCCGATCAGCGCGACGGACAATGCGCTGATCCTCTCCTCGGCTTCGCCGGGCAAGGTCGTCGACGACGGCAAGGGCGAGCACAGCGTGCTGGTCAGCGAGTTCCTCAACAACCTCAATACGCAGGGCAGCGCCGAGAGCGTCTTCAACAAGACCCGCCTTGCCATCTCCCGCGCCAGCGAAGGCGACCAGGTCCCGACCGTCTCCTCCTCGCTGCTCGAGGACGTCCATTTCGGCGAAGCCGGCGGCTAGTTTTTCTTAGGTTCTGCGAAGTCTCGTGCCCCGGACGCGGCGCATCATGCAATGATGCGACGCAGAGCCGGGGCCTAGTTTTTAAGCTTATCGCTTGGACGAGAGATGGGTCCGGCTCTGCGCGGCAGCGTCACACGCTGCAGCGCGTCCGGGACACGAGCAATCCTACTTCGCCGCTTCCGTGGCCATCACCGTGCGCACCGGATCTCCTTCGCGCAGCAGCGCGCCGGCGCGGGCGACGACGATATCGCCCTCGTTGAGGCCGTCGCGAATCTCGATATTGCCGCCCGACATCAGTCCGACCTCGACGCGCTTGGTCTCGACGCGGTTGCGGCGGATCACCTGCACGACGGTGCCGGCGGAGGAATACTGCACCGAGGTCAGCGGCACCGCGACGTTGCAGCTCTGGCCCGACTTGATCAGTGCGCGCCCGCTCGCATTCAGCAACAGCCGCTTCTGCGAGGAGATGCCGATATAGACCATGCCCTGCTGGATGTTCGGCTCGACCGTCGGGCCGATGCGGCGCACCTTGCCGTCGATATCGCCGGCGCCGGCGATGCGCACGGTCGCCACCTGGTTGACCGCGAGCTTGCGCATATCGCTGGTCGCGACGAGGGCGACGAGATCGTACTCGCTGCGCGCCACGATCGTGAACAGCGCCTCGCCCTTGGCGGAGGCGAGGTTGCCGATCTGCGCGGTCGACGTCGCGATCACGCCTGCCACGGGGGCGGTGACCTGAAGCGTGCCGCCCTCGGGCAGTGCCAGCCGCGCCAGCACCTGGCCTGCGGTGGTGGTGTCGCCGGCTTCCGCCAGCACCTCTGTCACCTTCAGGCCGGGCCGCTCCGGCCGCACCGAGCTTGCCTCGCGCGCGATGATGGTGCCGGTGCCCTCGACGATGTCGGAGAAACAGGATTTTGCGACCTTCAGCACCGTGACCGCCGGCCCCTTGGGCGCGTCGTCATCGGCGGCGGCAGCGGGCTGGGCCGACAGCAACAGCAGTCCGGCGAGCGCAACGAGATGTCTGGAAACAGAACGCGCAGGCAATGATCGCATGGGTCATTCCGGTTGGGGCCTTGACGGCCTCATCGTTAGCAGAAGCGATCGCTGCGAGCCAAGGGCACGTCAGGGCCGGCCGGATCAGAATGCCGCAGCAGCACGGGCGGCGCGATGCCGCCCGTTGAATTAGTCGCCGCACAAGCAAAGAGGTTCGTCGGCCGCCCAACAAACGCGTCATGCCCGGGCTTGTCCGGGCATCCACGTTCTTTGTGCCGCGTAGCTAGGCGTGGATGGCCGGGACAAGCCCGGCCATGACGACGAGGAGGTACCAGCGCCCGCTCACGGCAGGCTCAAAAACTCCACCCAGTTCGGCTTCTTGCCGGTGGCGTAGGATTTCAGCTTGGTCAGCACCCCGCTGCTCTGGTCGATGGCATAGACCGTCATGCTGTCGGAGAGCTCGCCCACGGCGGCAAGGTAGCGCCCGCCGGGATCGATATGGAAGCCGCGTGGCTGCTTCTCGGTCGGCACGCTGCCGATGGTGGTCAGCTTGCCGGTGGTTGCATCGACCTTGTAGGCGGTGAGCGTGCTGGTGGTGCGCTCGGAGGCGTAGAGGAAACGGCCGTCGGGGGTGATTTGGATGTCGGCTGCCCAGGGCTTTCCGGTAAATCCTTCGGGCAGCGCGCTGGTGCGCTGGATCTCGTCCCATGCGCCGCCCTTGGCCTCATAGGCGAACGCCGCGACGTCGCCGTTTAGCTCGTGCAGGAGATAGACGAACTTGCCGTTGGGGTGGAACACGAAATGCCGGGGTCCCGATTTCTCCGGCACCTTGTGGGCCGGCGGATCGCTCGGCGTGAGCGTGCCGGTCGTGGCATCGAACGTGAAGGCCAGGATCTGGTCGGAGCCGAGATTGGTCGCGAACGCGAAGCGGTTGTCGGGCGAGGGCAGGAAGGCGTGCGCGTTCAGCCCGGTCGGGATCACCTGCTTCGGTTCGCCTGCGACGCCGTTGGCGAGCAGCGGATTCAGCGCGACCTTGTTGCCGCCATAGGAGGCGCTGAACAGGAATTTGCCGCCGCGGTCGATGGCGATGTAGGCCATGCTGTCGGCGAGCGGGCCGTTGCCGATATGGCTGAGCTGGCCGGTCTTCGGATCGATCGCAAAGCTCACCGCGAGAAACGGCTGCGAGCGGACACCGGCGATCAGCACGCGATGGTCGGGCGTGATCGCGAGCGGCGTCGAGGAGCCGGGCTTTTCGACGCCGGTGAAGCCGGCCGTCTGCACGGGCGTCATCTCGCCGCTCTCGGCCATCTTGAACACGCTGATGTCGTTACTGTCGGCATTGCCGACATAGGCGAACGTCTCGGCCATGCCGGCGCGGACTCCAGAAATGAGAGTGAGGAAAGCAAGCGTGGTGGCGATCGCGGCGCGGGGTACGCCGGATCTGATGCGTCGGGTCGATCTCAACATGGGGTCCTCCTGGATGCCGGTGCGGCATTTGTCGTTTTGCCGGCGAGGATAGCGGCAGCCGCCCCGCCGCGCCAAACTCCAATGGGGATCGATCGATGCCGAAATGGTATCGGTGGAGGTCTACCGTATGGCCGCTGTGCGCGAGGGCAGATGGAGCCCGGGCCGGGTGTGGGGCGGCCCGAGCACGGTCCACACGGTGACCGCGAGCAGCGCGCAGGTCAGGATCGTCCAGGCGACGAGTCGTTTCCGCATCAGGCCGAATCCGTCAGTCATATGAAGAGAATGCTCCCGGGGAGCGGGCCTGGCGATCGTGCACTGCAAATCGCGGCGATCCTATGAACTCGTTCACAGGCGAACCGAACCAATGCCGCGCGAGCGCATTGAACCGGCATGCCCCGTGAAAACGATCTCGAAGGTAAGCCCGACATGGGCGGCAAGCATGGCGGTCAGGCCGGCCAGCCCAAGTCGCCGCCGCGCCCGCGTCAGGGCGAGCGCGATGAGGACGTCGTGGCAAAGCGCCACACCGGCCAAACCGATCCCAACTCCGCGCCGACCAAACCAAAATAGCATCTCGCCCGCGCTGCACTCGCACCGGGAACGGCAGCCTCGTCTTGCCGTTACCCTGATCCCGCGGCGGAGCAGATCGAAACGGAGGCTGGCACGTGTTTTGGATTTATTGGGACACCGCCTGGTCGCTCATCATCAGCGGCATCATGTTCGCCACCATCGTCGCCCATCCCGACTCCGAGTTCGTCGAGATCCACGCGGCCAAGCAGGTCAAGTGAGCCCGCGCCGGCCGGTTTGACGGCGCATCATCGCATGCTGCGCCGAGACGGGACGAAGGTTGAGACCTCAAATCATGCTGCCGGGCATGAAGCAGCGGATCATGGCGCGGCCGTTGACGTAATACGGCCAGACCATGGTGCGGCCGACGCGGTTTGGCTCGGTGATCACGGCGTCGTCGGGCACCTCGATCCAGTCGCCCAGGAGTCTCACGCGATAATGTCCGTTGCTGGTGTCCCAGTCGACATCGTCCAGCGCCGTGCCATCGGCATCGGCACAGCAGGGACCGCCGCCCTTGCTGCGCAGGCTCTCGAACCAGCCCTTGAGGGGCGAGTTCGCGTAGCGACCGTCGTCGCGGGCCTGCACGGATGGGCCGATCATGGCGGCAACCGCCACGAGAGTGATCATCCTGAATGCCGCGATCGCCATGTCGCCTCGCTCGATCTCGCGCGCGCACGAACGCAGACGAGGAGCCGCCTGCGCTGCACGCGACGCAATGCTGGCTGGCGCCGCCGACCGGTTCCAGCCGTCTCAGCGGGGCGATAACCGCGAGGGTCGATGTTTGATCCTATTTTCAAGGGCGCGGACTTGTCGAGTCCGCGCCCTGCTTCAGCTCCAACCCGGCAAGCGGTCAGTAGTCCCAGAACACCGGCACCCAACGGAAGGCGTCGCCGTCGGCTGCCACCCGGCCCACGGACGGGAACGGCAGGTGCGTGGCCACCAGCATTTCCCCGGTCTCGGCAAGCTGTCGCAACAGACGGATGCGAACGCGCGCGGCCTCCTCGGGGTCGTGTTCGAACCCGTTAAACCAGTCGGGTTGCTCGAACCCGACGGCAAACACGGCGTCGCCGGCGAATGTCAGCGCATCATCGCCGGACGCCATGCGAACCACGCTATGTCCGGGGGTGTGACCGCCGGTGCGACGGGCGATGACGCCAGGTGCAATCTCGTGCTCGTCATCGAACAGCCTCAGCTGACTGCCGTACTCCTTCAGGAAATGCTTGGCGGTCGATCGAAGCGCGTCCGGAAAGCCTTCCGGCATGGCAGTGCGGGAGAAATCCGGCTTTTCCCAGAACTTGACCTCGGCGGCCGCGACGTGGATCCGCAGGTCCTTGCGCAGCTGCTGCTTCACCCCCTCGACCAGCAGGCCGCCAATGTGGTCCATGTGCAGATGAGTCAGCACCAGATCGGTCACCGCCGAAAGATCGATGCCGGCGGCCGCCAGTCGCCTGATCAACTGCCCGGCGCGCGGCAAGTTCAGGTTCGGATCCGAACCCAGTCCGGCGTCGATGAGGATGGTCTTGCCGCCGCTGCGAACCATGACGGCGTTCAGCGCCCAGTCGAAAGCGTCCTGCGGCAGGAACATGTCGTGCAGCCAGGTCGCCCGCACCGCCGGGTCGGCGTTGTGCGCGAGCATCTTGGTCGGCAGCGGCAGCACGCCGTCGCTGACCACCAGCACGTCGATCTCGCCGATCTTCAGTGCGTAGCGCGACGGAACGAGCTCTTCAGGTCCCGATGACACGGGATATGAGGTGTTGTGCAGATTCATGTTGGTCTCCTGTTTCAAGGTTGAGGCACTTGGTTGGTGTTGACTCTGGCCGGTCCTGGTTGAGCAGGCCGCGCCGCCAGCGAGAGCGCGGCCGTCATCGCTTGGTGAGTTAGAGGCTCGTCACGCGCTCATTGCGCGGTCCAGCCGCCATCGACGGAGATCGTCGTCCCCGTGATCTGGTCGGCCGCGGCCGAGCACAAGAAGGCGACGGTGCCACCGATCTGCTTAGGGGAGGCGAAGTCCAGCGATGGCTGTTTTTCGGAGAGAAGCTCTTCGGCCGCTTGCTTCTGGCTGATGCCTTTCTCCGCCGCGATGTCGCTAATCTGTTTCTCCACGAGCGGCGTGCGCACCCAGCCGGGACAGACCGCGTTGCAAGTGACGCCGCTGCCGGCGGTTTCGAGGCCTACCACCTTGGTGAGGCCGACGAGGCCATGCTTGGCCGCGACATAGGCTGCCTTGTGGGTGGATGCGACGAGACCATGCGTGGAAGCGATGTTGACGATGCGACCCCATCGCTGCTTTTTCATCTGGGGCACGGCCGAAGCGATGCCGTGAAATGCGGCCGACAGGTTGATGTCGAGAATGGCCTTCCACTTGGCGGGCGGAAACTCCTCGACCGGTGCGGTGAACTGGATGCCGGCATTGTTGACGAGGATGTCGAGCCGTCCGAAGTTCTCGATGGCTGCCGCGATCATTCCGCGCACGGCATTGCCATCCGACATGTCGGCGCCGTCATACGCGACGCGGACGCCGTCCTCGTGTTCGATGCCGCTGCGGATCTTCTCGATCTCTCCCGGATCTCCAAAACCGTTCAGGACGATATCGGCGCCGAGCCTGGTCAGCTCTCTTGCGATCCCGAGGCCAATGCCGCTGGTCGATCCGGTGACGATCGCTACTTTGCCTTTCAACATGAAAAACTCCTTTCGATGATGGTTGCCGGCGAGGTCAATCGCGGCGGTGAATGTCGTAGGTGACGATGCCGAGTTCGGAAGGCGGCGGCTCGAGGCGCCGTCCGTCGGCCAACGTGCGGCGGATGTCGTCCCGTCCACTTTGCCAGTGCGCGCGCATCGCTTTCGGTCCGAACTCGTAATCCTTGGAGTGACCTTCGTGGAGCTTGGACTGGTAGATCAGGTGGATGATGTTGTGGGAGCGGTGACGGGCGAGCTCGGCGATGGCGCGCATTTCGGGATCGTTTCTTGCGGCGTCCGGCAATCTGTCGATCGTCCGCTGCAGCGCCTGCCGCATCTCCTGCATCCGTAGCGCCTGGTCGGTGACGGCGCGGGTACGACTGGAATACTGAATGTCCTTCTGCCGGCTCGACACCTCCATCATGTCGTGCGGCACGCGGCCCCGCGCCGACCAGAGATCGATCTGGAACGTCAGCGTGTCTTTCGCATCGCCCGACAGGACGCGAGAGAGAGGCGTGTTGGAGACCACGCCACCATCCCAGTAGTGCTCGGAGTCGATTTCGACGGCGGGAAATCCGGGCGGCAGCGCGCCCGAAGCCATGAAGTGTTTCGGACCGAGCCGCCGCTCGGCTGTGTCGAAATAGGTGAGATTGCCGGTGCGGACGTTGACCGCGCCGACGCTGACACGCACTTCGCCCGAGTTCAGCCGGTCGAAATCGACGAGCTGTTCCAGCGTCCGTTGCAACGGCGCCGTGTCATAGAAGCTGGTCGACGCGTCGCCCGAGAAGGGCGACCACAGGGGCGAGGGGAAGCGCGGCCTGAAGAAGCCGGGCTGGCCTTGGAACAGCGCGCGCATTGCGGCAAGCGTGTTGTGCAGGGAGTTGAAGTCGAACGCGAACGGTAGCGCACCGGCCAGTCCCTCGCCGGCAGGCCATTCCACCGGGGTTGCGCAGATCGTCTCCCAGAACTCGCGCAGCCGTGCCACGCGCTCGTCTTCCGGGGAGCCCGCGATGATCGCGGCGTTGAGCGCGCCGATCGAGATGCCGGCCAGCCAGTTCGGCCGGATCCCGGCCTCGTGCAAGCCTTCGTAGACGCCGGCCTGGTAGGCCCCGAGCGCGCCGCCGCCCTGCAGCACCAGCGCAACGACATCGTAGGGCAGCGGATTGATCGGTCGTGCGGAATCGATTTGTTCGCGTGTCACGTTGAACATGGTGACTACTCCTTGCAATGCGACCTGTTCGGTCAGCCCGCGTGTGTTTCGGTCAGGATTTCAGATCCGGCTCCACGCGATCGCGCCGCCGCGGACCGCTCCAGATAGTCGTGCACCACGGTGCCTAATCCGAGCGTCAGATCGGCAACGATATGCTTGGCCGAGAGCACCTGAAGAACCGGCAGCTCGGCGACCGGTGCGAGCGCGTGGGAGAAGAGATCGAGCGCGGCGGGCCCCGTCCATGCGCCCTTCACCGTCACGTCCTCGAGATGGAAGCGCACCAGTTCGCAAATGCGCGCGGTGCCGTCGACATGCGGAATGATCTTCAACAGAAAATTGGGAGCGATGAGCTTTCGTGCTTCGGTGGAAAGATCGAGGGCGCGATGCTTGTAGCCCATGGTGCCGGTGGCGATGCGCACCGAGCCGTAGTCGAGCGTGCCGACCAGGGTATCGGTCTCGACGGCCAGCTTCGGCTGGGCCAGCTTCTTGGGAAAGCCCCACAGCTCGCGGCCGCCGGCGATCGGCGGATGATCGTTGAGGAACATCTGGTGGACGAAGCTGCCGGTCTGGCCGCGGAACGACACCGGGATGATCTGGCCGCTTTCCGTGTAGTCTCCGAAGCCGGTGGAATCAGGCATGCGAATGAATTCGTAATTCACCACAGGCTCGGTCAGCTCCAGCGGCTCCGGCACGATCCGGCGCAACGCCTCCGGGTCGGTCCGGTACTGGATGATGAAATATTCGCGGTTGATGAAGCGATACGGGCCGGGCGGGAAAGCCGGATTCGTCAGCGGCATCGCGAAGGCGACGTTGCGGATCTGCTGGTTCATGCTGTGGGTTCCTGAATGGTCGGTGCTGTGGCGGGCCGCGCGCCCCGCGGGAGCGCGGCCATCATCACGTGAGGCGTCTAGACTTCGGTCACGCGTTCCGGATCGGCCGACGCGAGCGCCAGGGCGCGCTCCGCCTTCGGCGGATAGATCCAGACGGTGTTGATCTCACGCTTGGTCTTCTTGGCGACATCGCCGACCAGCTCGACCTTGCGCTCCCAGCCGCGTGTGAACAGCGCGCCGGCTTCGCCGAGGTCGAGGCAGGTGACGTAGGCCTTCTGGTGGTAGGGCCTGGTCGGAACGCCGAGCAATTCGGCCGCGGCATTGTTGCCGGCAAAGGCGCCCATCCGCGTGGCGTGCTGGCACGACATCAGTGCGTAATTGCCCTCGTCGTCGCAGGCGGCGCGTGCCGCGTCGCCGGCCGCGAAGACACCCTGCACGCTTGGCACCTGCAAGCAGCGATCGACCAGCAACCGTCCGAAATTGTCGCGCTCGGCGGGAATCTGCGCGGTCAGCGGCGCTGCACGAATGCCCGCCGCCCAAATCACCGTCTCGGTTTCAATGTGCTCACCGCTGGACAAGGTGACGCCGGTGTCGTCAAGCGCGGCGACGCCGGCGCCGAGCCGTGTCTCTACGCCAACCTTGCGCAAGGCTTCCTCGATGACGGGGCGGGCGCCTGCACCCATGTCGGGTGCGATCGCAGTGTTGCGATCGACGATGACGACGCGAGTCTTGGCATCGGGGCCCAGGATTTCGCGCAGCCGCGTCGGCATTTCGGTGGCCGCCTCGATCCCGGTGAAGCCGCCGCCAGCGACGACGACCGTGTCGCGTCCGTTCGCGGCGGGCCGCTCCGCGAGGCCATGCAGATGCTTGTCGAGCGCTACGGCATCGTCGAGCGAATCGACGCTGAAGCCGTGCTCGGCGAGGCCCGGAATGTTCGGACGGAATAGCCGGCTGCCGGTGGTCACGACGAGGCGGTCGTAGGACAGCGTCTTTCGCGGGCCCTTCGCGGGCGTGATCTGCACCGTTCTGGCCTCGGTGTTGATCGTCTCGGCGCTGCCCTGGATGTAGTCGACGTCGATCGCCTCGAGGACGTCGACCAGCGGGGCCGTCACGGTTTCCGGCTTCGACTCGTAGAGCCGCGGACGGACCACCAGCGTCGGCTCCGGTGAAACGAGCGCGATCTGCAGATCTTGCGGCGAGGCGCCCCGGATGTCGCGCAGCCGGGCTGCGGAAAGCGCGGCGTACATGCCGGCGAAGCCGGCCCCGATGATGACGAGTCGCATGGGTTTTCTCCTTGGTTGCTGTTCGAAAGACCGCGCGCGACCGCGCTGCTGCGTTGAGAACAGCGTCCGGCGTCGGCGCGTGGGGTGGGTTGGATCGCTGGCCTCAGGGCGCGATGCAGCGTGCCTGCAGATTCGGCGGCCGGCCGTAACCTAAGACGACGGGCTGAAGCTCACTTCGACTCCAGTCCTGATAGGGAAGGCCGGCGCCATTTCGGATCATGATGGAAACGGGCGGTTGTGCCGGGTGCATGGTGTAAGCCGGAATTTCCACTTCCTCGCCCGTCGCCGACGTGAAGCGAACGGCCAGCGAGAGTCCGTACAGGGTTGCGGTCGCGAGGCTTCGGCGGCGTGAGGCAATCAGCCGTCGGCTGACGAAGTTTTTCCAGGTCATCTTTGGTCTCCCTCGATTGGTCTGGACATGGAGATGATGTAGCTGACCCGATTTGCCGTTGCCCCAGCGCGATTGCCGTCGCTGTCGAGAGATTGCTGCTAACGCATACGCCTGCGCCAATCGCTCGGCGTCTCGCCCGTCAGCTTCTTGAATGCTGCGGCGAAGGCCGTTTGCGAGGAGTAACCAAGCGCCGCGGCGACCGAGACGATCGATTCGTCGCTCTCCCGCAAGATGTTCATGGCCTGCTCGAGCCGGTGCTGACGCAGCCAGGCATGCGGCGATAGCCCGGTGCTCTCCTTGAAGGACCGGCAGAAATGGAAGCGCGACAGTCCGGCATCGGACGCCAGCGCATCGAGCGAGACATCCGCTTCGCTATCGCAGCGCAATCGTTCGATCGCACGGAGCAGGACCTTCGGCGCCAGCCCGCCCATGGTCGGCTGGAACGTGGTTGGCGAGCCTGCATGCGCAGCCAAAAGGCGCGTGGCCAGAAGATCCGTGAGCTGATGCCGGAACAGCGCATCAAGGACGCCATGGCCCCCCAGCGAATCCGCGGCGCTCAGGAGCAGTCGGGACGTGATGGTGTCGGGATGCGCCGTTCGCTCAATCAATTCGGCGGTCCCGGCGGTCCCGGCCTCGCCAGCGACGCGCTGCAGCGTTGCGTCGGGAAGGTAAAGCTGCACGACGTCGACGGGCTTCGGAATGTCCCATCGGGAGCTCGACCCTTCCGGAACGATGTTCACGACCCCCGGACGAAACGTGCCGATCGCGATCGATTTTCCCGAGCGCCGCTCCATGCGCTGCATCACGCCTTTATGCGCCATGATCACGTGGTGGCGCATGGGCTCGACGACGTCGTGCAGCGCATCATGTTTCCAATGCGCGATCCCCGCGCCGGAGGAGTCCAAGGCCATGCGAAACGGCTCGGTTCTGAGCACGCGCGCCATCTCCGCGTCGGCGGCGCGCCGCTCGGACGTCGAGCGATCGTCAGGCTGTACGTCGGGTGCGGGCGGCAAGCCCTTGTGCGAGGGATTGCGCATGAGTGCAGTGTTCCCGGTCATGATGTGGCTCCTGCTGATCAGCTCGGGCTTTCGATCAGTCGTCCGTATTTGTACGGAACGGCGCGTGTTCTAGGCGCCGTGGCTGCCGGGCGTATTTCCTGAACCCGCCATGTTTTGTCCGATCCTGCTCCAAGCCGGCCGGCGCTTTCGCGAACGCACGGCGGGCGGGAGTGGACAGAGATGTTGATGACAAAGCGTGCGGCAGTGCGCCGCTAGGCCGCGGCCGCCTGCGCCGACAACAGCTGCTTCAGTTTCGCGGCCGGCACGGCCGGGCTGAACAGCCAGCCCTGCATCTGGCTGCATCCGAGCTGGAGCAGCACCGCGCGCTGCGCTTCGGTCTCGACGCCTTCCGCGGTCGTCGCCATGTGACGGGCGGCGGCCATGTGCACCACCGCCTGCACGATCGGCGAGGAATCTTCCGACTGACCGATGTCGCTGATGAAGCTGCGGTCGATCTTGATCTTGTCGAACGGGAAACGATGCAAATAGCTCAGCGACGAATAACCAGTGCCGAAATCGTCGAGCGCGATGCGCACGCCGAGCTCGCGCAGCTGCTGCAGGATCGTCAGCGCCTCCTGGTCGTCGCGGATCAGGACCGTCTCGGTGATCTCGAGCTCGAGCCGTCCGGGCGCGAGACCCGACTCGGCGAGTGCGGCTGCGACCTTCAGCGCCAGCGTCCGCGAGCGGAACTGCACCGGTGAGACGTTGACCGCGATGTGGATGTCGCCGGGCCAGGAGGCCGCCTCGAGGCAGGCCTGCCTCAGCACCCATTCGCCGATCTCGCCGATCAATCCGGTCTCTTCCGCAACCGGGATGAAGTCGGCGGGCGAGACCATGCCGCGTTCCGGATGGTGCCAGCGCAGCAGCGCTTCGCAGCCGGTGACGACATTGGCCGCGAGATCGACCAGCGGCTGGTAGTGCACCTCGAACTCGCCGCGGGCCAGCGCCTGCCGCAGATCGAACTCGAGCTGGCGGCGCAGCCGCGCCTTGGCGTCGTGTTCGGGCGCGAAGATACGGAACGTGCGGCGGCCCTCGGATTTCGCCGCATACATCGCGAGATCGGCGCGCTTGAGCAGATCGTCGAGATTGTCGCCGTGGTCGGGGGCGATCGCGATGCCGATGCTGGCATCGGTCGGGATTTCCTGGCCGTTGCAGTCCACGGGGGCGCGCAGCGCCTTCAGGATCTGCTCGGCGAGGGCGGTCAGTTCGGCCTCGTCGCGGCTGCCGGCCTTGACGATGGCGAATTCGTCGCCGCCCAGCCGTGCGACCATGTCGCTGCCGCTGACGCAGGCGCGCAGGCGGTTCGCGACCTGGCGCAGCAGCTCGTCGCCGACCTCGTGGCCCAGCGAATCGTTGACGCCCTTGAACTCGTCGACGTCGATATAGAGGATCGCGAACGGCTTGCCCTGGGCAAGCTCGGCGACGCGCCGCTCCAGATGGCCGCGCATCAGCACGCGGTTGGGCAGGTCGGTGAGGGCGTCGTAATGCGCCATATGCGCGATGCGCTCGTCGGCGCGGATGCGCTCGGTGACGTCGTCATGGGTCGCGAGCCAGCCGCCGCCGGCGCCGGGCTGGTTCTTGATCTCGATCAGGCGGCCATCGGAGGTCTCGACTATCGCGCTGTGGGTCTGGCCGACGCTGCCCAGAATGCCGTCGCAATAGGAATCGACGTCGCCGTCGAACGAGCCGGTGTCATGGCGATGCTGAATCACGTCGCGGAAATACGCGCCGGGCTTCACCAATTCGGCCGACAGCCCGTACATCTCGATGTAGCGGCGGTTGCAGACGATCAGCCGCTGGTCCTGGTCGAACATCAGCAAGCCCTGCGTCATCGTGTTCATCGCGGTGTCGAGCTGCTGCTTCTCCACGGCGAGCCGGCGCGTCATCTGGCGGAAGATGGAATAAAGCGTCAGCACGAGCAGGCCGATCGACAGCACGGCGACGGTCACGAAGAATTTGGTCTGCGTGTGCCATGTTGCCAGCGTCGCATCCAGCGACTTGGTCGCAACCACCACCAGCGGCTCGCCGGTCAGGAGGCGTGCGGCGACGATGCGATCCTTGCCGTCGATCGGGCTTGCGAGCTGGGTCGTGACGAAGGTGCGCTCGAACACCGCCATCTGCTCGCGCGTGCCGTTGCGGAAATTCTGCCCGATCATCGCCTCCACATGCGGAATGCGCGCCAGCAGCTGGCCGTTCTGGTGGTGCATCGCGATCGAGGAATCCTCGCCGAGCCCGCTCGAGGCGAAGAAGGATTCGAGCTGGTCGGGCGTGATCGCGCGCGAGACCAGCCCAAGGAATTCGCCGTGGGGACCGGAGACGCGGCGCGCGAACACGATCGCCGGTCCGCTGCCCAACCGTCCCGGCACGACCTCGATCTCTTCCTGCGACGCCGGATCGTTCTTGAGGCGATTGAAATAGCCGCGGTCGGCAACTGAAACATCGGCGACCGGCCAGCGCCGCGACGAGTTGATCAGCACGCCCTTGGCGTCGAACACGTTGGCGCCGGCGACGTCCGACCAGCCGCTGGCTTTGGCGCGCAGCGCCTCGTGCACAGCGAGCGTGCCCATCTCGCTGCGGAAGACGTCGGCGGAGTCGATACCATGGCTTTCGAGCTCGGCGATGATGCTCTTCTGCAGCACCGCGAAGTCCTCGAACTCGCGGTCGAAATGGCGCGCGAGCAACCGGACCGCGCTCTCCACGCTGTCGCGGCCGCTTTCGATCGCATTCTGCCGGAAGCGGTCGACGGTGAGCGCGGTGCCGATCGCCATTGCGGCCATCAGCACGAAGCCCCCTGCGATCAGCCATGTCAGCGGCGCGCCGCGCCAACGGCGCAGCAACGCGCGCATGCGCGCGCTCCATCGGATCGATGTGCCCATGCAGCCCTCCCGTGGGATGCAAGATGCGGCAAAACCGACAAGACCACGTTACCAGTGAGGGTTAGGAAAACATGAATCGGAATGGAATCAGAGGGTTGGTTCCATCGCTTGTCTGAAGGTGCGGGGCCATGGTTCCCTCAGCGTCGGATTTCCCATCGCAACGCTTCCGCATTGGTCTTGGCGAACATCGCCGGCACGTCGAAGGTCCCGGTCTTGAGATCATAGCGGCAGCGCCAGTCGGCCAATCCCTTCACGGCGACGTTCTTCGGGTGCTTGTCCATTTCGCCCGAGATCACAAGGTAACGGTTGTCCGGCCAGTGCACGCCAAGCCCGCGATAGGCCTCTTCGGTGCCTTTCACGAGATTGGCCGAGATGTGGTAGTCGAGCTTCATCTTCCCCGTGTCCGGCCGGCTGTGGAAATAGGCCCAGGCCAGATCGCTGAACGAGGTCTTCGTCACGCTGACGAAGGCGCCTTTGTCGACATGGTAGAGATAGAGGTCCTGCTCGCCGGAGCCGGTCTTCTGCATCCGCACCAGCCATTGCGAGTCGGGGGTGAAGCGGAAGCCGGCGCCGTAGCCCTGCTCGGGCTTCAGCTCCGTCATCTGGTCGCCACGCCTCGCCCAGGCCTGCCATTTGACGTCGAAATCTCCGCTGTCCTTCATGTACTGCTCGATCTTGGTGGCTTTGTCGGGCGAGGTGAAGGCTAGATCGGCATCGTCAGTGAGAGCGAAGCCAGACGGCGGGCCGGAAGCGGCGAGCGCCGGAGTTGCGGCCAGGATGAGGGCAACCACCAGCCATTGTGCGGGACGGCAAAATGCGGTCACGGAAAAAATTCCTCAAGAAAAATGCCGCGATGCGGCCTCGATCATTTGACGCCGGCGGGGGTGCGCCGGTTCATCCCGGCGTGCCGGCGCATCATCCCATCGACCGTCTTGCTGCCGTGGCCAAAACGGCGCACCTTGCCGGCTCGATTGATTTGCTAGGTTCTTCCTGATCAAGGTTCGTTTCCGATGGTGACCGCGACCAAGGCCTTCATTGCATTCTGTCTGCTCGCGGTGGGCGGCACCGTGCTGGTGATCGGCCCCACCGAGCTGCGTCGCATGCTGCCGATCGGGGCCAAGACCGATTCCGTGGTCGCCGCCAAGCCGGAGGCCAAGGTCGAACAGAAGGTCGAACCCAAGCCGGAACTCAAGCCGGAACTCAAGCCGGAAGAGCCCAAGCTGGCCGCAAGCGCGCCGCCGGTGCCGGCCGCGTCCCCCGCTGAAACGAAGGCGGGTGCGCTGGCCGAGACGCAAAAGCAGGTCACGGCCGCGCTTGCCGATCTTGCACCGGTCAAGCCGCCGCCGGCGATTGCGGATACCGGCCCCCGCTTCGACGTTGCACGCGTCGACGATCACGGCGAGGCGGCGGTGATCGCGGGCCGGGCGACGCCGGGTGCCAAGGTCGAGCTGCTGCGCGACGGCAAGCCGATCGACACAGTCGTGGCGGATGCGTCGGGCCAATTCGTGATGACGCCGCCGCAGCTTCCCGCCGGTTCCTACGAGCTGACCTTGCGGGCGAAATCGCCTGACGGCACCGTCACGCAATCCGGCCGCAGCATGCCGGTCGTCATCGCCGAAGCCGCACCGCCGCCCGCTCGCCCTGCACCGGTCGCGCGGCAAGAGGCGAAACAAGAGGCGAAGGCCGAGAAGCCCGACGACAAGTCGGATGTCGTGGCATCGGTGTCGGACAGGCCCGCAGCCCGGCCGAGATTGATGGGCGCACCGAAACCGAAGGGCGGATCGGGGGTCATGGCGCGGGCGCCCGCGGCCACGACCGTTGCATCGGCCTCGCCGGCGGACGCCGTCAGCGGAGCAGCGGCGGAAACAGGCGGCAGCCGGGTGATCTCTCGCGGCGACAGCCTGTGGGCGCTCAGCCGGCTCGCTTACGGCGACGGCGCCCGCTTTGCGGTGATCTACAACGCCAACCGCGCCAAGATCCACAATCCCAATTTGATCTATCCCGGCCAAACCTTCGTGCTGCCGCAAAAGGCGGAGTAACACCGCATCGGCTCTGCCGGGGCGCGTTGCGACGCTTTGCCCTGTACGCTTCCGGAACATTTGGTTCCCTCGCGCGTCATGGTGATGCGACGCGATGTGCGCTTGGCGCCGGAGGAGGGCCAAGGTGGACAGGTCAGTGGTCATGTCGAGATCACGCTTGGCACTCAGGCCAAGGCTGGGGCTGGCGCTATCAGGCGTAACCCTCGTGATTCTGGCCGTGCTGTTGCCAGGTCGCGCCGAGGCGCAGTTCGGCTTCCGCGGCGGCCCGCTCGGTGTTGCGCGCTTTGCCGTCGGCCACATGATCGGCATGTCTCGCTTGCGCCATGCCCGCATGGCGGTGCGGGGCAGCCGATACCGCTCCGCAGCGTTGAGGTCGCAAGATCCTCGCGGCGCAGAGCGCGGCCAGCCTGCGAATCCATACGTGCTCCGTGCGGCGATGACCGCGCAAGCTGCGCTGTCGGGCTGGCGTGGCGGCCGTCGTCCGCAGGGCTGGTGGCGCCATCCCGACGGCAGCTACGGCTGGGTCGGCCCGGTGTTCTGGCCATTCGCGCATGACGATCTCACCACCGCGATCATCCTCGGCGATACGACCAGCCTCTCGCTCTACGGCTATGGCGACATCTATGCCGCGATCTTCGCGCCCTATGCGGCCACCGAGCTTGCGGCCTACACCACGCCGCAGGGCCGGCGCGGACGGCGGGTCCCGACCGCAGAGACTGTCTGCGATGCCAGCGACACCGGCGGCCTGCCGGTCGATCGCATCGCCGCTGCCGTGCAGCCGAATGAATTGCAGCGCACAGCGCTCGACGAGCTCGCCACCGCGTGGGCATCCGCGCGCGACACCATCCGCGCCGCCTGTCCGACGCAGGTCCCCGCGATGGCCATCGAGCGCCTCGGCCTGATGCGCGAGCGCATCGAGGCCATGATCAAGGCAACGGACGCCGTCGCACCTTCGCTCGCAAAATTCCTCGACCTCCTCGACGACGACCAGAAGGCCAAGCTCGATGGCCTGGCCAAGGAGCGCCGCGCCGCGCTCGCGTCGATCCAGCAAAAGAATCCCGAGGCGGCGTCGGCCTGCCAGGCGGACAGCGATCCCCGCTACGACGAGAAGCTGCAGCGCCAATACGAGCAGCTCGTGCAGCAGCAATGGCCCGCGGCCGAGATCGCCTCCACGCTCAAGCTCGACGACACCGCCCGCGCCCGCCTCGACGTGCTCCAGGACACCACACTGCGCACCATGGAAACGCTCAGCGCCTGTCCGTCACAGGCCCCACCGACACCACAGGCACGCCTCACCGCCGTGAAGGCGCGGCTGCAGACGATGCTGCAAGCGGTGAACGGCGTCAGTGACGCGCTCGACGATTTCGAAGCTGACTTAAGCGACGAGCAGAAGGCCGGCTTCGAGGCGATCGGGCCGAAGCGCGGGGTGTGATCAACCGCACCGCCTCCAGCCAATTCCGTGCCCGCGTAAGTCATTGATCTTGCAGGCCCCTGCTACTGTGCATGGGGTTGTTTTCGCAGTTTTTTGTTGTGGCTACCCTCTTCGCCTTGCCGCGGCGGCATCCACCACGCTCTCCACCTCCTCGCGCCACGACAGGATCTCCATCGCGAGCACGGGGTGGTTGAAGCCCTTGAGCACGAGATCGTCGAGCGCGCGGGCTTCGACCCAAGGCTCGACCATGCCGTAGACGCGGCGGCTGACGACGACCTGGCCGGCCTTGGCTTCGTCGCAGAGGCGGGAGGAGAGATTGGTGACGCTGCCGATCGCGGCATATTCCAGCCGCTGCTCGAAGCCGATCTGGCCGAGCGTGGCGTAGCCCATGGCGACGCCGACGCCGAAGCCGAGCGAGTGGCCGCGGTTCTTCCATTTCTCGGTCAGCTTGCCGATCGTGTCGCGCATCTCGACCGCCATCTTCACGGCGCGCTTGGTATGGTCGGCGAACTGAATCGGCGCATTGAACAGGATCATCACGCCGTCGCCGGCAAAGCGGTCGAGCGTGCCTTCATAGCGGTGGATCAGCTCGCCGAGCGCGGCGTGATATTCGCGCAGCACGTTCATCGCCTCTTCCGGCTCGGTCGCCTCGGTGAACGAGGTGAAGCCGCGCAAATCGCAGAACACGACGGTGACCTCGCGGCGATGGCTGTCGAGCAGCGCATCGTGGCCGTCGGACGAGGCGATCAGTTGCGCGACTTGCGGCGCGAGGAAACGTTCGAGCCGCTTGATGCGGCCGATCTCCCCCAACTGCTTCTCGACCCGCTCTTCCAGCGAGCGATTCCAGTTGCGCAGCTGCTCGGTCTGCTCCTGGAGCTTTGCGGCCTGCTGCTGCACGGTTTCGTGCGCAGCCGCGAGTTCGCGGCCCTTGTGGTCGACCTCGGTGAACAGCCGCGCATTGCGCATCGCCAGCACGGCCTGGTTGGCGAACGTGCGCATCAGGCCGATGATGCTGGCGGCGAACTCGCCGCTGGCGCGGCGCAGCACCACCAGCGAGCCGAGCGTGCCCTGCTGGTCCACCAGCGGCACCACCAGCACCGAATGGAAGCCGGCCTCGACCGCGACGTCGCGCAGCGGCTGCTCGGAGGCCTGGTCGAGATCGGCGATCGCGATCGGTTCGCCGCTCCCGGCCGCATCGCTCAGGATATCCTGGCCTTCGTCGATGGTGACATGGGCGCCGTCGGCGGATTTGTCGATGCCGTTGGCCTCGACCAGATTGAAGCGGCGCATCTCAGCGTCATAGCCGTAGATCAGCACCGCATCGGCATGGGTGATCTCGATCGCGCGCGCCGCGATCGTCGGCAGCACGGCGTTGAGATCGAGCGAGGCGGCGACCGCGCGGCCGACCTCTTCCAGCACCTTGAGCTCGTTGATCGACTGCGCGAGATCGCGGGTGCGCTCCTCGACCTTGGTCTCCAGGTCCGAATAGGTCTCCTGGATCTGGTCGGCCATGCGGTTGAACTGGCCGGCGAGATCTTCCAGCTCGTCCGCGGTGTGCACCTCGATGCGATGGCTGAAATCGCCTTCGCCGAGCTTGTGCGCGCCGTCGCGCAGCGCCGTGATCGGAATGATCATGCGGCGCGCCAGAAGCGTGCCGGCAAGGATTGCGACCAGCAGGCCCATGCCGATCAAAAGCGCAATGCGCACCAGCTGGTCGCGGATCGGCATCAAGGCCTGCGTGGCCGGCTGCTCGAACATCACGCTCCAGCCGAGCTTCGGCACGGTGCTCGCGGCGCTCATCACCGCATGGCCGTTGAAGTCGGTGCCCGAATTGTCGGGCTCGTGGCCCGGTGCGACCGCGGCCGCAACCTGCGGCAGCTTCGACAAATCCTTACCGATCTCGGGGCCTTTCGAGGACGTCGCCAGCACGCGGCCGCGCGGATCAACCACATAGGCGAAGGCGGCTTTGCCGACCTGGGCGTCGATGAGGTACTCGGAGAGAAAGCTGAGGTCGAGCTCGGCCACGGTGACGCCGGCGTTGAAACCGGAATGCGCCACCGAGATCGACATGAACGGCGTCCGGTCGGAGAACCAGGCCGGCGCGTAGCTGACGCCGCGGGCGACGGTGTCGGTGAAGCGCATGTCGCGGGAGAGGTCGGCATTGCTGCCGGTCGTGGTCGACTGGCGCGAGACGCGCAGCACCTCGCGGCCGTCGCCGTTGAGCTGGAACAGCTGAGTGACGACCGAGACCTGGTGCAGCAGTTGGGCGTAGTCGGCGCGGCGCTTCTCGAGTGTGTCCTGGCTCGCCCGCGTCACCCAGCTGATCTGGCGCTCGAGTTCCGAGATCGACTGCTCGATCCGCCGCGCGGCAGCCTGCGCCTTGTCCTCGAGACCGTCGGTCAGCTGTGTCTTGGTGGCGCGGTAGGAGATCCAGCTCTCCATCGCGCCGTTGACGGCAAGCACGAACACGACGAGGCCGACGAGAGAGACGACGTATTTGGCGAACAGGCCCTCGCGCAGAAACCGTGTCTTGTCGTTCGCTCCTGCCATCCCGATCCTCTCGCGCCGCCATCGGCGCCGGCGCTACGGGCCGCACGGACCCTGCGAGCCTTCTAGCACAATTTGGTCCCAGGGGACTGTGAAGGGACTGGTCAAGGGACGGCCGAGCACCCGGCGTGGTTACCGGCCTCGGTTACTCCCTTGGATGCTGGCAGGCGGAAGCATGGTGAATTGTCGCAGTCTCATCCGTTTGGAGGAAGCCGCGGCCGGGGACGCCGATGTAAGGGGATCGCCTTGGCAAGGGAGGGCTGGAGTCCAGCGCTTTGGTCCTGCAATCATCGATTAAAGAGCTGCCGCAGCACGTCGTTCATCGGCTGGCTGTCCTGCTGCGCCGCCGGCGGGTCCTCCAGGGCGGGGGACGCCGGCGAGGCTTGCGGCATCAGTGCGGATGGCGCTGCAGGCAGGCTGCGGCTGCGGCCGGTGGCAGTCCCGGTCCCGGTGCCGTTTCCCGCGCCACCGGAAAGTCCCTGCTGGATCAGATTGCCGAGCGCCTCCCCCAGGGGGCCGCCGAGCAAATTGTTCTGTCCGGCGGGCTGCTGGCTTTGCGGATTGGCAGTGCCGGCGGCATTACCGCCACCCGGCGCGGTGGCTCCCCCGAGACCAAGGCTGCCCAAAATATTGCCGAGCCCGGCCCCATCAGCGCCGAACAGCCCCCTGCCCATCTCGCGCAGCTTGGCATAGGCGGCGTCCGGATTGTCCAGCATGCCGGCCATGTCGGGATAGATTCGCGGCTGCGACCAGGTGCCCTGGATCATCACGGGAATGCCGAAGCCGACCGGCTCGGCGGCGCGGCCCTGGCCTTCGGTCGTCATCACCAGTTTCGGCTCGACGCGAAAGCCCATCATCTTGGTGTCGAGTGCGATCGTGCCGGCACCGGTCACGCGGACGAGCGGTCCGGTCAAGTTGAGATCGGTGGTCACCGCCTGGCCCTTGTCGATCCGGAACGACGCCGAGAGCTGCGACAAATCCGTGCTCTGCTCCCGACTGCTGTCTCCGTTTTCCTGCCAGCCGGACAGCGTGCCCGATGTCAGCGAGCGGATCATCTGTGCGACGTTGATGCCGCGAATGGCGCCGTCCTGGAAATTGACGAAGGCCGTGCCCTGCATGTTCGCCATCAGCGCGCGCTGGCTGCTGCCGGCGCTGCGCAGCGCGAGCTTGGCCTGCAGCTTGCCGTCGATCCGGTCGAATTCGGCGAGGCCCTGCAGCAGCGGCAGCGCGCGCACGCCGGCGAGGTCGGAATGCATGGCAAAGCTCGGCGCGCCGCTGGTCGCATCCAGGATCAATTCGCCCGTAACCTGGCCGCCATAGGCGCCGAGATTGGCGGTGCCGGCCTTCAGCACGCCGCCGGCGAGTTTTGCATCGACCGCCAGCGGCGCGAGGCGTGCCTCGCCGATCACCGCCTCATGCGCGGAGATCCTGATCTGCGCATCGACATAGTTGAGCCCGGAGACGTCGATCGGCGCATCGCTCCAGGGCTGCCCGGACGCGCCTTCCGGCGATTTCGCCAGCGGGATCGCGAGCCGCTGGAAGTCGAGATCGAGCTTGACGAGAGGCTTGCTCGCGATATCGACCGAGGCCCAGCCATTGAACGCGCCATCGCCGAGCGTGCCATTCAGGCCGTTGATCATCACGACATCGCCGCTCAGCCGCATCTCGGCATGGCCCGCGAGCCGGGACTTCAGCACGTCCGGCATGTCGATGGCGAAATCCACCGGAATGGTCGGTCGGTCGGCCGGCGGCGCTGGCGTGGTCGCCTTGATGTCGAATTTGGTCGGATGCTCGCCGACCCGTGCGGTGCCGGTGATGTTGAACTTGCGGTCGCGGCCGACGATCGCATCGGCATTGACGGCGCTGATGCGGCTCTCGACGCGATCGCGCACGCGCGCGAATGCGATCTCGCCATCGGTGACCTTGATGCGATCGATGGCGGCGCCGTCGAGATCGAGCGCGACCGGCTTCGACGTGCCGCCGGCATTCGGCAGGCGCTCACGCAGCAGCGGCTGGTAGAGCACGGGATGGGTGACGACGAGCTCGCTGATCTTCGGGCGGCCCGACCAGACGCTTGAGAGCGACATGTCGGCCCGCACGCTGTCGATGGACAGGCGCGTGATGCCGCTGCGGTCCTTGGGGTCGGCAAGCGTGAGGTCGTTCAGCGTCACGTTCAGCGTCGGCCACAAACTGATTCTAGTGGTGCCGTCGACCGACAGGCGATAGCCGGTCGCGCTCTCGACACGCGAGGCAATCGTCGAACTCAGGAAGCCCGAGGGGATCCCGACCACCAGCAGGAGTGCGATCACGATGACGATTGCGGCCACCGCCGCGCCGGCGAATTTCACGGCTCTCATATCGACTTTCCAGCGGCGGACGATCGGCGTCGAATCCGGCACATGACCGTCATTTGCACCCGTCCTTGGCTCCTGAGTTTATCCCGGGACGGGAAGCGGCTCCAAGCACGTAAAAATAGTCTGGGGGTGCTGCAAAGTTATGTGACTTATGGCACACTTCCCGGGCGCGGTTTTACGCGATCTTGATGTTGATGGTTCCAAGCGATTTGCCAACGAAATTCACAAGGATATTGAAATGAGCAAGCAGGCCGAATTTGCGGTCATCCTCAAGATGAATGCGATGTTCGCCGATCTCGGCGCAGACGAACTCCAGCGGCTGGCGAATCTCTGCCACACCCAGCATCTGGGGAATGGCGAGGTGCTGTTCCAGAAGGGCGACCCAGGCGATGCGCTGTTCGGCGTGCGCCGAGGCCAGGTCCGTATCGAGACCGGCGCCTCCGACGGCAGCCGCCTGACGCTGAACTTCATGGGGCCCGGCGACCTGTTCGGCGAGGTTGCGGTGCTGGATGGCCAGAGCCGCACTGCGGACGCCACCGCGGGCGAAGCCAGCGAGCTGTTCGTGCTGCGGCGCGAAGACTTTCTCGCCTTCCTCGAACGCGAGCCGAAAGTCGGGATCAAGATCATCGCGCTGCTCTGCCAGCGCATCCGCTGGCAGAGCGAGCGCATGGAAGAGTCCATGCTCCAGCCGCTGCCGGTTCGCCTCGCGCGGCGCCTCTGCGCGCTCGCCGCCGATTTCGGCTCGGAGGTGCACATCTCGCAGGAGCAACTCGGCGTCTTCGTCGGCGCCGCCCGCGAGAGCGTCAACCGCCAGCTTCAGGCCTGGCGCAAGGAAGCGATCCTCGATCTCCAGCGCGGCCGCATCCTGCTGCGGAACATGACCAAGCTGACGGCGATCGCGCGCAACGAGTAGGGGGGCCGTTAGGCTGGGTCGCTATCGGGGCGAAGGAGTTCGTCAGAAGAGTCTCAACTCGCGACCCACGCTTTAACGACCTCGATCGGCACAGCACGACCGGTACGTCTGAATGCCTGGTAGCGAAGACGATCCTCCGCTATGTCGGGTTCTCGGATGGCGCTCGCTGAACTGCCTCGTGTGCTTGACGCTGGTGCACATCTACTCCGCCGCAGGGTGCACGATGTTCTTCGGCCGCGGCCTCGCTTCGGCCGGCGCAGCTCCGTGATGACTTGCGCCCTCCGCATCTTCGCTGTGCACGACCAGCCGCTTGGCGAAGCGCCAGATCAGGGCGCCGAGATCGTCCATCACCATGAACATCGCGGGCACGAACACCAGCGACAGGATGGTCGAGAAGATCAGGCCACCGATCACCGCGAGCGCCATCGGCGAGCGGAACTCGCCGCCCGCGCCGACCGCGAGCGCGCTGGGCATCATGCCCGCGGCCATCGCGATCGTGGTCATCACGATCGGGCGAGCGCGTTTCATGCCTGCGTCGATCATGGCTTCTTCGCGCGGTGTGCCGGCGTGAATGGATTCGATGGCGAATTCCACCAGCATGATCGCGTTCTTGGTGACGATACCCATCAGCATCAGGATGCCGATCCACACCGGTGTCGTGAGCTGCTTGCCGGTGATCAGCAGGGCCGCGATCGCGCCGCCGATCGAGAGCGGCAGCGAGAACAGAATGGTGATCGGCTGCAGGAAGGTGCCGAACAGCAGCACCAGAACGGCGTAGACCATCATCAGGCCCGCCGTGATCGCGGTGGCAAAGCCTTCGGACAGTTCGTTCAGGCTTTCGGCGTCGCCGGAGGGGGAGACCTTCACGCCCTTCGGTCGGCTCTTCATGACCGGCAGATCGTAGATCTTCTTGGTGGCGTCGCCGAGCGCGGCGGAGCCGACGAGATCGGCCGCGACGGTCGCCTGTCGCTCGCGATCGTAACGGTTGATGCTGGTCGGACCCTGGTCGAGCTTGACGTCGGCGATGACGGACAGCGGCACGCCGCCCTTCTCGCCGTGCTCGCCGAGCGGCACGCGCAACTGTTCGAGCGTCTTCAGATTGCCGCGCGCGGCATCCTCGAGCTGCACTCGGATCGGCACCAGACGGTCGCCAACGTCGAACTTGGCAAGCGCGGGGCCGACGTCGCCGATGGTGGCGACGCGGATGGTCTGCGATAGGCTTTCGGTCGAGACGCCGAGCCGTGCGGCGAGATCGGCGCGCGGTTCGACGCGCAGCTCGGGCCGCTCCAGCGTGGTTTCCGAGATCACGTTGGAGATGGTGGGAATCCGCTTCATCTGCGTCGCGAGTTCGCTGGCGACGTTGTTGACGATGTTGGCGTCTGCGCCGGTCACGACCAGCGAGATGGCGCGCAGGCCGTTCTCGTCGAGGAACCAGAAGCGGATGTCTGGAATGTTCTCCAGCTCCTGGCTGATCGAGAATTCGAGCTCGCGCTGGGTGATGTCGCGGCTGTCCTTGGGCGTGTAATTGATGATCAAGGCGGCGCGCCGGACTTCCTGGGTCCCCGGTGGAACGCGGCCGCCGTCGACGAAGATGCTCTTCACCTCGGGCCGCTTGCGCAGGCGCGCCACGATGTCTTCGGTGACTTTTTCGGTGTAGGCGAGCTGCGTGCCCGGCGGCAGCTCGAGCGCAACCAACGAGCGCGAGCTGTCCTGCGCCGGCAGGAAACCCTGCGGCAGCAGCGTAATGCTCCAGATCGAGGCGGCGAAGACGCCGAAGCCGACCAGCACCGTAATGAAATAGTGCTTCACCGACCAGGCCACGAGCCTGTGATAGGACCGCAGCACGCGGCCGGGCGGCGGCTCTTGGTGATTGCTATGTTTGAGGAAGTAGGCGGCGAGCACCGGCGTGACGAAGCGCGCCGCGAGCAGCGAGAAGAACACCTGTACCGAGACGGTGATGCCGAACTGCTTGAAGAACTGTCCGGCGATGCCCGACATGAAGCTCGCGGGCGCGAAGATTGCGATGATCGTCAGCGAGATCGCGATCACCGCGAGGCCGATCTCGTCGGCGGCTTCCAGGGCGGCACGATAGGGCGACTTGCCCATGTTCATGTGCCTGACGATGTTCTCGATCTCGACGATGGCGTCGTCGACCAGAATACCCGTCGACAGCGTGATGGCGAGGAAGCTGACGAGGTTGAGCGAGAAGCCGAGCAGGTCCATCGCCCAGAATGCCGGGAAGATCGACAACGGCAGCGAGATCGCGGCGATGATGGTGGCGCGCAGGTCGCGCAGGAACAACAGCACGATGACGACGGCGAGGATGGCGCCTTCGAACAGGGTCGAGATCGCCGCGTGGTAATTGCCATTGGTATATTCGACCGAGGTGTCGATCACCTTCAGGTCGACGTCGGGATAAGTGGCCTTGAGCGTGTCGATGCGCTTCTGCACGGCCTCGGCGACCTTCACGTCGCTGGCACCCTTGGAGCGCTTGATGCCGAGCGCGACGATCGGCTCGCCGTTGAAGCGGGCGAAGGTACGGCGGTCTGCGATGGTGTCGGTGACGGTGCCGAGATCGTCGAGCCGGACCTCGCCGCCGCCGAACAGCGGAATCATGGTGCCGGCGAGATCGCTCAGCGTCTTGGCGCCGGCGAGGGTGCGGATCGCCTGGTCGTTCTTGCCGATCTCGGCGCGGCCGCCGGCGACGTCGACATTGGTGCCGCGCAGGCTCTGGCTGACGTTGACGGCCGTCAGCCCCATCGACTGCAGGCGGTCGGGATCGAGCGAGACCAGGATCTCGCGCTCGACACCGCCGATGCGCTCGACCTGGGCGACGCCGCGCACGCCTTGCAGCGCGCGCTTGACCACGTCGTCGACGAAATAGGAGAGCTGCTCCGGCGTCTTGCCGGGCGAGATCGCGGCATAGGTGACGATCGGCAGGCCGATGACATCGACGCGCTGGATCAGCGGCTCGGTGACGTTCTGCGGCAGGTTCGAGCGCACGCGCGTCACCGCGTCCTTGACGTCGTTGAGCGCGCGGTCGGTGTTGGTTTCCAGCGCGAACTGGATTGTCGTCACCGACAGGCCGTCGGTGATCTGCGAGGTGATGTGCCTGACCCCTTCGACACCGGAGACGGCGTCTTCAACCGTCTTGGTGACCTGGGATTCGAGCTCGGCGGGTGCCGCGCCGAACTGCGATACCGCGACCGAGATCACGGGAATGTCGGCCGAGGGTAGCCGCGTCACCGCGAGCTTGGTGAAGGACACCCAGCCGAGGATCAGGAGGATGATGGAAAATACGACCGACGGCAGCGGATTGCGGATCGACCATGCCGAGATATTGAGAGCCATCAGCGTACCCGCGTGCGATCGAGTTCATCAGCGAACATGGTCTTGATCTGGTCGCCGTCATGCAGCGAAGAGCCGGCGTCGGCGACGACGATCTCGCCGACATTGAGGCCTTCCAGGATTTCCGTCGCGCTGTCCGAAGACAGCCCGACCCGTACCTTGCGCGTCTCGACAATGTTGCTCTTGACGACCTGCACGGTGAGATGGTCGATCGCGGTCTTGGGAACCGCGACGCCGCAGCTTCGCTTGGCGTCGATCGAGGCGCGGGCGAACACGCCGACTTTCAGCGAGGGATTGTTGGTGACGCTGATGCGCACGCGGCCGAGCTGGGTGGCGCGATCGATTTCGGGCGCGACTAGCCTGACCCGCCCGATCAAATCGGGCGCGTCGTCGCGGCTGATGCGCACGGTCGCGCCGGAGCTGAGCTTGGCCATGTGCACCGCGGGCACCTGCGCGTCCAGTTCGATCTCGTTGTTGACGGCGATACGGAACATCGGGCCGGCCTGCGGCGAGGCCGGCGCGCCGACGATGGTGCGGACCTCGGTGACGAGGCCCGGCGCAGAGGCCTTCAGCGAGACCGGACCTTGCGGGCCGGGCCGCGGCGGCTGGCCCGGAATCTGGGGCGGTGCGGTCAGGCGCGCCAGCTCCTGATTGTCGGTGACGAGGGTGCCTTCGGTGACGAAGAGGTCGGTGACCCTGGATCCCTCCTGGTCGGCGACGACCACGGCTTCGCGGCGCGGCACGAAGAAGCCGGTCACCCGGACCAGGTCGGAGAAGCAGGCATTGGTCGACTTGGTCACGATGACCAGCGCCTCGCTCGGCGTTTCCTTGGGCTCGGCGCGGTGCCGGTGCTCGAACAGATAATAGCCGACGCCGAGCGCGACGACGAAGATCACCGTTCCGGCTGGCTTGAGATATTGGGAGAGGTTCATTGCCGGATCGTCCTGGCCTGGCTCACGGCCATCCGCGCGCGGCCCATGGAGAGCGTTTCCCTGAAATAAAGCAGCGTCCCGCAAGGCTGCGGGACGCGCGCTGGGAGCGAGACTTTACACCACATCACGACTTGTCACTTCAAAGGATTACGTCGTGGTCACTTCGATGCGGTAGTCTTGTTTTCCATGTTGACGACCTGCACGCGACGATTGACTTCCGCCATCGGCTGGGCCGGGTCCTTCAGCTTGCTCTTGCCGTAGCCGACCGTGACGAGGTCGGTCGCGGAGATGCTGTATTTGTCGACCAAATAGCGCTTGATCGAATCCGCGCGGCGCTCCGACAGATCCTGATTATAGCTCTCGCTTCCGGCGGCGTCAGTATGGCCGGCGACCACGAAGGTCGAGCCTTTCAGGTCGGGGCTGGTCAGCGCGCGGCCGAGCGCCTGGACCGAGGCAAGCGATTTGGCGCTGATATTGGCCGAGTTGTAGTCGAACGTGATTTCCAGATCGATGTTCGGCTTGTCCTTGGCCGCCGACGCGATTTCTTCACGCTCGGTCGACGACAGCGACCGTGTCGAGCGGCCGCGCACGGACTGGATCAGCTTGGTCTCCGTGGCACTCGGTGCGGGATCGGCCTGCGGAGCGATCGAGAGGCCGCGGGTCAGCGGCTTCTTCGGCGGCGGCGCCAGCGCGCGGACGATCTCGTCCTCGGTGACGTTCTTGCTGTTGCCGTCGTCGGCTGCGAATGCCAGCGGGATCGTCAGCGACAGCGCGGCGCCGACGGTGATGATGGACAGGATTGCGGTAAGTCCCTTTGCAGCCAATCTCATAGCCAGTCCCTCCTGCGCAGCCAGCTGGTGCGGTTCGAAAATCCTGCAATAAGCCTCCCGAAAGGACGGCCTGCGGCATCCGTTCGATTAGTCTTCGCCGGGCCGTCGCGGGTTCGAGGCACATCGGCCCCGATTCAAAAAAATATCAACGCACTCCGTAGCTTGCGAATTCCTGAACAATGTTCGGGTCCATCGCCTTGGCATTGGCGATGTCGAGCGCGCCCTCTTGGGCCGAGCCGTTGCGCTGCTTGGCGATCCCGCGTCCGAACAGCGAGGAGGTCAAGCGCGGATTGATCCTCAGGGCGGCCTCGAAATCGGCGATGGCGTTCTTGACCGCCCCCGATTTCAGATTGACGAGCCCCCGGCTGTCCAGCGCGTCGACGAAGTTCGGTCGCAGCCGCAGGGCCTCGTTGCAATCCTTCAGCGCGCCCTGGAGGTCGCCGACCACGGTGCGGGTCCAGCAGCGATTGTTCAGCGCCTCGACGTCCTTCGGGTTGATCCGGAGCGTCTCGTCAAAATCCTTGATGGCCAGGCTGTAGGCGCCCTTGCTGGCATAGACCTGACCGCGCCGGTAAAGCGCGTTCACGTCATCCGGATTGGCCGCGATCTTGGCGGTCAGCCCCTTGATGGTGGGGTCCTCGGCCAGGGCGGCCGCACTCGGCCCGCTCTCCATGGTCGGAGCGGTGGCGGGATCGGCCGGAATCACAGGCGGAGGCGGCGGCGGTGCCGGCGGCAAGGCAGCCTCGACCTGCGGCTTCGGTGACGGAGCGGGCGCAGCCACCGTCTCGGCCGGTTTCGGCGGCGGAGGCGGTGAAGGTGCGGGTGGAGTCGGCGGCGGGTTGTTGGCGACGACCGGCGGCGGGGGAGGCGCAGGTGGCGGCGTGGTGGTCGGGCGCGACCCGCCGGCCCCTGGAATGAAGGAGAAATCCTCGGCCAGCGACGAGGATATCCACGGCACCTGCTCGCCCCGGGAGGCGCGGGTGACGCCCATCTTGGTGCGGTTCAGCGTCTCCTCGGCCATCAGGTCGGGGACGCGGATTTCCTTGAGGAGTTCCTGGACGAACAGGCTGTGCTCGCCGCCGGCGTCCGAGACCACCGAGGCCAGTGCCGCCGAATACATCACCAGCGTGCCGTTCGGCGCGATGACGGGCGTGAGGCCGGCCGAGAAGCTGCGGAACCGGCGCTCGAACGGGTTGCGCCTGGAGGCATCGACCAGCGCGATCTTGACGCCGGCGCCGCGGGTGTTGAGCTCGCCGAGCACGGTTTCGAGGCTGATGCCGTCGCGCCGCACGTCGGATTCGGTCCAGATCTGCGCATCGATCGGCAGCAAATAGCTCTGCCGCGCGGACTGGATGCCGAAGCCGCTGAAGAACACCAGTGCCACCGACCCCGGCTTGATCTTGCCGTAGAGCTTGTCGAAGGCGCGGCGCATGCCGTCGCCGGTCAGGTTCTCACCGATCTCGACGGAAAAGCCGTCGCGCTTGAGCTCGTCGGCGACGTCGCGCGCGTCGTTGAGCGGTTCCTTCAGGGGAGCGTCGGCGTCCGGATATTTGGCATTGCCGATGACCAGCGCAAAGCGATCGCCGGCCGCAAGTGACGGAGCGGTCGGGATGAGCGACACGAGCAAGGATAGAACGAAAAGCAGGCGAATTTTCATAATTAGCGCGATCCAGCCAAAAAGGCGCCGTTTCCAGCTTGCGCCGCGGCGACCTTAACTTACGCAATGTGCATTATCAAACCGGGGGAGGGGGGCGTCAACCGCTTGCGGATTCGGCGCTATCGCGACAATTGACCGCGACGCATGGGCATGTTGCGGGGGAATAAACGGGCGGTCATGATTGCACGCGATGCATTCTGGTTGTCATGCTGGTTGTCATTGCGGCTGCAAATTAGGGCAGCCATGGCGACAACAATGTGATTGGTCTCACATTGCGGACGGGCCTCCTTCAACCTGCGGTGTTTGACCTTTGCGGTGGACGATGGCTTGGTGCGGTCGATCGCCCCTGAAGGTGCATCCACAAAAAGAGCAAGATCAAACTATGGGAAACGCCTCCGAAATCTACGCACTGCGCTACGCGACGATGTCGCCGCGCACGCCCCACATGAACTTCCTCGCGCCCGACCCGCATGACAGCGCGGCGCAGGATCTCGACTATTTCGTCTGGCTGATCCGCGGCAACGGCCGCGACATCCTGGTCGATACCGGCTTCAATGCCGAGGAAGCGTCCGCGCGGGCGCGCAAGCTGACGCTCAATCCGGTCGACGCGCTGGAGCGCTTTGGTGTCGCGGCAGCGAGCATTCGCGACATCATCGTGACGCATCTGCATTACGACCATGCCGGCAATCTCGACCGCTTCCCGAACGCCCGCTTCCATCTCCAGGAGCGCGAGATGGCCTACGCGACGGGGCGCTGCATGTGCAACGGACTGCTGCGACATCCGTTCTCGGTCGAGCACGTCACCCAGATGGTCCGCCATGTCTATGGCGAGCGCGTCAATTTCTATTCCGGCGACGGCGAGGTCGCGCCCGGCGTCACCTTGCACCGCGTCGGCGGCCATTCCGACGGCTTGCAGGTGGTCAGAGTCGAGACCGCGCGCGGACCGGTGGTGCTGGCGTCCGATGCCGCGCATTATTACGCCAATCTCCAGCGCAGAAGCCCATTCCCGATCGTCTACAATGTCGGCGACATGGCGGTTGGCTGGGAGACCATCGAGCGCCTCGCCGGCCATCCTGACCGGTTCATTCCCGGCCATGATCCGATCGTGACGGAGATCTATCCGCGCGCCAGCGACAAGGTCGATGTCTGGGCGCTGCATTTGCCGCCGTCGCGATCATTTGCGAAGTGATCAATACGCCTGCTTGGCGTCGGCCTCTTCGCTGGTCTGGATCAAATCGAGGCTCTGTTCGATCTTGCCGAGCAGCGTCGATAGCTGTTTGCGCTCCTGCGCGGTGAGGCAGGCGAGGATCTCGTCTTCCCGCCGCAGCAATTGCGGAAACAGCTCCTCGTAGAGCGTGCGGCCTTTCCTGGTCAGTCGCAGACGGAATTCGCGGCGGTCGGCTTCGTTCTCGACGCGCTCGATCAAACCCTGATGCAGCAACATGGTCACCGCGCGGCTGATCGTGGATTTGTGCGTGCGGGTGCATTGCGCGACGTACTGCGCGCTGCAGGCATCGTTGCGGAAGCCGAGCGTCGCGATCACGCGCCAGGCGGGGATGTCGAGGCCGTGACGCTCCTGATATTCGACGGCGAGTGCGGAACTCACCTCCGCGGCGAGCCGGTTGAGGCGGAACGGCACGAACCTGAACAGGTCGAGCCGTGTTTTTGGCCGCGGTGAAGCCTCATCGGCCTCGCGTGTCTTCAGCGCGATGTCGCTGGATGTCCTCGCCAAGGAGAGCGCTCCGAATTCCAGTTGACGGCCGGCCGGCTCCGGTCCAAAATAGTTGCACGTGAGACTATTAGCAGATCAGGCCTCTCCTGACCAGAGCCGAGGTTAGCGCATGGCGAAGGCCAATACGCATCAGGCCAAAACCCAGTTCGGCTATCGCCGCCACCCCGATCAGGATCGTCCCGGCCAGAGCTCGGCCGAGCATCCCGTGGTGATCGTGGGCGCTGGCCCGGTCGGGCTGTCGCTTGCGATCGACCTTGCCCAACGCGGCCAGCGCGTCGTTCTTCTGGATGACGCCGACCGCATCGGAGAGGGCTCCCGCGCGATCTGCTTCTCGAAACGCTCGCTGGAATATTGGGACCGGCTCGGCGTCGGCGACCGCATGGTCGACAAGGGCGTGGTCTGGAGCGTCGGCCGCATCTTCCACGGCGAGCAGCAGCTCTACCAGTTCAATCTACTGCCGGAGGACGGTCACAAGCGGCCGGCCTTCATCAATCTCCAGCAATATTACGCCGAAGCCTATCTGGTCGACCGCATCAGCGAGCTGCCCGAGATCAATCTGCGCTGGCGCAACAAGGTGACGGCGCTGGAGAGCCGCAACGCTTCCGTCGCGCTGACGATCGAGACGCCGGAGGGCGCCTATCGCCTGCACGCGCAATATGTCGTCGCCTGCGACGGCGCGCGCTCGTCGCTGCGGCAGATGGTGGGCGCCGACTTCGCCGGACAGGTGTTCGAGGACCAGTTCCTGATCGCCGATGTCAAGATGACCGCGGAATTCCCGACCGAGCGCTGGTTCTGGTTCGATCCGCCGTTTCATGCGGGACGTTCGGCGCTGCTGCACCGACAGCCCGACGATGTCTGGCGCATCGACCTTCAGCTCAATCGCTATGCCGACCCCGTCGTCGAGAAGAAGCCCGAGAACGTGCGGCCGCGGATTGCGCGCATGCTCGGCCACGACAAGTTCGAGTTCGAGTGGATCTCGCTTTACAAATTCCAGTGCCGGCGGATGGATCGCTTCGTCCATGGCCGCGTGATCTTTGCAGGCGATTCCGCGCACCAGGTCTCGCCCTTCGGCGCGCGCGGCGCCAATTCGGGACTCGAGGACGCCGAGAATCTCTCCTGGAAGCTCGACCGCGTGCTGCGCGGCGCCTCACCCGCGAGCCTGCTCGAGAGCTATCACGTCGAGCGCAGTCTGGCGGCCGACGAGAACATCCGCGAATCCACCCGCTCGACCGATTTCATGGCGCCGAACTCGCATCAGGAAGCGCGGCTGCGCAAGGCGGTGCTGTCGCTGGCCAAGGAAACGGAATTCGGCAAGCGCATGGTCAATGGCGGGCGGCTCTCGGTGCCGTGCAGCTATGACTCGCCGCTGTCATCGCCGGATGCGGATGCGTGGCGCGGTGGCCCGCTCCCGGGTTGTTCGATGCTCGATGCTCCCGTTACGACGCGCGCGGGCGAGCAAGCCTATTTGACGGATGCATTCCGCAAGGGTGGAACAGACTTCACCTTGCTGTCGTTCGGCAACGGCGCGGCGATCGATGCGCCTGTTGGTGTGAAGGACATCTGCATCGGCGGTGAGGACGGGCTCGCAGATCCGGCAGGGCTCACTGCAAAGCGCTATGATGCGGAACCAGGCTCAGCCTACCTATTAAGGCCGGACGGTTACGTTGCGGCGCGCTTCCGCCACCCCACGCGCGCTGGCGTCGCGGCAGCGCTGTCACGGGCGCAGGGCTTGAATCAAGAATTTGCTTGAATTGAGGATTCGCATGCCGCTCTCCACCAGCTCCAACTTCGCGCGACCCGACGACGCCTTTCGCGCCATTGTGGAGGCGCATCGTGGCTTCACCGACGAGCAGAGCGCGGACTTCGACGCGGCGCTGGTGCTGATCCTCGCCAACCATATCGGCGATATCGTCGTGCTGCGGGAGGCGATTCTCCTCGCCAAGCGGCGCATGATCGACGGCCAGCAGCAGCAACAGCAACAACAATAGCCCCAAAGACTTGAAGGATGAATTGATGGCGAAGAACTTCGCATCCACCGGCGACCTCTCCGAGAAGAAGATCACCTTCTCCGAGATTGGCACCGATCTCTACGCCTTCACCGCGGAGGGCGATCCGAACACCGCGATCATCGTCGGCGACGACGGCTGCCTGGTGTTCGACGCGCAATCGACGCCGGCGATGGCCAACAAGGTGATCGAGCGCGTCCGTGCCGTCACCGACAAACCGATCAAATATGTCGTGCTGTCGCATTATCACGCCGTGCGCGTGCTCGGCGCCTCCGCCTACAAGGCGCAGGGCATCGTCGCCTCGCAGGAGACCTATCGCCTCATCGAGGAGCGTGGCCAGCAGGATTGGGATTCCGAGTACGGCCGCTTCCCGCGCCTGTTTCAGGACGCATCGAGCATACCCGGCCTGACCTGGCCGACGCTGACCTTCGAAGGCGAGATGTCGATCTATCTCGGCAAGCGCGAGGTACGCCTGATGCAGCTTGGCGCCGGCCATACCTCGGGCGACATCGTCGCCTGGGTGCCGGATGCCGAGGTGATGTTCTCCGGTGACCTGATCGAATACCACTCGGCCTGCTATTGTGGCGACGCACACCTGCGCGAATGGCCGCTGACGCTGAACGAGATCCGCAACTTCAATCCCAAGGCGATCGCGCCGGGCCGCGGCGATGCGTTGAAGGGTGTCGCCACGGTGCGCGAAGCCATCGCGATGACGCGCGACTTCGTCACCTCGCTCTACGGCGCCGCCGAAATCTCGGTCGCCAAGGGCCGCACGCTGAAGGAATCGATGGCCGCGACGCGCGAGGTCATGGATCCGAAATTTTCGAGCTTCGCCATCTACGAGCACTGTCTGCCGTTCAACGTATCTCGCGCCTATGACGAGGCGTCGGGGATCGACGACCCCGTGATCTGGACCGACAAGCGCGACCAGGAGATGTGGGCCGCCCTGCAAGGAGGAGGATCATCATGAACATCAACACCTCGCCCGATCAGATCATTCGCAGCACGGCCCAGGTCACGCCGGGCTACATGTCCGGCTTCGGCAACAGTTTCGAGACCGAAGCGCTGCCGGGCGCGCTGCCGATCGGACGCAACTCGCCGCAGCGCTGTGCCTACGGCCTCTATGCCGAGCAGCTCTCCGGCTCGCCCTTCACGGCGCCGCGCGGCAGCAACGAGCGCTCATGGCTCTATCGCATTCGCCCGTCGGTGAAACACTCGGGTCGTTTCGAGAAGGTCGACGGCGGCCTGTGGCGTTCGGCACCGTGCCACGAAAACGACCTGCCGATCGCGCAATTGCGCTGGGATCCGGCGCCGATCCCGAAGGAGGACATGACCTTCCTTCAGGGCGTGCAGACCATGACCACCGCCGGTGACGTCAACACCCAGGCCGGCATGGCCGCCCACGTCTATCTCATCACCAAATCGATGGTGGACCAGCACTTCTACAATGCCGACGGCGAGCTGATGTTCGTGCTGCAGCAGGGCAATCTTCGCATCGTCACGGAGTTCGGCCGCATCGACGCCGAGCCCGGCGAGATCGTGGTGATCCCGCGCGGCGTCAAGTTCCGGGTGGAGATTCCGAGCGGACCGGCGCGTGGCTATCTCTGCGAAAACTACGGCGGCGCCTTCACGCTGCCGGAGCGCGGACCGATCGGCGCCAACTGCCTCGCCAATGCCCGCGACTTCCTGACGCCGGTCGCGCACTACGAGGACAAGGACACACCGACCGAGCTTTACGTGAAATGGGGCGGATCGTTGTTCAGGACGCAGTTGCCCCACTCGCCGATCGACGTCGTCGCCTGGCACGGCAATTATGCGCCGTATAAATATGATCTGCGCACCTTCTCGCCGGTCGGCGCGATCGGCTTCGATCATCCCGATCCCTCGATCTTCACCGTGCTGACCTCGCCGTCGGAGACCGCGGGCACGGCGAATATCGACTTCGTGATCTTCCCCGAGCGCTGGATGGTCGCCGACAACACCTTCCGCCCGCCGTGGTATCACATGAACATCATGAGCGAGTTCATGGGCCTGATCTACGGCGTGTACGACGCCAAGCCGCAAGGTTTTGTGCCGGGCGGCATGAGTTTGCACAATTGCATGCTGCCGCACGGCCCCGATCGCGATGCCTTCGAGCACGCCAGCAACGGCGAGCTGAAGCCGGTCAAGCTGACCGGCACCATGGCCTTCATGTTCGAGACCCGCTACGCGCAGCGCGTCACCGCGCACGCCGCGAATTCCGCGACGTTGCAGCATGACTACGCGGATTGCTGGAAGGGCCTCGCGAAGCGGTTCGATCCGAGCAAGCCGTAAGCTTCTTACCCTCTCCCCTTGTGGGAGAGGGTGGCTCGCCGCATAGCGGCGAGACGGGTGAGGGGTTCTATCCGCGCGTGAACCTCTCCTTCGGACTCGCGGACAGATACCCCTCATCCGGCGCTTCGCGCCACCTTCTCCCACAAGGGGAGAAGGGAAAGACCGAGCCAAGTGATGCCCCATCCCAACGACCCCAGCCTCCGCTCCTTCATCGGCGTCGATCCCGCCTCCGATTTTCCGATCCAGAACCTGCCTTATGGTGTGTTCTCGACCGCGGCCAATCCGACGCCGCGCGTCGGCGTGGCGATCGGCGACTATGTGCTCGATCTCTGGGAGCTTGAGCAGGACTCGCGGCTCGACGTGGGGCCGCTCGGCGTGTTCTCGACGCCGTCGCTCAATGCTTTCATGGCCTTGGGGCCAAAGGTCTGGACGAAGACGCGGGCGCGGATCAGCGAACTCCTGCGCGCCGATCATCCCGAGCTGCGCGACAACGAGGAGTTGCGCAAGCAGGCCTTGGTGCCGATACGCGACGCAAGATTGCATCTGCCGTTTGCGGTCTCCGGCTACACCGATTTCTATTCGTCGAAAGAACACGCCACCAATGTCGGCGTCATGTTCCGTGGCAAGGACAATGCACTGCAGCCGAATTGGCTGCATATGCCGATCGCTTACAACGGCCGTGCCTCGACTGTCGTGGTCTCCGGCACGAAGGTGAAGCGCCCGCGCGGGCAGCTCAAGCCGCCGAATGTGGAGGCGCCGAGCTTCGGACCGTGCAAGCGGCTCGATTTCGAGCTGGAGATGGGCGTGGTGGTCGGCCAGCCGTCGCCAATGGGCGGCATGCTCACGGAGCCGCAAGCCGAGGAGATGATCTTCGGCTTCGTGCTGCTCAACGACTGGAGCGCGCGCGATATCCAGCAATGGGAATATGTGCCGCTCGGGCCGTTCCTCGCCAAGGCGTTCGCGACCTCGATCAGTCCGTGGGTGGTGACGCGCGAGGCGCTGGAGCCATTCCGCCTCAACGGGCCGCAGCAGGAGCCGGTGCCGCTCGACTACCTCAAGCAGGGCAAGCCGCAGAACTACGATCTCGAACTCGACGTCTCCTTGCGCGCCGCCGGAGCCAACGCGCCCGCCGGCATCAGCCGCACCAATTTCAAATACATGTACTGGTCGTCGGTGCAGCAGCTGATGCACCACGCCTCCTCCGGCTGCGCCATGAATGTCGGCGATCTCCTCGGCAGCGGCACCATTTCCGGTCCGGAGAAGAACCAGCGCGGCAGCCTGCTGGAGATCAGCTGGAACGGCACCGAGCCGATCGAATTGCCCGGCGGCGCCAAGCGGTCGTTCCTGGAAGACGGCGACAGCCTCGTCATGCGCGGCTGGTGCCAGGGCGAAGGCTATCGCGTTGGTTTTGGCGAGGTCGAGGGGACGATTTTGCCGGCGGAGTGATTGCTGGGAAGCGATGCGACCTCTATCCACATTCTCCGTCATTGCGAGCGTAGCGAAGCAATCCAGAGTCTTTCCGCAGTGGCAGTCTGGATTGCTTCGTCGCAAGGGCTCCTCGCAATGACATGGTGAGAGTCTACCGCTTCTCCGGCGGCACCTCACGTAACCGCGCGCAATGCGTCGCGACGTCCTCCAGACTGTACTTCAGATGCACCCGCTTGTCCGACGGCGCCTGGTTGGTCGTGCACACGCCCGGTCGCCATTCCTGCGTGGGCCTGATCGGGCGCGGCGCAAAACCGCCGCCGCAGTTCGGGCAGACGTTGGAGAGTTTCGTCTCCACGCAGTCCGCACAGAACGTGCATTCATAGGAACAGATCCGCGCATCGGTTGCGTTCGGGGGCAGATCGCGGTCGCAATATTCGCAGTTCGGTCGAAGCTGGAGGGCCATGGCTCAATCTCCGCAGATTGGCCGGGATCATCGCAGATCGCGCGCGCAGCGCGAATGCCGGATTTCCCTCGATTTCAGCCGGGCTTGATTTCCTTCAGCGGCAGACGCGTGCTTTCCTTCAGCCTGTCGAGCACGATCGAGGAGCGCACATGCGCGACGCTCTGGTGCGGCATCAGCACGTCGTTGACGAGGTTGGAGAGGCCCTTGAGGTCGTGCAGCACGGCCTTGAGCACGTAGTCGGCGTCGCCTGTCAGCGAGTAGGCCTCCTGGATCTCGTCGATGCGGTTGACCAGAGTCCGAAACCGCTTGGAATTGTCCGGCGAGTGGGTCGCCAGCGTCACCTGGATGAAGGCGACCACGCCGAAGCCGAGCGCCTCGCTGGAGAGATCGGCATGATAGCCCGCAATGACCTTCTCCTCTTCCAGCCGCATCCGTCGCCGCGAGCATTGCGAGGCCGAGAGCCCGGCGAGGTCGGCGAGCTCCTGGTTGGTGAGACGGCCGTCGTCCTGGAGCGCGCCCAGGATCTTGAGGTCGAAGGCATCCACCAAAGTCATGCGCGTTTCACCCACTTCATGCACAAACTGTGCATATGTTAATCAAAAGCCGTCTCATTTGCACGCCCCTTGCGCGTCCCATGAAGGATAGTTCCTCTCAGCAGCAATTTGGGAGAACACCATGGGTCCGTTTCCGCACGATGCACCGCCGGCCACGATCAGCGCCGAGAATCCGATGGGCACCGACGGGTTCGAGTTCGTCGAATATGCGCATCCCAATCCGCAAGAGCTGCACGCCTTGTTCAAGCTGATGGGCTATGTGCCCGTCGCGCGGCACAGAACGAAGAAGATCACGGTTTATCGCCAGGGCGACATCAATTACCTCGTCAACGAGGAGCCCGGCACCCAGGGTCACGATTTCGTCGCCGCGCACGGCCCCTGTGCGCCGTCGATGGCGTTTCGCGTCGTCGATGCGAAGAAGGCCTATGACCGCGCGATTTCGCTCGGTGCCGAACCTGCCGATGCGTCCTCCGCGCAGAAGACGCTCGACGTCCCCGCGATCAAGGGCATCGGCGGCAGCCTGCTCTATTTCGCTGATCGCTATGGCGCCAAGGGATCGGCCTATGACAGCGAGTTCGAATGGCTGGGTGCGCGCGATCCGCGTCCTGCCGGCGCCGGCCTGTTCTATCTCGATCACCTCACCCACAACGTCCACCGCGGCCGCATGGACGTGTGGACGGGCTTCTACGAGAAGCTCTTCAATTTCCGCCAGATCCGCTTCTTCGACATCGAGGGCCGCGCCTCGGGCCTGTTCTCGCGCGCGCTGACCAGCCCCGACGGCAAGATCCGGATTCCGATCAACGAGGACGCCGGCGATTCCGGGCAGATCGAGGAATATCTCAATATCTATCGCGGCGAGGGCATCCAGCACATCGCCTGCGGCTGCCGCGACATCTACCGCACCATCGAGGACTTGCGCGAGGCCGGTCTGCCCTTCATGCCAGCGCCGCCCGCGACCTATTTCGAGCGGATCGACGCGCGGTTGCCGAAGCATGGCGAGGACATCGCGCGGCTGCAGAAGAACGGCATCCTGATCGACGGCGAAGGCGTGGTCGACGGCGGCCAGACCAAGGTGCTGCTGCAGATCTTCTCGGCCAACGCGATCGGCCCGATCTTCTTCGAGTTCATCCAGCGCAAGGGCGACGACGGTTTCGGCGAAGGCAATTTCAAGGCGCTGTTCGAATCGATCGAGGAGGACCAGATCCGGCGCGGGGTGCTGAAGGTGGATGCGGCGTAGGCGGCCGTTGTCTGGAACGCGGTGGCATTAAGTGCCGCCGTCGTCCTGGCGAAAGCCAGGACCAATTACCCCAGGGAGCGGTCATTGGGCGAACTGGTAACTCCGAGTCTTCGTCAAACCGCGTTGGTGGCTATGGGTCTTGGCCCCCGTGCGCAATTGCGCACTAGGCCAGGACGACCCGGAGTGTGATGCGACAGCGGAGGACTTAACGCTCCGCCTTCCAGGCTTTGGTCACCGCGCCGATCTCCGCCACTTCCGGCTCGCGCACCGCCGATGGAGTCCGCGAAAAGCGCGGCGCCGGCGCCGGCTGCTTCACGCCGTGGCGCTCGACGAAGACGTTGCGGGCGACCATGTGCGGATGCTCGGTCGCTTCCGACATGGTCAGCACCGGCGCGAAGCAGATGTCGGTGCCTTCCATAATCTTGCACCAGTCCTCGCGCGTCTTGCTCTTGAACACCGTCTTCAGTTTTTCCTTCAGCGCGGGCCAAGCCTTGCGGTCCATCTGCGCATCGAAATCGGGGTCGGTCAGGCCGGCGTGCTCGCGCAGCAGCGCGTAGAATTGCGGCTCGATCGAGCCGATCGAGACGAAATGGCCGCAGGCGCATTCGTAGACGCCGTAGAAATGTGCGCCGCCGTCGAGAAAGTTCTCGTTGCGGCCTTCGGTCCAGCGGCCGAGCGTGGTCATGTCGAAGAAGAACGACATCAGCGATGCCGCGCCGTCGCACATCGCGGCATCGACGACCTGGCCCTTGCCTGACCGCGAGGCCTCCAGCAGCGCCGCGAGCACGCCGACCACGAGATAGAGCGCGCCGCCGCCGAAATCGCCGACCAGGTTGAGCGGCGGCACCGGCGCTTCCTTCGTGCCGATCGCGGCGAGCGCGCCGGTGATGGAGATGTAGTTGATGTCGTGGCCGGCGGCATTGGCGAGCGGGCCTTGCTGGCCCCAGCCGGTCATGCGGCCGTAGACCAGCTTTGGATTGCGCGCGAGCACCACGTCAGGCCCGAGACCGAGCCGCTCCATCACGCCGGGACGGAAACCCTCGACCAGCGCGTCGGCATTCGCAAGCAGATCGAGTACCTCCGCGATCGCCGCCTGGTCCTTGAGGTCGAGCTCGACCACCTTGCGGCCGCGGCCTGCGACCGACTTCATGTTCTTCCTGGCGCCGACCCGATCGAGCGTGACGATTTCGGCGCCCATGTCGGCCAGCATCATGCAGGCAAACGGGCCCGGTCCAATGCCGGCGAATTCAACGATGCGGAAGCCCGACAGCGGGCCGGAGGTGCGGACGGAGGAGTTTTGGGCTGATTGATCGAGCACGTGTTTGTTTCCTCGGATCCAAGGCGCATATTGCCGATGGTCGGCAAGCGCCAAGGCGTTCCTCTGCGGGGCGAGTTAATTGGCCGATTAACTTTTCTCGCCTTCACGCCAGTGAGGCAAGCGGTTTTCATGTCGCGTGGCTAAAATAAAACGGCGCGCACCGAAGTGCGCGCCGTGGAAAATTGCGTCGAGGCGCTAAGGCCCGATGGTCAGCGAGCGGCAGCCACCGCGCGCTGCGCCATCACCTTGATCAGGTTGGCGCGGTACTCCGCCGTGCCGTGGATGTCGGCCAGCAGATTGCTCGCCGAAATGCTCACGCCGTCGATCGCCGACGGTGACCAGTTCGCCTTCAGCGCCGTTTCGATGGCCGGGACCCGCATCACGCCGCTTTGCGAGGCGCCGGTGGCGGCCACCCGAACCTCGCCCGACTTCGTCTGCGCGACGAACACGCCGGTCAGCGCAAAGCGAGACGCAGGATGGCGCATCTTTTCGTAGCCAGCCTTCGCCGGAACCGGGAACGACACGGCGGTGATGAGCTCGCCCTCCTCCAGCGCGGTCGTGAACATGCCCTGGAAAAAGTCATCCGCCGTAATCGACCGCCTGTTGGTCTTCACGGTGGCGCCGAGCGCGAGCAGTGCGGCGGGAAAATCCGCGGCGGGATCGTTGTTGGCGATCGAGCCGCCGATCGTGCCGCGATAGCGCACGGCGGGGTCGCCGAGCACCGAAGTGAGATAGGCAATTGCGGGAATCGCCTTCTTCACGTCGGCATTCTGCATGATGTCGAAATAGGTCGTGCCGGCCTTGATGGTCAGCACGTCGCCCGAGAGCTCGACGCCCTGCAGCTCCTTGATCTTGCCGAGGTCGATGACGTCGGACGGACTGGCGAGGCGTTGCTTCATCACCGGCAGCAGCGTCTGGCCGCCGGCGAGGAACTTGGCTTCGCTGCTCTTGGAGAACAGGCTGACGGCTTCGTCAACCGAGGACGCGCGATGATAAACGGTCTGGTACATCTTCGTTCCTCCCTTAAGCCGCGTGGATCGTGCGCCACACCCTGTCCGGGGTTGCGGGCATTTCCAGATTGTTCTTGCCGATCGCATCCGTGATCGCATTGATCACGGCCGCTGACGCCCCGATCGCACCGGCCTCACCGCAACCCTTGATGCCGAGCGGATTGCCCGGGCACAGCGTCGTGGTGTGGGAGAGGTTGAACGAGGGAACGTCGTCGGCGCGCGGCATGGCGTAGTCCATGAACGAGGCCGTGACCGGCTGCCCGTTGGCGTCGTAGATCGCGTGCTCGAGCAACGCTTGTCCGATGCCTTGCACAAGACCGCCATGGACCTGGCCCTCGACGATCATCGGGTTGATCAAACGGCCGAAATCGTCGGCCGCGACGAAGTTGACGAAGGAGGTCTTGCCGGTGCCGGGATCGACCTCGAGCTCGCAGATATATGTGCCGGCCGGGAAGGTGAAGTTGGTCGGATCGTAGAAGGCGCTTTCCTTCAGGCCCGGCTCCATCCCGTCGGGCAGATTGTGCGCGGTATAGGCCGCGAGTGCGACCATCGGGAAGGCGATCGCCTTGTCGGTGCCGGCGACCTTGAACTCGCCGTTCTCGATGACGATGTCGCCTTCCGAGGCTTCCAGCGCATGCGCGGCGATCTTCTTGGCCTTGGATTCCATCTTCTCCATGGCCTTCAGGATCGCGGTGAGGCCGACGGCGGCCGAGCGCGAGCCATAGGTGCCCATGCCGAACTGCACCTTGTCGGTGTCGCCATGGACGATCGAGACCTGACTGATGGGAACGCCGAGGCGTTCGGCTACGAGCTGGCAGAACGTGGTCTCGTGACCCTGGCCGTGGCTGTGTGATCCCGTCAGGACCTCGATGGTGCCGACCGGGTTGACGCGGACTTCGGCGGACTCCCACAGACCGACGCCGGCGCCCAGGCTGCCGACGGCCTTCGACGGCGCGATGCCGCAGGCCTCGATGTAGCAGGACACGCCGATGCCGCGCAGCTTGCCGTCGGCCTTCGCCTTGGCCTTGCGCCCGGCAAAGCCGGCATAGTCGATCGCCTTCATCGCGGCGTCGAGCGAGGCGTTAAAGTCGCCGGTGTCATAAGCCATGATCACCGGCGTCTGGTGCGGGAACTGGGTGATGAAGTTGGTCCGGCGCAGCGCGGCCGGATCGACCTTCAACTGCCGCGCCGCCGTCTCCATCAGACGTTCGATCAGATAGCTCGCCTCGGGGCGGCCGGCGCCGCGATAGGCGTCGACCGGCGTGGTGTTGGTGTAGACCCCGACCACCTCGGCATGGATCGCCGGGATGTTGTACTGGCCCGACAGCAGCGTCGCGTACAGATAGGTCGGCACCGACGACGAGAACAGCGACATGTAGGCGCCGAAATTGGCGTAAGTCTTCACCTTCAACCCGGTGATCTTGTTGTTGGCGTCGAACGCCATCTCGGCATGGGTGACGTGGTCGCGGCCATGCGCATCGGTGAGGAAGGCTTCGGTGCGGTCGCCGGTCCATTTTACGGGGCGGCCGACCTTCTTCGAGGCCCACAGCGCCACCATCTCTTCGGGATAGATGAAGATCTTGGAGCCGAAGCCGCCGCCGACGTCGGGTGCGATCACGCGCAGCTTGTGCTCGGGTGCAATGTTGTAGAACGCCGACAGCACGAGGCGGGCGACGTGCGGATTCTGCGACGTCGTGTAGAGCGTGAAATGCTCTTCCGCCGAATCGTAATCGGCAATTGCCGCGCGCGGCTCCATCGCGTTCGGCGCGAGACGGTTGTTGGTGACGTCGAGCTTCACCACGTTGGCGGCCTTGGCGAAGGCCGCATCGGTGGCGCCTTCGTCGCCGATCACCCAGTCATAAACCTGGTTGCCTGGAGCTTCGGGATGTAGCTGCGGCGCGCCGGACTTGATCGCGGCGTGGACGTCGGCGACCGCGGGCAGCTCTTCGTAGTTCACGACCACGGCTTCGGCCGCGTCGCGTGCGAGATTCTTGGTCTCGGCGATCACGACTGCGACGGCCTGACCGACGAAGCGCACCGTCTCCGGCGCCATTGCCGGCCATGCGCCCATCTTCATCGGGCTGCCGTCCTTGGAGGTGATGGCCCAGCCGCAGATCAGGTTGCCGACCTTGTCGTCGACGATTTGCTGACCGGTCAGCACAGCGACCACGCCCGGCATCTTCAGCGCCTCGGCGGGATCGATCCCCTTCACCTTGGCATGCGCGTGCGGGCTGCGGATGAAATGGGCATGGGTCATGCCCTGCAATTTGATGTCGTCGACGTAGCGGCCCTTGCCGGTAATGAAACGCTTGTCTTCCTTGCGCACGACGCTCGCGCCAATGCCTTCAACGCCCATGTCTGGTCCTCCCGACCGGAATTTGTCTTGACCGCGCTTTCCCTCGAAAGCGGCGGCGATCGTTCTTGTTTCGAGGCGGGCCGCTTACTCGGCCGCCTGCGAGACCTTCATGCGGCCTGCCGCATCCAGCACGGCTTTGACGATGTTGTGGTACCCAGTGCAGCGACAGATATTGCCTTCGAGCTCGTGGCGGACGGTGGCCTCGTCGAGCTGGCCACCATAGCGGTGCACGATGTCGATCGCCGACATGATCATGCCCGGCGTGCAATAGCCGCACTGCAGGCCGTGATTGTCGCGGAAGGCCGCCTGCATCGGGTGCAGCTCGTCGCCCTTGGCGATGCCTTCGATCGTGGTGATGCTGGCGCCGTCGGCCTGTCCTGCCAGCATGGTGCAGGATTTGATCGCCTTGCCGTCCATATGGACGACGCAGGCGCCGCACTGGCTGGTGTCGCAGCCGACATGGGTTCCGGTGAGGTTGAGGTGGTCGCGCAGCAGCTGAACCAGCAGCGTGCGGTCCTCGACGTCGACAGCAACGGCCTTGCCGTTCACCGTCAGTTTGACTGTAGACACGGTTGAAGTCCTCCCGGGATCGATTTTGATTGTTTCTAATTAGAGACAGCGACCCGGAACTTTGCAACTACGATTTTGGCCGCCCGTGTCATGGAAAAGTCATTGATCCAGAATGCCCAACATTGGTTTGGGGGGCGAGTCGGCCGGATCGGGTTGCGGCTCCGGGGCGCCAGCTGGGATGCCAGCCTCTATATCCCTATCCGGCTCGCCTTTGCAGTCCGCCTTGGCCGATAGAGCCGGAAGCTCTGCGGACGCACCGAATTTACCGCCCCTTATCGATTCTGCCTTAGTTTTGCGCAGCCAGGTCAGGGGGCGGGGCGCCACCGGATCTCGGCTGAATGAAAATGGGGGTGGGAATGTCCGGGCGTATCGCGTCGTCGTCGAAGCGCACAATAATGCCGACCCTCAGGTTCCGCGCCAAGATCATTCTGGGCTTTGCCGCGGTGCTGGTGATCTCCGCCGGCAGCATGGCCTTCTCCTATTTTGGCTTCGAGCGGGTCTCGTCCGGGGTCGGGTCCTACCGCACCAGTGTCACCGAGGCCGATCTCGCCCGTAACATCGACCGGGAGCTGCTCGCCTATCGCTCGGCCGTCAGATATTTCGTCGTCACCGGCAAGGAGGACGACGCCAAGACGGCGCTGGACGCGGAGACCGGCCTGAAGAGCGCCATCGACCAGGCGGTCAAGAGCGCCAAGAAGCCGGCGCGGCAGGAAAGTCTGGACAAGCTCGCCAAGGAGTTTTCCAACTTCTCCGCGACCTTCGCGAAAGTCCTCCAGGCCAAGCGTGACAGCGCGCTGCTGGTGCAGAACCAGCTCATGCGCAACGCCAACCTCCTGAAATACAAGCTCGACGACATCGGCAACAATGCCTCCGATTCCGAGGCGCAGGCGATCGAGTTCGGGACCAAGCAGGTCAACGCCCAATTCCAGACCGCGAGCGGGGCGGCGACCAATTTCGTGCTGACGTCCGACCAGGCGATCGCGACCAGCGCGCTGGCGCGGTTGAAATTCGTCGAGAACTCGCTCAACGCGGTCTATTCCATGGACGACAAGATCGTCGCCGGCCTGAAGGACGCCAAGGGATTGCTCGGTGCCTATCGGGAATCGCTGGAGAAACTGATCGCCAACGCCAAGATGATCGACGAGCTCGTCACCGAGATGAGCGGCTCGGCCAGCGCGATCCTTCAGGGTGCCACCACCATGAAGGCGGACCTCGTTGCCGAGCAGCAGCGGTTGGAGTCCGAATCGGAAGCGACCATCGGGAAGACCGAGCAACTGGTGCTGATGCTGGCCGTCGGCGGTACGCTGCTCGGCGCGGTCCTCGCTTTCCTGCTCGGCACCGGCATTTCGCGTCCGATGATCGCGATGTGCAAGGCGATGCGCGAGCTTGCCGCGGGCAATTTCGACGTCGTGCTGCCGGGCCTCGGCCGCAGGGACGAGATCGGCGAGATGGCCGGCGCGGTCGAAGAATTCAAGGTGCAGGCCGTGGCCAAGGCCGAGCGCGATGCCGCCGCCAACGAACTTCAGAACAGGGAGCAGGCCGCAAGCCGTCGTTCCGAGCTGATTCGTTTCGCCGATGATTTCGAGAGCGCGGTTGGTGCCATCGTCTCCAACGTCTCGGCTTCCGCCGTGCAGCTGGAATCGGCGGCCTCGACGCTGACCCGCACCGCCGAGACCACGCAGAGCCTGTCGAGCCAGGTCGCCGACGTCTCCGAGCAGGCCTCCAGCAACATGCAGTCGGTCGCGACCGCGACCGAAGAGCTCTCGGCCTCGGTCGAGGAGATCGGCCGTCAGGTCCGCGATTCCAGCCGCATTGCCGAAGCTGCCGTGGTGCAGGCAAAGGAGACCGATAATCGCATCGGCAAGCTCTCGCATGCCGCCCAGCAGATCGGCGAAGTCGTCAAGCTCATCACGGCGATCGCCGAGCAGACCAATCTTCTGGCGCTGAACGCGACCATCGAGGCGGCACGCGCCGGCGAAGCCGGCCGCGGCTTTGCAGTGGTCGCCAGCGAAGTGAAGTCGCTCGCGAGCCAGACCGCGAAGGCCACCGACGAGATCTCCTCGCACATCACGGGCATGCAAGGCGCCACGGCCGAGTCGGTTGCGGCGATCAAGGAGATCGGCGCCACCATCGGCCAGATCTCGTCGATCTCGACCTCGATTGCGAGCGCGGTGGAGCAGCAAGGCGCCGCGACGCAGGAAATCGCGCGCAGCGTCCAGACCGTCGCACAGGGCACTCAGACCGCCGCCACCGACATCGGCCAGGTCAACCGCGGCGCCGCCGAAACCGGCTCGGCCTCGGAAGAGGTGCTGCATTCGGCCAAGACGCTGTCGTCCGAAAGCACCCGTCTGCGCGCCGAGCTCGACCGCTTCATGGGGAATATCCGGGCGGCGTAAGCGCTCAGCCGTCCCGGCCCCCCGTGCGCGATTGCGCACGAGGCCAGGACGACGAGACCCTGCGTCACGTAACCGCCGGTTGCGGCGCCACAAATTTACCGCAGCTTATCCTTTGCCATTTACCGTGCTCACGCGTCAGGAAGCGGGCTGCTTCCGGGCTGCGCCTGGTTTTCCGCGAATGGAATGGGGTGGGGAATGCCCGTCAAGTCGAAGCCGACCAGATCGAAGCTGCTCACCTTGCGTTTTCGCGCAAAAATCATCCTCGGCTTCGTGGCGGTGCTCGCCATCCTCGCCGTCAGCATGGCTTTCGCGTATTTCGGCTTCGAGCGGATTCAGGCCGCCGTGGCCTCCTACCGCTCCAGCGTCGCCGAAGCGGACCTTGCGCGGACGGTCGATCGCGAGCTGATCGCTTACCAGGGCTTGGCGCGGGCCTACACGCTGACCGGCGCGGCGGATGATGAGACCGCAGCCAAAGCAGCTGAAGAGAATTTGAGGGCCGCGATCGCCAAGTCGGCGGCGGCCACCACGGGCGCAGCCCGCCGCGAGCAGGTCGGCAGGCTCGAGGCCGACTTCAAGAGCTTCACCAAGGTGTTCGGCGAGATCATCACGTTGACGCGCGAGAACGGCAAGATCGCGACCGAGGAGCTCAACAGCGTCGGCAACAAGATCCGGTTCAAGTTCGACGATCTTGCCGATACCGCGGCATTGGCGGGCCTGAACTCGGTTCAGGGTACGGCCAAGGATATCACATCGCAATATCTGGCGGTCTCCACCTCGGTCAGCGCCTTCGTCGCCAAGCCGGAGCCGAAGACCGCCGACGGCGTGACCGCCCGCATCAAATTCCTGGAGACCCTGCTGGTCTCGATCTATGCCAACGACCAGAAGATCACCGACCGCGTCACCGAGATCAGCAATCTCCTCAAGCAGTACCGCGCCTCTTTTTCAAAGCTCACCGAGAACGTGAAGGTCATCGTCAAGCTGAACGGCGAGATGACCAAGACAGCCGCGTCCATTCTCAAGCTCTCGGGTGAGCTGCGATCGGAGCTGACGGCGGATCAGCAGCGCATCGAGGTCAACGCCAATGCCACCATCGGCGAGACCGAGCGGCTGATGCTGATGATGGCGCTGGGCGGCCTTGCCGTCGGCGCTGCGCTCGCCCTGATGCTGGGCAATGGCATTTCGCGTCCGATGATCGCGATGTGCAAGGCGATGCGCGAGCTTGCCGCGGGCAATTTCGACGTCGTGCTGCCGGGCCTCGGCCGCAGGGACGAGATCGGCGAGATGGCCGGCGCGGTCGAAGAATTCAAGGTGCAGGCCGTGGCCAAGGCCGAGCGCGATGCCGCCGCCAACGAACTTCAGAACAGGGAGCAGGCCGCAAGCCGTCGTTCCGAGCTGATTCGTTTCGCCGATGATTTCGAGAGCGCGGTTGGTGCCATCGTCTCCAACGTCTCGGCTTCCGCCGTGCAGCTGGAATCGGCGGCCTCGACGCTGACCCGCACCGCCGAGACCACGCAGAGCCTGTCGAGCCAGGTCGCCGACGTCTCCGAGCAGGCCTCCAGCAACATGCAGTCGGTCGCGACCGCGACCGAAGAGCTCTCGGCCTCGGTCGAGGAGATCGGCCGTCAGGTCCGCGATTCCAGCCGCATTGCCGAAGCTGCCGTGGTGCAGGCAAAGGAGACCGATAATCGCATCGGCAAGCTCTCGCATGCCGCCCAGCAGATCGGCGAAGTCGTCAAGCTCATCACGGCGATCGCCGAGCAGACCAATCTTCTGGCGCTGAACGCGACCATCGAGGCGGCACGCGCCGGCGAAGCCGGCCGCGGCTTTGCAGTGGTCGCCAGCGAAGTGAAGTCGCTCGCGAGCCAGACCGCGAAGGCCACCGACGAGATCTCCTCGCACATCACGGGCATGCAAGGCGCCACGGCCGAGTCGGTTGCGGCGATCAAGGAGATCGGCGCCACCATCGGCCAGATCTCGTCGATCTCGACCTCGATTGCGAGCGCGGTGGAGCAGCAAGGCGCCGCGACGCAGGAAATCGCGCGCAGCGTCCAGACCGTCGCGCAGGGCACCCAGACCGCGGCCACCGACATCGGCCAGGTCAACCGCGGCGCCGCCGAAACCGGCTCGGCCTCGGAAGAGGTGCTGCATTCGGCCAAGACGCTGTCGTCCGAAAGCACCCGCCTGCGCGCCGAGCTCGACCGCTTCATGGGGAATATCCGGGCGGCGTAGCGCTCGACCTTCGCGCCACGCCTCCGCCGTCGTCCTGGACAAGCGCAGCGCCGATCCAGGACCCATTACCCAAGGCGGAGTTGCCGGGCGAACTGCCAACTCCGAGTCATCGCCAAACCGCTCCCTGGGGTAATAGGTCCTGGATCGGCGCTGCGCTTGTCCAGGACGACCTGGCGCTCACTCCCTCCCGAACGCCCGCTTCAGCTCCACCTTTGCCCGCTCCAGCCGCGTGCGCTGCGTCTGCGGCAGCGTCTTGCCGGCGCGGTTGATGTAGAACGTCAGCATCGACAGCGCCGAGCGGTAGGCGCCGGTCTTGCGACGCGCGCTGTGCTCGGCCGAGCGCTTCAACGAAGCCGCGATCTCCTTCGCACTGGTCAGCTTGAACACGCCTTGTTTGAGGTCGAGCGCGTCGCTCTCTTTCGTCACGCGCTGTGACCAGCGCTTCGGTGCGGCGCGTCTGGTGCTCTTGCGCGCCGATGTTTTGCGAGAATGTGTCGTCTTTCTGGCATGAGCCATGCGTCAACTCCTTGCGGCTCCACCGAAAACCAGCGCCGTCAGCGGTCGTTCCTGCTGGAACCCGCCCCTGCCGCAGACGTTGTCGCAGGTGGCAGGCGGAATGCCGCACCCCCTTGATCGGATCGCCCCCATCCACGCCATGTGAACCGGGGCCATGTCCATTGGTCAGATGCAACAACGCGATGGAATTGCAGCGAAGCCCAGCGCCGAACGATGGACCTGTGGTCTCCACGGTGGCCGCGGCCGATCGCATCATCGAAACCAGCATTCCTGCACGGCTTGACGCGCTGCCGTGGAGCGGATTTCACACCCGCGTCGTGCTTGCGCTCGGCATCACCTGGATTCTGGATGGCCTCGAGGTGACCTTGGCCGGCGCGCTCTCCGGCGCGCTGAAGCAAAGCCCCTCCCTGCATTTCTCCAATCTCGATCTCGGCATTGCCAATTCCGCCTATCTCGCGGGCGCGGTGCTCGGCGCGCTCGGCTTCGGCTGGCTGACCGATCGCATCGGTCGCAAGAAGCTGTTCTTCATCACGCTCGCGCTCTATCTCTCGGCGACGGCCGCGACCGCTCTGTCATGGAATGTCGCGAGCTACGCGCTGTTTCGCTTCCTCACCGGCGCCGGCATCGGCGGCGAATATACTGCGATCAATTCGACCATCCAGGAACTGGTGCCGGCGCGCTATCGCGGCTGGACCGATCTCGTCATCAACGGCAGCTTCTGGATCGGTGCCGCCATGGGCGCCGTGGCGGCCATCGTGCTGCTCGATCCCGCGGTGATCGGCCCCGATCTCGGCTGGCGCCTCGCTTATCTCATCGGCGCGGCCATCGGCCTCGTCGTGCTCTTGATGCGGATGTGGATTCCGGAGAGTCCGCGCTGGCTGATGATCCACGGCCGTCCCGACCAGGCCCACGCGATCGTCGACGAGGTCGAGCGCTCGGTGCTCGGACACGGCCAGGAGACGAGCCACGCGCGTTTCGCCAGGATCCGCCTGAAAATGCGGACTCACACGCCGATCCGCGAGGTGGTGCACACGCTGTTCTCGGTCTATCGCCAGCGCGCGATGGTCGGCCTCGTGCTGATGATCGCGCAGGCCTTCTTCTACAACGCCATCTTCTTCACCTTTGCGCTGGTGTTGACCGATTTTTACGGGATCAGCGCCGATCATGTCGGCTGGTATCTGCTTCCCTTCGCCGCCGGCAATTTCCTTGGTCCGCTGCTGCTCGGCCGCCTGTTCGATACGCTCGGCCGCCGGACCATGATCATGTTCACCTACGGCGCGTCGGGCGTGTTGCTGGCGCTGTCGGGTTATCTGTTCTCGATCGGCGCCTTGAGCGCGCAAGGGCAGACCATCGCCTGGATGGTGATCTTCTTCTTTGCCTCGCCCGCCGCGAGCGCCGCCTATCTCACCGTCAGCGAGACTTTTCCCTTGGAAGTCCGCGCGCTCGCGATCGCGGTGTTCTATGCGGTGGGCACCGGCATCGGCGGCGTGATCGGCCCCGCATTGTTCGGGGCGCTGATCGACACGGGATCACGCACGAGCGTGTTCGCAGGCTATTTGCTGGGGGCGTTCCTGATGATCGCGGCCGCGATCGTGGCGTGGCGCTATGCCATCTCGGCGGAACGCAGATCGCTCGAAGAAATCGCGCGGCCGCTTGCGTCCATGGAGTAGACTATGAAATCGGAACTGGCTGAATTGGATCTAAAGCGCACCATGGTCGACGATGAAGCGCCCGATGCGGTGCCGGTGCCCCACGCACTCGTGCCGCATCTCAATGAAACAGCGATCCTGCTCGACATCGACGGGACACTGCTCGACCTGATGCCGACGCCGCGTGAGGTGTGGGTGCCGCCAGGCCTGTCGGAAACGCTGAACCGGCTGACGGAGCGCACGTCGGGCGCGCTGGCGATGGTCAGCGGGCGTTCGCTCAACGACATCGACCTGATCTTCGCGCCCGATGTCTTTCGCGCCGTCGCCGGCCACGGCGCCGAGATGCGGCTTTCCATTGACAACGAAGCCGATGCCGTCAGCGCGCCGCCGCTGGATAAGGAGCTGAAGCGGCGGCTCGCGGCGGTGGCCAAGCTCAGTCCCGGCATTCTGCTCGAAGACAAGGGCTATTCGCTGGCGCTGCACTACCGCCTTGCGCCGCATGCGGAGAAAGCGATCTACGAAGCCGTTTCGCTGATCCGCGCCGACCTGCCCAATGCGCCGATCGAGGTGCTGCCCGGAAAGTTCGTTTGCGAGATCAAGCATTCCGGTTTTACCAAGGCGACCGGCGTGCGCGAGTTGATGAAGCACGAGCCTTTCAAGGGGCGCCGTCCGATCTTCATCGGTGATGACGTCACCGACGAAACCGTGTTCGCGATCATGCCCGACATGAATGGGCTCGCCTTTTCGGTTGGTCGCCGCGCTATGGGGGTCAACGGGCACTTCGACGCCCCGAACGATGTGCGCACGTTCCTTGCGCGGCTGCTCGACGACTCAAGGTTGGAATAAGGCACCGACATCTCGGAGCCACATATCGCGTGCGTAATTCCTCCAGCGCGTCGCTTCATGCTGCGCGCGCCACGGTTCCAAATCCGGCTTTGTGTAGCGAAATCGTCAGGTTGCCTGGAGGTAAACCGGTTCCAACGCGCACGCCCGATTTTGGTTTCAATTGGTGCAAAGGATGATCAGGAACCATATTGATGAACGGCAGTTAAATGGGGTGGAATGAAACAGGAGGGGACGACCTGTGAACTTAGTCGTCGTTTCGAATCGCGTCGCGCGCGGCAAGCCCAATGAGCCCATGACGGGCGGTCTCGCGGCGGCCTTGCTACCCGTTGTGGAACATTCGGGCGCGATCTGGGTGGGTTCCTCGGGCCGTGTGCGTGACGGTCATCAGAAGGAGCCGTTTGCCGAGATCGAAGCACTGGGTTCGGGCGCGATTGCGACGCTGGACCTGCCGGCGGCGCACTATGGCGGCTATTACGAGGGCTTTGCCAATTCGGCGCTGTGGCCGGCGCTGCACTCGCGCAGCGATCTGATCCGCGTCTCGCGCGACGACTATGTCAGCTATCGCGAGGTCAACGCCTTCATGGCGCGCGCCTTGATGCGCTTCCGGAAAGCGCAAACCGCGTTCTGGGTGCAGGATTATCATTTCCTCGCGCTCGGTGCGGAGCTGCGGGATCTCGGCGTCGACGATCCGATCGGCTTCTTCCTCCATACGCCATGGCCTGTCGCCGCGGTGATGCAGGGCGTGCCCAATCATCGTGAGCTGATCACGGCGATGCTGGCCTACGACCTGATCGGCTTCCAGACCAATGACGATTGCCAGAATTTTCTCAGCTATGTCGCGGGCGAACTCGGCCTCGCCGTCGAAGACGGCGTTGCGATCTCGCAGCATGGCCGAACACGCTGCGAGGTGTTTCCGATCGGCATCGACGCCGAGAAGTTCGCGCAATACGCGGCGAAGTCGGCGTCGCATCCGGACGTGTCGCGGCTGCGCCGCAGTCTCAACGGCGAGCGGCTCGCGATCGGCGTCGACCGGCTTGACTATTCCAAGGGCCTCGTCAACCGCATCAGCGCGTTCGATCGGCTCTGGACCGAGCATCCGCACTTTGCGCGCAGCATTTCGCTGCTACAGATCGCAAATCCCTCGCGCGGTGCCATCGAAGCCTATGGCAATTTGCAGAACGAGGTCGCGCGGCTCGTGTCCGACGTCAACGGCCGCCACGGCGAGGCCGACTGGACACCGATCCGCTATCTCAACAAGGGCTTTAGCCAGGCCGTGCTCGCGGGCCTCTATCGCACCGCGCAGATCGGCGTGGTGACCCCGCTGCACGACGGCATGAACCTTGTCGCCAAGGAATACGTCGCTGCGCAAAATCCGGCTGATCCCGGCGTGCTGGTGCTGTCGAAATTCGCCGGCGCGGCCAACGAGCTCGACGCCGCGCTGCTGGTCAATCCGCATGACATCGACGGCATGGCGCGCGCGATCGCGGTCGCGGCGGCGATGCCGCTCACCGAGCGCAAGATGCGCTGGGATGCGATGATGAAGAAGCTGCGCGGCCACACCATCCAGCAATGGTCGGCGGATTTCGTCGCTGAACTGGAGAAGTGCCGGACGGAGAAGGCTGCAGTCGCGCCGCTCGCCAACCAGCCGCCGCAAGCGCTGCGCTGGCTCAAGTCGGCGATCTCAGGCGTGCGGTTGATCTAGTCTTCTTCTCCCCCGTTCTTTACAGCGAGGGCAGGGGCGAAGACGACAGCCTCAATAGCAGTACGACACGCCCTCCAGAATCGCACACTGCCGCTTGTTCGGCGCGTTCGGATCGTCGAGCGGCACCATGCCCTTGCCCTGGCCGACGAACACGCCGGGCCCGACATGCACTGAGCTCTTGTGGCCGATGATGACGCTTTGATGCGGCGTCGCGCTCGAGCGCGTGCCGTCCGGCCAGAGGATGGCATCGCCCGAAAGCATCCCGCGCCGTCCGTCGTCACAGCTGACATCAACCCCGTGCCGGGTGCAGACCTGGGCGGCGGCCGGTCCCGCGAAGGCAGCGGCAAGGGCCCAAATCAGGCTCAGCGCGGCAATGGTGTTGCGGATGGTCATGGTGCCCCCGGACGTGTTTGACGGTCTTGAGTGAATCGTCGCGGCAAACCCGCCGCCGGTTCAGCGGGCGGCCGGTTCCAAGCGTCGCCGTGGCGCCTGATATTGTCTATAAAGTACAATATCTTACGGAAAAATCATCCGATTTCCCCGCGATCCCTTGCAAAATCACCGGCGCCCCTTCAAGAGAGTGCGCTCCGGAGAGATGGCCGAGTGGCTTAAGGCGCACGCTTGGAAAGCGTGTGTGCGGGAAACCGTACCGTGGGTTCGAATCCCACTCTCTCCGCCAGCCTCATCGCAGCCAAGTAATTCTCCGGGGGGACTGGCTGGCAATTGAACCCAAAAGAAACAGCGATTTCTGATCGGAGCTCAAGGCTTCGGATCGGTATAGCTGGCGTATTTTTTCTCCGAAAGGCTCGCTTTTCTCCAAACCTCTGGACTCCGCAGCTTCCGTACGGTTCTCGAAATTCGAACCTTTCGAGGCAACTCATGAAAGTCGATGGAAAGTGGTTCGATCGCTTCTTTCGGATAGGCGAGTGTCCGATTTCACCATCTGATCCCAATCCACGATGTCGAGGTTCGGATCCTCCCGCCCGACCAGACCGTCCGACAGCCTGATCCATCATTCGTAATGACGGGGCATAGGTTTGACTGCTGTTTGCGGCACCAGTTTTTTCAAACCCTTGGTGGTAGAGTTTGTAGCCTTGCCGATCAGTTAGGTACGGCATAGGTACGGTCGCGCGTCGGGCCGGCCGCGCGCGACCATTCGATCGGAAGGAATGGCAATGCTAGGGTTTGGGGCTATCGGCGCGCAGCCGCTTGGGACATCGGCGGTTACCAGACCAGAGCTTTGACCTCAGACATCCTTCAAGAGGTCATTACTGAGTTAGTTGACAAGCGGGGCTTGTTACCTGTGCTGCCCCGGCATCTTCATCATTTCACGGCACTCGGAACCGCCGCACAGATCATCGAATATGACAATGTCCGTCTTTCCCACGCCGAATATTCGAATGATCAACGTGAACTCGCGCAGGCGAAGGAAACTATTTCGGCGCGATTGCTGCGTCGATTGCCTGACCCATTCTTTGATACGGTTCTTGCGGAGTATCAAAATCGAGCCAGTGAGCTTGATGCTTACATATTCTGCATGTGCATGGACAAGGCAGGAGGCCCGGCTCAAGACATCCTGAGTCAATGGCGCGCTTATGGACAAGATGGTCGCGGCGCAGCACTAACATTGGACACAGGGCATCTCTCTCGCATCGTGGCGCATGTCCCCACCATGCGTATCAACCCTGTCATGTATAGCGATACCACGAAGGAAACCTTTGTCGACCTGATATTGGATTCGGGACTGGCATCGTCCAATTCCAACCCAAATGCAGCGGATGCGACCGTGGCTGCCTTGGTCTTTGCAACCCCGTTGATGAAGGCTGCCGGATTCGAGGAAGAACGGGAGTGGCGATTGATCTTCATGCCGCCATTGCTCGATCCCCTTCCTAAGCTTCACTTTCATCCGCGGCGTGATTTTTTGGCGCCTTATTTCGATCTAAGCTACGTTTGGGAAGATCTTCGGCCGCGGCTACTCGCGATACCCGAATTGCAAGCCACTCTACCCAGCCCGCAACGCTCGATCACGGTTCCTCCGTTGCTTCCTATTGAAGGGATCATGGTTGGCCCGTCCGGCCACCAGGACCTGAACGTGAGAGCGCTTGGTAAGCTGCTGACTCAGAACTGGAATTGCGATCGAACGCTCAGGGATCCCATATCGAAGCCTCGGGTAAGACTAGAAGCTGGGTTTGCCCATCATGGTTACGAAACTGGGCCTTACATCCCAACGACTGTCGCTCGCCAGCCGGCCCGTCTTACCAATCGTCACGAACAAGAACATACAAGAGTGTAGCAGCCAAGACGAGATAGACGCCCTTCGAGCATGTACGCTAGATCGGGTACAAGTTCGTCTATAGAACTAGTCAGTGGCGGGAGGCGTGCTGGTGTTTGCTCTTCTGAAGGCCATCGTGTTTGTAATTGTGGGCTACGCCAAGCCTAACCAAAGAAGCGGAACACCGCGCGTTAGTCGGTTGGCTCACGATGTTTTCCGATGGTGCGCAAACCTCAGAAGTCAATATGGAGTCGATACCATATGAGCTCGGATGATCTAACAGCGTGGCCCCACGTTGGCCTGGAACGTCATGTCGAATATTCCAGTAGGTTTTTCCATCTCAACGTGAATCTCGGAAGCGCGGAAGCTTGCTCTAATTACTTTAGCGGATGGATAGCCCGTTACCGGAATTTGATGTTGACGTGGCAATCGGAGGATATCGCAATTTGGTGCGTGCGCTTGCGGCGATCGTTAAAGGCTGCCTTCACGGCAGCTCACTACGCCACGTCGGCGCAACATGCCCGGACAGCGGGCCTGCAGGAATCCTACTATTTTCTGTCGTACTACGCGGCGTTTCACGGCATGTGGTCGGTTCTTTTTCTTCATCCCGCCGAACATGCGGAAAAGATCGCTGAGGTGACGCATTCCAAATGCTTAAACGTATTCTCAAGCGAGTTCGCGAGCGGCAAGAAACCCATTATCGCTTACGATGTAAGAAAAATCGTGGAAGACCTCAAATTCATGCGGGAGTATTATTCGTACAATATGCCGATGAACTATCCGTTCGCGGAAGCCGGCGATCTGGCCAGAGCAGCGAACAGCACATCTGGCGTCGTAAAGCAATTTATCCAGCTTTCCAATCTGCACTCGCACATGATTCAGATAGCATCCGGTCGTTTGGGTAAATCGTCAACTGACGTTGCGCACGACTTTCGTGCGGAATTCGAGCGAATTTTCAAGGTGATGAACTGTCCACAGCACCCTAGCAGGCCGCCGATGAAGCTTGAGCCTTCGGATGAAAACGCGCTGTCCGAGTTGGTTAGGAGTGGATGTGAGATATGGCCTCACTCGGTCATGTACGAGCACTTCACAGACGAGTACATGACTTATTGGTCTGATCAGCAGGTGAATTCACCCGTGACGAAAGAAGTGTGGTCCTTGGTGTGGCACGCTTTTGAATAGGTTGGAGATTCAACGAAGATCTGAGGGCGCTGTGGTTTTCCAACGCCAAGCGCAAGTAGAGCAAATTGCGTTGTCACGCCCTGTAGCGCCAACCCGGCGACGCGGTATGTGAGCGAGCCAGTTAGGTTTTATCCTATCGAGGGGCGGGAGCGCGTCGGTTTTGTGCAGAAATAGCCGGCGAAATTCCATAGCCATGGATAAGCGAATCGCGGTCTCACGGCTTTTGCGACCGGCTACTGCGGAATGCGTAGCTTGGAGCGCTGTTGGCTCCACGCCGCGGGCAGAGGTTTAAGCAACTCATCAAGTTGAAGCGTGGTGGGTTGGCGTCCAGTCAGGATCGCCTCGATGACGTCTGGCGCGAGCAGGGTTAATCGCAAAATGCGGCTCAGATAAGAATCGTTGACCTTCTCCGCTTTGGCCAGTTCTGCGGACGAGGCGTATTTGCCGCTCTCGATCATTTGGCGCCACCGGTGCGCGCGGACGACTGCCTTGACTAGCGCGCTGTCCACACGTGGGGCGGGCGACCAGGGAGCCGCTCCCGAAGGAGACAGGATCTGCTTGCGACCGGCCCGCTGAAGAAAACTCACCGCAATGCTGACCATCGCGGTGCGCCCATCCTGGCTGATGAGGGCTTTGCTGGCTCGATGGCTGGTCGTCATGCGGCATCCTGCTGGGTGGCGGAATTGCCGGCTAGCTCGCCGATCAGTGATGTCACGCCCGCGATCCGGAGCTTGATATCAACGCGGTCGGGCCGGATATCAACCCGCTCGACGAGGAGTTCAATGATACGAGACTGTTCAGCAGGAAAGAGTTCATTCCAGAGCGGTTCGAAGGCCAGCAGCGAGTTGCGGACGTCAGACTCGGTCAGGCCCTTTATGGATTTGCGAGCGCTGCGCCAAGTCTGGACGATGATTTCGGGGGAGAGAAGGAGAAGGCGGACCTGATCGATCACGATCCTCTCGACCTCAGCGGCGGGAACGCGTGCGACGGGACAATCGCTGGCGCCCTGCTTTAAGACGGCCTGGCTCAGATAATAGCGATAGAGCTTGCCATTCTTACGCGTATGCGTCGGCGACATCGCGACGCCAGTGGGACCGAAGATGATCCCCTTCAGCAGGGCGGGCGTCTGTGTCCTTGTACCAGCAGCTCGTTTGCGAGGGTTTTCCTGAAATTTTGCCTGTACCTTGTCCCAGATCTTGCGATCGATGATGCCGCTGTGCTCACCGGCGTATGAGACGCCCTTGTGCAGGGCCAAACCGACATAGACGGGGTTATTGAGCATCTTATAGAGCATGCCCTTGTCGATCAGCTTGCCGTATTTGTTGCGGATGTTTTCTGCGACTAACTGCTGCGCTAACGTGGTGGCCGACCCTACCTTCAGGAAGCGGTCGAAGATCGAGCGCACGAGCTTGGCATCCTTGTCATTGACGATCAGCTTGCGGTCTTTGACCTCGTAGCCCAGCGGAGCCCACCCGCCCATCCACATGCCTCGCTTACGGGATGCGGCGAATTTGTCCCGGATGCGCTCGCCAATTACCTCGCGCTCGAATTGCGCAAAGGATAGCAGAATGTTTAGCGTCAGACGGCCCATCGACGTGGTGGTATTGAAGGACTGCGTCACTGAAACAAACGTGACCTTGTGCTGATCGAAGACCTCGACCAGCCGGGAAAAATCCATCAGTGAGCGTGACAGCCGATCGATCTTGTAGACTACGACGATGTCGATCTTGCCGGCCTCGATATCCGCGAGCAGTCGCTTCAGCGCAGGCCGGTCCAGGGTGCCACCGGAGAACCCGCCGTCGTCATATCGGTCGGGCACGAGGAGCCAGCCCTCGGCGCGCTGGCTGGACACGTAAGCCTCACAAGAGGCCCGCTGGGCCTCAAGCGAGTTGAACTCCATCTCGAGACCTTCTTCGCTGGACTTGCGGGTGTAGACGGCGCACCGGAGCTTTTGCAGCGGCGCCGGCGTAGCGGGCTGTGGCTTTCTGGTCATGCAGCACCGCGGTGGTTCTTTAGCCCGAAGAACACCCAGCCGTTCCAGCGAACGCCTGTGATCTCCCGGGCAATGGCGGAGAGGGACCTGTAGGGGCGTCCCTGGTACTCAAAATCGTCAGCGCGGACGGTGACCGAATGCCCGATTCCCTGCCACTCCCGGATCAGACGGGTCCCGGCGATCGGCAGGCGTAGACTCCGCCCGCTCGGCCTCTCGCCTGGCTTGCCGTCATATTGCTTTGAAAGCACCCGAAGCCGCTCGACGGTTTCCTTTTTCAGTCCGCCATAGGCCAGTTCTTGAATGCGGTAGGCCAGCCGGCTCTCCAGGAAGCGCCGGTTATAGGGTGGCGGCTCTGTGTCGAACAATGTGCGCCATTTCGCCTTCAGGGCGGACGCGGGCGCATTCTTGAGGGCGGCCAATTGGGCTAGAACGGGATCAGTCATGAAGAGCCTCAGGGGGAGTAGGGAGGACACCACCGCTCTGGTCGGGGGAGAAGTGAAGCGAACTTTCTCCGCAATCGGTGGGTTTTCGACTGGACTTCCGGCCTTCAAGGCGCAAGAGGGCGGTTGCGAGCACCTGGGCAATTTCTACGATGTGGTCTGGGGTTTGGCTGATCATGTTGGTGTCCAACCTGTTCGGCAGAAATCCTAAAATCTAGCGCCAGCATCGCTCGCCGAAGACAAACGGGCTCAGGCGCAAATGGTGGAGGTCCGTCGAGCCACTAACACTGTGCAAAAACGGCGAGCGACCCGGCCACGAAGTGCTCAAAGTGTGAAAATAGACCGAATGATTCGGCCAGCAGATATGACGCACGGACTGCAGAGTCACGGATGGACGCTGGATGAAGCGATCAGGCGGGTGACAAATTCGACCAATGGGCGTCCGGAAATCGTTTCGCTGTTGGCCGCCGGGAAGCTGGTTGCTTACAACTGCGGTGAAACCGGTCGGTGGAGCAGACTGTTGAGTTCCGATTTCGGCGATGACTGGCTTGATGACGAAAAGCGACTTTCGAAAGTTCTCATTTTTCCAATTTTGCATTCACCCGACGTTTGTGCGCTCATCAGCGGCAGTGCATTGAGAGACATCTTTCAGAACTATGTTCTCGACGACCCCGAAGTGCGGCAACTCAGTATTGAGGCCATTCGGGCTGATCCCGACACCGTGCGTGTTCTCGAAGGTAACTGGCAGCCCCGCGGCGCGGCCGAATGGCCCGTGAATGACGGAATTTTGGACGAGAACGATTCTTATGAGTGGACCGAAAGTGAATTAGGCCGGTTGATGAGCCGAGACACTCCGGACGAGGTTCGAAAATTTCGGCATGTGCTGCGACTTCGTTTCGGTACACTGCTCAAGCTGCTTCAAAGTGGAAAATTGCGTGCCCGGGGTGATCCGGTAAGAGGCGACAACCAGGAGATACTGCCAACCATTTGGTCACATCACGATTTCCTGCTCGACGCCAAAGCCGGAGATCTTGTGCAGTGGAATGACGGCTCCGATCCCGTCCACCGAACGAGCAGACTTCTCGGGCGGTGGCGTGCGATTTACTTAGCTCCCACCGTAACCGACCCCGACATCTCAGGCCACATGTCAGACCAGTTCATGGGCCCCTCCGCAGTGGTGACTACGTCCAATACCGCGGTGGTGCCCACGTCCAAGACGACCAGCAGAGATGCTTGCAGGAAATGGCTTATCGAGGAGATGCGTCAGAGCCCCGATCAGAGACCTGCTCCGAAAGAAGCGTATCGGAAGCAAGCCCTTGACAAATGGCGGGGATCACTCAGCAGCCGCATGTTTGATCGAGTTTGGACCGATGCGATCAATCAAGCTCCGGCGGAAAAGTGGTCCTCGCCGGGACGTCCCATTAAATCCCTGCAGCCATAAATCCCCGCACCAATAATTCGTGGCATCTATTTCCAAACTACAATTGCCGTCAGTTTCGTCGCTATCGAAACCGATAGTGGATGATACCGATGCTAGCCGCTCAGAGCCCCATTGATCCCGATGCCCTGATTGCCGAGGTGCAAGCTGCGGATTTTCTAAAAATTTCTATTAGGACGCTGCAGGCGTGGCGTTGCCGAGGCGCGGGACCTGCCTATGTTCGCGTCGGGCGAGCCATTCGATACCGCCGACGCGATCTTCTCGCTTGGATCGAAGTGAACACCGTCACGTCTGCGCGCTGATTCGCGATGAGGTCGCCCGGTCGCCTGTTCGTCTTCGAGACATCTATGGATTGTACGCATGGCTCACGTTTGTTTGCGACTAGATGCGCGCCCGAAATCTGAGGTGTCAATCGGCGTTCAAATTTGACCCCGTATCGGCGTCCAATTTTGACCCCTTCGAGCGGCGGGTTTTGGCGGTAGCGCTCGCACCGTCGGAGCTGGTCGGGGTTGCGGAGACGGTGCGAGCGCGGGTTGCGTGATCGTCGTCGCGGCTTTTGAAGCGCCAGCTGTCGTTGCCGGTCTCGACGATGTCGCAATGGTGGGTCAGGCGATCTAGAAGCGCGGTGGTCATTTTGGCGTCGCCGAAGACGCTGGGCCATTCACCGAACGCGAGATTGGTGGTGACGACGATGGACGTGCGCTCGTAGAGCCGGCTGACGAGGTGGAACAGGAGCTGGCCGCCGGATTGGGCGAACGGTAGATAACCGAGTTCGTCGAGGACGATGAAGTCCATCCGGGTCAAATGCTCGGCAATCCGACCTTGCCGTCCATTGCGGGTCTCGATCTCCAGACGGTTGACGAGGTCGACCACGTTGTAGAAGCGGCCGCGGGCACCGGATCGGATGCAGCTTCTGGCGATTGCGATGGCCATATGTGTTTTGCCGGTGCCGGTACCGCCGATCAGCACGGCGTTACGTTGCTGGGCGATGAAGCCGCCGCCGGCGAGATCATTGACCAGCGTCTGGTTGATGGGTGTGCCTTCGAACTGGAAGTCCTCGAGATCCTTGGCCAGCGGCAGCTTGGCGATGGTGAGCTGGTACTTAATCGAGCGGGCCTGCTTCTCGTTGATCTCGGCGTTGAGCAGGTCGCCGACAATGCGCTGGGGTTCGTGCTGGCGTTTGACAGCGGTCGCCATGATCTCGTCGAAGGCAGCCTTCATGCCGTAGAGTTTGAGCTCGCCCATGAGGTCGAAGAGTTGAGTACGTTCCATCAGATGGTTCTCCTGAGGTTGTCGTAACGGGCACAGTCGGCGATCGGGGCGTGGCGCAATGTCAGTGCGGCCGGGGTGAGAATGTTGGCTGGCGGCGCAGGATCACGCTGGCGGGCCAGGATGTTGAGCACGACATCGGCGGAATGAACGCCGTGAGCGATCGCCTCGGCGCAGGCTGCTTCGACGGCCGGCAAGCCGTCGGTCAGAACCGCGTTGAGGATATCGACCATCTGCCGGTTGCCATCGTCGGCACTGGTAAGCTTACGCCGCACACGTTCGATCGCAGCCGGAAGCACCCAGTCCTTGAAGGGAGCGCCGTTGCGCAAGGCACCGGGTTTGCGAGCCAGTACCGGCACGTAATGCCAGGGATCATAGGTCGTCTCGCCGCGGCCGAACGAGCGAGCATGCTCGGCAACGATGCGTCCGTCCTGACGGATCACAATGCGGTCGGCGTAGGCGTGAACCTCGACAGGCCGCCCGACAGCGTTGGCCGTGACCGAGTATTTATTGTTGTCGAACCGCACCAGACAGGTCGTCGAGACCGATGCCGGCACCGCGTGGAATCCGTCGAACCGGCCGGCATAGGGAACGAGCTTCGGCCGCTCGGCTTCGAACACCTCCCAGACCGTCTGTTCGGCCAGTTCTGGATGCCGGTGCGCCTTGGCGTAGGCGATGCACTTGTCCAGCAGCCACGCGTTCAACTCGTCGAGGGTTTTGAACCGCAGCCGCGGCGTGAAGAAGCGCTCCCGGACAAGCCCAACCTGGTTCTCGACCTGGCCCTTCTCCCAACCCGACGCTGGCGTGCAGGCAACCGGATCGACCAGGTAGTGGCTGCACATCTGCATGAAGCGGCGATTGTAGAGACGCCCTTTGCCGACGAAGATCGTCTCCACCGCCGTCTTCATGTTGTCGTAGATGCCGCGCACGCAGGTGCCCTTGAACAGGGCGAACGCCCGGTCGTGGGCGTCGAACACCATCTCCTGTGTCTCGCGCGGATAGCAACGCACGAACAGCATCCGGCTGTGGCAGAGCCGGACATGGGCGGCCTTCACCATCACCGTCACGCCATTGAGCAGGACGACCTCGTGGCTCCAGTCAAACTGGTAAGCTTCTCCGGGCGCAAAGCTAAGCGGGACGTAGGCAGCGGCCGTGGATTGTCCGCGCTCCTTGCTCCATCGCCTGGCGTAGCGCCGCACGGCGTCGTAACCGCCGTCATAGCCGCGCTCACGCAGCTCCTCGAACATCCGGATCAATGTCAGTTGCTCGCGAGCGGACTTGCCCGCGTTCCCTGACAACAACCCGTCGAGTTCTGCTGCCCATCGTCCCAGCTTCGGCCGCGGCTGGACAACACGCTCGTACTCGAATGAGGTCTCTCCCGATCTCAGCACCTTCCGGACTGTGTTCCGCGACACCTTCAGGTCACGGGCGATCTCCTTGATCGTCTTGCCCTTGATGAAGTGCTCGCGCCGTATCCGGGCGATTGTCTCCACGATCAGCATCCCCGACCACCTGCTTCATGACGAAGCAGGCAGCGCAACAGACCAACCTGTAGGGGGTCAATTTTGGACGCCGATCCCCCGGCTTAGGGGGTCAATATTGCAGGCCGAATGACAAAGACCCGCGAGAAGCTAGCGTCGAGGGTCAGTCATGAGAATGTTTCGGTTGAGACGATGGCAAAGATAAAGCGGTTTTTGAGGCCAAATTTCGAAAGGGTGATTTCCCGGTCAAGCTCAATCAGGGCGACAGAAGAACAAATAGTCTCGCTCACTGAAGAGCAATACGACTATCTCGATGTCGCTGACGTAAATGATCGGGCAGTGGTGACTGGTGCTGCGGGGACTGGAAAAACTTTGTTAGCACTTGAGCACGCCAGAAGAGAATCCCGGGCCGGACGTTCTGTGCTGCTTCTATGCTACAATAAATTGCTCGCCGATTGGATGCAGCAGGAAGTCAGGCGAACCTCAATTGAGAAAGTCGAGTGCAAAACGTACCATGGCTACCTGCATTCGCTAATCAGCAGATCAACCTATGCGGCAGAGTTCGAAAGTCGACAGACAGGTGCGGAGCCGTCCAAAATATTTTCAGAACTTTTCCCGCTCTACGGAGAATTCGCGATTGCGGAACTTGGAATTGAATTTGACTCGTTGATCGTTGACGAAGCACAGGATCTTATTTCGGACGTCAATCTAAAGCTCTTCAGTGTTATTTTGCGTGGGGCGCTTGTTGGCGGCAGATGGTTGATGCTCGGAGATTTTCAACGGCAGGCAATCTATAAAAGCCATTCTGGCCTTGGGGGACAGAAGGAAGCCTTGGCAAGAATATACGACGTGGGAACAAGGTTTGCGATCGTCCCCCTGAGAGTCAATTGCAGAAATACACGACAGATTGGCGAGGAGACTGCCCTTCTCTCTGGTTTCGACTCGCTGCCGTACAGGTTGGCCCACGTTAGTGGGCTTGCCGTCGATTACAGATACTGGAAAAGCCAGGCCGAAGAAACACAGCACCTTGAAGCAGTATTATCAAAGCTGTTAAGCGAAGGCGTAGACCCAGCCGATATCATCGTTCTCTCGCCAAATCGCTTTGAAAACTCGGTGGCCTCCAGATTGAATGGCAGGCTGGCTGTTGAGATTGTTGATATTCGCGATACCAACAAGGCAACTAAACAGCAAATCAAGTTCGCGACCGTCCATGCCTTCAAAGGAATGGAAAGTCCAATCATCGTTCTGTGTGGTTTCTCAGAGGTATCCAGCGAGGAACAGCGGTCCCTGCTGTACGTCGGAATGTCCCGCGCCCGAAGTCATCTTGTTCTTCTGCTTTCTGAGAAAGCAAAGCAGCTTGTGCCTGCCCTCGTTGCGAAGCGCCTTTCGGAGGACTGGAAGCATTGACCCTCAGGAGCGACCTTATTGAGTTTTTGCATCAGGAGCTCGTTGGGCCTCGGCCAGGGCTGCCAATGACACAGTTAAACGGTGAGGAAGTGCTCGCTCCTCAGGATCCACCACGCCTCCGTTACGGTGCTGGCATTCTTTTTCCGTCAGCCCGCCCGTTGGATGATCAGGAAGATGATCTGGAAGCCGTTGAGGCTGGCTCCGTCGTTGACGAGGGAGATGCCGCTAGCGCGCCGGAAGGTGTAACTGGCGAGACAGACACGCGGGCGGATGAGAGAGGCGATGGTCAGACGGAGACCGACCGCGAACTCAACAGAGCCAATGAATTTCTCCCGAGCGCGCTGGGCCTGACAGCTCTGATTGACCTGCCCGCCAATCTCGAAATATTGATCAAAGCTGCCAGATACGACAAAGTGGTGTTTCCGGAAGAGGGCTACAGAAATAGGAAAGGCGAGTGGGTGTCGACGCCATACTGGTTTCGTCGACCAATAGACAAAAGCATTGCAATAAATTGCAGCGAACTGCTCAATGAAAAGTCGTGCGTTATTGAGCGTGACATTGAGACAGGAAGTTCAGTTTCGAAGCTGGCACTTCATATCTATTCCAGGTCGACCAGGGAAATTGAAGTTCGGGGCGAGCGAAGCCGATTTGTTACATTTACCTTGATAAACCGGACTCCGGGAAAGGAGCGTACTCCCGATGAGGAGTGCTTCTTTCAATGTTCAATTGAGGTGAGAAGCGACGATCGTTCTCCCTGTTTCCTGGAGTATCCCGAGAAGAGCGCAGACGGCCTGGAAACCTCGGAAGAGCTCGGTCTAGAACTGCTTTACCGGCATAAAAAGGTATTTGCCGTCGGCCATGGGTGTGCTGCGGAATGGGAGAGTGCAGGCCAAAAATGTAGCGCGGTAAGCTCAAGCGCGTTACCCGTTTATGATATCCCGCCAATTCTCCCTGCTGAAATAGTCGGGCTCGAAATGAATATGCTTCGTCTCAGTGACGAAGCCGGCGAGGAACCAATCAAACTTTGTTCCAGTTTGGCGGACAATTACGAAAGCTGGATCAAAGGACAGAAAACTGAAGCCCTAAAGCCAGGAAGCGTTCCAGCACATCTCAAGGCCGCGGCCGAAGCCAATCTTGAAAACTGCACAATATGTCTCAGGCGCATACGGCGCGGGATCGAGATCCTTAAAGACAATCGGCTTGCGCGAAAAGCATTCTCATTGATGAACAGTGCAATGTTGATGCAGCAGGTTCATTACAGTCTCTCGACCGAAAAAAAGCGAAAGTGGCAGAGAGCGGCGGGGGGGCTGCGCCTTGAGGCCCCGTTCGAGAAGCCGGACTATACAGCGGCAAATCGTGTCTGGAGGCCGTTTCAAATCGCATTTGTTTTGATGTCGATCAGTTCGATAGTTGCTGACAAGGATGAGGATCTTGACGAGCGAAAAATCGTTGACCTGATCTGGTTTCCGACTGGTGGCGGCAAAACAGAAGCCTATCTGGGGCTCTGCGCGTTTACGATATTCTGGCGAAGGCTGCTTGACCCGGACAATACGGGTACAACGGCTTTGATGCGCTACACTCTGCGCCTTCTTACAACCCAGCAATATCAGCGAGCAGCATCGTTGATTTGTGCCTGCGAGAAACTAAGAAGGGAAGCACCGGCTAGTTTAGGTGTTGCACCAATAACGATAGGTCTTTGGGTCGGCGGCAGCGTTACACCAAATTCTGAAAATCAGGCGCAAGCAGACCTCTCAAAGATACTCCGCGGAGACAAGGAGAACCCCTTTCTCATCCTTTCATGTCCCTGGTGCGGGGCACAGATGGGACCGGTCAGGGACGGCACTGTGTTTCGGGCAAAGGGCTATCGCAAGCTCACGAATCCCAATCGTGTTCGCCTTGTATGTGAGGACGGAGATTGCGACTTTAGATCAGGCGATGGCCTTCCGTTGCAGATTGTAGACGAGCACATTTACAAGGAGCCGCCGACTCTCTTGGTCGCGACCGTCGACAAATTCGCGCTGTTGCCGTGGAACCCGGCTGCCAGGGCCATATTCGGCTTGGGAGACAAAAAGGTTGATCCGCCTGATCTCATTATCCAGGATGAGTTGCACCTGATTTCAGGGCCGCTTGGCTCCATGGTGGGTCATTACGAAACAGCGATAGAAGCGCTATCGAGGCGAACCCGGGACGGCCAAATAATTCCGGCAAAGATTGTTGCATCAACCGCGACGATCTCACGATCTGCCGAGCAGATTAAGGCGCTCTACGGTGGGCGCCATAGTTCGCTTTTTCCGCCACAAGGCTTGGTTGCCGGAAATTCGTTTTTCGCCGAGGAGCAGTCCAAACGCGTTGGCCGCACTTACGTGGGGGTTTTCGCTTCGGGACTGCCGTCTCAGACGACTACCGAAGTAAGGGTGCTTTCGACCCTTCTGCAGGCGCCACTTTCGTTTGGGGGCTATCATCCGGCAGATTTAGATCCGTACTGGACTGCGATGGTTTATTTCAACAGCATCCGGGAATTAGGACATGCAGCAACTCTTCTTCGGGCTGACATACCGGAATATCTGAGTGTGATTTGGCGTCGATTGGGCTTTGAATCACGATGGAACGAGGAAGCAGGGAAACGACGAAGATTCATTAATGTGGACATGGAGCTCACAAGCCGCGTCCAGAACAGTGAAATTACGGAATATATGGAGCGGCTGTTTACGAAATATCCCAAGCAGAACGATGCACTTCCGGTAGACGTCTGTCTTGCCACGAATATGATACAGGTTGGGCTCGATGTTCAGCGGCTAAGCCTCATGGCCATCGTTGGTCAGCCGAAAACGACATCCGAATATATTCAGGCGTCCAGCCGCGTCGGAAGATCTGGTGAGGGGCCCGGGTTGGTCGTAACACTGCTGAGTCCTTCCAAGCCTCGGGATAGATCGCATTTTGAGCATTTCCGTGCCTTTCACCAAAGTATCTATCGCTACGTAGAGCCGACCAGCGTTACGCCTTTTGCTGTTCCAGTCACCGAGCGTGCGTTGCATGCACTGGTAGTCATACTTGCTCGTTACTGGGGGAGCGATCAACAGCGCAGCTTTCCCGAAGTACCGTCAAGCGTGCTCGAAAACAGGATACGTGCCGAAATACGGGATCGCGTTTCCCGAGTTGAGCCTGCGGAAGTTGTTCGTGTCGACGCTCTTCTCGATCGCATTTTTGGTGAATGGCGAAAGTTGCCACCAGAGCGATATGGGGGATTCAATTCATCGACGGAGAGCGTCCCGTTCATGTACCCCAGTGGATCCCATCCGAGTGAGAGCTGGGACGATCGCGCATACCAGACGCCGTCATCAATGAGAAATGTTGATGCGAACTGTCAGGCGGCGACGATCAGCGTGTTCCCGAATCTCGCTGCCGACATTGGAGAGAGCGAAAATGCCGAGTGAAGGATTTCGCCCGGTAAGGAGAGCTCAGTTGATCTCGCCGTTTGGAGTGGGAGCAATGGTCGACTTTCCCCGCGATGAGGCGCTTATGACGGCCGGCCTCGATGCGTGGCCATTCGCGAGTGAACCGTGCCCACCGGAGTGGAAGATCGTCGAGGAGCGGTTGCAGCAAAGACTCGGTGTTTCACATTTCAGGTTGCCGCCCGATTATCGGGTAGAAGATGTCGATAACCGATATGTTCGGCAGCAGGTCCCCTACGTAAGATTTCCTCGTTGGCATTTTTGCCCGGCACATGGCTGCGGAACAATGGTCAAGCGCAATCTCCTAGGTGGCGGCGTTTTTCATTGCAGAGATCCCAGGCATTCAGGACTCCCGGAGCGTAAATTGCCGCGTGTCGTTCCTGTCCGATTCGTCGCTGTTTGTCCGAAGGGGCACATCGAAGATTTTCCATTCATGGAATGGGTCCATCGCGATCAGAGGGTCAGCGATCCGGAGCGTCACATTCTTCGTTTCAAGGCCGGTCGTTCGGCTGCTTTGTCCGGTGTGACGATCGAGTGTTCCTGCGGAAGGAGCGAAAACCTTGGGGGGGCCTTCAACTACGATCCTGAAACAGGCGGCGCCCTCCATAGCATTGGATACGACTGCCGTGGCGATCAGCCGTGGCTGGGAATCACTGATGGCCGAGGGCAGAGTTGCAACGGTTTCCTCCGCGCAGTCCAGCGAGGTGGATCAAATGTCTACTTCGCCAATACATTCAGCTCGATCTATTTGCCGCTCTGGGGCGAAAAGACGGATCCTCGCATTGTAAAGGCGCTTGAGGATCCAAGAATCTGGGACCTTTTGAGTAACGGGTTAGATGAGGGGCGCTTTATATCGAGTGAGCGAATAAAGGCCGTGGCTCTGCTCAGGGGCTTGAGCGAAACAGAGTTGAAAGCGGTTGCGCAACGCAAGCTTGACGGCTCAAAAGATGAAGTGGAAGCCAGCGAAGAGGAATACCGACGTGCGGAGTATCGCGCGTTTCAAGCCAAGAGAGGTGGGGAGGGCACAGATCTCTTCGTCGAGGAATTCCCAATTGCTAGCTATCAGGACTGGCTCGCTCCGTTTCTTGAGAGAATCTGTATTGTGAGAAAGCTTCGGGAGACCAGAGCTCTATCTGGATTCTCGCGCCTTCTGCCGCCTGGGGCGGAGGGCGTCGGGGGCGATCTGCAGCCGTTAGCCCTGGGCCGTCACCTTCGATGGCTGCCTGCCATGATTGTCAGGGGAGAGGGCATTTTTCTGGAGTTTCGAAAGGACGCAATCCTGCAATGGATCGAGAACTCAAAGATATCCGTGCGAGTGGGTGGTCTTGAGGAGAAATATAACGCGGGACTTCGCCGTCGGGGACTTCCCCATGTCAGCGTCTCCGCCAAGTTTGTTCTTATACATACCTTCGCCCATCTTCTGATCAGGCAGCTTAGTTACGATTGCGGATATGGAAGTGCATCGCTTCGGGAGCGCATCTACTGTGATCGCGACGACAACGCGGAGCCCATGCAGGGAGTTCTCATCTATACCGCTGCTGGAGATTCAGAAGGAACGCTCGGAGGGTTAGCCCGCGCCGGGGAGCCGGGCAATTTGGAGCCCAGTATACGGCAGGCCATCCGAAGCTCCGGCTGGTGTTCGTCTGACCCCGTCTGTGTCGAAAGTGTCGGCCAGGGAACCGATAACGCAAATCTCGCCTGCTGCCACGGATGCGGCTTGCTACCGGAAACCTCGTGCGAGGAGGGAAATCGCCTCCTTGACAGAGCAACAATTCTGGGCAGACCGGGCGAGCTATCGCTCGGCTTCTATAACGATCTCTTCCAAAGGAGAAAATCCACAACACTCTGATCGTACCAGTTTGCGTTCGATCTGCCCGACCCCGGGAAGCTCAGGATCATCATCGCGATCCGTTCTCGCCTTGCGGAAGGCAGGGACATGTTGATTCAAGGAAGGTAGGCCACTGGCTAATGTGTTCCGTAACAACGCATCTGCGAAGGTGGATAGTCGACTTCTTCCACAGTCGTTGGCGAGCGCTTCCATTTGGTAAGCGCGGCAGATGCGACAATTCCACTGCGCGCATCTGGACTGCCTCTTCAGCGCTCCGGTTGAGAGCCTGTGACGGTCAGCAAGCGCCGCTGCAACCTCGCTGCGCAGGGTTGGAAGTTTCCTCCACGGACCCCTCTTTCTAGCTCGTCGGACCGAAAGAAGGCACTGTAGGCGCCCTGCGAGGCGGCTGTGCGACAAGCCTCATCTTGAAGTTCATCATAACTCAGAGCTTTAATCACCTCAGCACGTTTCAGATCCCATACGCGGACACGAGCTCTCTCTCCCCATCGATTCTGCAACGCTGTAAGATATCTGCCAGTGTCGTCAAAGGAGAGATGGGTGACGCCTTCAAGTCCTGACAACAAAGAGCCTCTAGCACTCAAATTAGTGTTCGCAGCTTCAGTCAGCTGGATGCGAGGCGTTTCGGCTTGATCAGGCCAAGCAAGCAACAGGGTTTCCTTGAGCTTGACCGCTGCAAGAGGCGGACGCAAAAATGGTGTGAGGCTGGGAGCAAAGGACCGAAGCTCTGCGGGGAGTTGATAGGTCTGACGAACGCCCGCGGTCTGACCAACGCCCGCTCCGGCGTCGGCAACGGCTATGGATTCTGGGGTTAACCGAACGACTATTTGAGCAGCATTTCTTGTGAATCCTATCGACGGTACAAAGCTGTTTGCCACGTCCGACTGCAATTGTACATGGACGGGCGCTGACGATGAGTTATCAAACGATCCCGCGACCACTGATTGCAATCGATATTGCTCATCACGTTCAAGGTAAGCGTACCGGCCGTCGTGAGAGAACACCGGGCTGACGCGATCACCCTTTAGTTGGATCTTGGTCACGTGCGGCGGTGATTTCATATCTTGAGAGACGAGATGTTCGGCTCCAAGAAGGACTATTGTGTACTCGGGGTTAACCTGTCGAAATGCAGGAATAGTCACCTTGACGCGGTCGTCGACGAACTCGACCCAAAGCATCTGTTGGCCGGCTTTGGTCTTTATCTCATCTGGGAGATGCTCAAGTATCGAAGTTGACGTCGGCCTGTGGTCATTTGACCAGTAGGTGAGCGAGCCGCCGCGATACACGACAGGTCCCAGGCCTGCTACAAAACCAACGCTGATAAATCCGGCATCTTGCGGCTGGCCCACCGGGGGAAGTTCGCCCACAAACTCCACAGCTACTCTCGAATAGCTCGCTTCCTTTCGAAGATATCCTCCTGGCCTGTGGAGATCTAGAGTGCTCACTCGGGTGCCCTCTGACGAGAGCATTACAAGTTTAGTTCCGTCCTTGCTAAGACCTGCCGCCGTTAGCGTCTCCCCGTAAATTGGCGACCGAGAAAGTAGGTCAACCAAATCTTTGCGCGGATCCATCGCTATAACAGGCAGTAGTAAGCTTTCTGGTTTGTGCATCGAAGAAAGCAGCAATAGTATACTGTGGGGGTAGTTTCTTATGTCTTTTTGAACCGCCTCGTTGTGCGCGTGACGGGCGAACATGAGCTGTTTGTAGCTGAGCGCTATTACTGCGAGGACTAGCGCTGTAACTACGACCCCAAGGCCCGCTCGGGCGAGCTTAAGTAACTTCCGTCGGCTCTCGGATGAACGTTCGGATTCACTACTCGCATTCAAGAAAGCTCTATCCAGATCGGACAAGCCTGCATGCGTTTGTGCAAACTCTTGTGCCTCCTTGAGACGAGGTCCGCGCAAAAGGGCCGTTGGATCTCTCTTGAGGGATTGCCAATAAGCCGCTGCGTCAGACAGTCTAATATATTGCCTCGTAGCTGCGCGGGCGTCTTCAAGCCAGCCTACGAGCCGCGGCCAGTTTCGAATTAGAGCTTCATGAGCAACCTCTACCGTTATGCCAGTATCTCTCTCGTCCTTTTTCAATAGGCGAGCCTGTACAAATTTCTGGACCACTGCCTGCATGCGACCCGGGTAGATCGTCTCTAGCTCCAATATTCCTACTCGTCGGCTCGTGACCTCCATTGTTTCGCTGAAGCGCGCCAGACGAACGAATAATTGCTTCGTAGCATCTTGGTCTTGCAAAAGCATCGAATCGAAGATCTCGTCTGCGCGACGTCCCAGCGCGTCTCTTACCCGGCCAAGCCCCTTGTAAGCCTTCCACGTGATGACATTTCGTGAACGCTTGTTCCAAAGCTCGAACAGCGTGAATTGCAGCAGCGGAAGAGCGGCTGGATCACCAAGGACTTGGCCGACTAAGTCTTCAACGATCCCATCCTCGAACCGAAGGCCGACCAACTCAGCGGGCTCCCGTATAACTTGATTTAGAGCTTCGGCTCCTAGAGGGCCCAGCCGAACTTGGCCCATCTCAAACCGCTTGTAAAACTCGGCGTCTCGAACCATGAAGTCAGTGTAATCTTCTCTGATAGCGACTACGACGCGGTGATTGGAGTTGTCAGTAACCGCGGCAAGGATATTCCTCAGAAAAGATGCTTGATCGTCCTGGCGCAGGCACAAAGTGAAGAGCTCTTCGAATTGATCGATGATCAAAACCGATGACTTGCCTCCAGTCCTGCTTAGCGCCTCGCTAAGGTATGCGCTGTTGCGCCTACAGTTCTCTGCGAATGCGGTCTTGTCAGAATAGCCGAGGGCGTCAGCAAGAGAACTCAAGGGGTCGGTCCCGGGGACCATTGGATCCAGCGTTCGCCACCCATTTATCGCGTTCAAGGCGGGCAATAGACCGGCGCGCACGATTGAGGACTTGCCGCTGCCAGACGCCCCTACGATGGCCACAAACCTGTCGCGCCCCAATCTGCTTGCAATTTCCGCGACCAGCAGTTCTCTCCCAAAGAAGAGCTTCCTGTCAGCAACCTGGAATGCTTGTAGGCCCAAATATGGACACGTCTCGTCGGGCAGTTCGGGCGCCGCATCGAGATCGAAGTTGTCAATTTGAGACTCGCCTCCGGGCGCTCCCGCCCGATCAAGGAAGCTCAACCAATAATCCAGTAGACCCTCAAGAATGCCCCGCTCTCTGTCATCCCAGACAACTCTGCCCGTCATCTGCAATCTCGTTGTCAGCTCTTGGGCGCGGCGGACGAGTTCAACGTGATCCTGTTTAGTGCTCGATTTTTCTCTTAGCAGCGAGAGATGCTGGTGATGAGCTTCGGCAAAGGATCGAAATGGAGTGGTATCGGTGGCTTCGGCCGCGAGCTGATGAGGCGTTTCAGTGGTCAACATCACGAATGATCCCACAATCGGGTCAATTCAGTTGCCAACGTTGGAAGCTGCTCGCATTGGGCTTTCAATCGCTTGTCCACCCCAAAGAAGATGTCGCCAGCTAACTTCCGATAACGTCGAAAGCTCTTCCCGATTGCGTCACTGTCTGGCTGATCTAACGCTCTTCCCAGGCTGTCGTGCAAGGTCAGCAGAGGTTGGCACCACTTCTCGGCGGGTTCTGCCAGTAGCTTTATTAATTCTTCCAAGAGAGGCCAGGAAGCTAACAATTCATCGACCACGTCTGGTAAGAATTCTGCGATGCGTCGCATCTCATTGTCCACCTCCTGCCAGCGGTGATGTTTCTCCACAAGTGGATCGAACTTCTGACTCAACTGGTGAAGCCGGGACAATCCTTGCCGAAGTTCCAGCTCCGTGGCCGGTGCGATCTCCATTACAGCGACGGTTACGGCATCGAGCAGTTTGATAAGATCCGGAAGCATGTCTGCGGCTGACCGATGCAGCAGCGTGTTGACTTGACTTAGATTCCCCAAAGCGCCTCTCAGCTGCATTTCAGCTTTTTCGATCCTTCTTAAGTTTCGTTCTTTTAGACCCGCTTCCCATTCCTGAGCGACGAGTGACATACGCCGTTCTATCCAGGCAAACTCGCCCTTTTCTATACAGGCGGCTTGGGCGATGTCCTTTAATTGGTCCCAGTATACGCAATAGGTGACATAGTAATCCTGCAATGGCTCGAAGCTGAGTTCTGACTTTCGTACAAACTCGAGAGCCATCAACTCGTGACATTCTTTTTGTATTTCGTGCAGCGTATCATGTATGTCTTTGTACGCGCGCACTCGGTGAAGGCGCTGCGAAATGATTTCAAGCTGCGGACGCCTGGCCTTGAGGATCTCTCTTACCTCCGATTGCGCGCTTACGCGCGGAACCGCAATGAATTTGCTTGATTCGCGAGGTTGGCAGTGTTTTTCAGGTGTATTTAAATACGAAACCACTTTCGAGCGGTTCTCGGCCAAGAGAGCGTTAAAGAACGGCTCAAGACCTTTCGGCTGTTCATTCTGATCAATCAAGGTGCTCAACAGCGTCGTTTTAAAATTGCTGGATGGTGTGGCGTGGCTGGCAAATTCAATATCGACCTTTGCGAGCAAAAAGACTATTTGCTGCTGACCTTGCAGTTGAGGGTACGCGTCTTCAATGACGCTCACTAAACCGGCAAGAAATTCGCGCGTAAAGGTCGCCATCTTAGCACTCAATCAAACCCGGGATACGCTGTTTAACGTTGGACAATATGAGTTGCAGCGGAATTGCAGAATTTCGTCCCGCAAATCCACCGTTGTGCAAGCCCACTACTTTAAGATCCATTGACAAACATGGCGAGCCAGATGAGCCATGTTGCGTCGTTGCAGTATGGAATAGCCGGGTGCGAGATTCGTTGGGACGATCAAACGCGCCGAGGCAAACCTGGAGATTGGCTCCGGCTGGATGCTGAAGAACGATGAGAGGGGAAAACTGAGAAGCGGCCGATGTGCTGGAAGCGAGAGGGGCATGTCCCCGTAACTGGTTCAAAATGCGATCGCGGCCGACGGGTTCTCTCAACCTCAACAGGACGAAATCGAGCTGCTCAGAACTTGGATCTCCGGCCCCACCCCACTCTCGTCCCCCCGGAGGACTCTCCACAAGCAACCAATCATCAGCCAGGTCAGCCGGTCTTCCCGCGGAGCCGCCTATCAGATCAAACCTGGCGCGAATTCGGGCGGGTTCGGAAAGACCTGGAGGAGCGGTACCATAGAGGACGTGGTAGTTCGTAAAAAGTAGATCGTCGCCTACCAGAAAGCCCGTTCCTAAGCTTGCACCGCTCTCGGCCCCCTCTATTCTGCCGACCCAATGAAAAGCCTTTGCCAACTCAGTAAGCCATGCGTTAGCGGGCGCGTAGTTCAGCTGAGCCATAACCATGGCCTCCAGCTGTGGTACCTCCTCGGCGGACACCGTCTTTAGAAGGGTCACCTCTAAAGCGGATAGCCGCTTGTTCTCCGGAGCTGCACGCCGCACGGCGCCAAGCACGCTCGCGACTTGGCCTCTTTCGTTCTCCTGTTCGATGAGCGAGAACAAAATGCCTTCCATGTCAGAAAAGAGCGTAGCGTACCGCGACGCATCAATTCCCGCGTCGGCAAGTGCGATAATGGCCTTGTTTAGACCGGCTACTCCAGGATATGCGGCCAAAATTGCCGATCTAAGATCTGCTTTTTGAGCATCGTTTAGGTACATGCCAAAATTCCTCTCGGCATTCCCAATATATACGGCATTCCCAATATGAAGATGATGCGCCCTAGGATTGTAAGAGTCAAATCCTCCCCGCTAACCTGAAGGAAGGAAGGTTTCATCGTCCTACGTTTTGCATAAGCGAGGACAGTTTCGTCTCGCCGGTAGTTGACTCAGTCGAGCGTTGTTCATGAGCATATCGCAGCGTTCTGCTAGTTCGGACTTGGAGCCGCGTCTCGCGGTTCCAGGAAGACCTTATTGCTCGAAATCAAAATGTTCATTCTAAAAGAATTGTGCGCGTTTGCTTGGAGCTATTTCACTATGAGGCCAGTTTACTCCATCACTGCTGCTCGAGTGTGAGGCATTTCACAATTGCGACGGGATACTCTTCTCTGCACCCCACCTTCGCATTGCTTTGCGTCTCATCTTGATCGGCTTTAACGGGTCGCCCGACTCTTCGTTGCGGCAAGATTTAAAACGAATAACGTTTGCCGTGCGGCCAGCAATCGTGTTGCGGCCCGTCAGGTCGCATTACTGGTGAGGCAATGGTACCGGCCGTGCAACCATTCAACTTTCTAGTTAAATCGCCGACACGATTCCAATGGCCACGCGCCACCATGGCGACCTGTTTTGTAACCACCCACGCTAGACTGCCGCTGCATCCTACGCGGACTGAGTGCCCAACGTGGGCATTATACGCCATAACGTCCCGCGACCTAAGGCTGCACTTTTATTTTCCACTAACCCGGCCTATGATTGCTGTGCGGTCTAGACGGCGCGTGCCGGGGCCGTGCGCTAGACAGTGGAGGACATTGTGGCAGGTGCCCTATCCAAAACTGAGGTCACCAGGGTAGTCACGCTGCGGACCCTGCTGAGCGCGGCCGGCGTAGAATCGTCGGGTCTTCATTCCCATCACGATGCGGTGCAGCACGCGGACCGCTACAATCGCATCCTCGAAAAACTGCAGGCCGAGACTGCGAAAACCAGCGCCGGTGTGCTGATCACCGTGCAGGATCGCGACGCATCGCTTCTTCAGAGTAGAATTGCTGAAGGGGGCGACGCCGGATCGCCGCTGCAGGCTGGCGGGCTCGAAGCGCAGTTCGGGGATGGTGTCACAGGCGGCGACGTCTGGGGCTGGATCCGCAGCATGTTCGACCATATCGACCAGACCCAATGGCATCCAATCGTGAGGCCTCCCGATAACAATATTGGAACCCTCGCCGACACCGGCCGCGTCGCTGTACTCGGTGACTGGGGCACCAACCTCTATGGAGCACCGGTCTCCGCTGCTTCGATCAAGCGAACCGGCGGCTACGAACTTCTGCTGCATCTCGGCGACATCTACTATTCCGGCACAAAGACGGAGGCACAGCAGCGCTTTCTGGAGGCTTGGCCCACGAGCGCCGGCAAGGTGAGCCGCGCTCTTAACGGCAATCACGAAATGTATTCCGGCGGTTTCGCCTATTTTGAGGATATCCTGCCGAAGTTCAAACAACAGTCGAGCTACTTCGCTCTGCAGAATAAGCATTGGTTGCTAGTCGGACTAGACACCGCCCATACCGATCATGCCCTCGACCACCAGCAGGTCGCGTGGGTTAAGTCGGTCGTGCAAAAGGGTGGGCCGCGGAAGGTGATCCTGTTCTCGCACCATCAGCCTTTTTCCCGGCTCGACAAACAGGGACCCGAGCTGCAGGCGGCGCTCGCCGACCTGTTTCAGAAGAAGGTGATCACGGCCTGGTACTGGGGCCATGAGCACGATTGCATTATCTACGACAAGCATCCGAGGTTCGGCCTGCTCGGTCGGTGCATAGGCCACGGTGGTATCCCGGCGCCTCGCAAGACGGGAGTATTGGATGCCGCCGCTGACCGGCGCCTAAACGGGGTCGCCTGGAAGCGCCTGTCGGCAAGCGCGGACGCTCCATCGTCGCTGGCACTCGACGGACCCAATCCGCTGGTGAAAGGCGAGGAGGAAAAGTTCGGACCGCACGGCTATCTTACACTCGATTTCGACGGACCCAATTTGATCGAGCGCGTGCATCTGCCTGACGGCACCGAGGTATTCAAAGGACCGTTGTGACCTGACGATCCGGACAGTGTGGAGGGATCGCATGAAGATCGATTGGCGTCGTAAGGCCGATGCCGAAAGCGTCGGCGAGAGCGCCTCGCTACTGCGGCGGCCGAGGCGTCGGGGCGGGCTAGAGAGCGGACTGGAGAGCACGTTTGAGGCGACGGGGACGGATGATGCGGCTAGCGCCACCCACGCAGGCCCTAGCGAGCGCGAGCGGCTAGACCGGTTGGATGAGGCGCTGGCCACCTTACATCCGGCGGTACCTAAAGTCGAGCAAGACGCGATCAAGGATGAAGTTTTAGCCGGTGCGCGCTCGGGTCTCGCCAAGGTCAACCAGGGCGAACCGCCGCAGAATTTCACGCTCGGCGAACAGATCGGTCTGGAAGCCGTCATTCTGACCAACGGCGAGCGCCCGAGCCTGTTCGTTCGCGATGGCTTTGTCGACCTCAATGCGCCGGATATCGGCGACTGGGGCTTGGGCCTGCACCGTTTCCAGAACGTGATCCGCAAGGTGATATCGTCGGTCGGGCGCATCGATGTTCCGGTCAGGCCATGGTTCGCCGGTACATGCTTTGTGGTCGCCGAAGGCCTAGTGATGACCAATCGGCACGTGCTCGAGGAGATTGCGACCCAGGACGCCGCCGGTACCTGGACGCTGAATTGGCCGGACGAAACCACGGTCGATTTCGTCGGTGAGGACGGCGCGGCCGCCGCCACCAAGTTCAAGGTCACAGGCGTCGCCTTTGCTGGGCCCGATCCAATCAATCGCAGCATCAATTTCGCGCATCTGGACATGGCGATCCTGCGTGTCGATCCCGCCAGCAACCCCACAAATCCATTTCCGATGCCGGTCACGTTCGAGACCGATACAGTGCAGCCGAAAGCGCGCGGCGACCTCTACGTGGTTGGCTTTCCGGGAGAGCCGCGGATTTGGGCGTTTGACGGCAACCCGCCGACCGGACACGAGACCACACAGGTTATCTCAACCCTCTTCAACAACAAGTTTGGGGTGAAACGGTTGGCGCCGGGCACGGTAAGGATAGGCGCTGGCGAGGTCGCTCGCGACGAACAGAATTGGATATGCGCGCATGACGTCAGCACGCTCGGCGGCAATTCGGGTTCCTGCGTTGCTGACCTAAGCGGAGACGGCTTCCGGGTCGTGGCCCTGCATTTTGCCGGTGCCAATCGTGAGCAGAACTGGGCTCACGTTGCGGCGCGCCTGCGCGATAAGCTCTCTAATTTTTCGGCGACGTTCGTGCCATGAGTGACGAGCGGAAAGGATTGATCGAAAGAACTCTAATTGGCTCATAAGCGAAGTGCGGCACCGACGCGGGCAAGAGGAAGAATTGCGAGGCGCCCTCGTGGCTGCATTTCTAAGCTTACCGGGTTTGGTCAGAAGGCGTCGCTGCAGGCCTCTGTGCCTATAAGCCAGTTTCTTCCGGCGCCCGCGATTGCAACCACTTGAGGCGTCAGTGATTGCGATGAGGATTTTGGCCACCATCATGCTAGCATCTGGGTCTGCGCAGAAGGCAGGTTGTATAGCGAAAAAGTACTTGCTTTGCTTGCGGCACAGGAGTGTACTATTTTTTTGTGCCTAGGGGGAAACAGATGCAATCACCCTGGTTTTCTGTTGCAATGCATTTCAAGGGCCTTACCGAAGTTCATGGCTCGGTGGACAATCCAAAGATTGTCGAGACGTTTCGGATCTCCGGTCACCCGGAAGTCAAGGATGATGAAACCCCTTGGTGTGCGGCTTTCGTCGGTGCCTGTCTGCGCCTATCAGGTTATCGCAGCTCGGGCAGCCTTGGCGCCCGCAGTTATCAGAACTTTGGCGAGGACTTGAAGAATGCGCCGCAGCGCGGTTGCATTGTAGTCTTCACGCGAGGTAGTCCGAAGGCAAGCACCGGACACGTGGCATTCTATGATCATGATGACGGGGATCACGTCATCGTACTCGGTGGCAATCAGGGCGACGCCGTGACCATGGCGTCGTTCCCCAAGAGTCGAGTCTTGGCCTATCGGCTTCCGACGGAAACAGCCCCATTGCCAACCGATACGACGCTGCCCAACATCCTGACAATTGACGCAGGCAGTGCGCCCCCGCACGTGCTCGGAATAGGCGCGGCGACGACTGCGACGATCGGGCCTCGTGAGGTGCGGGCGACTGAAATACTCTCGGAAGGTACGAGCGGCCCACGCGTCCGCGCTTTACAGGAAGCGCTCGCCCGCTCGGGCTTTCAACCGGGTGAGATCGACGGAGAATACGGGCCCCTCACGGCTTTCGCGGTGAGCAATTTTCAGGGTACGAGACGCCTTTCAGTTACTGGCAACGCCGACGCTGATACCCTGCGGCATTTGGGATTGTTTGTGTCTGACCCGGCTCTCCCGGTCATTCCGACAATACCGTCCGTACCCGGAGTAATTGCAGCAGACGGAGGAGCCACCATGCGGCCGCAGGACATCCTGAAGCCCCTGTTCGAGGTTCTCGCAGCCAGACATCAGCCGGCGGTTGCCCCCGGCAGTGTCCCATCGGCCGCGGCGGGCGTCGACACGTCACAGCTGCTGCAAATCGCTCTAGCAGCATTGTCCGGGAAGCAACTTGCTCCCGCCCCCGAATCGCCGACCGGAACGGCTCCGGCAGTGATGTCCCCGATCGATAAGGTACTTGGAGGTGAGGCGCTCCAGGGAAAAAAGACACCTTTGGCGATCCTGGCGTATGCGATCTTGGCCATCCTGCAGGCCGTCGATGTCGCCGGTACGGCCACCGGACCAACTGCTACTCCCACCGGCCAGATTCTCACGACATTGATTGGATCTCTCGGCGGGCTCGGGCTTCTCGGCAAGTTTGATCGCGTTGTGCAGATGCTGGGCATCATGGCAGCTAAGGCGCCATCCGCACTCAAATAGGTGCGCGCAAAGCCCCATCGGCCAGCCTCGGTGGAAACACGAAGGTCGATCATGGCAAACACATTCGACGGCTTAAGGGCTGAATACGCAGATCTTTGGCAGCGCATGCGGATTCGACCCGAGCGGCTGACGGAGGTCAATGCCATTGCCAATCGGCTGATTGCGCTAAAGCCGCGGTACCAACAGGTTGCCTCCAAAGTCCTTGTGCCATGGCATATCATCGCGGTTCTGCATCAGCGTGAGGCAAGCGCCGACTTCGCGGGCGTTCTCCACAATGGAGAGCGCATCATCGGTACCGGCAAGCTAACTAGCTTGGTGCCGAAGGACCGCGGCCCCTTTTCCAGTTGGGAGGAAAGTGCTGTTGACGCGCTCACGATGCCGCCCCACTCGTTGCACGTGGTGCCCAACTGGACGGTCGAGCGAGCCTGTTTCGAAATCGAAAGATACAATGGTTTCGGATATCGCAATCATCATCCGCAAGTGAGATCGCCATATCTTTGGTCGTTCTCTACCAACTATGAGTGCGGCAAGTATGTCGCCGACGGCCATTTTGATCCGGACGCTAATGACAAGCAGTGCGGCACTATGCCGATTTTGAAGATGCTGATGGAGCTTGATTCGTCGATTCGCTTGGATGGTGCCCTCGATGGGCGAGTTCCGCAGATCGGCGCCGTCGCTGGTCTTCAGATGGGCGCGAAAGGCGATCCTGTGCGGCAGCTGCAAACCGCGCTCGCAAGGCAAGGATTTCAGGTAGGCGACATCGATGGCGATTTTGGAAACAACACCGCGGCAGCAGTGAGGGCATTTCAACTCTCAACTAGCCTCCCACCTACCGGCGTTGCTGATCAGGCCACATTGCAGGCGCTGGCGAGCGGGCCGCGCCGCTCTCCCGTTGAAGGTTTCAAGCAGGCTGACGTACTGCTCGCCCTCGTTAACGCGCTCAAGGCGCGCGCACCTGCACCGGGCGTGCCTATCGGAACGTCGTCGTCGGAGTCGGGCACCGACCTGCTGCATGTCATCATTGGTGCGTTGATTAATGGTCAGACGGGCGCCGCCGTACCCACCACCCCGATTCTTTCTCCGATCGACAAGGCACTGGGCGGCGAGACACTTGTGGGAAAGAAAACAGCGCTCTCGGTGGTCGCTTACGTAGTATTAGCAATTTTAAAGGCAGTCGGGGTGGTCGGCGTGGCGACCCCAACTGGTCAGATCCTGACAATCCTTATAACCGCGTTCGGTGCTCTTGGCGGGACCGCGAAAATAGACCGCGCGATCCAGGCGTTTGGCATAATCGCCGCCAAGCCGAAGTGACACGTCCATACGGGGTACAGCGCGTCGGTGTCAAAGGCATCGCAGTTAGCCTTTTGCCCGACGCAACAACTGTTAGCAGACAGGACGACGGATGCAATTGGACGCGTTGTCAATTGAATGGAGGGCTATGAGCTTCCTGGTAAAGCTTCCGTTTGAACTATACGACCCGCAGTCTTTTTGGGTTTAACGTGAGACGCGATGTCGCATTTTCTGCGGCAAAGGGAGTTCCCGACACGGGCATTCCGGATGCTGTTTTTCTGATGGCTATCGCAGAGAAATCACCTTTGCTTGTCACTCCGAGCGGGCGATACAGTCCTCCAAGCCTTGCCGTTTCTCCGAGAGGGCTGCGCACTAGAACCGTTATCCGAGTTTCGGTTTCACATCTGGTCTTCGCGGGAGTGAGTATATCATGAGTACATTCGTCGAAATCGCTCCGGAAGAGTATGATCTCGCTGCTTTCAAGAGCTTCGATCCGGCGGCAGCTGGCTTCGAAATCGGTAACGCACGCGCGATGATGTGGCTCGCGCAGCTTGCTTACGAGACTCATCGGATGCCGACGATTGAAATAGTCTCGCGAGCATGGGATTTTAAGTCTGTCGCCTCTTTCATCAAACACAAGACTAGCCTGAAAGGCAGTTTTGAAACCTGCGGGCTTATCGGTGAGCGAGCCGGTGCAGTGATCCTTGCGTTCGCGGGAACCGATCCAGGCATCTGGCAAAATCTCGCGACGGATTTTACGCCCTTACCGCAGGCCGGTTCCGACATACACGAAGGCTTCCGGCTGGCCGCAGCTGCCGCTCAGTCTGAGGTCGAACAGGCAGTCCGTCTTTCCCAGCAGTCACAGAAGCCGCTATTCATCACCGGCCACAGCCTAGGCGCCGCGCTCGCAGCGCTAGCGGCCCAGATGGCCCTTGAGGAGGGGTCGCCGCCGAGCGCGGTTTATGCGTTCGGCATGCCGCGCGTTGGTGGGGAGAAATTCGAGTCAAGCTATGATGCGAGCCTGGGTGCGCGAACCTATCGGCTGGTGCACGGGATCGATCTCGTCGCACGAGTCCCGCCATCATTCGCCGGATTTCGCCATGTAGGCCGCGTGCTTCAATGCGACGCCGGAGCGAAATTCGATAGGGCGATGCCACTGTCGCCGATCGGTTCGGACGATCCTTCATTTGGTGAGCAGCTTCCCAACATGTTCCGGCGCGGAGTGAGCAATGTTTTGGCTGGACGTATTTTGTCGCCAACCGGACCGGGCACGTTCGGTACGATCTTTCGCTTTATTCCACCTGAAATACGGGATCACCTGCAGGATTCTTACTGGACAGCTCTAGCTCCTTAGCAATACGCCAGAGTACGTCCGACGCGTCGGAAGCGCGGAGAAGGTTCGAACCCGGTTCCTCTCCCTCCGCCACCTAAGTGCAGTGACGGAAAAATCCTTCAAAATCAAGCGGATCTAGAACCGTCGATCTTTGACAGTGTAGCACCACGGTGTAGCACCACTTAAGCTCTCGTTTACCACATTTAGGCGGCGACCTCGATCCAAAATGTCTCCGCCCGTGGTCCGGAAGGCGATGGATATGTTAGTCGCTCGTCTGCTCGGCGCGTCTACACGGACAACCCTATGAGCTACAGGTCTGCGGCGGTGTATTCGACACCCTCGCGGAGGAGTCCGCTGAATCCCAGCCGCGGCAGCGATGAGAAGGACGTGCCCCCCACGGCCAGCAACCGGATGTCCCCCATTCGCCACCCAAGCGGGCGCAAATGACATTGGCAGTGGGCTGAGGCTGCGTGACGCGCCAGGCATATTGTCATTCGGCCTGCAATATTGACCCCCTAAGCCGGGGGATCGGCGTCCAAAATTGACCCCCTACAGGTTGGTCTGTTGCGCTGCCTGCTTCGTCATGAAGCAGGTGGTCGGGGATGCTGATCGTGGAGACAATCGCCCGGATACGGCGCGAGCACTTCATCAAGGGCAAGACGATCAAGGAGATCGCCCGTGACCTGAAGGTGTCGCGGAACACAGTCCGGAAGGTGCTGAGATCGGGAGAGACCTCATTCGAGTACGAGCGTGTTGTCCAGCCGCGGCCGAAGCTGGGACGATGGGCAGCAGAACTCGACGGGTTGTTGTCAGGGAACGCGGGCAAGTCCGCTCGCGAGCAACTGACATTGATCCGGATGTTCGAGGAGCTGCGTGAGCGCGGCTATGACGGCGGTTACGACGCCGTGCGGCGCTACGCCAGGCGATGGAGCAAGGAGCGCGGACAATCCACGGCCGCTGCCTACGTCCCGCTTAGCTTTGCGCCCGGAGAAGCTTACCAGTTTGACTGGAGCCACGAGGTCGTCCTGCTCAATGGCGTGACGGTGATGGTGAAGGCCGCCCATGTCCGGCTCTGCCACAGCCGGATGCTGTTCGTGCGTTGCTATCCGCGCGAGACACAGGAGATGGTGTTCGACGCCCACGACCGGGCGTTCGCCCTGTTCAAGGGCACCTGCGTGCGCGGCATCTACGACAACATGAAGACGGCGGTGGAGACGATCTTCGTCGGCAAAGGGCGTCTCTACAATCGCCGCTTCATGCAGATGTGCAGCCACTACCTGGTCGATCCGGTTGCCTGCACGCCAGCGTCGGGTTGGGAGAAGGGCCAGGTCGAGAACCAGGTTGGGCTTGTCCGGGAGCGCTTCTTCACGCCGCGGCTGCGGTTCAAAACCCTCGACGAGTTGAACGCGTGGCTGCTGGACAAGTGCATCGCCTACGCCAAGGCGCACCGGCATCCAGAACTGGCCGAACAGACGGTCTGGGAGGTGTTCGAAGCCGAGCGGCCGAAGCTCGTTCCCTATGCCGGCCGGTTCGACGGATTCCACGCGGTGCCGGCATCGGTCTCGACGACCTGTCTGGTGCGGTTCGACAACAATAAATACTCGGTCACGGCCAACGCTGTCGGGCGGCCTGTCGAGGTTCACGCCTACGCCGACCGCATTGTGATCCGTCAGGACGGACGCATCGTTGCCGAGCATGCTCGCTCGTTCGGCCGCGGCGAGACGACCTATGATCCCTGGCATTACGTGCCGGTACTGGCTCGCAAACCCGGTGCCTTGCGCAACGGCGCTCCCTTCAAGGACTGGGTGCTTCCGGCTGCGATCGAACGTGTGCGGCGTAAGCTTACCAGTGCCGACGATGGCAACCGGCAGATGGTCGATATCCTCAACGCGGTTCTGACCGACGGCTTGCCGGCCGTCGAAGCAGCCTGCGCCGAGGCGATCGCTCACGGCGTTCATTCCGCCGATGTCGTGCTCAACATCCTGGCCCGCCAGCGTGATCCTGCGCCGCCAGCCAACATTCTCACCCCGGCCGCACTGACATTGCGCCACGCCCCGATCGCCGACTGTGCCCGTTACGACAACCTCAGGAGAACCATCTGATGGAACGTACTCAACTCTTCGACCTCATGGGCGAGCTCAAACTCTACGGCATGAAGGCTGCCTTCGACGAGATCATGGCGACCGCTGTCAAACGCCAGCACGAACCCCAGCGCATTGTCGGCGACCTGCTCAACGCCGAGATCAACGAGAAGCAGGCCCGCTCGATTAAGTACCAGCTCACCATCGCCAAGCTGCCGCTGGCCAAGGATCTCGAGGACTTCCAGTTCGAAGGCACACCCATCAACCAGACGCTGGTCAATGATCTCGCCGGCGGCGGCTTCATCGCCCAGCAACGTAACGCCGTGCTGATCGGCGGTACCGGCACCGGCAAAACACATATGGCCATCGCAATCGCCAGAAGCTGCATCCGATCCGGTGCCCGCGGCCGCTTCTACAACGTGGTCGACCTCGTCAACCGTCTGGAGATCGAGACCCGCAATGGACGGCAAGGTCGGATTGCCGAGCATTTGACCCGGATGGACTTCATCGTCCTCGACGAACTCGGTTATCTACCGTTCGCCCAATCCGGCGGCCAGCTCCTGTTCCACCTCGTCAGCCGGCTCTACGAGCGCACGTCCATCGTCGTCACCACCAATCTCGCGTTCGGTGAATGGCCCAGCGTCTTCGGCGACGCCAAAATGACCACCGCGCTTCTAGATCGCCTGACCCACCATTGCGACATCGTCGAGACCGGCAACGACAGCTGGCGCTTCAAAAGCCGCGACGACGATCACGCAACCCGCGCTCGCACCGTCTCCGCAACCCCGACCAGCTCCGACGGTGCGAGCGCTACCGCCAAAACCCGCCGCTCGAAGGGGTCAAAATTGGACGCCGATACGGGGTCAAATTTGAACGCCGATTGACAAGAATCTCGAGAACATCCGTCTTGAAGCCATAGCTGAAGCCGGTCTTGACCTCCGAAGCGATGCGGTCGGCAAGGCCGCCGCGCGCAAAGGGCGGCTCCTGCAGTATGGCGGCGACGGGTGGCGCCGGGGTTCGATCGTCCTCGTCACCGGGGGTCGTGGTGAGCGGGATGAGGGCGCGCAACTGCGGACGGGTCAATTGGATGCGCGACAGATCTGCCAGCATGGCAACCCGCATGGTCCAGTGATGCGCGAGCGTCTTTGGCTGCGCGGCCGCCTGCCTGGTCGGGTCCTGCGTGGGCCAGGCGATGGCTTCACCGCGGCTGCGTTCCCGCAGCGCACCGGCATAGCGGGATCGCAGCCTGAAGCGATGGCGGAAATAGCTGGCGGACTCCGGATTCCAGTAGTGTTCCTGAAGCTTGGTCCTGGCCGGCAGCGGGTCGAGGGTCTTGGTGATGGTCTGTGCATCGATGTCCGGACGGTCGAAGAACGCTTCGAGCTCGAACTGGGCAAGCTCGTCCTTGCCGTCGTCGCCGAACTCGAGCCGAAGCGTCGGGTGCGGAACGGCGTCTTTGGCCGGCTTTCCGTCGAATCTGTACTGGCGGGGATTTAGAAAATGATAGATCGGCCGTCCCGTATTCCGCCAGCGTTGCGTCGTGACGTCGATCTCGGCGAGCAGCCGCCAGTGGCGGGCGGCGTCGGCGCCCGCTGGAAGCGCCGATGTCATCAGATCGAACCGGCGCGTGCGTTCGATGCCCTCGGCAGCAATCATGGCGGCTGCCAGTTCCATCGCCGGCTGGTTGCGATCCTGTGTCGGGTCGTCGGTCGCGAGCTCGGACATTCCGTCGCGCATGGTCTCGATGCGAACCGCGGCTGCCGGGAATGCCAGATATTTGCCCTGCAGCTTGCGTAGCGCATACTGCATCAGCCCCGGGTGGAAAACCGACGGATGATCGCTGTTTTTCTCGAAGCGTTCGCTCGGAACCAGAGAGTCGATCGACAGGCGGGCAACGATACCTTCCGGAACGGTCGCCGAGAAAGCCGGAGGATCTTGATGCAGGTTCGCCAGATCTACCGAATCTCCGGATTGCAAGGCGACCTTGAACTGAAACAGCTTGTCCAGTGGATCGAGGACGTAGAGCCGCAGACGGCGTGGCGTCCAGGGCGGATCGTCTCTGTCGCTTTCATCGATATCCCGGTACTTCACTTTTTCTTTTGCGATCATCCGGTCGATGAGATCGTGGAACTCGCGTGCAAACTTGCCAAGCGTTTCCTTGAGCGGAAGGGTCTGACGCGTGACGCCAAGCGCAGGCTCATGCCCGGTCAGCGTATCGTGGAGCGCCAGTTCAATCTGAATTTGTTCGACCGCCGGGTCAGGCAGCCTGTCGATCGATGCCGCAAGCCCAGGGTCGAGGTGACGCATGACGTAAGCCGAGATCAAGGCCTTCTCAAATAGCTTGACCGCATCTTTGATGGACTGCTCGTCTCCCGGCCGGAAGAACATATCCTCCCGCAGGTCGGCATTGGCGAACCACCGCTCGAAATCGAGATAGCCGACCCGTGGCGTCGAAACCGCGACGTTAACGGGGTCCGCGAGCCCTTGCTTCCAGAATTTCGTGCCGGCTTCCTTCGGGGCCAGCAGCAGCAGCGGATCGCTGACGTTGTCGCTCTTCTGCGCGTCGATATTGGCAAACGTCATCGTCGCCCGCTTCCCGTCGCCGGCGGTGTCGAGCACCAGACGCAGCCAGCCGGCGACGCTGTCGCTATCGGCCAGTTGTTGCGGGTCGAGTGTTGTCCCGCCGCACCTGACGTTCAGCCAGCGCTCGAACGATCCTGACTTCTTCACCCTGAATTCAACGCGGACAGCTATTTCCGAAATGGCAGTGAAACCGGGCACCGTCGCTTCATTGATCACGAACGTCGCATCGCCGGAATCGGAAGGAAATTTCGCCGGCCGGTCGAAGAACCGCAGGGTCAGCGTTTCGGGAACGCCGTCGAATTCGATGTCGCTGAGCCGCCATTCGGAATTCTGCCTGGCGGCCATCTTTCCGCTGCCGTCGGCTTCGCGCAGGATATCCCGGACCGCGGATTCTTTCGGGTGAGCGAGCAGGGCTACGCGCGGATAGTCCTTTGCAAGCGGGGTCACGCCTGCGATCTCCGCGCCGATCCGCGGCGCGCGGCCGGTTGCCGGCATCTCCGCCACCGTCATCTGCGCAATCGCGGTGCGACGCTGATACGGTGCGGTTCCAACAAGCAGAGGCGACGGTGGCGGTTCCGGCAGCGGTGGCGCTGCGGGGCCCGGCTGTGGCGGCCCGGCTTTCGGCATCCACGGCGAAGCCGGGTCCAGTTGCAGGGCAAGCGGAAGCGTTCCGGCGTTGGTGGTGACGAAGCTGAAGGTGTTGAACGCCCGGCCATAGGCCAAACGAGGGACCTTGGCGAATCCGTCCTCGTCGGTGTGAGGATCGTGCCGATAGAATGGCTGCCGTTTTGCGTCGTGCGGCTCGGAATCGCTGTCGATGATGCGGGCATCGATCGCGCGATCGGAGAACGGAAATCCCTGATACTCGATGAACATCGGGCTGCGGCCGTTGCTTGTCGCGGGCAGCATGGGATGAATGGCGGCCTTGACGTCGATCGGATCGTCGTGACCCGCGGTCGGCGGCGTCCAGCCGAGGTCCGTCAGGTTCGCATGCGCCCACAAGTCCGCCCCGGGACTGTCCACGCGCTGGACGGCGACGGCGATGCCATTGAGGTGTTTGGCGAACTCGTCGACCTTGCTGCCGTTGATGTTGGCCGCGATCTGAATGGCCAGCGGCTGCGGCGCGCGGTCGGGAATGAACCGGGCGCTCGGGTCATTGAGGAATTTCAGCGGTTCGATGGCCCCGTAAAACGCCATTCGCAATTGAAGCCGCAAGGCAAAGTACGCAGTGGCTGGTACTCTGGCGATGTCGGGCTGGATGAGAACATCCGTTAGGCCCGGCAGTTGTTTCGGCTTGTTGAAGAAGCGGGCCTCGTAAAACGAGCTTGTGCGCAGAAGCTTTAGAAGATAGGCGGAAGTCGTGCGGGGTTTTTTCTTTTTGGTGCTTGGATGATCTTCTGCGTAGCTCAACAATGCCAGGACAAACGTGCTTCCGGCCGCGCGCCGGATTGCTTCAGCGCCATTGAAGGGACTGTCGAGCAAGGCCCGGTAGTCGGTCCAGGCCGCATCGACAGCACGCTGGACCAGCGGGCGCAAATTGGCGTCGTGTGTGATTTCGTTCGCAAGCAATGCCGAAAGCCTGTCGCTGGGGACCGGTGACGAGCCGTCTGCCGTTGTTTCGACGGTTTCGATCAGACGGACGATCGCCGCTTCCGCTCCGGCTTCGTCGTGAAGAGCCTGCTCGAGTTCAAGCAACGCCCGTGACATGGTTTGCGCCGTCTGGCCCTTGATCGAGATCAGATAATTGGCCGACGCATCGTCGATCTTCTGGCCTGGCGTCTGAAAATCCTCGAGCAGCGCGGTAACGAGTGTCTGCTCGTCGAACACTTTTGGCGCGGCGGGCAAGCCGTAGACGTGCCGCAGCGCTTTGACGAAAAGCGCATCTTTCTGGTCCGGCGTACCACCCCTTCTTGACATCAAAGGGCTGCCTGCGACGATCACATGTCGGATCGCCGCTGCGAGGCCAGATCTGTCAACCAGCTCCGGATCTGGTGAGGCAAACTCCCGTTCGATGCGCGCGATCAATGCTGATACAAAGGGCGCAAGTACCTCGCCTTCGCTGGCCCCGACCCCGGCGCCGGACGTCGGAGGAACGGGCTTGAGCAGGGCGAAGACCAGATTGTCGAGGGCCGAAACCAGTCGCGTTGCGGCGTACCACGATGCTGCCTTGCCATCCCAATAGAACTCGGTCGGCTTGTTGGGCTGCTCCACCGTCCTGATCTGAATCTTGAACAGTTGTTCGAAGGCTTCGGTGTCATCCGCGCTGGTTCCGTGCGGAAACAGCCCGTAATTGGCGGTCATCAGCGATGCCGCGCGTTCCTCCAGCCAGACAAGCAGACGGCGCACGTTCTCGGCGTCGCCATCGACCTTGATATATCCGTCGTCCGTGAAATTCGAATCGATTGTGGACGGAGAGAACGGTTTGGTGATCCCTTCGCCGATCAGATTGGCGCGGCCGGTCACGTTCCCGAATCCGCCTTGCGGATCGTAGTCGTAATCGAGGACGACTTCGTCTCCGGTGTGCTCAAGCACGAAACCAGGCACCGCTGGCGCACCGGTGAGGTGAGTGAAATAGGGCAGGATGACGAATTTCCCGGCGGCGATTCTGTCCCTTGCGACCCGAACGACATGCGTCAGGCCGAACCGGTGCGCGACCGGCGCGTTCCAGGACTGCGCCGCGCGCAACCGGTGGCTCGCGTTCGCATCGTCAGCGTCGACGACGATGCGGGCCTGGGAAGACAGGCTGGTCCAGTACCTGTCCGTCCCGGTGGTCGGCTTCTGGCTGTCGAGCCAGTCGCGCAGAACTTTCGGGTTCTCGGTCGCAAGGCTACCGGACGTGCTGTGGACAGGACCGGCATAGTCGAGCTGCCATCCGGGTCCGGACGACACCTCGTACAGATGGAATTCTACTTTGAGAGCCGCCGAGAGAAAATCGAGATACTGCTGCTTGCCTTCGTCCTCTTCGACCTTGACATCTCCCGCGGTCGTTCCGACGCAATCCAGGCTCAGATTGACGGCGAAGGAAAAGGTTTCCTGACTTGCGTCGCTCGAGTGAAATGCGGTCGGCTCCTGGTCGACCAGACATTGAAGAATCGGGTTAGGCAACGCCATGTCTACTTCCTCGCCGCATCAAGCGTCTTGGCGGCGCTCTGCAATTTGTCGATGTTGGCCTTGAGCTTCGGATCGGTCGGCTCGACGCTGGCGTCGGCGCTGACCGACGTCTCGGACTTGCCGCCGCGCATCTTGTACTTGGCGTTGGCGTGCGCGGTGATCTTGAAGAATTTGGAGATGCGGATCTCGACGGTGAGCGAACCGTCGGCGTCGACCTGCCCGTCGTCGCGGTAGGTCATTCGCAGCATCAGCACGATGCCGATGGTGACGAGGCCGGCGACGTCGACGTGGCCGCAGATGACGAGGACGGCCGAAATCGACAGGCCGCCGCCCGGCTTGCCGATCACCTTGCGGTAGGAGAGAGTGCCCGACAGCGTGATGAAGACCTGGCCTACGAACGGGCCGAACGCGAAAGCGAGCGACGCCGAGCCGCCGGCGCCCGCCTCGACCGTGACGGTGAGCTCCTTGTCGAACGGGCGGTACTCGGCCTCGATCTGGATGTAGCCGGCGCCGCCGATGATGAAGATGGAGAAGATGAAGGGCCGCTCGATCGTCGACAGATTGAAGCGGTTGGACAGCAGGAAATCCGGAAACGCCAGCAGCTTGAAGTGATTCTCGATCGAGATGTTCGAGACGCCGCTGGTGCCGAAATTCAGCGATATCGGCGGCAGTGCGAAGTCATGCTGCACGCCGACGGGAATTCCGTTCAGCTTGATGAGTTGCAGGCCGCCGACCTTGTTGGGAAACAGCGTCCCCAGGAAATCCTGGATGAACTGGAACGTCGGGTTGAGACGGATATTCTTCGGATCGAATTCGATCTTCAGGCCCGATTCGCGGGTGAAATTCAGCGCGAAGTTCTCGAACCGCACCATCGACTGGCCGCCGACAACGAGATCGACCACGGTGCCGATGCGGCCAAAGCCGGTCTCGGTTACCTTGTCCTGGTCCTTCGAGGCCTCGAGCCGGACCTGCCCGGTCAGCCGCATGTCGACGAAGTCGGCCTTGAAGACGCCGATCGAGAACAGGCTGCGGCGGCCGCCCATCGGCGCGTCGATGTCGACCTGGACCCAGGCCCGCGCCTGCTTCTTGTCGAAATCATGGGTGAGCCGCACCGCGTCGCCGACGCCGGACGGGATCTTGTAGCCCTTGAGAAGGTTGTCGAGCTTGCTGCCGCCGAAATTGCGGAACACCTTGCCGATATCGAAATTGGGAAGGTCGGCCGGCAGCAGGCGGTCGCCGATCTTGTCGAACGGCAGCGAAAGCCCGAGCGCCTTCAATTCGTCGCCGAGCCGGTTGAACAGCGCATTGGCCTTGGTGGTCTGGACGATGTCGCTGAGCTCGTCATACCCGGACCGGATGCGGTCGATGTCGGCCTTCAGCGCGGCGATTTCCGGCGCGGTGGTGACGGCGGAATAGAGCTTGAGGATATTGCTCGGGGCGGCCATCAATCCGCCGGCATCGAGCCGGCTGGCGGCGGTGAAGACCCGATCGGCATACATGCGAGCGGTCTCGGTCGACCGCGCCAGATCGTTCTGCAGCCCGCGAACCGAATGGTCGAACGCATTGACGGCGGCGATCAGATCCTCACCCTCGCGGGCGAGTGTCTCGGCGCTGCCGAGTGTTTGCCTGATCCGGCTGTCGAGGCCAGTGAATACGTTCTGCAGGTCGCCGACTTTCTTGTCGAAATAGGCCTTGCCGTCCTTGGCGAGGTCTTCAAGATAGCTTTTTGCCTTGTCGACGGTGTCAAAGGCTGCGCTACAGGCGCTGGACACCTGCTCGAGCGCACCGAGCACCTTGACGTCAAGCTTTCGGATCGGCGCTTCGATGGCGTCGCTCAGCGCAAAAAGATTCTCCCGAATCAGCTTGAGCGCCGTTTGGGTATCCTGGAAATCTCCGTCACTCAGGGGCTTCAATACCTCTTCGAGAGCGGGGCGAAGCACATACTCCCTCACGGCGGTTTGCAGCAGGCTTTGCGGCGCCAGCGCGAGTTGCACGGCGCTGAGGGCTCCCTGAATGTCTCCGATCAGGCCGTTGAGGCTGCCTTCGAGGGTGTGCACGTCCGCGCGGAACTCATCGACCGCGCTCTGCACGCGTTTCGTCGTCTTTTCGACGACAAAGTCGAGCAGCGTGCCGAGGTTGACCAGTTCGTTTTCGATCGGCTTGATCGTGGTCTCGACGGCGGTTTTGAGATTGCCGAGTTCGGCGTCGACTTTCGGCCAGATCGCCAGAAGCTGATCCTTGACGGCGGCAAAGCCCGCGTCGGAGAGCTCCTGCGCAACCTCGACCACATCCCTGGCCTTGTCCGCCAGCGAGGTGACGATGCCGCCGAGTTGCCCGGCGACCGCCTTGATTGTCGATCCGGCCTGGTTCAGGAGATCGTCCGCCATGTTGGCAGCGCTCTCGACGCTGTCGCGGCCGGAAGCCACGACGGTCTTCGCCTGGACGGCCACCGCTTTCAGTCCGTTGAGTGCGAGGTTGGCTTTGTCCTTCAGCCCCGCATTGATGCCGGCATTGCCGTCAATGTCCGTTATTGCCTTGTCGATCTCGGTGATTGCCTTGTCGATGGTGCCGGTTCCGGAAGCCGGGACCAGTGTATTCAGGGCCTTGCGGGCATCGTTCAGATAGGGCTGCAGGATGTCCTTGAGCGATCCGATGTCGGAAAGCGCATCGCTCCTGCTTCGCGCGATATCGCCGAGTGCTTTGGCGAGATATCCGCCGACAGCCTGGCTGGCGTCATTCAGTTCGGTGGCGAAGTGCTGGCGGGCTTCGTCGATCAGGCTGGCGACGTCGCTTTCGATATTGCTCGCGCATGCCCGCAGTCCGGCGTGAAACGCCTTGCGGCGCTGGTCGGACCACGGCTTGTCCCGGTCGTAGCCCGCTACGAACTGGTCGATGCGCTGCCGGGCGCGATCGACGGTCGCATCGAGCTCTGCCTCGAGATTGAGAACGACGGCACGGGCTTTCTCTACGCCTTCATTGGCTTTCCCGACATCCCGGCTCGCTTCATCGAACAACGGCCGCAGGTACTTTACCCCGACGTGGAGAAGAGCGTTAACGGCCTCCGCCTTGGTCTTGATTTTTGTATGCGGAGGATACGTCCCGCCCAAGGTATTGGAAGGGTCGGGCTCGTCGTCCGGGTGCTCAAGTTCAGGAAGAATTCGTTCCGCATCCGCCGTCCAGTCGTGCAACGCGGTCCGGATCAGCATTTCCTTGCGCTTGATGACGCCTATCGCGTCACTCTTCAGTTTGTCGCACGGGTTCTCGACTGCGAGCAAGTTGGCGCCCAGCTTCGAGCCGGCAAGGAAGCCTTTTGCCTGATCGAAGCCCTTGCCAAGGTCGTTCTTGAGTGTGGCGGGCAGACCGGTCCATTTCTGCGCAAGGTCCGCGAGCGCGGGGGAAATTTGAGCAGCGTCCTTTTTTTCGATTGCCTCCCGGAGGGTCATGATTGCGTTAGAATATTTCCGGGAATCGTCGCTGCCGCCGGTGCCGTCACTCGCCCAATATTTGAGAGCCTGGATTGCCTCCGGTTCGTCCTTTGCCGCCAGCGACACGGCCGAGCCGAGCAGCGTCGCGAGGTCCGGCTTCAGCGTCTTTGCTTCATCGGCTGCGTGCGTTGCGCGCATGAAGCTCGCGCTGCCGAGACCCGCATAGACCGGCTTTTCCGCGCGACCGGCATTGATGGCCGCCTTTTGTGCCGCTGGCGCGAGACGCCAGGTAAAACGACGAAGTCCGGGAAGGATGCGGCTGACCGACGGACGCCGTTGCTCGAAGCCCGAAGGGTGGTCGTCGGGCTGGCTCGACGATCTCTGATCCGCCGTTTCGGCAATCGCCTGCGCAGTCGGCATGTTGGGGAAGTCGAGGTTGAGCCGCGACACCCAGGTGTCGCTCTCCGCCGTCGTCGTGGTGCTGAAGTCGGCGAAGAAGAACAGGTAGTCCGGATCGAGGCATTCCTGTGCGACAACCGGCTTCTCGCCATCGCCTTCGCAGGTCGACACGAAGGCGATGTCGGGCATCGGATAGACCTGAGGGCGTTCGCGTGCGCTCAACCGGTTCCACAGCGGGATTTCCCAGCCGAAGTCGCCGACGTCGTGAGCCCAGGCGCTGTCGACATTGATGATCCGCGAATTGAAGCGCACGCGCTCGAGGAAACCGGCGCTGCGCTGCGCCGCCGTGCTGAAGTCCGGATAGTTGCGCTCCGGCTGCAACAGTTCGATATATTCGCGGACCTTGCGCAGGATTGGCCGGCGCGAGCGCGTCTGGTTGGGATCTTCTGCCTGCTTCGGCGCGAACTGCGGCGGCAGGTTGACCGTGCGCTCGTAGACCACGACGTGCTTGGCGCGATGCCAGAATGCGCAGATGCGTCCGAGCACCTCGACCTGCTGGCGCTGGACAAAACCGTTGCGCGTCTCGCTGATGATCCTGACCTTGCCGCCGAGGAATTCGCCCTTCTGCACGGCATCGCCGCCAATCGGCGACAGCGCGATCTGTTCGATGGCCCCACCGCTGGATTGCGGCGCGCGCAGCAGCGTCCTGAACAAATTGAGCGATTCGACCGGCCACAGCGCGCCGCCGCTCAGACCCTGCGGATGGTGCCGCGGATAGAAGGCCATCTCCGGCGGCACCTGTGCCGGATCGATTCCGCCGATCTTCGGCGGCGCTGCGTAGTCCGTGTCGCTTTCCGGAGCATCGGCCGAATACTGGTCGATCACGGGCGCGCGGTGCAGGGCGGTGTGACGCAAAGCGAATTGGGCGCCGTCGGTGAAGCGCGCGGGCGTAAAGTCGATCGCCGAATCGAGATCGCGCGCCCAGACTTCCAGCCGTTCCGGCCGGCGCGCGACTGCACTCCGAAGCGCGTTCCAGCGCGCGGCGAGCTGCGCCTCGGCGTCGGTCTCGTGTGGACGTCCGGTCAGCTTGCCGGTCAGCGCTTCGATCTCGGCGACGCGCGCGCCACGCGAAATCGAGTGCTCGCGCGAGACATCGATGCCGACCGCTAGGCCGTAGAGGAATTCGGCGCGCAGGAATCCAAGCGCGGCGCCCACTCCATATTCGCCGTGCTGCCGGAAGATTTCGTAACTGGTCGACTCCGGCATGAAATAGCCGCGTTCGACGTCGCTCGGATGAATCCAGATTTCCGCCGACGGCGTCAGACGAAATTCGACCGCGCGACGCCGCATCTGGTCCGGTATCGGCTTTCCGTGGTTGTCTATGATGACGTTGTTGTGCTGGTCTTTCTGATAGAGAAAGGGCCGCGGCGGCGTTTCGCTGTCATCGACCAAGTCATGAATTTCAAGACGCCGCGGCTTGTCGGCGCTTTCGCCCACGGCCTGCGGCGGCAGGACGTAGTGGTAGAATTCGGAAACGCGCTTGTACTGCCAGAGCCGGTCATCGCCGGAATAGTCCGCCACGGAAGCGTTGCTTGCCTCGCCGCGGTCGTAGAGCGAACGATGGGTGAAGCGAAAGATCGTGAAGGGCTCGGACGACAGCACCACATAGGTGCGATCACCGGTTTCCGGGCTGTCCTCGTGGAGGGTGGCCTGCAGCCGCCGGTCCTGCGTCGGCGAAATCGTCTCGGTCGCGGTCAGCCATAACTGCCCCGGCAGATCGGCGCCATCCGTCGGCGGAGGACCGAGGGGAATCAGAAGTGGAGCGGGCCGCTCGGTACGATCGTTCCTCGCCACGTCGACGCCCTTGGGCTCGACCCGCGCCGTCCGGATGGAGAGGCTGAGTTCCACGGCGATGCGTCCGTCTGGATAGGTGAGGATGGGCGCGCCGTCGCCCAATCCCAGCCGGGTGCCGCGTCCGCCGATCCGCAGATAGCCGCTCTTGTCTGGGCCGCCCTTTTTCGTACCTGCAAATTGCAGCGAGGAGAGCCGCCCGATCCAGGCCTTGCTTGCTGTGGCGTTGACCGCGAAGGAAGCAAAGAACGCAGGGCCATTATCGACGTCAGTGAAACTCTGCGGCGGCCAGTCCTTGTCACGCGTCAAGTTGAGCGTGAGCTTGATGTCGTCGGTCTCAAAGAAGGCCAGCTTGCTCGCTTCGACTTCGAGTTCGAATTTGTCCTCGTCCCCGGTTTCATCGGTACCGTCGATCAGAAGCGCCTTGTCCGTGATGCTGAGCCGCATGCCTGGCCGCCGCCACGCCTGGTCGCCGTCTCCGCGCGCCCGCCGGCCCCATGCGATGGTGCCGTCGGCGTCGCTGAAGCGTGCCGGAAGCGGTGTGCCATGGAGTGAGAAGCGCACCCATTTGCGGTCTGCCGTTGTCGCCAGATCGGGAAGGAAGGAGTGCGGCTGACCCGCCTCGCCGGCCTCGAGCGCATCGCGAACGGTCTGGAACGAATAGGCGGCCTGCGCCAGCAAGCCCGCCCGGAAGACCGTGTCAGTGTCGACGGCCGCGGTCAGTTTTCCCGCTTTGTCGGTCTGCTCTGGCCAATGCAGCCGGATCGTGACCTGAGGCGACCAGTCGGCGTCGCGGTCGGCGGTCCAGATGCTGTCGCGCGAAATCTCCCACGACAGCTCGCAGTCGGTCGAAAGCGTGCCGCCGGTCGCGAGCCAACCCTCGACCTTCGCGTTGTCCTCGCCGGTTTTGGCGTCCGCAAGCCCGAACTGGGTGCCGTCGGCGGTCCGGCCGTCGAGCTCATCTTTCAGACGGATGCGCAGTCCCCGGCTGTCTCCCTGCAACTCGTCGCCGTCGGTGTCGTGCGACGCTGCTTGCGTCACCGTCGCACGATAGATCAGGGCGCTGCGGTGGCTCCTGCCGCCGTCTCCGGCGCTGATGGAGGCGAAGCGAAGGCTGGAATCGGGGATGCCGAGATTGGTCGGACCCAGCCAGTCGGCGTCCGATACCGTGATCCCATACGGCCAGAGGATATCCTGGACCACGGCCTTGCGATTCAGCGGCCAGAACCGGCCGGTGACGCTGGCTTTGCGGCGGTAGAGCGCGAATTTGTTGCCGGCGCCGAGCCCATATTCCGAGAGGCCGAATTTGCCGAGCTGCTTGTTCTTGTCTGCCGGTGCGCTGTTGCCGAGGAAAGGAAAGGATGTGTCGTCCGTGTTGGGCGGCTGTGTCAGGTTGGGAAGTGCGTCGTCCTTCTTCCAGCCGGCGACCAGGGTGTCGATGCCGAGGAGGGCCGCCGGCACCGGCGCGAGACTGTAGACGGCAGAAAACGGGAAAGCCCTGGTCTTGTCGTCGTCGCGGCTGGTGCGCCGGACCGGGAAGGGCAGGTGAAAGCTGAAATAGAACAGCGGGCGGTCCGTGCTGCAAATTCCGAGGGCGGAGTGGACCGTCGTGCCGCTCTTGTACTGGCATTGCGTGACCAGCGGCCACTGCACATCAAGAATAGGCGTCGCCCCCCTTTGGTCTTTCGGTTCTCGATACTGTTCGAATAGGAAGGCGCCGCGAAACACCAGCCAGCTCTTGTTTTTCGTCAGGCTTGCCGGCGGGTTGGTGGTGTCGAGCCAAATCGCGACCTCCTTGGTCGCGTCCTGGAACAAGGCGGCTGCGTTTTCCGGGCTGATGTTGAAAAGATGATCGGTCGGCAGGTTCGCCGGCTGCGGAGGATCGGCCGCATTCTGTGTTGGATACCAGCGCAGAAAAGCGCGGCGCGGCGCAGTTTCCGGGTCGCCAAGCCTCACCGCATAATGGATTTCGACAACGCCCTTGGCGATTTTGTCTGTCAGCGCAGGCGTCGGCGGCCAATGAAAATTTCCGTAAAGCCTGAATGCTAGAGCCACGTACTCCCCCCAAGGCAAATCCCAAGGCGAAAATCGTCAACACGCCGGCCGAGAAGCCGGATCCCGGGTACCGTGGCCGTCACACCCCTGCGAACCACCGCCCCCGATGCATATTCAAAATCATTTGTGTCGTGGCGCTAGGCGGCCACGGCAAAGTGAATATGGTTCTTGTGGTCTTCGAGAACCGTCGCATCGTATTCATGCTTTACGCCGGCGCCGTAGTTCCACTTGTTGCGATCACCCTCGTTGACAACGGCGGCGTCGAAAATGACCTCTTCGATGCCTAGCTCTTTGACCTTGGCATCGGTTGCGACCTGCGGAAGCAGGCTGGCTGCGAAATCTGGGCCGATATTGACGGCCCGCCCCGCAACGTGAAGGGCATCCGTGGACGGCAGCAGCAGGTCGCGAATCCGGACGGGCTTCTCCGGCGACGACATCTTCGACAATTCAAGCACGAGCTTCTGGAGCTTTCCGGTTATCTGGGTGCCGCTGGTGTTCTTTCGCAGCAACTGGTCTTGAAGTTCTCCCTTGCCTGGATCGAAGGTGATCGTCTTTTTTTCGATCATTTCCTGAAGCTGCTGGTCGAGCGGCACTACGGCGCCCGCGGGCTTGGGTTGCTCGGCAGGCTTGTCACCCGGGTTTATTCCGAAATAGGCGTACGCAGCCGAGACAGCGAGACCGAGCCAGGTGGTGCCAAGATCGGATACTGTCTTGCTGGCGCTCGGATAGAGCATGACGCCGACGACCAGCGCAGTAACGCCGGTAAATATCCAGACGAACAGAAATATCCCCACGACGGAGTTGGTGGTCCAGATCCCGGCAGTAGACTCCGGGCGGAAACCTCCGATGCCGGGGGCATCGCCCGCTTTCGTCACGCTGAGCTGCGCGATGACCAGCGCCGAGACCAGCCCACCGACGGTCGTGAGGACGTAGACATAGCCGGGCCCGATAGCATCCAGCGCCTTCTTGGCCCCCTCGAGGGCAGCCGCATCCAAGCCTTCCTTGTTCGCGGCGAGGATCTTGAAGATCAGGTTGAAGGTCGAGCAGGAAAACAGGGCCAGCAACACCAAGGCCAATATTGCTCCGAAAGCGGCCCCAAAACGGTTGCTCATTTTCAAATATCCAAAAAACAGACCGTCGGAAAAATTAAGACTATCAATGCAACCTCGGGTAAGTCAAACTCAAAGTTGTTTTTTTGCTTCAAGCTACCGAATGACCTTTAGTCCGGAGAAATCGATGGCATTGAAGATTTGGATTTGCAGTTTCATCCCCAAGGACATCGCCAACTACACGAAGCCCGTGCCGAACGGCGGCGGAAAGACGATGATCCCAGGTCCGCCGCTGACCAATTGCTACCTGACCGATCAGCGCACCTTCTCGAACTCGCCGACTGCTTCGTCGCGCACCCGTTCGACGGTCGAGGTCGATAATGCGACGATGAGCCTCACTACGCAGAACCACCATTGCGACAATACCGTGGAGGTGGGGTGCACTGACGGCAGCGAGAAATGCAATAAGACGCCGGATTCGGGCAAGCTGAAGATAAACGGCGCTACATCCACCGGGACGAAATGCTCGTTTGTCTTCGATGGCGGTGCCGGTAATCCGTGCGCCGGATCTGCCGCGCCTGACATTGACTGGCTTGTCAAGGTCACCGTGGAGAAGCAGGGCAATAGCATCTCCGTCAGGCTGGACAATGGCAGCCTTGTCGAGCCGTTCCCGGCATTCGAGATGTATGCCTCACTCAACGGCGCGACGAAAATGCTTTTTCAGCGATCGCCGGACCCGGGCGCCACGCCGTGGGGTTTGTTCGGGCCGCCGAACAAACCGGTCACGGGGAGCGTGGTGTTTCCATGATTGATTGCGGCGGCGAAGCCTGACGCTGACCAGGGACGCAACGGCTCGAGCTAAGCGTTTATGATCGAGGCGGAGCGCCTTTGACGATCCGGCAGAGAGCCCAAGGGAGCAAATAGCCGCCCGGCACCGTGCAGGTTCATCTCGGGGGCCGGCAGTGCGGATACCGATGCGCAAGCCGTGGGCGGAATACAATCAAAGATCGGGTTTGGAAACGTTTAACGGACCAATTGGAGGGCAGCATGGCAGAGGCCGATCAAGCGAAGCAATTCCTGGCGCGCATTTCGGGTGGGCTCGAGGCTATGTCCGATCCCGTCCGGGTTGCGGAATCCGCTGTCGCCCGCTCACGCCTCGACGAGGCGATGCGGGATCCGATGGCCGAAGCCGCGCGCGCCGCAGCTCGCAAGGTCAACTCTCGCGAGAGCCTGTCACCGCGCGAGCAATTCGCGCTTGAGGCTATCATCATTCCGGACAAACGACCCGCCATCGACATCATCAACGGAGACTTCCAGGTTACGCATCCGGATTGGACGGGCTTCAATGCGGATCCGATCAAGAGCAATTTGCGGCGAGTCATTCCCTCGGTGGGTCGCGTCGAACTGCCGCACCATCCGACGCTGCCTTATGGGGGCACGGGCTTCGTGGTAGGCGATGGCTTGCTGATGACGAACCGTCACGTCGCGCAGATATTCTGCGGCGGTCTCGGGCAGCGCGACCTTGTCTTCCTGCCCGGTCGGGAAGCGGGTGTGGATTTCCTGCGCGAGAAGGGCAACACCGACGCGCAGGTGCTCAAGATTGGTGAAGTCCTGATGATCCATCCCTACTGGGACATGGCGCTCCTGCGCGTCGAGGGTCTGGGAGCCAATCACCCATCCTTGTCGCTCGCGCTGACGCAGCCGGACGCCCTGATGTCCCAGGAGGTCGCGGTCATCGGCTATCCGGCCTTCGATCCCCGCAATGACGCCAACGTGCAGAACACGGTGTTCGGCGGGGTCTACTACGTCAAGCGGCTGCAGCCAGGCAGGGTGGGACCGCGGCGCACGATCGAGAGCTTCGAGAACCGCGTGTCTGCCATGACTCATGACAGCTCGACACTCGGGGGCAATTCCGGCTCGGTTGTCGTTCTCGCCAAGACCGGACAGGTGGTCGGCCTGCATTTTGCGGGCGTCTATCTCGACGCCAACTTCGCCGTTCCCACGGCGGAGCTGGCGCGGGATGGCCGGGTCGTCGACGCCGGTGTCAACTTCCAGCCGGTCGCGCAGCCGGATCCGGCCGTTTCGCAGACCTGGTGGGCGAACATGCCGGCGGAGCGCGCCAGCGCACCGCCGTCCACCGTCCGTCCTTCGCCGTCGCGTCCAATCGAGGTGCGCTCGCGGCCGCCGTCGCCTCCGCCCCCCAGCACGCAGGCCCGCGGTTCGGAGTTGACCTTCACCGTACCGCTCGAGATTTCGGTCCGGCTCGGGGCGGGTGCGCCAACGTCCGCACAGCACACGGACGAGGCTGCGACGACGGAAGCGATGGTCGAGCCGCTCCATGATGACGACTATTCGACCCGGATGGGCTACGATCCCGGCTTCCTGGGGCCGCGGGTGCCGCTGCCGGATCCGAAGGATGTGTCGCTGGTCGCCAAGCTCGACGACGGCGATCACGTGATCCCGTATCATCACTTCTCGCTGGTCCTGCACAAGCGGCGTCGCCTGGCGCTGTTCACCGCGTCCAATCTCGACGCCTCCGCAGAGATGCGGGTGCCCGAACCGGGAAGGAAGTTCACCCGCAAGGCCTTGGGCGACCTCGGCAAGTCCGACACGGAAAAGTGGTTCTCGGATCCACGCATTCCGGCCATTCACCAGCTTCCCGACCGCTTCTTCACCAAGGACCATGGCGCCTTCGACAAGGGCCACCTGGTCCGCCGGGAAGACGTCGCGTGGGGCGAGAGCTTCGACGAAGCCCAGCTCGCCAATGGCGATACGTTCCACACCACCAATTGCTCGCCGCAAGTGAGTAAGTTCAATCGTCCGGACCAGAAGAGCAATTGGGGCGAGCTCGAGAAGTTCGTCTCGAAGGGAGCCGATGGCGGCCGGCTCTCCATCTTCGCCGGGCCCGTCCTGTCGGAGGACGACAAGGTTTTCGTCGGGGTCGACGATGAAGGCGAGGTGCGGCTGCAGATCCCGTCGCAATACTGGAAGGTGGTGGTTGTCGCCGAGCACGGAAAGCTGAAGAGCTACGGCTTCATTCTGCGGCAGGATCTTGGCGGAGTCCCGCTCGAGTTCGCGGTGACGCCGAAGTGGCGGCAGCACATGATCTCGATCGCGGATCTCGAGAAACTGCTTGTACTGGTCAAGTTTCCGGCCGCGGTTCGCAATGCGGACCAAGCCGGCACGCCGCAGGGCGAGGTCGTGCGTGCGAGCGCCGGCGTGGAAGCGATGCCGGGGCAGCCCGGTCGCCCGCCAGCAGCCCCGCAACCGGACCCCACATCGCGTGCGCGCGCCGCAAGTGCAGCAGGACCGATCACGTTCCGCGATCACTTCGCCTCGCTCTATCAGTCGGCGGTGGACGATATCGCGGGCAAGGTTGCTGCCGAGAAGAAGGCCAACGTCGAGTCACTCTCGTCCGACACGTCCGAGGAGCTCGTGCTGGCGGCACAGCAGATCGTCAATCTTCAGATGGGCGGACAGGTCTCCTCGCAGCCCGGAGCGGATGCGACAGCGACCGAATCGATGCTGGAGGGCATGTCGGTCGCGGAGCATGCCCGAGCCTGCGCCTCCCTAGGCTGGCAGTACATGCAGGCCAAGGTGTTCGGTGATGCGGCTTCGGCGCGTCGTCTGGAAGGTGAGCTCGACTCCGGAACCTGCGATCCGCGCTGGGCGCAGACGATCAGCGAGTACGCCAAATATTTTGGCGTCGGCGGCTCGCGCGTGGAGCCGCTCTACGTCACGCCCGAGAAGGCGGGTGACGGCGTCATGGTGATAAAGAAGGATGCGAAGATCGGCCTCATCGGCGATTGGGGCACCGGCGCGGAGCCGGCGCAGCGCGTGCTGCGTCGGCTGCAGGAGCAGAAGCCTGACGTGTTGATCCATCTCGGAGACATCTATTACTCCGGAACTCCGGAAGAATGCCGCATCAAGTTCGAGGCGCCCGTGAACCGGATCTTCAACCGGCCGGCCAGCAAATTGCCGGTGTACACGCTCTCCGGCAACCACGACATGTACTGCGGCGGGGTGGGTTACTACGAGCTGATCCAGCGCCTCAACAAGGGCCTTAAGGGGGCCAACGGCAAATCGCTGGTCCAGCCGGCAAGCTTCTTCTGCCTTCGGGCGGAGGACGACAGCTGGCAGCTCCTCGCCATGGATACCGGACGCCATGACTATAGTCCGTTCTCGGTCACGGATGCCGTGACGTTCGTCGACCTCGCCGAACAGGAATGGCTGGTGCGCCGCATGACGGAGTTCAACGGAAAGACCATCCTGCTGTCGCATCACCAGCTGTTCTCGGCCTTCTCGCAGATCGGCACCAATGGCGCGAACGGCCGTCTGACCCCGGTCAATCCCAAGCTGCAGGCGACCTATGCGGCGCTCACGCAGAACAACAAGAAAATCGCGGCTTGGTTCTGGGGCCACGAGCACAATCTGTGCATCTACGAACCCTATGCGGGCCTCGAGCGTGGCCGCTGCCTCGGCCACAGCGCGATCCCGGTCTTCGTCGACGACGAGCCGTACAAGACCCTGGCCGATCTGGCCAACCCGCCGCGGATCGCCGCCAACAGCATGCTGTCGAAGGACGGGCAGTTCTTCACGCACGGCTTCGCCACGCTGTCGCTTGGCTCGGATGGGGTTGCCATTGCCGACTATTTCGAGGATCGCGACGGCGGCAACCGGAAGATGTACAGCGAGAAGATCAGCTAACGGGTGGCAGACTGAGCAGTTCGCCCCAACGCAGAAAGGCATCGGCGAGCATAAGGAAGTCGCGCGCCGATAGCGGAGAATGGGCGAGCGCGTCGCGATAGGCGCGGACCGCCTCGGTGAGACTTGCCGCCTCGTCGGCGAGCGACAGGATTTCGTATCCATCCGAGGCAGCCGAACGGCGTTGACCCCGCGCGTCACTTCCCAGATAGCGGGAGATCGACGACCACCAGCCAAGCTTTTCCGGAACCTCCCCGCCGTAGGCACGGGTCAGTGCGTTGCCGAGCGACTCCAGCCAGTCCGGATGCGTCAATGCCAGCATGGCGCGCACCTTGACGTTGGTAGCTGGTGATCCCTTTTGCACCAAGCTGGTCATGATCTCCGCGAATTCCCGTGTGATTGCGGGATCGGCAATCACCCTGAACCGGTCTCCCTTGTCATGAATATCGAGAAATCTCAGGCCTCTTTCCAGGGTGACGCTCCCGCGCAGGCCGTCACTATCGTTTGCCAGGACGAGAAGAGACCGGAACGCCTTGAGCTCGGCGGCGCTGAGGGTGGAGAAATGGCTCGCGAACTCGATGCGGCGCAGGATGGGTTGCGCTGGATTGTCGTCGAAGATGGCGAGGATCCGCAGGGCGCCGCCGTCATTGACGCTGGTGGGCAGCCGCTTGGCCTCATTGCAGCGCTGGCCGGCGATTCTCAGTACGTTGGCCGCAATGTCGGAGGCGCCTGCGCGGCGGTTCATCGCGCAGGCGAATGTCGCAAAATCCCAGAACGTATCGGAGCCTGACAGGAATTCCGCAGCTGCGCCCGACCAGGCGCTCAGGCTGCCCCTGACCGTCTGCAGATATTCGTCTGCGCGAGCATCGTGAGTCGCCCATCGCAGCAGAAAGCGTGCGGGACTACCGGTGCGATCGTCGATCGCGCGAACGTCCTTGAACTGGCCCAAGCGTACGGCGGCAATGAGATCGGCTATGGTCGGCGAGGTCCGCGTCTCATCCAGGATGTCGCTCCATCGGCCGGTGCGATAGCATGCTTCGAGCTTGACGGCGGTGAGATCGGGATGAGGCCCATCGACCGAGCTGACTTGCAGCAACGTCACGACTGCTTCCGGAGAATAGCGCTCGATCATCCTGCGTCCTTGCGCCAGCAGGATTGCGGTCAATGAGCTCGGAGGAAGCGAGCTCAGCGATTCAACCGGTACGCTGCGGCCCAGGCGTGCCGTCAGATAGACACGGCTTTGTCCGCGAAGATCTTCGACCGCTCCCGACAGCCGTGGAGCAAGGTCATCGCTCCAGATCCGGTCAACCGCGCTCAAGTCGACGCTGCTTGCGAGCAGCATATGATAGACCGCCTCTGCGCGGGCAACGGGATCGTGCAGGCGGGACATGAAGTAATCCAGCGCCCGCTCATTCGTCGCTTCGAAGCGTTCCGCGTCCTGTGAGCGCATCAGCGAGAGCATCGCCTGACGCACTTCCGGGCGATGCCGGATCACGCCTTGACGCTCCTCGACCAGCCAGCGCTCGCGAGACAGCCGCTCGAACAACTTGTTCTCCCCCCCTGGCGCGAGATCCTTCGCATCGCCGACAAGGCCGCTCGCCGGCGCCATGACCTCGCGAATGACGTCGGGCGTGACTGCCCGAACCACAAGACCGGGATTGGCGAGCTTTTCCACTTCGCGATCCTTGATGTGGCTGATCATGCGCCGGATCAGGAATCCGGTGATGAGTTGCCTACCCAGATCCCCTCCCACGGCCGGGTTGCCCGCCGACTGCGCCGCCTTGGCCTCGGTAACGATATCCTCGACGAGCACAGCTCGCGTCTCCGGCTCCCGCTCCCTCAGCCAGTTCACGAACAAGGCGACATCCAACGGACTATTGCTGAGCGGGGTGGCAAGTGCGGTCGCTTGTGCTGAGGTGAGGCCCAGGTTTTCGGCCTGGCTGCGAAGCGCGAGCAGTCGCTTTGTGGAGGGCACGTTCAGGGGCTTGAGCTCGATCGGCTTCTGGCCGGTCGATATTTCGGGCACTTCGGCGCGACCGGCGATGACGATGCGGAGGTTGCTCCAGGGATCGCCATCGCGATCTGTCAGCGCGCTGATCAAGGCCTGCACACCATCGACCGCAACGGCATCGTATTGGACGATCTCGAAGGTGTCGAAGAGTATAACGACGGGAGCCCGCGCTTGGTTGAATTCCTCGGTTATGCCGCGCAGCCTGCGACAACAGGCCTTGAGTTCGGAGCGCGTACGTTCCTCGCGTCGGCGCTGATTCTCGTCCCGTGCCAGCTTGTCGATGCCGTCGCGCATCTGGGCGCGCAATTCGCGCAGCGGTGCTTCGATCTCGGGGAACCACGCTTCCAGCTGCAAGGCGATGTCGATCAGGAGCTGCTGGGGTTGACGCGGCGCGAGGGCTGCACGGTCGAAATCCAGATAGACAATGGGAAGGCGAACACCCGGGATCAGCGCATGATCGAGCACGAACTTCGCGATCAAGCTTGATTTTCCAACGCCCCCCAGTCCTTGAATCAGGAGCGGCTCATTGCCGCTGCTGCTGCGGGTGACCGTCGCCCAGAGGTTCGACAGATTACGGGACAGCATATGCCGTAGTTGTTCCGGCGGAACGATCCCGACATAGGAGCGCAGTCGCTCGATTTCGTCTTCACGGCCAACGATACGATCGTTGGCGGGATCGGCACCGGCCTGAACCGAGCGGCCTACGAGTTGGCGGAAAGGATCAAACAGCTCCCGGCGATAGATCGTGCGGCGTAGCTCGGCGGTACTTGGCAGCACGCCGAGTTTCGTCCCGGACAGCCAATCGGACATGGTGGCAAGTTGGTCAAGTTCCTCGATCGACAGGAAATCCAGATCCGGAGTCGCTCCGGCCAGCACGGAGCGCATGAGCTTGCCGCCCCGGTCGCTTGACTGCGCGTCGGGTTTACTCGCTGCTTGAGCGGCGACGATGGCATCCTGGAGTTCCCCAAGAGGAACGCTTTGCAATATCTCGCGTCGGATCGCCGCCTTGAGCTGCCACGCGCGCTGCGTCCCGACAGTCACGACATTCGAGTGCGCCAGCACGGTTTTCAGATCGGCATTCTGATCATCGCTCGTACCGAGGAAATAGAGGTCATCCGGCTGGAAGGCATTCCGCAACGCGGCGGCAAGCGCGATACGGCCCTGAGGAAGCGACGGTGGTGCTTGCGTCAGTTTCGTTTCGGAGGGCGAAGCAGCAAGATTGCTGAGACCGCGCGTCAGCTTTTCGACGTCGATGCCGGCCTCGCGCAGCTGTTGCGACAGCCCCTCCAGGTTGGGAATCGCTTCTGATGTCATCTCGGTCATGCTCCTCCGGCCGGAGGCTGAAGTGACAGGATCGCCTGCGCGGCGGCACCCGCAATGCTAGTAAGCCTGCTCCTGGGATCGCTGGCTCCAGGCAGCATGCTGACGGAGAAGTCATACAAGGCTTGAGCAGTGGCTTTGTCGAACCGGTCAGCTTGGCCCGAACTGACGAAATAGGCGCGCAGCCAATCCACCCATTCCGCCTTTCCGATGGCGCTCGGCGACACGATATCGGGAATGTATTCATTGACGCGATCACGCACGAAATCCGGAGCGTGGCCGATCATCAGCCAGCGCAGCGCCTTCAAGCCGGGGCGCAAGACCGGTTGCGTATCGGTGACGCCGGCCATCCCCGCCAGCAGTTCCTTCATGCCGCGTTCGGGCGGCGTCTTGTGGATGTCGTCGATGACGATCCAGATAAGTTCCTTGATCACGAGTTCGCGGCCTGTTGCCGGAGCCGCGTCGCGCTGTCGGGTAGACGCATCTCCGTTCTGCCCGGCGGCCGCGCCGTTGGCTTGCCCGGCAGCGGCGCCTGCATCGCCCTGCCGTTCGAGCGCCGCGACGACCGCCGAGATGGCGCGATGTTCGATCAACTGTCCGAACCAGTCCGGCAGCTCGGTCGAGAGCCAGCGCGCCAGCTGGCGTTCGCCGTTCGGCTTTGGCGGCATCGTTTCGAACTGTTTCGCATCGATTCCGATCCTCCGGCCCAGTTCGAAAATGAATTCCTCAGGGCTGAACCTGGCAAGTTCGGACGCCGGAAAGTCCAGCACCATGGCCGGACGGTCCCGTGCAATAGCCTTGAGGATGCCCGCCGAGAAGGTCTTGCCGGACTTGCCTGTTGCCGCCGCTTCGCTCGCCTCCTCGACGACGATGATGCGCTTCTCCGCTTTTGGAACGAAGAGCTTGAGCACTGCTGTCTGGAAGTCCTTGCGGCCAAGCACCGGAATTGGACGATCGCCGCGATCCGCCAGCGACCACAACGCGCTTTCGCCGATCGTGCCGTCGCGGGAGGCGTCCTTGAGCTTCCGCGGCAAGGCGTTGACAACTTGAGCAATGTGGATGCCTTGATTGCACTCCTTGGTGGCGCCCGTGTAGGCTGCAGGAGGACGGCCCGCGTTGTGGAAGCCGACGATACCGGTTTCCCGGTCGAAGCAGGGTGAGCCTGACGAGCCCCCGGAAGCCTCGGCTGTGTACCAGATGCGCGTATCCGATGCATCCGCTCTGACGAATTTCCCCTTGTCCAATCCCTGGGGTCCACCGTTCGGATGCTGAAGAATGGCAACAGGATCATCGGTCGTCATCTGTTCGACGGCGTCAGGCAACTTGATCCAGCCTCGCAGGCGGCCGCCGCCGGCCGCAAGAGCTTCGGCTCCAATGGGTCTTGACAACCGAATGATCGCGCAATCGAGACGGTCGTAGACGTCCGGCGGATACGGGAATTCGTGACTGCGACCGTCTGACGGATGCCGGAGACTGTGCCATTCCAGCCATTTTTGCGGAGTGTCGGCTACGATCAGTTCGGATCCGTTCGGGGTTTCGACATCGCGAGGATAGATGTTCGCCCAATAGTCGAAGACACATTTGACGACAGCGCCGTCGAGTTCTTTGTCGCCCGCTGCGGTCAAAGCCTTGTCGAGTACGTGATGCGCCGTCATCACGAGATCCGGCGCAATGAGGAACCCGGTTCCTTTGAACTCGCCTTCTCGCGCACCGGGGCGCTTGATCCAGATCGCACAGACACGACGCGGCGTCGAGGCCATGAAATCGCCGAATGTCTTGGCGTTCAGAAACGGGCTGACGCGGCTTTCCAGACTCTGCAGATGGGCCTGGTCGATATCGCCGGAGTCGTTGATGGAAATCGTGCCGTTGAAGATGCCCTGCAACCGGATGTCCATGGCCCGGGAGCGAAGCAGCGTCTGGATGAAGACATTGATGAGGTCTCGTGCTGCGAGCTCCTCGGTGAGCGCCTCCATCTGGAGCGGCAGTTCATTGAGCGCATCGGGCCTCAGATTTTCAATGAAGTGCTCCCGGGCATCGCCGGTGATGTCCAGCGGCAGCACAGCGTCCAGCGTCGTGTGCACGCTCGCCTGCCGGACGTAGCGCGTGAGGATCTTGGCCAGGACCTGCTTGGTGCGGGGATTGGCCATGATCAGCTCCAGGCGTTGTTGACGCTCTTCGCGATCGCCGGGTGGTCCGCGACCGCGGCAAGCAGCACCGATTCATTGCGCGCGCCCGGTACCCCGAAATAGTGCAACCCGACGGCCTTGAGCGAGACGAAGTCGACGATTGGGCTGCCTGACGAGCCGTTGGTGGTCGAGCAGTCGTGTGCCAGGACTTTGTTGCCGAGCACGGCCGTCAGCTTGCCCGGGCTGAAGCGCTTTGTCGCATCGAGCTCACCGAAGACGAGCGCGACGTTGGAGGAGTCGTTCTGCTGATCCCGGATCGGGTGTCCGACCGCGAAGACGTCCAGGCTGCGCCAGTCGGCACGCGACCGCAGGTCCACGGGAACCGGCGATGGGAACGCCTTGGTGCGATTCCTGAGCCTGAAGACCGCGAGGTCGGGATCGCCGGACGTCTGGACATGAAGGACGTCTTCGATCTCCCAAACGAGATCCGAGGCTGGCCGCTGGTGCTCGAACGCGAAGTTGACCACTCCCTTGTGACCCGGCTGCATTCGCCAGCGATCCCGCGGGTCGTCGGCGGGTAGACCACCGTCCTGATGCGCTAATTCTCTTGCAACATGGGCGTTGGTGATGATGGTATCCGATCCGATCATCCAGGCAGTGCCGAACGGCACCGGGCTCCCGCCGGTGTCCAGCATCACGACGCCCGCCCGCGAGCAGATGCTGCGCAATTTGTTGCCGGCACTGCCGATCTTGACGATCCAGAACTCGTCGTCCCGCGTCCTGTCCGCCCCGGCCTCGGGCGCGGGAACATTTTGGCGCACGTACCAGGCCGGGCGTCCGACCACGCGGATCACCGCCTCGAGATTGGAGAGCGCGTCGAGATTGAGGTCGGCGAGGCGAGCGTCGCCGCCCCGGATTTGTGTCGCGATCTCGTGTCCGGACTGCGCGATATCGCGCGCCATCGCCTCCTTGGTCAGTTGCGGGAGATCCGTGTTGCTGTCGGCCGCATCGAGTTGCGCCACGATGCGCTGCTGCAGCGCTTCAGGGCCGGGGAGTCCGCCGTCATCCATGCTCTCGAGCGCCGAGGAGGACTGGTGCCCGGCGGCAGGCGCCGCAATGCCTCGGGCGAATGCGACGAGCCGCGCCGCCCTCTCTTCTTCCGATTCGGGAAAGCGCTGCCGCGGACGCGTTTCTGGCGGGTCGTCAGTAGTCGAGGCCATCGCCTGCCCCTACAAATCGATAAGATAATAAATTCTGACTGCGAAATTACTAGGTTGCATGACGGGCATTTTACAATGAAATGGCGACTTCGCAAGGGCGATCCGGTACGCCCATGTCAGGTCTGGCGAAATGCGGCTGATCAAGCGCTGATCACCAAAGCGGTCTACACTAACGCCTGCGCACTAGTTAGGGGGCGAATTCCACTCTCTCCGCCACCGATTTTTGGCAGCGAAAAAATCCTTCAAAATCAGGTGCTTCCTAAACAGTCAGTTTTGAGCGGTGTAGCACTACAGTGTAGCACCACGTCACCTCTCCTTTACCACACTTTGACGGTCCTCGAGGGCCCCCGCTGCTGAAAAGTTCGCTGAGCCCTGCATCAGAGTGGCAAGACCGACGTGCCACCCACGACCAGCAACTGGATGTAGTCCTACTCCATAACTCTTCTTCGGCGGCCGGGTTTGTCTCTGCACTATTAGTCTCGAGACGAACCGCGCGCGACCCTGCGGGTAGCTCCAGAACACCCTGGCGCCTCGGTCGGTATTCGTGGCTTCAGTGCCGTCCAGTGGGAGCACGAGCAAAGGTTGGCTGCCTTCGAACTCCGGTCTCGAAGAGAGAGCCTGTGAGCGAGGGCGATACCACGCGTAAAGAAGCACGCTGCTGACCGGTCTGCGTCACTTCTCCAAGCCGCCGAAAGTCTACAGCCAACCGCATCGGCAGCATGCCTCCCGCAGGTTCGCGGCCGTCGACCTTGGGATGCGAGCAGCAAGTCCTCTCGCGCAGTCCAACGGCGATAGCCGTCCACAATCACTAGTTAAACTTATCGACTATTGCACCTTCGGTCGCGAATATTGTACAGGAGCCTTCAGGGAAGCCGATGAAATGACGTCCCACGCACGGCGATCGTTGCGACGCAGCGCGAAGCCGGGCGTACTTTCTCACGACTCCTTTGAAGCGGACCCTGATGGTCAAATTTGACCAAGGGCAACGTGTGGCTTACATCACCCTTCTGCCGACGATAGTAGGGGATCGTCGTGTTTTTGATCAAGGATTTTCCATGATTACTTTTACGGTGCATTTGCGCGTCGCTTCTGACTACGCCAGCTTCTGATGTATAAGTGGATTTCTCTGGCGACCAGCGCTGACCTCGCGCAACTGCCCAATCACATCACCTCCGAGTACAACCCAGACCGAGTCGCAAAGACGTTGAGCCAGGGGATCTCGGATGCAGTGAAGGGCGTGCTCATCGAATATAATTACATCGATAAGGACTATCGAAGCACCTACTACAATTTTTATTCGAAGAAGGGGCAGCATTATCGCAGCGACTGCGTGCGGCTGCATTTCTTTGACCAGACCGTGACATTCGACGATGCCACCTGTGCGCTGGTTTGTCCCGATCGCCAGATCGAAGAACATTACTTCGGCTACATGGTGTTGCGGCCGACTGGCATCGCCACAATCGGTCGGACCGTGCTCTCTCCGGACATTCGCAAGGGCGCAGGTCGGTTCATCATTGCTGCCGACCATAAGGTGCACTTGCTCGGCTATAAGCTTGAGATCCGCGGCTTTCCGTCGATGGATCAGCATGTCGATATTTCGGTGTGTGCGCATGCTGCCTGCTGGTCGATCTTGCGCCACTACAGCGAGCGCTACAACGTTCATCGAGAATATCTGGTCCATGAGATTACGATGATGGCGCACGATTACAATCCGGGCGGATTGGTGCCGTCAAAAGGCTTGCAGATTGCTCATGCAGAACGTGTATTCCAGGAAGCGGGCACATTCCCCATTCATATCGCGCGCACTGCTGGAAGCCATGACCCTCAATTCTATCGGCAACTGATCGCCTATGTGGAATCAGGCTTTCCTCTTTTCGCCGCGATGCACTTGCGTCGTCATGCCGTTGCGCTCGTGGGCTATGAATGGCGTCAACCTGTGAGAGGTCACGCTGGACTCCGGTATGCCTGGGATGAAGTTGAGACCCTTGCTGTTGTCGATGACAACCATCTGCCGTATCTGTGTATTCCGAAGTCGACTGGAACTCCGTACGCGGCGGAAGCGATTGACGCGTTTATCGTGGCGCTTCCCGAGAAGGTTTATTACCCGGCCGATGCCGTTGATCGGCTGGCTCCCGCCTTGCTCAAGCTTGGCCCCGCCATCGGTCTTTCGCCCGGCAACGATATCATCATCCGCTACTTCATCACCACGGGCTCCTCGTATCGTCATTTCGCGCGAGAACATGCTTCCGAGTTTGATCCGAAGCTGTTGCAGTACATTATGACCCTGCCGTACGCTCAATTTGTTTGGGTGGTGGAGTTTTCCACGGAGGAACAGTGAGCTAATGAAAGGGTTGAGGCGCGGGCTGTCATCGACGCGACGGCCAGCTTGCGCGAGCCCATGCCCCGGCGATCTTGTGCGCCATCTTCGCCGTACCGGGCGCGCAAGGCCCTTCGGAGGATGGCCATGCTATCACACCGAGCTCGATGTGTTCTCCCTTGCCGGACGGGAGGTCGGCATCGTCGGGCGGGCTGTGGGGGCCTCCTTCGCCGTTCTTGTCGCCGAGGAATTGTTTGCCAGCGGTTGTCGCCTCCTGGTCAGCTTGACGTCAGCTGGGCAGATCGTGGCCGCCGGTGAACCGCCGTACTTCATCATCATCGAGCGGGCGTTGCGCGACGAAGGAACGAGCTACCATTATGTTCCGCCTTCGGAGTACGCCACCGCTTGTCCTCACCTGCTGCAAGTCGCGAAAGAGGCAATCAAACACGGCGCACCGCGAACTATCGCGGGCGCAAGTTGGACCACGGATGCCCCGTTCCGCGAGACCAGCCAGGCCGTTCAAGCAGCCGCGGACCGGGGAATACTTGCGGTCGAGATGGAAGCGGCCGCGCTGTACGCCTTCGCCGCCGCCACGGGAAGCAAGGTTCTCTGCGTCGCTCACGTGACGAACACGATGGCTCAAACGGGCGCGGACTTCGAGAAGGGTGAAGACGACGGCGCGGTGGACGCGTTGGCGCTCCTGGGCCCAATAGTAGCTGCTTTGGCCGAAGAATAGAGGGGTTCGTCTGCTCAATCGGCTATGCTCGGCGGGTTGCACAAAACCCCCTTCTCACCTCACCCAGCAGGCTCCAGCAAACGCAATACGGTGGGCTTCGTCACTTCCGGCGCTTGTCCCTTCGTGTTGTCCTCGGGAGGCAAGCGGAAGCCTTTGACGAGCCCAAAGATCGCCGGGATCACGATCAACGTCAGCAGCGTGGATGAGATCATTCCGCCGATCATCGGCACTGCGATGCGCTGCATGATTTCGGAGCCGGTCCCGGTGCTCCACATGATCGGCAGCAGGCCCGCCATGATCGCGACCACCGTCATCATCTTGGGCCGCACGCGCTCCACCGCGCCTTCCATGATGGCGTCGTACAGATCGCCGCGGGTCACGGCCCGCCCCTGGGCGGCACGTCTCTCCGCAGTCTCCGCCAGCGCCTGGTTGAGATAGATGAGCATGACGACGCCTGTTTCGGCGGCCACGCCGGCGAGCGCGATGAATCCTACGGCCACCGCGACCGACAGGTTGAAGCCCAGCCACCACATCAGCCAAAGCCCGCCGACCAGCGCGAACGGCAGCGACAGCATCACGATCATCGTCTCGGTGATCGAGCGAAAGTTCAGGTACAGCAGCAGGAAGATGATCAGCAGCGTCACGGGAACGACGATCTTCAGCCGCGCGGTGGCCCGCTCCAGATATTCGTACTGGCCGCTCCACATCACGTAGTAACCGGGCGGGAACTGGATGCTGGCCTGCACGGCGGCTTTGGCGTCGGCCACGTAGCCGCCGAGATCGCGGTCGCGGATGTCGACGTAGATGTAGGTCGCGAGCTGCCCGTTCTCGGTCCGGATCGAGGTCGGCCCGCGCGCCGGCGCGACCTTCGCGACCTCTCCGAGTGGCACAGCGCCGCCGGAGGGCATCGGCACCAGCACGTCGTTCGCGATAGCCTGCGGATTGTCGCGCAGATCACGCGGATAGCGCATGTTGACGGTGAAGCGCTGCCGGCCTTCGACGGTCGTGGTCACCGTCTGGCCGCCGAGCGCCGTCGCGATCGTGTCCTGCACGTCCTGGACCATGATGCCGTAGCGTGCCAACGCAGTCCGGTCCGGCGTGACCTCCAGATAGTAGCCTCCAATGCCGCGTTCGGCGTACGCCGAGGAGGTGCCCGGCACGGCCTTGAGCACCTGCTCGATCTGCTTCGCGAGCTTGTCGATCTCGACCAGATCGGTCCCGATCACCTTGACCCCGATCGGCGTCCGGATCCCCGTCGACAGCATGTCGATGCGGGCCTTGATCGGCATGGTCCAGGCGTTGGAGACCCCGGGAAACTGCAGCGCCTTGTCCATCTCGGCGATCAGCCCGTCGATGGTCATGCCAGGGCGCCACTCCTGCTTGGGCTTGAGGTTGACGATCGTCTCGAACATCTCGGAGGGGGCCGGGTCGGTCGCGGTCGCCGCACGCCCAGCCTTGCCGTACACCGAGGCCACCTCCGGAAACGACCGGATGATCCGGTCCTGGGTCTGCATCAGTTCGGCGGCCTTCGTGACCGAGATGCCCGGCAGCGTGGTCGGCATGTAGAGCAGCGTGCCTTCGTTCAGGTTCGGCATGAACTCGGTGCCGAGCTGGCGCGCCGGCCAGATGCTGACGGCCAGAACGGCGAGCGCGAGCACGATCACCAGCGTCTTGGCCCGCATCACGCCCTTGATGACGGGGCGATAGATCCAGATCAGGAACCGGTTGATGGGATTCCGGTGCTCCGGAACGATCCGCCCGCGCACGAATATCACCATCAGGGCCGGCACCAACGTCACCGACAGCAGCGCGGCTGCCGCCATCGAGAACGTCTTGGTGAACGCGAGCGGGCTGAACAGCCGCCCCTCCTGCGATTCCAGCGTGAAGATCGGCATGAACGACACCGTGATGATCAGCAGGCTGAAGAACAACGCCGGTCCGACCTCCGCCGCGGCGGCGATCAGGACGTCGATCCTGGACCTTCCGGGCTCCGCACGTTCGAGATGCTTGTGAGCATTCTCGATCATGACGATGGCCGCGTCGACCATGGCCCCGATCGCGATCGCGATCCCGCCGAGGCTCATGATGTTGGAGCCGAGGCCCAGCAACTTCATGGCCCCGAACGCCATGAGGACGCCGACCGGCAGCATCAGGATCGCGACAAGCGCGCTGCGGACGTGCAGCAGGAACACGATGCAGACCAGCGCGACGACGACGCTTTCTTCGAACAGCGTGTGCTTGAGCGTGTCGATGGCCGCGTAGATCAGGTTGGAGCGGTCGTAGACCGGCACGATCTCAACCGACTTCGGCAGGCTGGAGGCGATCTCCTGGAAGCACTTCTTGACGTTCTGGATGACCTCCAGAGCGTTGAGGCCGAAGCGCTGCAGCACGATGCCGCTGGCGACCTCGCCCTCGCCGTTCAGCTCCGTGATGCCGCGCCGCTCGTCGGGCCCGAGTTCGACCCGGGCGACGTCCCGCAGCAGCACCGGCGTGCCGCCGGAGGTCTTCAGCACGATGTCGCCGAGGTCGTTGATCGATTTGATGTAGCCCTTGCCGCGGATGACGTACTCGAACTCGGAGAGTTCGACCGTCCTCCCGCCGACGTCGGCGTTGCTGGCGCGGATGGCGTCGCGCATCTTCTGCATGGTGATCCCCCGGTCGCGCATCCGCTGCGGATCGAGGATCACGTTGTACTGCTTGACGAAGCCGCCGACGCTCGCGACCTCGGCGACCCCCTCGGCCTTCGCCAGCGCGAACTTCAGATTCCAGTCCTGGATGGTCCGGGTGTCGGCGAGGTTCAGTTCCTTCGAGATCACCGCGTACTGGTAGACCCAGCCGACGCCGGTCGCGTCGGGACCGATCGTGGGTGTGACGCCGGCGGGCAGGCGCGCGCTCGCGCCGTTGAGGAATTCCAGCACGCGCGAGCGCGCCCAGTAGATGTCGGTGCCGTCCTCGAAGATGACGTAGACGAACGAGACGCCGAAGAACGAGAATCCGCGGACCACCTTGGACTTCGGCACGGTCAGCATCGCCGTGGTCAGCGGATAGGTGACCTGGTCCTCGATCACCTGCGGCGCCTGGCCGGGGTACTCCGTGTAGACGATGACCTGGGTGTCCGAGAGGTCCGGGATGGCATCGAGCGGCAGATGCAGAAGAGCGTAGAGCCCCGCCGCGGCGGCGAAGCCGGTCCCGAACAGGACCAGCAGCAGGTTGCGGGCGGACCAGGCGATGAGGCGCGCGATCATTGCTGCGCCCCCTCGGCAAAGCCTTTCAGCGCGGCCTTCAGGTTGCTTTCGGCATCGATCAGGAAGTTCGCCGAGACCACGACGGCGTCGCCCTCCGCGAGGCCCTGCCGGACCTCCACGAACCCGCCGCCCCGGTGGCCGAGCTTGACATCGCGCGGCTCCAGCCGACCCTGCCCCTTGTCGACGAACACGGCCTGCCGGCTGCCAGTATCCATGACCGCGCTCTCCGGCACCGCGAGGACGGCCTCGCCGCTGCCGGTGTCGATGTTCGCGTCGACGTACATGTCGTGCAGCAGGATCAGGTCCGGATTCTGCAGTTCGATCCGGACGCGCGCGGTGCGGGTCTCCTTGTTGATCTCCGGGTAGATCACCTGGACCTTCCCCGTGAACTCCCGTCCGGGAAAGCTTCGCGCCTTCACCGTGACCGGCTGGCCCTTGGCGATCATGCCGAGGTCGCGTTCGGCGACGTCGATCAAGGCCCACACCGTCGAGTGATCCGCGATCCGGAACAGGACTCCGCCGGGCTCGACGCGCATGCCCTCGACGGCGTTGCGCTCCAGCACGATGCCGTCGCGCGGAGAGGTCCATCCGATCGAGGTCGGCACTGTCCGGCTCTTCTCGATCGCCGAGATCGCGGCGTCGGGCACATCCAGGTTCATCAGGCGCTGGCGCGATCCACGGCCATACTGGACGTCGCCGCTGGTCGTCTTGGAGGTGATGGTGGTGAGGTACTCGGCTGCAGCCGAGGAGACGGATGGGCTGTAGACCTCCATCAGCGGCTGCCCCTTCACGACGTGAGATCCGGTCGTCACGTCCGCCACCTTCAGGATGAAGCTTTCCGCCCGCATCGCGACCACTGAAATCCGCCGCTCGTCGAGCGCGATCGTGCCCGGCGCCCTGACGGCGGTCCGGACCACGCGCATTGCTGCGGGCTCCGACTTGACGCCGGTCCGCTGGATCTTTCCGGGCGACAGTTTGAGGAAGCCATCATCGCTGTCCTCGCCCTCATAGACAGGGATGTAGTCCATCCCCATGGAATCCTTTTTCGGGGTCGGCGAGATGTCCGGCAGGCCCATGGGATTGCGGTAGTATTTGATCTTGCGATCTTCGGAGCCGTCGGCCGTTGTAGTCGTCGGGGCTGCCGCCTGGTCATCGTCGAAGCTGACATCGGCGCCGGCCGGCACCGCGCGGTAGTCGCGGCCGTCCGGCGTCTTCCTCGGCACCAGCGAGTACGATGGCTTGCCGTCCGGATCCTGGTAGTAGATCGGGGCGCGGCGCTCTTCGGCCGCAGCGGGGCCGATCAGGGCGGCGGATCGCGCCGCCAGCCGCTGCGGGCCGGTGACAACGAATGCGATGCCGGCCGCCACGATGAACGCGGCGGCCACACTTGCGGTGAGGGCGCGGGTCACTTCTGCGCCGTGATGACGAGCTTGTTCTCGACGGTGCCGCTCTCGCCCTGGACTTTGGCTCCGAGCGAAAGCTGCCACCGCCCCGCCATGCCGAAGGTCGCCTTGAAGCGGTAGGTGCCCGGCTCCGTTCCCGGCATGGGCGTGACCTTGGTCGCCATCTCCTGCATCCCGTCCGGAGCCATGTCCAGACGGCTGGCGAAGATCACGGCATCGGGCACAGGCTTGCCGTTCTTTGTGTTCACGAGCTTGACGGTGATGACCTTGTCGGGCCCGGCCTGGACCGACTGATCGACGAGCTCGAACTTGTAGTCCTTGATATCGGCCAGTGCGGCCGGGCTTGTGCCTGCGACTGCGGCAGCGATCAACGCCGCCTCGACGGCGCGCGCGATGGTAGAGGTCTTCATTTTCTGGTCCTCGAATGTCCCAAATGCGCCGCCGAAGCGGCGTGCATCATCCGCGCGCGTGAAGCGCACGGACGCGATCGGCGTAGAGCGCCGTTCAGCCCAGGGTTCGAGGGGGTTGGTGGGGAGGTGGACGGGTCAGACCGTCGCCGATTACGTCGTCCGCGACCAAGTGCGTGGTGCGGATGGCGTGCCGCAGCGGGAGGGCGGCGGTCTCGGAGAGGCCCGCCTGGGCCGTCTTCAGGACGCACATCGCAACCAGCGGGCAGTCCTGACAGCCCGTGCTTTTCTGCTCATCGGGGCAACAGGGCATGTCGGCCGACACGGACATGTCGCTCATGCTGTCCGAGCGAGCTTGCGCGGCTGCCGCCGGCGCGGCCAAGGGCGCCAACGTCAAACCGGCGGTCACCAAGACCGCGAACGCAACTCTGAGCAGCCCGCGCAGATTCATGGACCTAGCATCCCACGAGCGGACTCGCTTTGGAAGTCGCGCCCCTTCACATCTTCGCCACCCTGGACCCGCAGCGACATAGCTCAGCCGGCAGTGGCAGCACCCCTGCACCTCGCGCTCCGTCACTCAGCGGGCGTCTTCAATCTGGCCTGGCCTGCACACGGAGGCCACATCAGTGCGGACGAGCCTTTTATCCTCCACTGCGCAATATCGCCGAATGGAACTGCGATATGGATCGTTAACTCCACAACCGCAGACTTCTGCAAGACGCACGGCTTCGCCTCCGTCTGTCGAGTCAACCGGTCCTGTGCGTTCCCAGCGCGCGGGGACCGTTCCTTTTTCGCCCCATTCCTCGGCGGCAGAACCCCTCCGGCGCAGCGCGGCAGGGGCAGCGCTTCTGTGAGGTCAAACCAATCGCTCACTCCGTCCGCAGCTTCTCACGAAGGCCGTGAGCGACTTGGAGAGGAGGCGTTTACCACCTCGCCTGCCGCTGCCGGGCAGGCAAGCCGACATTAAGACCTCGGTGGGAACGTGCCGCGAACGGAGCCGCCTCCTAGATGTCAACCAGCCGCCGAGAAGTGGGCAAGTCCCGCGTCCCGCTATGGGTCGCGGGCTTTGTCGCGTTGGCTTGCGTTGCCATCCTCACCCTGAGCGGATGGCGGGAATGGGAAGCTCGCCAGGTCGACCTGAGAAACGCGGAAGTGGACATGGCCAATCTGGCCAGTTCGCTCACCCAGCACGCCGAGGACATGTTCGAACTTGCGGACACCATCCTGGCTGGCATGGTCGATCGCATGGAGATCGGCGGAACGAGCGCCGGCGCAGTGACCAAGATCCAGACCTTCCTTCAGGCTCGCAAATACAACAGGAAGCGGATCCGCGGCATCTTCGTCTACGACGAAACCGGCCGCTGGCTGGCGACCACCGAGGACGTCGATCTGGCCGGCCTGAACAACAGTGACCGCGACTACTTCCAGCAGCACCGCGCAAGTGCTGACCGCGGCACACTGCTCGGCCGACCTGTCAAAAGCCGTTCGGGCGGCCAGTGGATCATCACCGCGTCTCGGCGCTTCAATCATCCGGACGGCAGTTTCGCTGGTGTTGTGCTGACCAGCATCGACGTCGCGTACTTCGCCGAATTCTACAAGCAGTTCGACATTGGTCCAAACGGCGCGGTGTCCCTGCTCAGCGCCGACGGAATCATGTTGGCGCGCAGCGGCGACGACCAGGGCGCTTATGTGGGGCGGGACCTCTCCAAGTCGCTGCTGTTTTCGAACTTGGGAAACGGACCCAGTGCCAGCGTCTACTACTTCAAGTCTCCGATCGATGGCCGGCAACGCCTGAGTTTCTATCGGTTGAGCACGCGTTATCCGATCCTGACGGTGGCCACCAAAGCAGAGGAAGACGTTCTCGAGCCGCGGCGCCGGCAGGCGGCCGTGCGCATGAGCATCGTCTCCGGCCTCACACTGGCGATCGCGCTCATCGGGTGTTTTCTGGTGCGCTACCTCTCGCAGCGCCAACGCATGGCGGCGGCGTTGGTGGCGAAGGAGGCGGACTTTCGCCTCTTGGCCGAGCAGTCGAGCGACATCGTCATGCGCATCGGTTTGGACGAGCGAATCCTTTACGTCTCGCCATCCTGTACGCGCGTTCTCGGGTGGGAGCCTGCCAAGCTGCTCGGCACGCCGGCGCTTGCTGGGATCAATCCTGAGGATCGGTCCCGGTTGGAGCAGGCCATCAACTCCCTCAAGTCGGGCGAAGCCGAAGAGGCGCGGATCATCTACCGGACTCGCACTCGGGCGAAGTCCGAGATCTGGGTCGAGACGGCGCTGCGGGTCACCCGGTCCACGCTCAGCAACGAGATCGACGGAGTGGTCGCCATCTCACGGGACATGACTGAGCAAAAGGATCTGCAGGACAAGCTGGCAACTCTTGCCACCTCCGATGGTCTGACCGGACTTGCAAACCGTCGCCATTTCGACGAACGTCTTGCCGAGGAATGGGCCCGGGCCAAGCGCGATGAAACGCCGCTTTCCTTGCTGCTGATCGACGTGGACCACTTCAAGAAATTCAACGACCAATACGGCCATCAGGCAGGCGATGCCTGCCTGCGCTCGCTGGGCAGGATTTTGGCTGAGCAGGTTCGCAGGCCCGCCGACCTGGCTGCTCGGTACGGCGGCGAGGAGTTCGCGCTGTTGCTGCCCAACACCGACGCCGACGGATGCGCCGAGGTGAGTGAGCGAGTTCGGAAGGCGCTGCGCGAGCTAGGCATGTTGCACGCGCTGAATCCGCCTTCCAAGTTTGTCACGGTCAGCCTGGGAGGCGCCACCAACAACCCCATCCAGGGTGTCACCGAAGACGCCCTTGTCGCGACAGCAGACCGGGCGCTCTATGCGGCCAAGGAAAGCGGTCGCGATCGGCTGGTGGTGGCAGGTCAGGTTATCACTTGGCCCGGCGCAAAGAGCGCATGAGCCCAGCCGCTGTTGCCCGGCACTCCTGATGCTGAGGCGCAACGGAGCGCTGGCAGCGTTCCGCCCGCCATCCGATCAGGTCGTTCTAAGACCGGGCGGACGAGCGAGATTGAGGAGCGCCACCCACCTTCTCCCGACCAGGCGATGCGCTCGAGCTGGTCGTCTGGATAGTGCCGCCGGCAGGCTCGCGCTCGCCGGGGGCCGAAGGAGCCCCGATAGATTACTTCTGCCCGGACGGAGCTTGCGCGTTCGAGTTGTTCGGGTTGTTGCCGTTCTGCTTGTTAGCCTCATGATGGCCCACCGCGCAGCCCGCCACCGCGCCGAGCTTGCCATGGCCCGCCATGTGGCCGGCAACACCGCCGACGATCGCGCCCTTGATGCACCCCTTCGCTTGCACCGGCGAGGCCAACGCCAGTGACAGCAGGCAGACAGCCGCAAAGATGGTCTTCATGATCTCTCCTCCGAAAAATCGACGCTCGCGATGGTCAAGTCGCGAAGTGAATGGCCGTTCCGCGGCCATTGTTCGTGTAGATCCATTGCTGGTCTCACGTCACCCGCTCGGCTGGGCCTGATAAGCTCGGACGCCGCAAACGCCCGAGCTCATGCTGAGCGCACCGCGAGCATCTGAATTCGAGCTCGACACCGGGTGAAAGGTTTTTCGGCAGGTTCGCGGCCATCGGCCAGGCGCCGCAGTTCGGGCACTTAACCAGCAAGGTATCGGTTTCAAGCATCGTTGCCGTTCTCTGCCGCCCCGCTGGGCAACCGCGCCAAATCCGAGACGTTCCTGCGTGCTGCCAGACCTAGGAAAAGCTGCCGCGAAGAGCAAGGACCGATGTTGCCTGGCTCACTGAACGGTGGCGGCGCTCAGACGAGGGGAGGGCGCTGCTCAGGAGCTTGTAACGTTCGGTAGTCCGTCTACGATCCCGAAATGACAGAGCACAAAGCTTGCCCGAAATGCGAGGGGACCATGGAGCAGGGTTTCATTCCCAGCCTGGGGCGTGGGCAGTTGCTCTGGTTTGCGGGAGTGCCGCCCGCCACGTACCGCGAGTCGTTCATGTTCGGCAGGAAGGCGCTTACGGTGGCCACGTATCGCTGCTCGGCCTGCGGCTATCTGGAATCGTATGCGGAGGCAGGATCGCCCGAGTAAAGAGAGCGCTTCATGGAAACGATTGCTGGATCTACCGCCCTTGTGCTCGCCATGGTCACGGGGCTCGCGTTCTATTTCCGCTTGAAAATGACAGGCCTGCAGCGGCGACTTGTCACGCTGGAAAGAGTTGAAGCAAAGCTCGATTTACTACTGAAGCAGGGCGGTGTGAGCTATGAACCGCTGGGTGGTTCGACGGAAATAGAGGACGCGCTCAAAGCCGGCGAGAAGGTCCGCGCAGTTTCACTTTACCGCGCCGCGAACGGCTGCCCGTTGGCAGAAGCAAAGGCAGCGATTGAAAGGGCGCAGCGGCCCTAACCATCGTCACGTCAGTTGCCTTATGAAGCTTCGGCGTGCCCTCCTAGCTGGAATTGGACTTCGCGCCCGCGGTAGGCGGCTCGGACGGAACGAATCAGCGCGACCGCGTTGAATCGGCATGTGTGCGGTGGCGTTGCGTCAGTCTCGTTCGGGAGTATCGCGCGTCCATGGCGCCGTCAAAGCTGCTATTCCTGGTTACATCGAGCCGTGTGATCCCACGTTGCGCGAGAGGCCGCCGCGCGGCGAAGACTGGGTCTACGAAATCAAGGCGGACGGCTACCGCGCGCAGCTGCATCTGCGAGATGGTGACGCCAAGGTCTACTCGCGCACCGGCCTTGACTGGACCGAACAATTCTCATCGATCGCCGCGAGCGCCGACCTACTCAAGGCAAACACTGTGATCATCGACGGCGAGGCCGTGGTGTACGGCAGTGGCGGCCTCCCGGACTTCCAGCAGCTCAGGCGGGAGCTCGGCTCCAAGCGTAGCGCCCGTGTGCGCTACCACGCGTTCGATCTCCTGTACCTCGATGGTTACGATTTGCGTGGCGTCTCGTATGAGGATCGCAAGCGCCTGCTGCAGCGTCTTTTGAAGGACGCACCGGAAACATTCATTTACGTCGAGGCGCTTGCGGCGGAAGGCAACGTGATCCTCGACAAGGGGTGCAAGCTGGGACTGGAAGGCCTGGTCGCCAAGCGGCTGGGCCACCCGTACCGCTCGGGTCGGCAGGAGAGCTGGATCAAGCTCAAGTGCAAGAAGAGCGAGACCTTCCCAATCGTCGCCTTCGTGGAGAAGCTTGGGGCGCGCCCGCGCAAGGTCGCCTCACTCTACGTCGGCCGGCGCCAGAACGGCAAGCTGCTCTACGCCGGCAAGGTGCGTACCGGTTACACCGAGACGACGGCGCGGGAATTGCGCGAGCGACTTGATCCGTTGATCCGCAAGACTTCTCCGCTCGATGCGGCGGTCAAAAAGCCGAAGGCGACCTGGGTGGAGCCGACCCTTGCAATCGAGGTGCAATACGGCGCGCTGACCGATGATGGCCTGCTGCGCGAAGCCGTGTTCAACGGCTTTCGCGATGATCTTACGGTGCGCAAGGTCAAGGCGCCACGGCTGGTGCCGTCCGTCGCCGGCCGGCCGAAGCTGGGCGTCCCCCGAGCGAACATCCTGCAGCTTCTGCCCGAAGCCGTTGCTCCATCGAAAGAAGAACTCACAGAGTATTGGACGCGGGTCTGGAAGAAGGCGCTGCCGCACCTCGGCCATCGTCCGCTGAAGCTCGTTCGTCACGTGCACGGCACGACCTTCTATCACAAGGGACCGCTGCCGAAGGACATTCCGGCCGCCGTGCACCAGCTCCGTATTCAGAAGCGCGAGGGCGGCCAGGGAACGCGCCTGTGGGTCGACAGCCTGGATGGCTTCCTTGGGCTCGTCGAGATCGGCGCTGTCGAGCTGCACCCGTGGAATGCGACCGTCGAGGACTTCGAACATGCCGACCGCATCGTAATCGATCTCGATCCCGGCGAGGGTGTCGGCTGGGATGCGGTCGTGGAGACCGCGCTCGATCTGCGCACGCTGATGAAGCGCGAGGGCTTTGAAACGTGGCCCAAGCTCACCGGCGGCAAAGGAATTCATCTGATGGCGCCACTGGATCAGCCGGTGCTGCACGACAAGGCGCATCGGGTCGCGCATCAGTTGGTCTCCGCCCTCGCAGCGCGCCATCCAGACCGCTACCTGCTGTCCGCCCAGGCAAAGCGTCGCGATCGCATCTTCCTCGATTATCTGCGCAATGGCCGCGGCACCACCGCGATCGGCACCTATTCCCCGCGAGCCCGGGAGGGATTCCCCATCGCAGCGCCCGTGACCTGGAAGCGCATCGAGAGCGGGATCGAGCCGGACGCCTTCACCATCGACAGTCCGTTCCGCGCCAAACCAAGGAGGTGAGCGATATGTCGGACGCATTCGATCAATGGGTGGAATGGCGCTCCAAGCCTCTGGGCGACAGCCGCAGCATTCCCGCCGAACTCTATGCCGCGGTGACGTCGCTGCCTGAAGCCGATCGCTCGGACCGCCTCGAGCGCCTCCAAGAAGCCCTGGCACGCGACGCTGGGGAAAGCGTCGCGGATCGGCTTGCCGACCCAGTGCTTCCTGTTGAAAGCGGATCGATGGGCGTCGTTGAAGAATTCGAGGACAAGGGCCGGCCCGCCCATGATGATGATGACCCGGGGGCCTGCTGGAAAAGTCTTTGTTTGCGTGTGGCCAGATGGCTGCTGCCTCACTGCGGGACGGACAAGCTTCCTCCCGGTTTTTTTGGGGGGGTGCGGTCGAACTCAGGGAGCTAGGATTGAATTTGCACGCTTAAAGGGACGCCGGTCGGGCGCTGGATCGGAGCGGTGACGAAGCACTGCAGCCCTTCTGGCTCGAAGCCGATTGTCACGTCGCCATCCAGGTCATGCGCGAGTGCGCGCTCGAGCAGGACGGTTCCAAAGCCCCGACGCAAGGGTTTGGACACCGGTGGCCCGCCGCTCTCCTGCCAGCGCATGCAAAGCTCAGGTCGGGCTCCTCCGTTCTTTTGAAACCACTCTAGTGTGATCCGCCCTTCCTCGGTCGAGAGAGCCCCGTACTTGCGGGCGTTGGTGCATAGTTCGTGCAGCGCCATTCCGATCGAGACCGCCTGCTTCGGGGACAGCAGGACGCTCGGGCCCGCCAGCGATATGCGATTTGCATTGGCGCCTGCGGTGTCGAGCGTGATCGCGGCGAGCTCCTGGAGCGAGGCATTTTCCCAATTGGCTTCGGTTAGCAGATTGTGCGCCCCCGCGAGCGCCACCAAGCGCCCCTCGAACGCCTTGCGGGCCTCCGTGGGATCGCCACCGTGTCCGAACGTCTGGTGCGCAAAGCCCTGGACGATCGCCAGCGTGTTTTTGACGCGATGGTTCAACTCGGCGACCAGCAGTTCGCGCGCCCTCTCGGCCTCTTCGCGCTCCGTGATGTCGACATTCGCCCCGATCATGCCCATCAACTCGCCGCCGGCGGACAGGTGCGGATGCGCCCGGGTCTCGAGCACTCGGTAGCGGCCCTGGGCGTCGAGATAGCGCGCCTTCACCGAAAACCCGCTGCGGTTCTTGATACCTTCCATGACGCTACGAGCGACGGCGGGCGCATCGTCGGGATGAAGTGTAGTTGCCCAATCGAACTCTCCTACCCGATCCTCCGTTACGCCCCAGAAGGCGCGCAGTCTTTCGTTCAAGTGCAGACATCGGCCTTCCCGATCGCTGATCCAGATCATGACGGGCGCGTTCTCCGCCATCACGCGAAAGCGCATCTCCGATTCGCGCAATTCCTCCTCGGCGAGCCGCCGCGCGATCGACAGCGCGAGCTGCCGCCCGATTGTCGAAGCGAGGTCGATTTCGGTGCGCGGGAAAACGTGTGGCGCACGGTAGTAGGCCATGAACTTGCCTATCAATCGGCCGTCGGTGAGCAGCGGGACAAAAGCCAACCCCCTCAGTCCCTCGCGTGCAACGATCTCCTTCAGCTCAGGACTTTGTTCTGAGGCCTCCATATCGGCCAGGAAGATCGCTTGTGGCGCGGCCGCGTCGGCATTCCACGGTGAATGGCCGTCGACCGCCTCCCGATAGGCCTCCGAGAGGCCGCGCGAGGCGACGAACCGCATGACCTTGTTCGCATCGAAGAGGAGAATCGAGGCACAATCGCAGTCAAGGGCGGTCGTGATGGCATCGAGAGCGGCGCCGTAGATCTCGTCCAGACTATTCGCGGCCTGCAGTCGCTCCGAAAGCGCGTGGATGGCCGTCAGCTCGGTCAATCGTTGTGCAAGCGAGGCCTCGAATTGCTTTCGCTCGGTGATTTCGCGGCACATGGTCGAGACGCCCAACACGTCGCCTGCTTCGCCGAGAATGGGTGAGACCGTCATTTCCAGATCCACTGCGGTACCGTCCTTGCGGATTCGCACGGTCTCATAGTGGGCGTACGATGCACCAGCCCGGACGCTCGCGATGACGGCCTTGGCCTTGACGTGGCGATCGGACGGGATCAGGCGCAAGAGAGATGTTCCAATCATCTCCTCGGCGCTGTAGCCGAACAGATGCTCGGCTGCCTTATTCCAGCGCACGATGGTACCATCCGGATCCCATCTCCAGATGGCGTCTCTGGACCCTTCCAAGACGGCGGCGAGCTCCGACCGTTCCGCCTGAAAGCGCTGATTAAGCGCCCGCGCGGAGGCCAGCTCCCGTCGGCAATCTTCGAGAGCCTGCTCGATCGAGCCGGCCGGCGCGCTTCTCGACTGGGACAAAGGCATGCGCGAAAATCGCCTCCATCAGGCGAACCCGATCAAAAACACCAAAAATGTGGCACGGCTTGCGGATGGTGGGCAAGCCGGATCCGTAAATTCCTCGCCAGTGTATCGAGAGCTTCGGGGCCGCTATGCGCAAAACCAACTGTGCAGCCAAGCTCTTTGAGCATAGATGCGATCACGTCGGGCACGCCGGGATCATCATCTACTGCCAAAACTGTAATGACTCATGGCGAACACCTCGCCGACTTAAGTGTGCATGGCTGAGGTTCCCCGGGGTTGAGCCACATGCCGTACGTAGAAGCTCAGGATGAAGCATATCCGGGAAGCTGTTGAGATTAACCTGGATCAGCGAGTTTTCACGGTGCGGTAGCATTCGGCAATTGGGCGGGAACGGCTCAGAATACGCGGGGTTGCGGGACATGGACGACACATTGTCTTCCTCCCCTTGACTGACCCGGTCAGCACCGCTGGCCGGGTTCTTCTTGCCGGAAGGTTGTACCCGACGCGAAACGGGGCAGCGACTAAGGGCTACAGGAACCCACTTACGATTTGTATGTTGGCGCCTATGAAGACTGCATCACAATACCTGGGCCTCTCGGCGGAAATATGAAGAGGCTGCGGCGCAAGCCGCAGACCCATTTTCCCGCCATCAGTTTCTCGTTCTAGCGAACAGCTTTTCTGACGCTGGCTCGCGGTGCCGAGTTTCTGACCCGACCCCAGCGCTTTAGGGTAGGCCACCACCGGCAAGAGAAAATCCAAATCCGAGGCTCGCCAGCACGTCCCGCAGGGCGAGCAGGCCACGCTGCAGAAGATGGAGCAAATGCAGGGCAAGGAGTTCGAGGCGGCCTATGTCCGCGCGCAGACCGAAGGTCATCAGAAATTGCTGCGCATTCAGGAGGACTATCTCGCCAGCGGCAAAGATCCAGCCCATATCAACGTGGCCAAGCTCGCGCGTGGGCAGATCAAGGAACATGTGAATTGCTGGCGGATCTGCGCGAGGATGACGACGATAAGGACGCGACAACGGGTCGATCATCACGCGTCAAGAAGTAAGGCTCCTGAGCGCCACAGCTTCGGGCCAGGGCGGGACGCGGCGGAGCGGCTCGCCCGGCCTGGTTCGTGTCGACGCCGGCGTGCAAGCGCAGCACTTGCACCGGTTGCTTCTGCGCTGCTCCGACACCTGTTGTAGCCGGCTCTGCTCCAGAAGCTCGATGAGCGCAAGCGGCGGTCTTCGCACCCTCGTCAGCTGATACTGCAGGCGAAGTGCCCCGACTGGCGGGCGGGCTGGCCGCCCGCATTCCGTGGCTGGAGACCGAGGCCGCCCGATCATCCTCATGCCTGATGTGAACGGCCCCAGGCTTGCCGCGGAAGCGCGACGTCGCTGGCCCGTTCGAAGGTACTCCTCATGTCGGGCCACACGCGGGACGCGGTCGTCCATACCGGGGTGGTTGAGCGCGGGGTGGAACTGATCGCAAAACCGTTCACGATCATGAACTGACGGCTCGGGCCCGCCACGTGCTCGACAAAAGGGTGTGACATGGGATGCTGAGAGCAGTAGCTTTCAAGGACCCACTCGTGAGCCATCTTACAACCAATAGCCAATTGACCGCGGCCGTCGAAATCAGGGAACGCTGCAAGCCGTTTCTCGCTGCCCCCGAGGGTTCCCGACGGTTTCGACTTGCCGGGTTAAGTGAAGCTTCTTTCAAGGTCATGTCTTTCGGAAATGAGAGATGCGCGAGGATGCAGCTGAGCAACTCCCAAGAGGCCGCAGGAAGACCGAAAATCCTCCTGGTCGAGGATGAAGATCTTCTCCGCGAGATGCTTGAGGAGACCTTGATGGAGGCGGGTTACGGCGTCGTAAGCGCCGCATCCGGCGAGGAGGCCGCCGATCTGCTCGGCGGGGCGCCGCTACCGCGAGCTCTCATCACCGACATCAATCTGGGCCGCACCAGGATGGACGGCTGGACGCTCGCCCGTCTCGCACGCCAGCATGATCCGGGCTGCGGGATCCTCTACGTCTCCGGCGATAGCGCCCATCGGTGGACCTCGAACGGCGTGGCGCGCAGCGTCATGCTATCCAAGCCCTTCGCGCCCGCGCAGTTGGTCGAGGCTTTGTCGGATCTCCTGATCCGGAAGTCCTAATCACCTGCCGACTCTAAAAAGGATGCCCATCAAGTTGCCCCTAGGCTTGTCCAAAGAATGATAATCGCCTGAAGCGAAGGAGAATTGGGTGTCAGTCGAATTCCGCAACAACGTGCAGGTCCGTGGCCGCGGCGAGCGTGCAATGATGTTCGCCCATGGCTTCGGATGCGACCAGAACATGTGGCGCTTCGTGGCGCCGGCCTTCAAGGCGGAATTCAGCACGGTGCTGTTCGACCACGTCGGAGCCGGCCGGTCGGACCTCAGCGCTTACGACCGCCAGAAGTATTCCACATTGTCCGGCTATGCTGATGACGTCGTCGAGATCGGCCGCTCGCTGCGCCTGAAGGACGCCGTATTCGTGGGGCATTCGGTCAGTGCGATGATCGGAGTGCTCGCCGCGATCAAGGATCCGACACTGTTCGATAGCCTGGTGCTGGTGGGGCCCTCGGCGCGCTACATCGACGATGGCGACTATGTCGGTGGCTTCAGCGCCCAGCAGATCGAAGAGCTTCTTTCGTTTCTGGAGGAGAACCACATGGGGTGGTCGGCGCAGATGGCGCCTGCCATCATGGGCAACCCCGACCGTCCCGAACTTGGCGAGGAACTAACCAACAGCTTCTGCCGTACCGACCCCGCCATCGCCAAGGAAGTTGCCCGGGTCACCTTCCTCTCCGATAACCGCGCCGACCTGGCCAAGGTCAAAGCGCGCACACTGATCCTCCAGTGCAGCGAAGACATCATCGCCGGACAGCAGGTGGGTGCGTACGTCCAGCGCAACATCCCGCACAGCGAAATGGTCGTGCTGAAGGCGACCGGCCATTGTCCCAACCTGAGCGCCCCTGACGAAGTCGTCGCCGCAATCCGAGATTTCGTCTGAGTGAGCAACAATCATCCCGCCGACAGCGATTTCGAAGACCTGTACGAAAACGCACCCTGCGGCTACCTCTCCGTTCGTCCTGACGGCCGCATCGACCGGGCCAATCGGACCCTTGCGGACTGGATGGGCTACCCACCCGATGACCTTCCCGGGATGCGGCTGAGCGACTTGCTCAACAACGCGGGACGCATATTCCTCGAGACCCATGTCGCGCCGCTGCTTCGGATGCAGGGCTTCTTCGATGAATTCGCGCTCGATCTCCTCACGAAGACCGGGGCTCGGCTGCCGGCCATCGCCAACGCCCGCGAGCGGCGGACCGACACGGACGCGCTTCTGTTCACCCGCCTGACGATCATGCGCGCGGCGGACCGGCGCCGCTATGAGCGCGGGCTGATCGACGCGCGCAAGGAAAGCGACGAGCTCAAGACGGCGCTGGAGGAGCACCTTCAGCAGGAGCGTGCAAACGCAGAACTGCGCGAGCAGTTCATCGCTGTGCTTGGTCACGACCTGCGCAATCCCCTCGCATCGATTGCGGCCGGCGCACGGCTGATGCTCAAGGCCAAGACTTCGGAAGACGCGCTTCGCCTCGAGTCCATGATGCAGAGCAGCGTGGGCCGGATGGCCAAGATGATCGAGAGCGTCATGGACCTGGCGCGAGGCCGCCTTGGCGGAGGCATCACGCTCTCCAAGGCTATGACCGCAATTGAGCCCGTGCTCGATCAGGTCGTGGCGGAGTTGGCCACCGCCCATCCGGATCGCGGCATCGAAACCATATTCGAGGTTGAGTCACCCGTCTTTTGCGATCCGGCCCGCATCGCCCAGTTGTTCTCGAACCTTCTCGGCAACGCGATTAGCCACGGCGCGCCTGACTGCCCCGTGCGGGTCGAGGCGAGCGCCAAAGCAGAGCTGTTCGAACTCTCAGTCGCCAACGCAGGCGCGGCCATTTCGGAAGACGCGCGCAAGCGCCTGTTTCAGCCATTCTACCGCGGAGAGGCGCACGGGCCTTCGCAGGGACTTGGGCTGGGTCTCTATATCGCAGCCGAAATCGCCAAGGCGCACGGTGGCACGATCGAAGTGGATTCGTCCGAGACCGAGACCAGGTTCATGTTCCGGATGCCACTCGAAGGCGACGGATCGCTGCGGCCCAGTCCCAGCACGCGAGTTCGGGGACATGCCGGTTGATCTGAGCGCGGGCGAGGTCCGCCTACCCAGCGAGCGAATGCTCGAGGAAGAAGCGCAGCATTTCCCTCGTCGCATCCGGCCCCTGAGCATCGGTATAGGACCCTGCGGGACTGCCGCCCGACCACGCGTGTCCGGCGCCGTCGACGTTCCAGTGTTCGGAGATCGCCCGACCGCCCCCGTCGATCAGAACGGTGCGAGTATAGCCATGGCCGTCGGGTACGCGTCCGCGAAGCACCTTGCTCGTCGGTCTCGTCGCTCCGGCCGACTGCTCGATGATCTGATCGCCATTCTTTGGATGGACCGTCGTGTCGCGATCGCCATGGAAAACGATGGTCGGCACAGAAGTTTTGCCGTTGGTAATTGCCTTGGACTCGCCTCCCTGCCGCATGGCGGCGAACGCAGAGGGAAGATCGCTCGCGGCGCCGCACGCCAAGCCCGAATGAACACCGACGGCAGCGTAAAGGTCGGGATACGTCGCGCCCATGATGGCGGCGGCGGCCCCGCCGGCCGACAAGCCTGCGACGTAGACGCGCTTCGGATCGATCGCATGGTCCCGCATGACCTGGCGGGTGATGCCGGCGATCATAGACGGCTCGCCTCCGCCGCGGCGCTGGTCGCCCGTCCGAAACCAGTTCCAGCACTTCGACTGATTGGCTCCGCTCGGCTGCTCGGGATAGACGACGAAGCAATTCCGCTCCTCTGCCATGAAGTTCATCCGGGTGCCGGCGGCGAAATCGTCCGGCGACTGGGTGCAACCATGGAGCATGACGATCAGGGGGAGCTGTTTTCCCTGAGGGCGGCTCGGGATGAACAGCTTGTAGGTCCGGCTTCCCGCTGCGTTGCTGAAGGTACCGGCGATGAACTGGGTGCCCTCGGGCGCGATATCCGACGTTGACGGCGGAGCGCGTCCGATCGGGCCTTGCACGCCCAACCCGGAAAACTTCCTCATGCCATCGAGCGACGAGTTGCGTTTGCGTCCTTGAACAGGGCTAGGGGGCGTCGGCCGACTTTCCCTCTGCTCGACGACGTCGGCCTTGGCATCGATGGTTGGCGGCTCGAGCCGCGCGAGCGGAGCCTGAGTGCCGCTGCGAGACGTCGGTGCTGGGGCGCTGCCGCCCTGAAGCATGCGCTGCAGGAGTGCGGTGGCTTCGACCAGTTGGCCGGCACGGGTGAGGCGCGTGGCTTCGCGGACCATGTCTTGATTCAGCATCGTTCAACTCGTTCTGTCGGCGAGAGCGGCCTTGACCGCGGGAGTGGCGTGAAGCGCCCCAAGCACCGACACCGACACGATGGTCGCGCGGGCCAACTCGGGAGTGACGTCCTGCGCGATGGTGGCTAAGCCCAAAACGTTGATCTGCAGCATCTCGCCGGCACGCCGCGCCGCTTCGAGATCCTCGCGGGTGTAATTGCGCAGACCGAGGTCCAGGCTCTTCCGGGCCGTGGATTGCCTCACGACGTCTGCATGACGTTCGAGCTGGTTCCGGATGGCAGTCCGGATGAAATCGGTCCGATTGGAATAGAACCCCTCCTGCACCATGAGATCGACTTGACCGAGGTCCACATAGCCAAGGTTGATCGTGATCTTCTCGGTTTCGGGAGTTTTGGGTCGCAGTTCGCGCAGACTATCAGCCATATGTCATCCCCTCACCATCCAATCGGATGGCTTTACGCTAGATGGATGCTTTATGGCCTAGTTCAAGGGGCACATGGCCTCTGGAGCTGTAAGCGCCGACGTAAGCAGAGTTGCCGGGGGTCACTTCACCCGGTTGACGAATTCCACCGGCGTGCCCTTGGAGAGGCGTTCTGCGACTCGCTCGGCATCTCAAGTCGTGAGCCGTACGCAGCCGTGCTATTCCGACTGGAAACTTCTCCCGGGATCGGCGTGCCGTGGACCCCGTAGCTTGATGGTGAACGGCTTGAGGGAGTGAACGCCGCTGAATGGTAAGCCGGATTGTAGCGGTAGGTCGGGGTGCGATCGATCTCCGTCACCGTTCAAGGTGCCGGAGGGGAATGGCTTCTCCTCGCTGCCGATCGTCGCGGGGTGGAATCCTATCAGCGCGTTCGACTTGTCGAACAGCTTGGCCGTCTGCCGGCTCTTGTTGACTTCGACCTTGGCCGCCTTCTCTGAAGTCTGCTCGGCTCTGGAGTCGATCACGAGGATGGCCTCGCCGGCCCGGCCGAAGTGCCTTCCCGGATTCAGAGCGGACAGCAGATCCTCTCTCATGTGAAACTTCTCCGCCAAGCCTTCGCACGGGCTGTCGTAGGACAGCTTCGGAATGTCCTTCACGTCCTCCATCTTCGCAGGCTTCTTCTTGAGAAACGGCTCCCGCGGTGGCGTAGTTCATCGTCACCCGGCGGCCGTCCGCAGCAAGCTTTCCCCAAACACCGGCCTTGAGGTCTCGGAGACCGGCAATTGCTGCGCCTCTTCGAAGGACCGCAGTGCTTCTTCGCGTTCTCCCCGAACCTTCTGTCGATCTCGCCTGGCCGAGAAGTGCGCCCGCTCGAGCAGGACCCGCAACCGGACCCCCGCCGGGGTCGGCTTCTCGTTGGACAGGGTCTTCGTCGAGGGCTCGGCCGCGTCGATCGCGGCCGGCTTCATTTCGGCGGCAAGCGTCGAAATCGTGACGCCCGCCAGCACAAGGCCGATGACAATGCATCCGGAGGACGCATGCAGCCTGGCTTGCGGTGGCGCCTGTGGATCCCGGTTTGAGCCGCTGCCGAGTTCCAAGAAAGGCTACAGATGTTCGGCTGCGTTGGTGACTGGCTTCCGCTACGCTGCGATGATTTCGCGCAGAGCGGTCCCAAGCTCAGCCGGGGTGTAGGGTTTGGGCATGAACCGCCCGCCACTTGGCAGTTCCTCTACGGCAAACCGTGCCTTCCCCGAGGTGGTGAGGATTTTGACCGGTGGCCAGCGGCGGCGAACGTAATGCGCCAACTTCAAACCATCCATCGAGCCGGGCATGTGAACGTCGGAAAACACAACGTGGACGTCCGAGCGCTTTTCCATAATGGCGATCGCTTCGTCAGCGTGCTGCGCTTCGATGACCTCGAAGCCCAACTCGGCGATGATTTCAACGGCCACCATCATCAACAATGGCTCATCTTCAACGACAAGCACCACGAGCCGTGACTGCATGACCCCCTCCATGGCGTGAGCCTCTAGAGGGCTCTAATCACCGGGATGCCTGCAATTATGCGATGATCTAACTCAACCGCTTGGTGATGCAAGGGTTCCGTCGCCCCCGAACATATACCGAACTTGGATTTATTGAACGTTGTCGGATACTGTGGTCCAAGTACCGTTCGCGGAGTGACATGAATGAATGGTTTGAGCGGGGCCGATCAGCGCATGCGAGAAGTTGAGAACGAAAACGACGTGCTGCGCGAGCTCCTTTTGAAAGCAGGCGTTGAAGCGAACGCCCAGGTGGCTGCTGCAAAACTACAAACCGTTCTTATCGGGGAACTGCACCATCGCGTCAAGAACATGCTCGCGATTGCAGCCGCAATTGCGGCTCAAAGCCTACGCGATGCTTCATCTATTGACGCGGCGGCTAAGACCATCGCCGAGCGAATGAGCGCGCTCGGCGTATCTCATGATCTCTTGATTCAAGAAAGCTGGACCGGGGCGGGTTGCCGAACGCTGATCGAGAACGCGATCAAAGCATTTCAGACTAAAGGCTTCGAGCAATTCACTATTGACGGGAACAACGTCGCCGTGTCTTCCGGACCTGCGGTCGCGTTGTCTATGATAATTCACGAGCTAAGCACCAATGCGTTGAAATATGGCGCGCTCTCAGTTGCTGAAGGACGGGTCGCCATCACTTGGTCGATTGACGCGGAAAATCAGCGCTTTCATCTCGAATGGCGCGAACGCGGTGGACCGCCGGTTGTCGAGCCAACCAAAAAGAATTTTGGCAGCCGCTTCATTCAGACGGCTTTGCCCGGTCAGCTTAAAGGGGAGGCTCGATTGCTGTTCGAGTCGACCGGAGTCGTTTGCGACATCAACATTCCCCTAAGCTCGCTTCAAGAAACCATTATTGCGGTAGTCGACTAGAGCGTGGTTGGACCGCTCGACTCGTCCCCAAACGCTCGCAGCGAAACAGCGCCGGTGAAGTCGCCCAGCATCCGGTTGCCCGTGGCGCTGAAAGCAGCCGCTCCGATCATGCCTTCCCCACGGCGCGCATCCACAGGTCAAGCGAACACGGAGCTGGCACCCAAAGCCTGCATCGTCTTGCCGCGCGGTGCCCATTGTCGCACGCGGCGGCCATCCTGCTGGACCATCAAGCAACACGAGTTCAGTTCGGTACGGCGGACGTAACAGCCCCGCGATCGGCCAGAACGGCGGCGCGTCTTCATGCGGGCAGGACGACACCGGTTATGGTGGGCTCGCTGCCCGGCCTGACATCGGCGCCGAGGAGATCAAGTCCGGTGTCCCCTGGAAGCAACCGGCGGATAGGCCGCGTGTGTGTCGGCCTCCAGCTGCTCTACAGCCCGGTGCCAGTATTCTTCGGCTCGCCCCTCCTGGCGCCCCTCAAGTGCCCAAAGATGGTAGGCCCGCTCTCGGATGCGCCGTTCTTGATCGGAATGACTGCTGGAATCGGACATGTCTTCAACCTCGGATGTTGCGGCGGCCGTTGCCGGTGGAGATCTTACCGTTCAGGCTGTGTTGGCAGTCCTTTACTCCTCGATCACCATCTCGACCAGCTTCGCTATTTTGGCTCGCGTCAGATCACCGGAGTTAGAAATGTAGGGCTCGACATCAGGGGTAAAAACGAAAGGGATACCCTTCTTGGTTCCGCTGTCACCGATGCGAGCTACGACGATGTTGCCGAATGCAGTTGAGATGCTGGTCGGAGGACCATTGCCGATTGTGAAAGAAACCCCGACTGGGCGGTGGTCGTTGCGCTCAATCTGCGGAGCGAAGGAGAACTGCTCCTCCCCGAAATGATGCTTCAGCTCCTCCAGAAAAGGTATGACTTCGCGCTCCATCGCCTGCTTGCAGTGCTCGATATCGGCGGTTCGCTTGTCCTTGTTTTCTGCGGCGATGATCGCCTGCCTCTCTTTTTCAGCGACCGCTGCGGATAGTTTCTGTCGGAATTTCTCAGCCAGCTGCTCGGCGTTCATTCTTGTTCCAATCGAGCTCGGCCCCACCTCATCATGTCTTTCATAATACTACGGCTTATCGGCGGCGTCAGCGGACCCGGACGCATCGGAGCTGGTATCGATGCCGTTCCGGCCGTTACGTGATTAGCTAGTCGTGCGAACGGGTGCCCCGGTCTATTTGTCTTGAGGAGACGAACGCGCTGCCCCTTGGTTTGGCTTCGTCGGGGTTTGCGGCTTCCGATCCACGCGGCTGATTGCATGGGGGAACCAAGAGGGGGCAGGAGCGTTGTTGAGTGTCATCGGTCAGGCAGTTGGTGCGGTGCGCTCTGGCCATCGTGTATGGCCATCGTCTCTGCGAAGATGCTACCCGAACAGGCTATCCTCAAGGATTTTGGTGCCGCTACACTACAGAGCCGGTCGAACTCAGTGCCCGCGGTCTGGGATGCTCATACGCCAAGGTTCTCGAATATCTCCCTGCTGAAAGGCGTTTGATCGTGCGTGCCGGGATGGGCTGGCCGGCTGGGACTGTAGATCATGTGACTCTCGGTGCCGATATTGGATCGCCCGTCGCCTTTGCCTATCAGACAGGTCAATCGGGGATGTCCAACCATTTGGAGCAAGTGATTCGTCTTCCGAACGCGGAAACTTCTCGCCGAACATGGGATCAAGCGCGCGATAAACGTGCTAATCCGGCGGGGTGGCGAGGGCGACATTTATCCCGAGGCCGTACCAGCCCGAGCAGATTGTCGACCCGATCCGTGAGCTTACCAGCGCGGCGTGAAGAACAACCCCGAGCGCCAAGAGGTAGATTGCTATGAATACCGTCAGAATTACGTTCATAGCCGCAATGATAGCAGTGGCTGGCGCCAACCAGGCGCGCGCTGAGTGCCAGATTGCCGACGCAGGGCTTGAAGAGGCTATTCAGCTAAATCCACGCCTCCGAGGCCCAGCCAACACTCAGGCCGTGCGCGACCTCCGGAGTTTGAGGGATGCCGCCTTTACGCTGCGGTCCTATGGGCGTCACGAAGACTGTGAGCGTCTCCTCGCCAACATTCGCGAACTTATCGCCGGACCACCCATGGGGTCCCTTGGAGACAATGATGAAGAGGCGGCCGATAAGCAAATGGCTGATAGCGAACCCAAAGCCAGGCGCGGGGCATCGTCAGGGAGCAGGGACAAAAAAGGCGCCAAGCCGTTGATGAAGATCGACCAACTTACGCCCGGCTTGAGGACCGACGAGATGATTGGGGCGGAAGTTCGCAGCTCCGATGACAAGATCGTTGGCGAGGTGCGGAACATCGTGTTCGGCACCAAAGATGGAACGGACTATGCGATTGTCGCGTCGGGAGGTTTTTTCACTACCGGCAAGGACAGCATTGTGGTGCCGATCCGATCTCTTAAGGTGACGCAGGATCGATCCAGCTTCTTTCTTCCTATTGCAAAAGAGGTCATGAAAACGGTGCCTGTGATGCCTGATCAAGACTACAAGTGGCTCTCTGATCAAGCCTGGCGTATCCACAACGATGCATTTTTTGGAAAGCCCTAGGTCGTGGTCAATTTGTAGATGGACCGCTGATGCCGCACAGCCCCAACTCACCCGGCCATTGGTCGGGCTGAGGAGCGTGGAAGGGCTACAGTGGTAGTCGGTGCAACGGATTGGGACGCGGCGCAGGCATGTCGGCCAGATTTGCTCCTGAGTGCAACGCTGCTCCATCTGGCCGGCGCGCGAGGCGCGATCTTCGTTACCGAAAAATCTAGAACGCTGGCGAGTTTCATGCTCTACTGAAGCATCACCGGCCGAGGCTTTGTCCGTAGGCGTCGGTGGCTGAGAGAGGTCGCGCTCCCGCCTGCATGTGCAAGGGAGTGATCATGCCGCACCGCAAGTTAATAGCGCGCCTACAGGCAGTCGGCGGTCTATTCGAACGCGATAAGGTTAGACTCGCGCGCATACCATACAAAGTGAAGTCCCTGGCTGATGGCGAATACGCCGTGCGCGAGGGAGACAAGCCCAGCAGCTGCATCGTTGTGATCGACGGCTTTCTAGCTCGGCAAAGAGTGGTGAATGATCGAAATCAGATCTCGTCATTCTACCTGGCTGGGGACATGCCCGACTTGCCTACCCTGCATCTGCCGATTGCAGATTGTGATCTGTGCAGCGTAGGCAATTCGACGATAGCCGCTGTGTCTCATTCATCTCTCAGAGAGATGATGACCGAATCTCTCGGACTTACACACGCGTTTTGGCGCGAAACGCTGATACAGGCGGCCATCTATCGCGAATGGGTTGAGAATCTCGGAGCCCGCCAAGCCTTAGGTCGACTCGCGCATCTTCTTTGCGAGCTTACCACTCGCATGGAATTCGTTGGGCTGGCGGACAACGGCAGCTTCCGGATCCCGCTCACCCAGCAAGATGTTGCCGATGCATGTGGGCTTTCGATAGTTCACGTGAACAGGACGATCCAGGAACTCAGGGGTTTGGGCCTCATCGAATGGGAAAACCACACCGTTACTCTGCTCCGCGCCGACGAACTGCAAGCTGTAGCCGAGTTCAGCCCTGAATATTTACATGAGCTAAACCCAATCCTAGGATCAAAGATCACCACAGCTGGCTTTGGGTCGTAGGAAAAATACTGACTCACGGCCGGAGTGCCGGTAAGTGACAAGAACACCTCTGCAGCTCGGGAGGGTCATGAAGCGCGCAGGTTAGCGGCGCGTAAGCTGCCGGTCCGAACAACACGCGGTTGCTGCCCTTTTGTCGCAAGCCGACTGGCAGACCACTGCCGCGTGTGGGCCCGTGCGAGAAGTGCCCGTTTGAACTGGACGCTGCCCTCGAGGCCTACGATAGGGTTATAGCCGCTGACACCAACTCTTCGCGCATCCGTCGGTCCAACTGATTGCCTGCGCTGGTGCTGGATAGCCGAGTCCATGAGGGAACCGTGACGATGGCAGCGACGCGCTCGCTAACGCCATCTGTTGGCCCCACTCCGACGTCCGGTGAAGTGCCGTACTGCCCCCGATCAGAGCAGAGCGGACCTCATCCGCAACGTGAGTTCGCGCGGCTATAAGTATGCGGCCTACTTCGGGCTTGGCTCCTCTGCTTTTGGGCGGATCCCGAAGCCCCTCACCTGGAAGCAGTCAATTCCACACGATCGGCGCCCCGCGAAGTGCACTCCTGCCGATCTGCTTAAGGCCGTCGACCGAGGTCTCGCCCTTGCTCGCGGCTTCGAGGATCATGGAGGCCACGTGCGTGCGGGCAGCGGTCTCGTAGCAAGACACGCTCTCGCACACATCTTCGAGGACCGCGCGACATTGGAGGTCTCTCCCAGCGAAGCCAGCATCCTGCCTGAACCCGCCCAGCCTGGGATTCACGCAAGTTAGGGAGAAGGAAAAATTCTGCGGAAGGACGGAGAGGATTGAGCGTGGCCCCGCCTTTTGGGGGCTGGGGGGCTTGAGGGCGGAGCCACGCAGGCCTTGCATTCGCGCGGGCCCGCCGCATCAACGGCATCCGGCCAAACCCGTGCTCGGAACGCAAAGAACTATGGCTCCGGAGGGCGCAGCCGGCTGTGCGCCCATTTGAGGACGTTGGGGTCGCGCAGAGGGTCGTCGTTGCAAGTGGTGCAGACGTACCGCGGGCGCTTTTCCGAAGCCTCGTCGGGTACAGCTTTCATCGGCTTGCCGCACGCGGGGCACGCCTTCCGGACCGGATGGAGCATGGCCATCTATTTCCCCCCGTGACGGCACTCTAGTTCAGCCGACAGCGGAGGCTCAAGCAGGCCGATGAAATCCTGGTCGCGTTCACGCACTATTGCGGCCTTCTTGACTCCGCGGCCGCAGAGCACTCAACTCTGGGCAGTGATGTTGAGGGGCGTGTCATGGAGCAGGAGTTCTACCGAGGTCTGGCCCAACGGGTCCGCGGTATGGCCGAGAAGGCTGATCCGTTCACCCGGCGTCGTCTCCTCGATCTCGCCAAGCGGTACGACTCCAAGGGCGGCGCCGCAGGACGGGGAGCGACCGAACGGCCGCTGCCGGTGCCGCGCACGACGCCGCCTGCATCGATCTTCTCCGGACCCGGGGAGGCCTGACGCGCGCGCCACTTGGCATTCTCGATGGCGGCGCAGCGCGCCCCCGATCGAGCCGCAGCGCGCCAAGAGAGCCGCCGACGGGCGTCTCCCGAGGACCATGCTCGCCCAGCCGGTGGTTCTGGCCTCACCAGCGAAGATTTGAGGTCGTAAGCGGGTGCCGCATCGCATTCCGCCCTGAACTCGATCCTAGCGGCTTGGAACGGGGTTGGGGAGGCGCCCGTGGAACACGGCGCCTCCATCAGGAGCGCTCGCCCCCGGCAGCCGCTGCGCGAGCCCGCAACAGGGTCCAACTGCACCGACACTCCCGAAAAGTGCGCGGTTTTCTGATGGCCAGAAATTCCGACGATCTGCTCCGCGACATTCTGCAAGGTGCGAGCGACGTCGCCGAATACGTGAGCGTGATTGAGTACGTTACTTTTGTGGCTCTGCCGCGCGGAATGCTTGAGCGCCAACGCTGCGGTCATGCGGGCCGAGGCACCGTCCCGCAAGCCGGGCCATGCCGGCGCGATCGCTTTCTCGCGGACAGGCGACCCGTCCAGCGGCGACTTCAGCGAAGCCAGGCTGATCCGGAAGTGACGTGCCGGACGATCTCAGCACCCTATGAAACTCGATCGGATCCGGAACGAGATCGCCCGCATGCGCGGACAACTCCGCGCCCAGGAGCGCCAGATCCAGATGCTGCAGCGGGCCGGCGTCGCGACCGCCTCGGCCGAAATCTTGAGGATGCGGGCGAAGGTCGACGATCTCTGCCGCGAGCGGGACGCGTCCCGCAAGGCCGAGAGCGAGGTCGAGCGCCGCACTGGAACATGCGATCTACTCAGGGTCGGGAAGAGGAAGGTCAACGATTCGGTTCATCAAATCGCGGAGATCAGAGGCCTCACGTTCGCCCACGGCCTTTTCAAAGGCGGTCTGCGCGCGCCGCCATGCGGCCAGGGCTCTGGGATGCGTTCTGTGACCCAGCTTTGTGACGGTAACGATCCGTTCCCGCCGGTCAGTTTCGCCGACTGAAATCTCAACGAAACCGTCACGCACCAGCGGTCTGAGATTATGGCCTGTGGTGGCGCGGTCCATGGACATCAGCTTGGCGAGACGCGCCATCGTCATTGGCCCCGACGTCACCAGATAACTCAACAGACCATATTGCGTCGCTTTGAGCCCAGTCGGGGCGAGGGCGAGGTCATAGTAGCGCGAGAGACGACGGGCTGCGCGGCGGACCTGATTGCAGTTACAGCGCGCCGGGTCATCAACCAAATTCGATGCTCCTACAGCTGCTCTCGTCATCGATCCCCCCGATGCGCAAGATATCACCCGCGCGTGTTTGCTGTCGATAGTTCCAGAGCGGCGGGATCCGAGAGACCAGTCGAACGAGGGCTCCTCCTGCTGTATATCCAATATAGTTTGATATGCCCCTATTTGTGCGCGACGCCCGCCTCGGCTCGCTGGGGCTCCGGAGGAGGAGATATGGATTTTCCTGTCTTGATCTCGGATGCCGCAGGGACTGTCGATCATGCCGTATGCGAGCTGCTGATCCGACAGGTCTCCAAGCTCAGAGCTCTCGTGCGCCACGTGGATTTGTACATGGCTGGAAACCCGGGCTGCGCGCTATGAACCGCATGGGCTTGTCGCTGGGCCTGATCATGCTGGCCACCTCCGCGCCGGCGCGTGACGATGGGCGCTACACCGGTTCACCACTGAAGCCTTGGTTCGAAAGCCTGTCCAGCGACTTTGGGCAGTGCTGCTCGGATGCGGATGGATACTTCGTCGCGGATGTCGACTGGGAATCCGACCACGGCCACTATCGTGTGCGCATCAACAATGAGTGGGTGATGGTGCCGGACGGGGCCGTGATCACACAGCCTAACAAGGTCGGGCGAACTATGGTTTGGAACCACTACATTGATGGCCACCCGCGGGTGCGCTGCTTTTTGCCGGGCACCATGATGTGACATGTGGGGCTCGAGCCGCAGTCACGCCGATCATGCGCCCTCCAGTGCTTTGCGGATACGCGGATTGTGTTCGAGAGCCCATCGGACGGTCTTTGGAGCGCGCCCAAGCAATCGCTCGAGCTCGTCGGTGACAACGTCATAACGTCCGCCTGCGACCAGGCGGGTGATGGCTTTCAGGTGGTCCGCAATGTGCGGATTGCGAGATGCCAGAGCCCTGTTGATGTATGTGCCGATCCAGGCGTCCAGGTCCTGGGGTACGTACGAAACCTGGCGCCCCAGCGCGGCGCCGTAGTCCTCAGCAAACCCGTGCATGTCCTTCAACACCGGTCCCGTGAGCGCATACGACATTGATATGTGCGACGGCGGGTCGGTCAGGATTTTCGCGCAAACTTCCGCAACGTCATAGGCAGCGATTGGCGCGATCTTCTGCGTGGCAAACGGCAGATGAAGTTCGCCCGCACTCAGCAATTGCTTGAGCGGAAACCAGGAAAGGATCGGGTTCTCGGCGAACATCGTTGCTCGGATGTTGACGACCGGGAGACCAGACCATTGCAACGCCTGCTCCGACGCCCAATGTGCCCGCTGTTGCGGCGACCACTCGGCGACAGATCCGCCCAGCCAGGCTATTCGCGCCTCCCGCTCGGCGGTCATTCGATCGAACGCCATGAAGGTCTGCTCGAACTCCGAGATGTTCACGAAAACCTCGATGCCTCCTTGCGCACGCGCAGCGGCGGCCATCAGGATGGTCGCGTCGCTATAGTAGGGGTTCAAGCTCATGCTGAAGTAGATCCGGCGACAACCTTTCAGGGCAGCCGCGACATCGGAGGCATTGAGAAGGTCGCCGACGAATACCTCGGCTCCGGCCTGTCGAAGCGCCTCAGCCCGCTCGTCGTCCGTCCTAACGAAGGCGCGCACCGGACATTGCTGCAGCAGCATCTTGATCATCGTCCTGCTGACAGAGCCAACCTCGCCACCGGCACCGGTGATCAATATTGGGGGCCGCTTCGACATCGATTTGTCCTGTTGGCTGAGTGACCGAGTGCTTCGCGGACAGGTCCGATCCTCGCGCGCGGGATCGGTTAGGTCCTTATGAAGCGGAGGATGTGGTCGAAGACGGCGTCGGGTTGTTCGAGATGGAGAAAGTGCCCGACTTGAGGCATCACGACACGCTCAAGACCATTCGTGAACGCCGCCTCCATGCCTTCGCTAAGCTGGGCGGAGATGCAGCCGTCGTCTGCCCCGTGAAGATAGAGCGACGGGACCGTAATTGGGCCAGTCGCGAGAGCCTCGAGAGCTTGCGCTGCCGCGTCGGATGGCGGGGCGAACAACTGCCGATAATAGGCCAGAGTCTGCGTGAGGACGCCGGGCTGGGCAAAGGCCTCGTTGAGTGAAGATCGAGCCGGAGCTGGCAGCACATAGCCCGGTGACCATTCCCGCCACAGGCGGTCGAGGAATGCAAAGTCGTTCAGCTGAACGGCGATCTCGGCCAGACGTGTCTGGAAGAAGAACATGTACCAGCTTCGTCGCTGCTGATCACCGTCGGCAACAAACGCCGACGCCAGTCCCTTTCCATAGGGCACGGCCAGCCCGACAAGCTTGCGGACGCGTCCCGCATGGAGGCTTGCCGCAGCGTAGGCTGCACGTGCGCCCAAATCATGGCCGACGAGAACGGCTTGCTCAGCGCCAAGCGATTCGATGAGCGCTAGTACGTCCTGACCTGTTGCCAAGGCGCGGTACGACCCGTCCGGTGCAGCGCCGCCGACCCAATATCCACGGAGCGCCGGCGCCACCGCCCAATATCCTTCTCGCTCGAGGCGATCGAGAAAGGGGATCCAACTCTGCGCATGATCGGGAAAGCCGTGCAGGCAGAGCACGAGGGGACCATGTCCAGCCTCCAGAATCGGGAAATCGAGCCCGTTGGCGTGAACCGTGCGGTTGCGGATATGGCCGCTCGCCAGAGAGTTCTCCCGCGAGCGCCCTGGACTATCGGCGTGCCGTTGTTGGGCCATTGAAGCGGAGGCGTTCATGCTCGGGTTTTCCTTCGTAGAGCCTGTCTGAACTAACGAGCGCGCTTGCCGACTAGAGGTCCCACGAGCGAGGCGCCGGTGCTACGCGGCCATTCGCAGCAGATCGACGATATCGGCTTCGTCTTACGGAGTGCCTGATCTTCTCGATCTCGTCGGTGTTGGAGTTCAGGGTCCGACTGGCAATGAGGAAGACGCTCTTTGCGTCAAGTCGCTCCGCCTCGGCGCGGATAGATTGGGAGGCGGCTTTGCCATAGATGACGCGGTCAATTGCCGGAAATTTTTATACACCGGCGTTGCGCATTTCTTCCTCCCATTAGATGCCCGATATGGACGTTATCTTATGATCATCATTCTAGTTCGAGTCGGCATCTCAGCCCGCTGGAGCCCCGGCGGGCGATTAGATCGCGACTGTTCATGGATGCGCTGCCGCCAATGTCAGGCGAGCCAGCTCGGACGGGTGCTCGACAGAGGCCTTCGCTTTTCCACAGCGCCGCGACCGCTCCAGGCGTCAAGCGTCCATGATTCTTTTCATCGTGGCCCTTTGCATCGATCGCGGCGTCAGGCGATTTGAAAAGGCGGCCATGTTGTTCGCCAGGCCCGGGATCACCATGGCCTTTCCTTGCGAGAGCGCCCGAACGCCGCTCGCGGCAACCGGACGCGGCTTCATGGTGAGGAGCCGCAGCATGGCCGATGTGGTTGCGCCGGCCGCCGCATCGAAACCGGTTGCGGTGTGCCCCGGGCAGAGACTGGTAACGACCACGCCGTGCGGGCGGAGTTCGTCATGCAGGGCCTCGCCGAAGGCGAGTACATAAGCCTTGGTCGCCGCATAGGCCGCATAGCTGGGAACGGCCTGGAAGGCCAGGAGGCTGGCGATGAGAAGGATATGTCCGGATCGCCGCTGAGCCATGTCGCGGCCGAAAAGATAGGTCAGCTCTGTGAGCGTCGTGATGTTGAGCTGGATCATGTTCGCGGTCTGCTCGATCGGCGTGTCCAAAAAATCGCCGTGCAAGCCGAATCCGGCATTGTTCACTAAGATGTCGATCGTCACCGACCTCGCGTCGAGACTGCTTTTCAGGCGGCTGGCCGCGCTCGGCGCGGCAAGATTGATCGCCTCGACGAGCACATCCACCCCGTATTTGCTGCGGAGATCGGAGGCAAGCTTTTCCATCCACTCCCGCCGTCGAGCCGCCAAGACGAGATTGACTTTCTGCGCCGCCAGGAGACCTGCGAATTCAAGACCAAGGCCACTTGACGCTCCCGTGACCAGCGCCCATTTTCCGGCGAAGCTGTTCATTGCTTCATTCGACATCGTTCTCGTCCTCATCTATTTGTTGGTCGGCGAATGAAGCTCGGCCAGATTCTCAATCAGAACACTGGCCCGTCCTTTCAAGCTGCGGCGGCGCCGCGAACCTGTTCGGCCGCGGCATCCAAAAGCGCCTGAGCCAGATCGGGGTCGTTGACGACGCGCGAGAGCGTCACCGCGCCAACCATCGTCGCGAGAATGGCCATGGCCTTGCTGTGGGAGGCCTCGTCGCCGGCCCCGGCGAGAAAGCGGTCGAGCACGTCGAGATGCGCTTTGATTCCTGCTTCGAATTCCGCCTTCACCTCGGGGCCCTGCCGGGCGGCGTCTGAGCCGAGTGCCACGATGGGGCAGCCGTCCATCTTTTCTTCGCGATGGTCGCCGCTGAGGTAAATCCCGATCACCGCGCCGAGCGGATCATCGGGATTCCGAGCGGCCGCATCCGACCATCGGCCCGACGCGCTCTCCAATGCTCGCCTGGACGCCTCGACCGCCAAATCCTCTTTTGACGCGAATTGCTTGTAGAAGGCGCCTTGGGTTAGCCCGGCCCCCTCCATCAGATCCTTGAGCCCGATCCCATCGAAGCCGCGCTCCCTGAACAGGCGACTTGCCACATTGATCACGGTCTTGCGGTTCTCCGCGGCCTGAACGCGACTGACTCGCATCGGCACCTCCAACTTAGATTGCATTTGAACTCTATTACCACAATATAGAAGCCGAACGCAATCTATCAAGGCCCCAAGGCCGAATCTCTTGGTAGGAGCGGGCCTGAATCACATTTTTGTCGCCTCCTTTCCTTTTTAGATTGCGTTCGAAAGCTAAACGGAATACAGAGTTCGGACGAAATCTAAAATTGGGAGATTGACATGAGGATGCGGGGCTTTGCGGTTTTGGCTGGTATTTTGATCTCGGCCGGGGTGGCGACCTTCGTTGCCCTCGGGATCCCGCCCCGGGAAGCCTCTGCGGTCGGTGACCCCAGGCAAGAGCCCCCAATGGTCCGTCTCGTGATGGCCGCGCCGGTCAGCGGATCCGACCGCGGTTTCACCGGCACCATCGGCGCGAGGGTGGAAAGCAATCTCGGTTTTCGCGTCGCCGGTAAGATCGTCGAGCGGCTCGTCAGTGTCGGTGAGCAGGTCAAATCCGGGCAGCCGCTGATGCGGATCGACGAAACCGACCTCCGCCTGGCGCTCGCAGCGAAGCGCAACGCCGTCGCGGCTGCGCGTGCAGCTGTCGTTCAGACCGACGCCGATGAGCGGCGATACGCCAACCTGGTGAGCGATGGGTGGACTTCCAAACAGCGCTACGAGCAGGCGAAGGCCGCCTCGGATACAGCCAAAGCGCAGCTCGCAGCGGCGGAAGCCGACGCCGGGGTTGCCGAGAACCAGGCGACCTATTCCGTCCTGGTGGCCGATGCGGATGGAACGGTCACCCAAACGCTGGGCGAGCCGGGACAAGTTGTCTCCGCCGGCCAACCGGTCGTTCGGGTCGCGCAGTCCGGTCCTCGCGAGGCTGTGGTGGCGCTCCCCGAAACGATCCGGCCGGCGATCGGCTCGCTCGCTGAGGCGAGCCTGTATGGGAGCGATGGGCGCTTTACTGCGCATCTGCGGCAGTTGTCGGATTCCGCCGATCCTCAGACCCGCACCTATGAGGCCCGCTACGTGCTCGGCGGTGACGCCGCGGCGGCACCGCTTGGCGCGACGATCACCATTCGGCTTGCAAGCCAGGGGAGCCAGCCGGAAGTTCAGGTGCCGCTGGGAGCCGTGCTCGACGACGGCAGAAAGACCGGCGTTTGGGTGTTCGACGGCGGCACCTCGACGGTCCGCTTTCACACCATCAAGCTTGTGCGTGTGACCAGCGAAAATGCCGTTATCTCCGGCCTGAGCTCCGGTGATCGGGTTGTCTCTCTGGGCGCACACCTCCTGCAGGAGGACGCTCACGTCAGGACAGCCTCTCAAGACAGGAGCAACTGATGAGCTTCAATCTTTCGGCGATCGCAGTCCGTGAACGGGCCGCAACGCTGTTCTTCTTGCTTTTGCTGGCAGCCGCAGGCGCCTACGCCTTCTTCATGCTCGGACGGGCCGAGGATCCCTCCTTCACCATCAAGACCCTGACGGTCACGACCGTGTGGCCGGGTGCGACCGCACGCGAGATGCAGGACCAGGTCGCCGAACCGCTGGAGAAGCGGATCCAGGAGCTGACCTGGTACGACCGGGTGGAGACGACCACACGGCCGGGTTATGCCTACATGACCGTGACCCTGAAGGACAACACACCGCCATCGAGCGTGCAGGAGGAATTCTACCAGGCCCGCAAGAAGCTGGGCGATGAAGCGCGCAAGCTGCCCCCCGGTGTGCTCGGCCCCTTCATCAATGACGAATATTCGGACGTCAGCTTCGCCCTTTATGCGCTCAAGGCCAAGGGCATGCCGATGCGGGAGCTCGCCAGGCAGGCAGAGACCATTCGCCAGGATCTTCTGCACGTGCCCGGCGTCAAGAAGATCAACATCCTCGGTGAACGCCCCGAGCAGATATTCGTCGAGTTCTCCTATCCCAAGCTGGCGACTCTCGGCGTATCGGCAACGGATATCGTTGCCGCCTTGCAGCGGCAGAACACGGTCACACCGGCGGGCTCCATCGACACCAAGGGGCCGCAGGTGTTCATCCGGGTCGAGGGCGCCTATGACAGCGTCCAGGCGATCGCCGACACTCCGATCGTCGCAGCCGGGCGAACGCTGAAGCTTTCCGACATCGCCGAAGTCCGTCGCGGTTACGAGGATCCTCCCACCTACCTCATCCGGCACCAGGGCGAGCCCACCATCATGCTCGCGGCGGTCATGCAGGAGGGCTGGAATGGTCTCGCGCTCGGCAAGGCGCTGGAGGAGAGGTCCGCAGCGATCTCCCGGACACTGCCGCTCGGGATGACGCTGGCCAAGGTCAGCGACCAGGCCGTCAACATCTCCTCATCGGTGAACGAATTCATGATGAAGTTCGCGATGGCGCTCGGCGTGGTGCTGCTGGTGAGCCTGCTCAGCCTCGGCTGGCGCGTCGGCATCGTTGTCGCGGCTGCCGTCCCACTGACGCTTGCCGTCGTGTTCCTCATCATGCTGGAAACCGGCCGGTTCTTCGACCGCATTACGCTGGGCGCCCTCATCCTGGCGCTGGGCCTTCTCGTGGACGACGCCATCATCGCCATCGAGGTGATGGTGGTGAAGATGGAAGAGGGCATGGACCGCATCTCGGCGGCGGCGTATGCATGGAGCCACACCGCGGCACCGATGCTGTCCGGAACACTCGTCACGATCGCAGGCTTCCTGCCGGTGGGCTTCGCCCGCTCGACGGCCGGCGAATACGCCGGCAACATCTTCTGGGTCGTGGGATTCGCCCTCATCGTCTCCTGGATCGTCGCGGTGGTCTTCACGCCCTATCTCGGCGTCAAGATGCTGCCCGCGATCAAACCGATCGAAGGCGGCCACCACGCGATTTACGGTACGCCCAACTATCGGCGCTTGCGCGCTCTCATTACCTTCGTCGTGCGCCACAAGTTCGTGACCTGCGGCGTCGTCGCCGTCGCTTTCGCGCTTTCCGTCGCCGGCATGGGTGGCCTCAAACAGCAGTTCTTCCCGACGTCCGACCGCCCCGAAGTGCTGGTGGAAGTTCGTCTGCCGGAAGGCACCAGCATCGGGACGACGACCGCCACCGTCGCAAAGCTTGAACGCTGGCTGGAAGGCCAGTCGGAGGCCAAGATCGTCACGAGCTATGTCGGTCAGGGTGCGCCGCGCTTCTTCTTCGCGATGGCCCCGGAGCTGCCCGATCCGGCCTTCGCCAAGATCGTCGTGCTGACACCGGACGCGGAAGCGCGCGAGGTCTTGAAGCATCGGCTCCGACAGGCGGTCTCGGATGGGCTTGCGCCTGAGGCCAATGTGCGCGTGACGCAGCTTGTGTTCGGACCCTACACGCCATTCCCCGTCGAGTTTCGGATCATGGGGCCTGACCCCGCCCAACTATACGCGATCTCTGAAAAGGCGCTCGGTATCATGCGTGGCGTTCCTGATGTGCGCCAGGCGAATCGCGATTGGGGTGATCGCACGCCCGTGCTCCGCTTCATCCCGGATCAGGATCGGCTGAACCTCATCGGCCTGTCTCCCGCGGAGGTGGGCCGGCAACTCCAGTTCCTTCTCACTGGCATCGCCGTGACGCAGGTCCGCGAGGACATTCGCAATGTCCCCATCGTGGCGCGCAGCGCCGGCGGGGAGCGGCTGGATCCGACGCGACTGGCGGATTTCTCATTGATGAGCCGAGACGGCCGCGCCGTTCCTCTCGACCAGGTCGGCCATTCGGAAGTCCAGCTTGAAGAACCGATCATGAAGCGTCGCGACCGCACCCCCGTCGTCATGATCAGGTCGGACATCAATGAGGCGACTCAGCCTCCGGAGGTCTCCAAGGATATCAAGACGGCCCTTCAGCCGCTGATCGCATCCCTTCCGGCCGGTTATCGCATCGAGTTGGGCGGATCGATCGAGGAGGCAACCAAAGCCAACGACGCGTTGGCGACAATCTTTCCGGTCATGATTGCCGCCATGCTGATCGTCATCATGCTGCAGGTGCGATCCTTCTCGATGATGGCAATGGTCGTGCTGACCGGACCGCTTGGCCTCGCCGGCGTCGTGCCGATGTTGCTGATTTTTCACCAGCCCTTCGGATTCAACGCCATTCTGGGCCTGATAGGCCTCGCGGGCATCCTGATGCGCAACACACTTATCTTGACCGACCAAATCAAGGAGAACCTTGCCGCCGGCCTTGACGACTATCACGCCGTCATCGAGGCCACGGTGCAGCGCACCAGACCCGTGATCCTGACCGCATTGGCTGCGGTGCTGGCCTTCATTCCCCTCACGCATTCTGTCTTCTGGGGATCGATGGCTTACACGCTGATCGGCGGCACCGCGGTCGGAACGGTTCTGATCCTGCTGTTCCTTCCTGCGCTCTATGCCGCCTGGTTTCGGATCAAGCCGAGCGCAGACGACATGCATGAGGTTTCACCCAAGAGGCCGGAACTGCAGCCGGCATTGGCTGCCGAATAAGGCGCCGTTGCTCCAATGGATCGTTCGGTCCGAACGGGAAGAGAGTCCGACGAGGCCCGCGCCCGGATCCTGGGAGCGGCGGAAGAGCGCTTTCGGCGTGTCGGTCACCACAGGACGTCGGTGGCCGACATCGCCGCCGAGCTCGGCATGAGCCCGGCGAACATCTACCGGTTCTTTCCCTCCCGGAATGCAATCGACGAGTCCATCTGCGGGCGTCTATTGAACGAGCTTGCCGACTTCGCCTTTGCGATCGCACGGAGGGACGCGCCGGCCGCCGAGAAACTCGAGGAACTGGTGAGCACTGTTCACCACCACAGCAAGATGACGTTGGTCACGGCGAAGCCCATGCACGATCTGATCGTCGCCGCCACGCAGGAGAACTGGCCGATCATCAAGGCGCATATCGAGCGGATGGAGACGATCTTCGAGGCGATCATACGCGGGGGTGCCCAAGCTGGCCAGTTCGATGTCGAAGATGCCGCGGAAGCGGCACGAGCAGTCAGATCCGCGTTTATGCCATTCTTCCATCCCATTCTCATCGAGCACTGCGTTGTACACGGCGAAGCCACGGAAGCAGGCCTGCGCGACCAGATTCGTTTCATACTGAAAGCACTCGGCAAATCAGGCTGAGCGGTCTGCTGCGTTCAACCCCTCCATCCACAACACGGAGCCCATCACCATGGATGACGTCATCATCATCGGCGGCAGCTTTGCCGGTCTCGCCGGCGCCCTGCAGCTCGGCCGTGCCCGCCGCACGGTCACCGTTCTCGATACCGGCCTGCCGCGCAACCGCTTTGCCGGCCACTCGCATGGCCTGCTCGGCCACGATCACAAGCCACCGCTGGACATCCTGGCCGAGGCGCGGCAGCAGCTGGCGCGTTATCCCACGATCAAGCTGGTCAGTGCCCGGGCCGACAGCGTCTCCGGCGCCATCGACGATTTCTCCGTCCTCACTTCCGACGGCGAAAGCCTTGGGGCGCGTCGTCTGATCCTGAGCTATGGCGTCGCCGACCAGATGCCAGATGTTCCGGGCTTTGCCGAAGGCTGGGGCACGTCCATCGTGCCCTGCCCCTATTGCGACGGCTTTGAAGTCGCCGGCCAGCATTGGGGCCTCGTCTGGTCCGGCCCGCAGTCGCACAATCAGGTCAGGCTGTTCCACGATTGGACCGACAGGTTGACGCTCTTCGCCGACGGTCACGACATTCCGCCCGATATCCGGGCCGACCTGGCGCGCCGCAACACACCTGTCGTCGAGGGCCGGATCACCGGGATCGGCCATCACGGGGGCCATAGCGCCACGGTCAAACTCGATACCGGCCCCAATGTCGCGGTCGACATCCTGTTCGCGCATCCGCGCAACAAGCCGTCCGCGAGCCTGCATGAATCACTAGGCCTCGCCACGATCGATACGCCCCTCGGCATCATCCTCAAGGTCGACGAGCGCCGCGAAACCAGCGTGCCCGGCATCTACGCCGCCGGCGACCTCGCCAACCCCCTTACGCCGCCATCGGTCACCCTGGCATCATCGCACGGCGCGATGGCGGGTATCTTCGCCCAGCAGTCGATGCTGGTTTGAGAGCACAGATTGGAGATGAGCATGGCCGTCGAACCGGACAGCGCGGGTGTGCGCTTCCCTCCGCCCTTGGTCTATCTGGGAGCGCTGCTGTTGGGGCTGGCGGCGGAGCGGTTCGTCACCTTGCGCTCTTTCGGCATCGACTGGCGGTTGCTGGTCGCGACGGGCGCGCTGCTGTTCGTTGCCGGTGCGGCGATGATGCTTGCGGCGGCGGGGCTGTTCCGGCGGCTGGGCACCAACGTTCCGCCGTCGCAGCCAACGACCCTCATCGCAACGACCGGCCCCTATCGGTGGACCCGCAATCCCATGTATCTCGGCATGGCGCTGATCTATGCCGGCGTTGCGATCGGATTCGACGGGCCGATCGCCTTCGCCTTGCTCCCGCTGGTGCTGATCGCGATCCAGACGCAGGTGATCGCCCGCGAGGAGCGCTATCTCGAAGCGAAGTTCGGCGACGACTACCGCCGCTACAAGGCCGAGGTTCGCCGCTGGCTCTGACCGTTGCGCCGCTGCCGTCTGCGTGGCCGCCCGTCAGCCAGCTTTCCCAACAGATCGCCGCCGTTACCTGGAGCAGCTTACAGTATCTGGAAAGTATCCATCCCGTCTTGCAGAGCCGTCGGCTATCCGACAACAGGGGACATCAATGGTCTACAGTCTAATGGTCAAAAAAGAGATCCGCAGAAGCTTCGATCATGTCAACAACCAGCGTTGGGATGATGCTGCAAAAGGCCTAACACCGAACGCGTATCACTGGGTTGCCGGAGATCATGCGTTGGGGGGTGAGCGACATGGAAAGCAATCGGTGAAGCAGTGGTTCGAGCGCATGGGCCGTGTTTTCTCGAACCTGCACATAGATGTTGAGCAGGTCGAGGTGACGGGTTGGCCATGGAATACCACAGTGTTCGTCAAGTGGCGGGCCAACGCGAGGCTACTTGACGGCCAAAGCTCGTATGTGAACAGGGGCGTCCACGTCTTCAAGTTGCGATGGGGCAAGGTTTATTCGATTGAGGAATACTTCGACTCGCAGGCTGCAGAACGAAGCCTCGCTATCCAAGCTCGTGCCGGTTTGGATGAGGCTGCGGCTGGACCAATCGTGAGCTAACGCGGATCATTCGTGTGATGCCGCCATCAGCTTATCAGGTCGCCGACTGGAATGGCCAAAGCGGGGAGCGCTGGGTCGCTAACCAGGCCCGGCTCGACGCCAGGCTGGCGGTGTTCGGCCGGGCCGCGATCGAAGCCGCCGCGCCCGCGGCGGGCGAGCGCGTGCTGGACGTCGGCTGCGGCGCGGGCGCGTCGAGTCTGGCTCTGGCCGCCCGCGTCGGCGCGGGGGGCCAAGTGCTGGGCGTGGACATATCCGAACCGCTGATCCGGCCGAGCGCGCGCGCTTGCGCCACAGAGGATACGCCGGCCCTGTTCCGGGTGGCCGACGCCAGCAGCGCCGATCGGGCGTTCGACATCCTGTTCTCGCGTTTCGGGGTGATGTTCTTCGACATCCGACAAAGGCGTTCGCCCATATGCGCCGCGCGCGCTCAAGCCGGGCGGGTGGGTCGCTTTCGTCTGCTGGCATGATGGTCCGCTTCCTCATCGACGAATGCCTGAACGGCGAACTCGTCGCCACCGCCAAGGCCCGCGAACCCTGGCCGTCGCAAGAGCAGGACTAGCCGGGTCGTCGTACTAGCACGTGACGCTTCGCCGTATGCTCGCCGGTTAGCTTGCCCTGCCCCTCACCTCGGGCGCGCGCCCGATCTTCGCTCTCGGCGATAGTCACAGCGGATCGTTTGTGGAGGTGGGGAGGTCAACCTTTCAGATCGAACTGGTTACGCAGCCTATTGGCAATGGCTTCAATCATGTCGCAACGCTCCGCGTCCTGCTGCGGCCCGTCCGTCATGATCTCGACTTTCCAGGAATCTTCGTGCGGCACGACCGAGATGGCCAGGTCCGTCGGCCAGTCGCTGACGTCTTCCATCTCCAGCCTGATGGCGGCCTCAAGTTCTTCGCGGGTTTTCGCCGGCTTCTTCAAGCTGATTCTTTCAAGGCGCCGAACGGGACCACCGCCTTTGGCTTCCGCGCGAGCGGATGTTTTTGAACAGCGGGCGTGAGCCTTTGGCTATCCGCTACAGGACGCCGTACTCAAACGGCGGACGATGGTCCGCCGAGTCAAATACGTCGCCGCAATATTGTTCCGACCTCCGGTGGTTCTGGCCTCACCAGCGAGGATTTGAGGCCCGTAAGCGGGTGCGGGAGCGCATTCCGCCCTGAACGCGACCCTAGCGGCTTGAAAGGGAGTCGGAGGAGGCGCTGCGCGTTGCACCGGTGACGAGCTGCCGCGTCGGCCACCATTCCGGCACGTTGTGCTCGGCAGCCCGGCGGAGGCGAGTCAGTTCCGACCACGCCAGCGCGGCGGTGATCCATTTCTGCCGCTCTGGCCCATCGGCTTCCGCGGCAAGCTTCATCGCCGCGACGGCCTCGCGCTCGGGGTCGTACTGGAGATCCATGGATGCAATATAGTTGCAGATCGTAAACGATCACGCACCGGTGTGACCGTAGCAATCCGGGGATCGGCACCATACGCGGCTGCTGTCTAGCCCGTCCGCACATGCCCCCATCCGCCCCACTCCTTCGGCGCGCAGCCGGCTAAGGAGAGCGAGCCGCTTCTCGCTTTTCGGTCGTCGATGTGAGGTGACCGCGGAGACCGGCTGAAGCGTAGATGCGGATTGCGCAGGACACCTCCGTTTTCCACTCGAAGTGTCGGATGACCGTCTCGCGGTTGAAGGATCCCGTCTTGCTGATCAGTTGAAGGGAGCCAACCATTTGCTCGACCCGGCGGGCCCTTCCCAAAGGCAGGAGCAAGCGCTCACAATCGATCGTATGGCCGCCGCTGTTGTAGGTCGAAAACACGCTGTAGATGGCGCAGCCGCTGGTCACGCACTGCTCGGCGGCGGCTAGACCGAACTCCTTCAGGGCTGGTGGAAGAACCTCTTCCATCGATTTCCCGGCCCAGCTCGAATTGAAGACCTCTCCAACGCTCGCACCTTGGTAAAGCGCGCGAAATATGTGCCCGTCTCCCCGGTGCTCAACGCTCCAGATGATGAGTTGTTTTGGGTCATGCAGCCGCGCTTCCGGCCTGAACTGATCAAGCGAAGGAAACGGCAGATCGCCAGCCGTGCGAGGCACATGGCCTGCTGACTGATGGACTTCACATCGGCGAATGAACCGTCCGTGTATTGCATGGCTCCAAAACCTACACGCCACAGCGTTAACGAGCCGTAGTTCGGCTTGCCTTCACCCCGCGACGATATGCCCGCGTAGCTCGGCGAAGCTGGTTAAGCAGGGGCGCCTTGGCAGGAGGCCCGGTGGAACGTCGGCCCCGCATCAGGAGAGCTCGCGCTCAGTAGCCGCTGCGCGAGCGACCTTGCAACGGGATCGAATTGCCACCGGCACTTCCGAAAAGCCCGTGAATTGCTCGATTTTCAGATACCTCCTGGCCCGCGCTCCCGGTATTCTGCGACCTCGCCCAGCAATCGGGCGGGAGAAGCGATGTTTCAAAACGCATCGGACCTAGCCGCGATGGCCGAAGCCTTGAGTCGGTCGACGGACTACCGGGTGCTGCGCCGGCTGGTGCCACGGCCGACGTCGGTGCCGGCCTCAGGACAGGAAACGAAGGTCGGCATCCTGCTCGACACCGAAACGACAGGTCTTGACCACTCCAAGCACGAGATCATCGAGCTCGGTATGGTCAAGTTCGATTACACGCCGGACGGCAGGATCGTCGGGGTGAGGGACACTTTCTCAGCCTTCAACGAGCCCTCCGCGCCGATCCCGCCGGAGGTGACGGCGCTCACCGGCATCACCGACGAGATGGTGGCCGGTCACAGAATCGACGCGGCTGCCGTGACGGCCTTCGTCGACGGTGCTGTGATCGTCATTGCCCACAACAGCAGTTTCGACAGAAAATTCGCCGAACGCTACTGGCCCGTGTTCGAGCACAAGGCGTGGGGCTGCAGCATGAGCGAAGTCGACTGGCGCAAACACGGCCTCGCGGGCTCGCAGCTCGGATATCTGTTGAACGGTGCTGGCTACTTCCACCAGGCTCACCGAGCGGTCGACGACTGCCACGCGTTGCTGGAGGTCCTCGCCTTCGAACTGCCGACTACGGGCTCGCCGGCGCTCGCGCTGCTGCTCGAGAACGCCCGCAAGCCGACGCTGCGGATATGGGCGGAGCAATCGCCTTTCGAGCTGAAGGATTCGTTGAAGAGGCGAGGTTATCGCTGGAGCGACGGCACGGACGGCCGTCCGAAAAGCTGGTACATCGACGTCTGCGAGACCGCGCTGGAGGCCGAGCTCGCGTTCCTCAAGGCGGAGATCTACCTGCGCGACGTCGAGCTGCGCCAGCAGACGCTGACCGCCTTCACGCGCTTCTCGAGCCGGGCTTGAGCGGCCGGCCTCCGAGCAGGCCGGCTCCGGATTGGAGCACGAGAGAGCGGGGCTCAGCGGCCGAGACGCTTCTCGACCCGCTTGCGCGAATTGCCGACTTTCTTGACCGCCTTCTTGACCGCCGACGCGGACCGGCCGGTCTTCTTCGCCTCATAGCCGACCTCGTGCTTCTGCCCCCCGGCGACGCGCGCCCGGTCCTGCTTGCGTCCTCGCGCGGTCTTCTTCTTCGCGGCTGCCATCTGCTCCTCCTTCTGCGAATCTGATGGCGGTGCAACGCCGTAAGGATTCCCGGGGTTCCCGAAGCTCCTCGCCATTGCCGCCGGACTCGAGACAAGCGGCCATCCGTCTGTGAGCGCCTGGGCTTCACCGTCGACCGGAGAAACGCGGTGGAATCAGTGGAGCGGTGACTTTTAAGATCGCGCTGCCCACGCGTCAGGTTCCTCATGACCAGCCGAAGAGGCTTCCGATCCTGCGGTGCCGACCGAACCATAGGCGATTGCCTGCGTTTACCGAGATCATGTCCGACGCTTTTGATTACTTCCGCGCTTACGCTCTCCGGGCTCTTTGCAAAGCCCGAGCGATGCCGCGGGGCAGGATCAAGCATCTGCAGCTGGTGGTCGGCCGAATTTACAATCTCCTCAAGAAAGAGGCCGCCTATGCCCCGAACACGCAGCACCTTCAGGACTTCCGGGCAGCGCAGAAGCTTGAGGAATCTCTCGAGGGTCGGCCCGATGACGGCCCGATCTCTCAAGCTCGCTTTGCTGCGGCGAGGCGGGGCGCGGAACGGGAGGCTCGTTGAGTGGCTTCCGTCGACGCTCGCACTGTAGCAAGTCTCCTGCGAGAGTACGCTCAGCGCACCGCGTTGCGTGGCGGCAACCCCTACAGGGCAAAAGCGTATTCTCGGGCCGCCGACAGCCTGGCGGCCCTCGCAGTCCCTCTGCACGTGCTCATCGCCGAAGACCGGCTTACCGAAATCCCCGGCGTCGGCGAGGCGATTGCCGACATCATCACCAAGCTTCACAAGAGCGGCACTCATCCGAGCCTTGAAAAGCTCCGGAAGGAGATTCCGGAGGGCGTGCTCGAGATGCTCGCCGTGCCCGGTCTTCCCCCGGAGAAGGTTCTGCGACTCTACGAGGATCTCGGCATCACCTCGCTCGCGGAGTTGGAGGCCGCCGCCAAGGACGACCGCATCCAGAAAGCCAAAGGATTGGGCGCCGCCCTGCAGACAAAGATTCTGCAGAACCTGGCCATCGCGAAAAGCGGAGAAGGTCGCCTCCACCTGCACCGTGCCGCCGCCCTGCTCGCGCACGCCGAGGATTCGCTTCGCAAGGCCCGGCCGGAGCTCAAGCGCGTGACGATCGCAGGCGACTTCCGCCGCGGCTGCGAACTCGTCGGCGACCTCACGATCGTCGCGGAGGCTGCCAAGATCGAGAAGAGGTCGAAGGCATCCGCGGCGGACGGACTGCAGATACGCCTGTCCGACCGCAACCACTTCGGCGCCGCCCTTCTTTTCGGCACCGGCTCAGCCGCTCACATCGAGAGGCTCCAGGCTTTGGCCGCGGAGAAAGGAATGCGGCTGGAGAGCGACGGGTTGCACAAGGGTCGCACCCTGATCGGCGGCGACGAGGCCCAGATCTACAGCGCTCTCGGCCTGCCGTTCATCGATCCTGAACTCCGTGAGGGTCGCGGCGAGGTCGAGCTGGCGCTGAAGGGCAAGTTGCCGAAGCTCGTCAGCGACAAGGACCTGCGCGGAATCCTTCATTGCCACACCGATGCCTCCGACGGCACGGAGACCCTGGAGACGATGGCCAAGGCCACGCGCCAGCGCGGTTTTGAATATTTCGGCGTCGCCGACCACTCCAAGTCCGCGCACTACGCGGGCGGGCTCTCGGTCGAGGAGATCGCGCAGCAGCACCGGGAAGCCGACCGCCTGAACAAGCGCTTCGGCAAGGATTTCCGGATCCTGAAAGGCATCGAGTCCGACATTCTGGCCGACGGCTCGCTGGACTATGCGGACGAAGTGCTGCAGCGCTTCGACTTCGTGGTCGCGAGCATCCACGGCCGCTTCAAACTCGACCGCAAGGCGCAGACGCAGCGCCTGCTTCGTGCCATCTCCGATCCTCACACCACCATCATAGGCCACATGACGGGGCGACAGCTGCAGCGGCGGCCGGGCTACGAAATCGACGTCGAGAAGGTGCTTCGGGCATGCGCCAGGCATGACGTCGTCGTCGAGATCAACGCCCATCCATGGCGCCTCGACCTGGATTGGCGCTGGCACCAGGCGGCCCTCGACTTCGGCTGCATGCTGAGCATCAATCCGGACGCGCACTCGATCCCCGAGCTCGACCACATTCACTGGGGCGTCCAGATGGCTCGCAAGGGCGGTGTCCCCGCCGACCGCGTCCTCAACGCGATGCCTCTTGCGGAAATCACGCGCTACCTCCGCCAGAAGCGGCGCTCATTCGCCCGGGCCGCCTGATGCCGAAGCCGCACCCGCTCTCCTTGGAGGGCACAGTGGTCGCAGTTGCCGCCGATCGCGGTCACCACTTCAGCAAGCCCCCTCAGGATCGGATCGTGCTGGTGGAAGGCCACGGCGTCCAAGGCGACGCCCACGCCGGCCCATTCGTCCGGCACCGTTACCTTGCCCGCCGCCGGCCACGCCTGCCCAATCTCCGGCAGGTTCACCTGATCCCGTCCGAACTCTTCGCGACGCTTCTTAAAGCCGGCTTCGAGGTCGGCGCCGGCGACCTCGGCGAGAACATCAGCACCGCCGGCTTGGCCCTCGAGCGGATGCCGCTCGGCACCCTCATCGAATTAGGTCCCATGGCCATCGTCGAGCTGACCGGCCTCCGGACGCCTTGCGTTCTGATCGACCGCTTCCAGCCCGGCCTTAAGCAACAGGTGCTCTCGTCGGCGGAAACGGGCCCTCCATTCAAATCCGGGGTGTTGGGCGTGGTACGGGCCGGCGGGATGGTCGCGGCTGGTGATACTGCGCGGATTCGCCTTCCATCCTCCTCGTTTCGGCCTCTGCCGGCCGTGTAGAAAGTCCCAACCATGGCTCGCAAATCGACCCTGCCATATCGCCTGCAGCCCATGCTGGCCACGTTGACGGATGCGCCGTTCGACGATCCCGATTGGGTCTTCGAGGACAAATTCGATGGTTTCCGCATGGTCGCGGAAATCCGGCATGGGCGGGTCGCGCTCTACAGCCGCAACGGGAAGATCATCAGCCACTCCTACGTGGAGGTCGCGAACGCACTTGAATGCGTGAAGGCGGACGCGGTGATCGATGGCGAGCTCGTCGCGATCGGCAAGGACGGCGCATCCCATTTCCAGTTGCTCCAGAACGCCCTGCGCCATGAGGCGAAGCTTCTGTACTGCGCGTTCGACCTCATGTTCGCGGACGGCGAGGACCTGCGCGCGCTGCCGCTCGTCGATCGCAAGAAGCGACTAAAGGCCATCCTGCCGCGCCACAAGTTCATCGCGTTCAGCGACCACCGCAAAGGCAACGGAACGAAATTCTTCGCACAAGCCGAGCTGAGACACCTCGAAGGCATCATGGCCAAGCGTGCCGGCAGCCCGTATGCATCCGGACGCCGGACCGCCGATTGGCTGAAGGTGAAGACGGCGCAGCGGCAGGAGGTCGTGATCGCCGGCTTCACGGCACCGAGGCGAACCCGGCCTTTTTTCGGCGCCCTCGTGCTGGCAGTACGCGAAGGGGATGCATGGCGGTACATCGGCCACGTCGGTACCGGCTTCAGCCACCAGGTTCTTGAAGAGCTTCACAGCAAGCTCATGAGGCTCAAGACAGGTAAGTCGCCGTTCCCCGCCAAGGTGAAGGATGAGCGGGTCACGACCTGGGTGCGTCCTTCGTTGGTCACGGAAGTGAAGTTCGCGGAGTGGACCAGCAAGGGCGAACTGCGCCAGCCGGTCTATCTCGGCCTGCGGTCCGATAAAAAAGCCACGGACGTCGTCCGCGAAAATAAGGTGCCGCGCAAATAGCGCCGCCGAGCCGCAGCGTGCGCCTGGGAGTTCAGCTGGCGGCGCGCTCGGACGCCGAAGGCCACGGCGGCAGGGGCGGCAACCCGAGAGCCCTGCGTACAGGTCCGAACGATCTCCGGTGAGCTGCGCATGCACCAAGCCTCGCGAGAGCTTCGTAATGAGCCGGCACCGGGTAGCCCTTGTGATCCGCGAAACCGTAGCCGGGGTGGCGCACCTCGAGCGTCCGCATGACCGCGTCGCGCTGGACTTTCGCGAGGATGGAGGCGGCCGCAATGCTGGCGGACTTGGCGTCGCCTTTGATGATGGCTTGCTGAGGGATATCGATTTCCTTCAACCGCTTCGCATCGATCAGCAGGTGTTGCGGCGCCAACCCCAGCCCCCGGACCGCGCGCTGCATGGCCTGGATGCCTGCCCAATAAATGTTGATTTCGTCGATCTCCTCGACCTCGACGAACGCCACACACCAACTCTCTGCCTTTGCCTTGATCTCCTTCGCGAGTTCTTCGCGAGCCGCGGCATCGAGTTTTTTCGAGTCGTCGATTCCGACTATTCGCGTGCCGGGTTTCAGTATTACGGCGCCAGCGGAGACGGGCCCGGCGAGAGGGCTCATTCCAGCTTCGTCCACGCCTGCCACGGCCTGAAGGCCGCTCTCCCAGAGAGAGGTTTCGAAACTGAGGATCTTCCGGAGGCGCTGTCCTTCGGACCTGTTTTCGAAACGCCGCTTATCGATTGAAGCCAGGATGGCACGGGCTCCCGCGCGGGTGTCGGCCCGCAAGATCTGCTCGATGCTGGCCTCGAGCGGCCTTTTCTCGACGACGTAGCGCTGGCGCAATACATCGAGTGAATACTGGGGCATAGCGGCCTTCGTGAAGACTGACTGTGGGCAGCGTGTCGGTGAACTTTGTGGCGATTCTCTGAAGTTATCCGCCCGCGTGGTCGTTGCCACCGTGCGCGGCGAGGAACATTGCGACCGCCGACCGGCAATAGGATTCAATTTCGTCGTCGTCCTTTGCTCTCGCCTGATCGAAGCGTGCGATCATCAGGAGATCGGATCCTTTGAAAAGCGCGGCAAACAAGCGGGCGGAGCGGAGAGGATCGGGCACGTTCAGAAGCGCCTTCGCGTGCAACTGACGCAACAGGGCCTCGATTTGGGCGATGACATGCGCGGGGCCGGCTTCGTAATGGAGCTTGCTTAACGAGTTTTGATTCGTCGTGTCGGCCATGATCATGGCTTCGACATTGCGGACGTCTGATCTCAACAGCGTGCGAAGCAGTGATGATCCCACCGCCATGAGCTGATCTTCGGCCGAACCATCGACGCCTTCAAAAAGGGCCTGTGTAAACTGATGGCAGCCGGCCGCGATGGCCGCGCTGAACAGCGCCTCCTTGTTCTCGAAGTGCCTGTAGATGCTGAGCTTGGATATCTTCGCCCGCTGGGCGACCTTGTCCAAGGTCGTCGCTTGAAAACCCAATTCCACAAAGAGTTCGCGCGCGGCGTCAAGGATCGTTTGGCCAAGCGCCTCGTTGGCGGGCCGGCCGCGCCGGCCCTGGCTGTTTTCGGTCACGACAATTCCAGTACTTGACAGTATTCTAATTCTTGAATTACGATACCATGAAGTATCTGAAATGTGCAAGCCAATGGGTAGGTTTCAACCTGTCCTCCAACGGAGCCCATCACCATGGATGACGTCATCATCATCGGCGGCAGCTTTGCCGGTCTCGCCGGCGCCCTGCAGCTCGGCCGTGCCCGCCGCAAGGTCACCGTTCTCGATACCGGCCTGCCGCGCAACCGCTTCGCCGGCCACTCGCATGGCCTGCTCGGCCACGATCACAAGCCGCCGCTGGACATCCTGGCCGAGGCGCGGCAGCAGCTGGCGCGTTATCCCACGATCAAGCTGGTCAGGGCCCGGGCCGACAGCGTCTCCGGCGCCATCGACGATTTCTCCGTCCTCACTTCCGACGGCGAAAGCCTTGGGGCGCGTCGTCTGATCCTGAGCTATGGCGTCGCCGACCAGATGCCAGATGTTCCGGGCTTTGCCGAAGGCTGGGGCACGTCCATCGTGCCCTGCCCCTATTGCGACGGCTTTGAAGTCGCCGGCCAGCATTGGGGCCTCGTCTGGTCCGGCCCGCAGTCGCACAATCAGGCCAGGCTGTTCCTGGACTGGACCGACAAGTTGACTGTCTTTGCCGATGGTCGCGACATTCCGCCTGATATTAAGGCCGATCTGGCGCGCCGCAAAATACCGGTAGTCGATGGCCGGATCGCCGAGATCGCCCATCACAAGGGGCATATCGCCAAAGTCAATCTCGATACCGGCCGCAATGTCGCAGTCGACATCCTGTTCGCCCATCCGCGCACCAAGCCGTCCGCAAGCCTGCATGAATCACTGGGCCTCGCCACGGTGGATACGCCGGGCGGCATCGTTCTCAAGGTCGACGAGCGCCGCCAAACCAGCATGCCCGGCATCTACGCCGCCGGCGACCTCACCACGCCCTTCTTGCCCTCGGTCACCCAGGCATCATCGCAGGGCGCGATGGCGGGTATCTTCGCCCAGCAGTCGATGCTGGTTTGAGATCAAAAATTCCCTTTTTCCCGAAACCAGGATTTCCGATGATCGACGACCTTCCCATTGTGCTCCTCCATGGCTCCGCCACCGGCTCCCACTCCTGGGCCGCGGTCCGCACAGGTCTTGAGGCGCGCGGCGCCAGGGCGTTGGCACCCGACATGCTCGGCTACGGACGGTCGCCGACACCGAGCGAGGCGTGGCAGCCAAAGGACGAGGTTTCCCACCTGCGCGGCTGGCTCGACATGCAGGGCGTCGGCGCGTTCCACCTCGTCACCCACTCGCTCGGGGCATTTTTCGGACTTCACCTGCGGCTGGCCGTCGGGTCTCGCGTGGCGCGGCTCACGTTGGTCGATCCTGTGGTCATCAGCGTGCTGCGCGTGCCCGGGGAAGAAGACGCCCTGCGCGAGGGGCAGACCCTCTGCGATCGGTTCATGCGCGCGTGGCCGGATCACGGTGCGGCCGCCTGCCTGCTGGTGGAGCACTGGAGCGGCGCCGGCGCGTGGAACGCGCTGGGCGAGAAGGGGCGTGCGCTGGTTACACGGCTCGCACCGCGGCTAAGGCTCGAGATGACCGCCAGCGCAGCCGATCGGACCACGCTCGCCGAGTTCACCTCGACCGCGGTGCCGACCTCGGTGCTCGTCGGCGAGCGGACGTCGGCCGCTCCGCGGTCGGTGAGCCGTCTGCTCGCGGGAGCGTTCGACGCCCGCACGGTCGTTGTCCCCGGGGCTGCACACATGATCCCGCTGACCCACCCCGCCGCGGTCGTCGAGGGGATTCACGCCGGCATGGTGGCGTCGTGAGACGCGCCGAGCCTCGCTACCAGGTGATCGGCCTCGAACAGCCCCTTCAGCCAATTCAACATCAATTCCAGGAGCCGCCAGTGAAGTTGTCCGGTCACACCATTCCCGTCACCGGCGGGAGCTCCGGTATCGCTCTGAAGGAAACTTTGACATGAAACACTCCCATCCCATCCTCGTCACCGGTGCCGCTGGCCAAGTTGGAGCGATCGGACCGAGCGTGACGAAGTCTCTGCTGGAGCGCGGGCTGAAGGTGCGCGCCATGGTCCGCCAGGATGACGGCCGGGCGGATTCGCTGAGGGCACTTGGTGCCGAGGTGATCGTCGGAGATCTGCTCGACCTGGACGCGGTGCACCGCGCCGTCGATGGCTGCAAGCGCCTGTATTTCAGCATGTCGGTCAACGAGAAGTATCTCGAGGCTACGACGAACGTGGCGGTGGTTGCCCGGCACCATGCCGTCGAAGCATTCGTCAACATGTCGCAGATGACGGTCTCGGAGATGAGTATCCGCGAGACTGCGCGCAGCCCGCAGCACAAGCAGCACTGGCTGGCCGAGCAGGTCTTGCGGTGGAGCGGCTTGCCGGTGGTCACGATGCGTCCCACCGCCTTCATGGACGCGTTCTTCTGGCGATTTGCCGTTCCGACGGTCACCGCTCGGGACGCGCTGATGTTGCCCTTCGGAGAGGGAAAGACGTCGCCAATCGCCGCCCACGATGTTGCGCGGTGCGTGACAGAGGTGTTGGCGAATCCCGAGTCTCACCTTGGAAAGGTTTACGAGCTGACCGGTCCCCGTGCGGAGACTCTTCGCGAGGTCGCCGAAGATTTCACAAGAGTCTTGGGGCGTCCAATCACCTACATGAACATTCCATTGGAACCGTGGCTGGAGAGCCTGCGATCCATTGGCGCATCCGCACACGTGGTCGCGCACTTGGAGTCGATGGCACTGCTGCACCGGGACGGCCGATACGACCGATCCTCGGACGATGTGAACCTGCTGACCGGTGTGTCGCCGATGTCGATCGAGGACTTCGTGCGCGCGCATCAGGACGACTTTCAGAAGGCAGACGCGCGCAAGCCGTAATCTTTCGCTTATCGCCGGATGAACTGCATCGTCTCGGAAGTCCCCAGCGGTCGCCAGTGCGCCCAGTGACCGGGCCAGAACAAGGATATGTCATGGCACAGCACAATGCCGATCAGGTCGCCGACTGGAATGGCCAAAGCGGGGAGCGCTGGGTCGCCCACCAGGCCCGGCTCGATGCCAGGCTGGCGGTGTTCGGCCAGGCCGCGATCGAAGCCGCCGCGCCCGCGACGGGCGACCGCGTGCTGGACGCCGGCTGCGGCGCGGGCGCGTCGAGTCTGGCTCTGGCCGCCCGCGTCGGCGCGGGGGGCCAAGTGCTTGGCGTGGACATATCCGAACCGCTGATCCGCCGAGCGCGCGCGCTTGCGGCCCAGGATACGCCGGCCCTGTTCCGGGTGGCCGACGCCAGCAGCGCCGAGCTGCCCGAGGGCGCGTTCGACATCCTGTTCTCTCGTTTCGGAGTGATGTTCTTCGACGATCCGACAGGGGCGTTCGCGCATATGCGCCGCGCCCTCCGGCCGGGCGGCCGGGTCGCTTTCGTCTGCTGGCGTGGCGCGACCGAGAACGATTGGATGCGCCTGCCGATGGGCGCGATCAAAGGTATCGTCCCGCCGACGGCGCCGCCCGATCCCGAAGCGCCCGGTCCATTCTCGTTCGGCGACCGGGGGCGGGTGGGTCGGATCCTGACGGCGGCCGGGTTCACCAATATCGCTATCGCGCCCTTCGATGCTTCCGTCCCGTTTGGCGAGGGCGCGACGCGGGACGCGGCGATCGATGACGCGGTGAAGATGACGTTGGAGGTCGGCCCGCTGTCGCGCGCGCTCGCCGATCAGCCCGATGACATCCGCGCCCGCGCCTCGGCCGCGGTTCGTGCCGCTTTCGCGAGCCGCCCCGGCGAGCTGTCGGTGATGATCGACAGCGCGACGTGGATCGTCACGGCGCGCAATCCGGCAAGCTGACGGCCGGTCCTGGTCGCACGCGCATTAGGATGCCGAGACACCGGAGCGTAGCTTCGTCGGCGCCATCAGGCCTCGAGAGCGATCTTCGCTTTCGCGTGCCGACGCAAAACACCTCGTTGAGGTCGGCCAGACCGTCGAGATCGGTCAGGCACTCGCGACCTCGAAATCGCCTGAGATTGACGGCCGAATCCGACGAGCCGGTGGTACACAGCGGTGCTCACAAAAACTCGACCGGCTTTTTTGGAATCCTTGTTTTCGGCGGTTTTCCTGCAATCGCGGCTTGGGGGGAGGGAGTCCCACTCTCTCCAGCACCCCCTCCCTGGTCTCGGTCACCTATCCAGCATCGGATGCCCGCGTCGCACGTGCTGCCTTGCGCTCTTCCTTTGCGGCCTTCGCGATGGCGACTTCGAAATTGGTGCGACGGCGCCGCTTGTGTGGCGCGGTCGGAGCCTTCAGGGCGGGAATGTCGAACCTCGGATACTTCTCGACCTCGGCGGACATTGTCGCGACCCAGCGGTCGCCGTAGTCGTTGCTCGCGTTCGAATCCTTGGGCCGGTGTCCTATGATGAAGCCCTCGACCTCGCGGTCCATCTTCACGTGACGAGCGACGCTCTTGAACAAATGCCTCCATGCATGATTCGGCTGAACGTTGTGGATCCCGAGCGAGTGTACCCAATCTGCGATCCGTTCCGCGGTCTTCTTGAACTGCGGGTTCGCGATCTTGCCGCCACGTCCGCGCGCGGGGTCGTAAAAAAGCGGCTTGGCTAGTCTCCTGCGATCCTCGACGTACTTCAGAAAGCCTTGCTCGATGAGGTGACTATGAATCGGGACCGTACGCCATTGCGAAGTCTTCTCAAGCGATGGCTTGATGACCATGCACCAGAGTCCAGATACCTTGTCCGCCTGAACGTCAGCGGGATGAAGGGATGTGATCTCGTTGACGCGGGCTCCGGAATAGCAACACAGCCATGGGAGCCAGCGCCTGGCCGCACGCTTCTCCGGAGAGATCATGGCCGAGAAGCTCGAGAGCGTCGCTGTGAGGATCTTTTTCGCCTCAGCCTGGGAGAATCCCTTCTGACGCGGAGGCGGCAACGGTTCGCCGGGCTTATTCTCAACCGCATCTCGAATGACGATGCCGCGGAACGGGTTGTGTGCACCTCGCCGGCGGCGCTCGATTAGCCAACCGGCGGTAGCACTGAGCGAAGCGATCCAAACCAGTCGAACCGAATTGCGATTGTACCCCCGATCGATCAGATGGTCGGCCCAGGCGTAGGCGTCGTCCGAGGTCATGCGCGTCAAGTCGCGATGGCCGATCCACTTGCAGAAGTCGCGGATCTTCGGCCGCCACCGTTTCGCGGTCGGGCCGTCCTTGCCACCCTTGAGTCCGCCCTTCTCGACGTACTCCTCAAACGCCTTCACCAAGTCGAGCTTCGGCACAGTACGGGGCGGTAGCTTCGCCAGGATGGGGTTCGGCGAGAAGTCGCCGGTGAGCTTGGCGCGCTTGAGATCTTCGACCGCGTCACGGCGCGCCTGCTCGTACAGCGGTCGGAAGCGAGCCAGATCGGTGCCGGTGGTCTGCACGCCTTGCTCGGCGAGAAATTCGCGCATGGATTCGTCGACGTCCCCAGAAAGCAGGATGGCGCTGCCGAAGCCCGCCGATGGCGGGTTGGAGATGTGGCTGTCGCGGATCCGGACATGGGCGGCGCCGCGCAGCGCGTGCAGGTCCTGATGGGAAAGTAGAGCGGGTTCAACTCCCGCACCCGGATTCGAACTCTCCTGCGTCGCCGGCAACCTGGGCGGTTTGATCGGCAAGTTGGCCAGAGCGGCGGCGTTCGCCATGTGCGCCCACTCGGCCTCGAACTGCGTGCTCTCGGCCGCGCATTTTTTAGCGGCTTCGCGCGGATCAGAGGTCTTAAGGCTTTTCCAGACCTCCTTCCTGCCGACGAGGGGCCGGTACCGAAGGGGGACCTTCTTCCGGATCCAGTAGTATTCGCTGGTCGGTCGTTTGACTGGTGTTGGCATCTTGCTCGTGGCCATGGTGGAGCACCTCGGTGTAGCACCGGCCGTTCAAGAATCCCTGAATTTGAAGGTTAAACTTGTAAACAAGGGGTCTCCGAGCCCCTTAGGGGGAGAGTCCCACTCTCTCCGCCATCAGCCCCGTGTCCGCTCCAATTGCCGCTGTCCAAATGGCGGCGTCAAAACCCGGTCGCGATGCGGCAACCTGGCCGCAGTTTATTCCATCATTCAACCAGTACATGCGTCGTGGGAAAAGCCCCAAAGGTGCATGAGCGTCTCTCGCGCGCCTTCGGCCGCCACAACGCGTCGTGAAGTCGCGCCATGCAGAAACGCGCCTGTACACGGTGGCGTGACCTCCATAACTTCCGCGGCGCAATGTGAGGAGATGCGACGTGGCGAAGAAGACGGCGACCAGGAAGAAATCTGCTGCGAAGAAAGCAGCGAAGACCTCCAGCAAGACAAGCGCCGTTCGCAAGGGCAAGGTCGCGAAGGCTGCAACCAAGCCGGTCAAGCAGGCAGCTCCGCGCAAATCATCGGCACCACGCCGCCCAAAAGGCCCGGCCTGGCAATGGTCGGCGGTCGAGACCGCAGCCGCCATCCGCTCCAGCGCCATCTCGGCGGTCGAGACCGTCGAGGCGCATCTCGAGCGGATGCGGGCCGTCAATCCGCGACTGAACGCGGTTGTCGTCGATCTCTCTGAGGAGGCGCTGGCCGCGGCGCATGCGGCCGACAAGCGGCGCGCGAAGGGCGGCGAGCTCGGCCTTCTGCACGGCGTACCGATCACGATCAAGGAGAACGTCGACTACGAGGGCCGTCCGAACTTCAATGGCGTCCCCGCCAACAAGGACCTCATCGCGCCGTCGGATTCGCCGGTGGTGCGCAACCTGAAGAAGGCTGGCGCGATCATCATCGGCCTCACCAACACGCCGGAATTCTCCTTCCGCGGCTTCACCGACAATCCCCTGCACGGGCTGACGCTCAATCCCTGGGATCCCAATATCACCTGCGGCGGCTCCTCGGGCGGTGCGGGTTCGGCGGTCGCCGCCGGCATAGGCACCATCGCGCACGGCAACGACATCGGCGGCTCGCTGCGCTGGCCGGCGCATTGCAACGGCGTTGCGACCATCAAGCCGACGCAGGGACGTATTCCGGCCTTCAACGCAAGCGCAACCGCCGAGCGGCCGATGCTGGCGCATCTGATGTCGGCGCAGGGGCCGCTCGCCCGCCACGTCGCCGACGTCAGGCTCGCGCTGGAGGTGATGAGCCAGCGCGATCCGCGCGATCCCTGGTGGGTACCGGCGCCGCTGGTCGGGCCGAAGCCGAAGGGGCCGATCAAGGTCGCGCTCGCCAGGATTCCTGAAGACATGGACGTCGATCCGCACGTCGCGGCGGCGTTGCGTCAGGCCGCCGATCACCTGGAGCGTTCCGGCTATCGCGTCAGCGAGGTCGATGTGCCCGACATCGACGGCGTCTGGCAGACCTGGTGCGACATCATCACCAACGAGACGATGGTGATGCAGGAGGCCGGCATGCTGAAGGTGACGTCGGAAGACTTCCACAAGGCGTGGGGCGGCATGAAAGCCAAGGCCAACGTGCTCGACCTCAAGGCCTGGATGCAGGCGACCGCCGCGCGCAACGGCCACATTCGCGCCTGGCAATTGTTCTTCGAGGAGTATCCGGTGGTGCTGGCACCGACCACGGTGAAGCCGACGCCTAGCCCGCGCGAGGACACTGTCAGCCCCCAGCGCGTGCGCGAGATTTTCTGGGGCGAGATCCGCTTCATCTCCGCGATCAACGTGCTGGGCCTGCCGGGCGCCGTGGTGCCGGTGACGCTGCACGATGGCCAGCCGATCGGCGTGCAGCTCATTGCCGGGCGCTATCGCGAGGATCTCGCGCTCGATGCAGCGGCCGCGATCGAGAAGCGCGCCGGCGTGCTCGCCCATCGGCTGTGGGAACAGATGGACTGATAGGGCAGCGAAGTTGTTTCCCTCTCCCCTTGTGGGAGAGGGTGGCTCGCCGCGCAGCGGCGAGACGGGTGAGGGGTCTCTCTCCGCTAACGCAAGCTTGGCCGTATGGATAGAGACCCCTCATCCGGCGCTTCGCGCCACCTTCTCCCACAAGGGGAGAAGGGAGTGCAGCGTGTTCGCTGCCGCCAACCGCAAAACTTCATTAATCCAATTTGACTTGAATTTTAGCCAATTCCCCAACAACCGTTAGGGTTACTTCCTCGATCTCTAGACGAATTATTGTCCGCTTTACCACCCGCCTCTAACAGAGGGACGGCGGACAACGCACATGCCTCATACAGGCCAATAAGTGCGGCCCGCTCCACGCGGAGGTGGCACGATGCGCAACGAGACGATCGCTATTCACGCCGGCTACGAGCCCGAAGCCACCACGCACGCGGTTGCCGTGCCGATCTACCAGACCGCGGCCTACGCCTTCGACAGCGCCGATCACGGCGCGGCGCTCTTCAATCTCGAGACCGAAGGCTATCGCTACAGCCGCATCGCCAATCCGACCAGCGCGGTGCTGGAAAAGCGTATCGCGGAGCTCGAGGGCGGCGTCGGCGCGCTTGCGGTCGCGACCGGGCAGGCCGCGCTGCATTTCGCCTTCGTCAACGTCGCCGATCACGGCGGCAACATCGTTTCCGTGCCGCAGCTCTATGGCACCACGCATACGCTGCTCTCGCACATCCTGCCGCGGCAGGGCATCACCGGCCGCTTCGCCGAGAGCGACAAGCCCGAGGCAATCGAAAGGCTGATCGACGAGAACACCCGCGCCGTGTTCGCCGAAACCATCGGCAATCCCGCCGGCAATGTCTGCGACATCGAAGCACTGGCGAAGGTCGCCCACGCCCACGGCGTGCCGCTGATCGTCGACAATACCGTTGCAACGCCCATCCTGCTCAAGCCGTTCGATTACGGCGCCGACATCGCCGTGCATTCGCTGACCAAGTTTCTGGGCGGTCACGGCACCACGCTCGGCGGCGCCATCGTCGACTCCGGAAATTTCCCCTGGGCCAAGCACGCCGACCGCTTCCCCGGTTACAACAAGCCGGATGCCTCCTATCACGGCCTCGTCTATGCCGAGCGCTTCGGCCGCACAGCCTATATCGAGCGCGCGCGCAGCATCTATCAGCGCACCATGGGTTCGGTGCTGTCGCCGTTCAACGCCTTCCTGCTGCTCCAGGGCATCGAAACCGTCGCGCTGCGCATGGAGCGCCACTGCGAAAACGCCCGCAAGGTCGCCGAATTCCTGCGCAAGGATCCGCGCGTGGCCTGGGTCAACTACACCGGCTTCCCGGACAGTCCCTATTATCCGCTGGTGCAGAAATATCTCGACGGCAACGCCTCGTCGCTGTTCACCTTCGGCATCAAGGGCGGCATGGAAGCCGGCAAGTCCTTCTACGATGCGCTGAAGCTGATCACGCGCCTCGTCAATATCGGCGATGCCAAGTCGCTGGCCTGCCATCCGGCCTCGACCACGCACCGGCAGATGTCGGCGGAGCAGCAGCGGGTCGCCGGCGTTTTGCCGGAAACGATCCGCTTGTCGATCGGCATCGAGCATTGCCAGGACATCATCGAGGACCTCGATCAGGCACTGGAAAAGGCCTGCCCGTCCGCGCGCCTCCAGGCCGCGGAGTAGGCGGCTGCGCCGATGACGATCCTGATCGACAGGGATCAAGCTATATCGAGCCCGGCGCTGGTGCCGGGAGCGGGCGATCTGGCGCGCGAGCCCGGCGGCACCGAGCTCACGATCGGGTTGATCAACAACATGCCGGATCCGGCGCTGAAGGCGACCGAGCGGCAATTCATGAAGCTGCTGCAAGCCGCAGCAGGTCCGCGCCGCATCCGCTTTCACTGCTTCTCGCTGCCTTCGGTGAAGCGCTCGCCGGAAGCGAGATGGCATGTCGAGAGCGAATACTCGGAACTCACCGAGCTCAGACGCCACAGGTTCGACGGCCTGATCGTGACCGGCGCCGAGCCGATCGCGCCTGAGCTCGACCAGGAACCGTATTGGCGCGATCTCACCGAGCTGATCGACTGGGCCAAGGTCAACACGCGCTCGACGATCTGGTCGTGCCTCGCTGCGCATGCCGCGGTGCTGCATCTCGACCGCATCGAACGGCGGCCGCTGCCGGCCAAATGTCACGGCATTTTCGACTGCGAAGCCGTGACCAGGGATCCGCTGACGCGGGCCGCGCCCGCTCCCCTCAAGGTCTCGCATTCGCGTCTCAACGAGATCGCCGAGAGCGACCTCGTTGAGGCCGGCTACCAGGTGCTGACGCGTTCGGCAAAGGCCGGCGTCGATACCTTCGTCCGCCAATATGCCAGCCGATTCGTGTTCTTCCAGGGCCATCCGGAATATGACGCGCTGTCGCTTCAGCGTGAATATCTGCGCGACATCGGCCGTTATCTCGCGCGTGAGCGCGACAATTATCCGCATCTGCCCGTGAGCTATTTTGACGCTTCGACCGAAGAGAAGCTGGTCCGCTTCGAGAAACAGGCAAGGCACCAGCGCCACCCCGCGCTCAGCAACGAGCTGCCCGCGCTGAATTTGCGTGCCGATATTGCCGCGGGCAGCGCCGCGGCGGCATTGTTCCGGAACTGGCTGCAATATCTCGGCGCGGGGACCGACGCGTCGGTGCTTGCACGTTAGGTCGGGACGACGGCATCGACGTTAGGACTAACGAAGTGTGTAGCTTGCCTCGAGCGGCGCACGAATGCTTCAGTGACGGCGGGGCAGACAGGAAATGCGAGTCGTGTGGTCGGCACTCCAGGGACGCGTGAGCAATCGGCTGGCCCGGCACTTTCGTGCCGCGCCGCACCGTCTGCCCGCGCATGCGCCCATGGTGAGCTTCACCTTCGACGATGCCCCCGATAGCGCCGCAGGCGAGGGCGCCGAGCTTCTGGAGCAGCATGGCGGCCGCGGTACCTTCTATCTCGCGGGCAGCCTGGTCGATCGTCCCTCGGACCATTGGCACGGCCTGTCGAACGACGCGATCGTGCGGCTTCACCGGGCGGGGCACGAGATTGCGTGCCACACCTTCTCGCACCAGAGTGCGGTCAATCTCGACGAGACCGCCATGGCCCGCGAGATCGAGCGAAACCGCAGCCATTTTCGCGGCATCGATTCCTCGATCACGCTCGAAAATTTTGCTTACCCCTATGGCATCGCGTCGGTGTGGCGCAAGCCGCAGCTCGCCAAGACCTTCCGCTCGGCGCGCGGCATCCTTCCCGGCGTCAATCGCGACGTCATCGATCTCCAGTTCCTGCGGGCCTCGCCCCTGGTCGATCGCGAGATCAATACGACGGGTGTCGATGGCTATTTCGACGAGGCGGTCGAGAGCGGCGGATGGCTGATCTTCTACGGTCATGACGTCGCCAACGCGCCGAGCCCGTATGGCTGCACGCCGGACCTGATGCGCCATGCGCTGCAGGCCGCCGCGAGGCGCGACATGCCGATCGTGACGGTCGCGGAAGCGCTGCGGAGGATCGGGGCGTAAGAAAGTTTTCTTCCCACGAAGGGTGGAAGGCGGCGTCCTGCGGAGCAAACAGCCTTGCCACGCCTGCGCGGTCATGCGACTGGCCTTGTGACGAATCTCACGGCCTCACCCCGACATGCCCATGTCCTCTCCTTCCACCGCTCCGCTGCCTGCGCCGGCCCAGGGCCGCGATGCGCTGTCGGTGCTGCGTTCGGTGTTCGGCCTGCCCGGGTTCCGCGGCGCGCAGGGCGAGATCATCCGGCACGTCACCGGCGGCGGCAATTGCCTGGTGTTGATGCCGACCGGCGGCGGCAAGTCGCTGTGCTATCAATTGCCGGCGCTGCTGCGCGAAGGCTGCGGTGTCGTGGTGTCGCCCTTGATTGCGCTGATGCGCGACCAGGTCGCCGCCATGCTCGAAGCCGGGGTCAACGCGGCCGCGCTGAACTCGTCGCTGACCCCGCAGGAAGCCTCCGACATCGAGCGGCGCCTGATCGTGGGTGATCTCGACCTGCTCTATGTCGCGCCGGAACGGCTGCTGACGCCGCGCTGCCTGGCGCTGCTGGCGCGGGCGAAGGTGGCGCTGTTCGCGATCGACGAGGCGCATTGCGTCTCGCAATGGGGCCATGATTTCCGCCCCGAATATGTCGGCCTGTCGATCATCGCCGAGCGCTTTCCCGACGTGCCGCGCATCGCGCTGACCGCGACTGCCGACGAATTGACCCGCAAGGAGATCGTCGAGCGGCTTCAGCTTGCAGACAGTCCGCACTTCGTCTCCAGCTTCGATCGTCCCAACATCCGTTATGAGATCGTCGACAAGCGCAACGCGGTGTCGCAGCTCAAGGATTTCATCCGGGGGCGTCACGCAGGTGATGCGGGCGGCGTTTATTGTCTCTCCCGCAAACGGGTCGAGGAGGTCGCCGCGGCGCTCGACGACGCCGGCATTGCCGCATTGCCCTATCACGCCGGGCTCGACAGCAGCGTGCGCTCGCGCAACCAGGACCGCTTCCTCAACGAGGACGGCATCGTCATCGTCGCGACCATTGCCTTCGGCATGGGCATCGACAAGCCGGACGTGCGCTTCGTCGCGCATCTCGATCTACCCAAGAGCATCGAGGCCTATTACCAGGAGACAGGACGCGCCGGCCGCGACGGCAAGCCGTCGGCGGCCTGGATGGCCTACGGTCTCTCGGACATCGTGCAGCAGCGCCGCATGATCGACGAGTCGAGCGGCTCCGACGAATTCAAGCGGGTCTCGATTGGCAAGCTCGATGCGCTCGTTGGCCTCGCCGAAACGCCGCACTGCCGGCGCCGGCGGCTGCTCGCCTATTTCGGCGAGATCGTGATGGGCGAGGGCTGCGGCAATTGCGACAATTGCCTGACGCCGCCGAAAATGCGCGACGGCAGGGTGCTGGCGCAAAAACTGCTATCCTGTGCCTATCGCACCGGGCAGCGTTTCGGCGCGATGCACCTCATCGACGTGCTGATCGGACGCCTGACCGAGAAGGTGACGCAGTTCGGTCACGACAAGCTCACCGTTTTCGGCATCGGACGCGAGCTCAACGAGAAGCAGTGGCGTACGGTGCTGCGGCAGCTCGTGGCGATGGGACATTTGCTGAGTGACAGCGAATCGTTCGGCGCGCTGAAGCTGACGGATTCGTCGCGCGGCGTGCTGCGGGGCGAAACGGAAGTGTGGCTGCGCGAAGAGGCGCCCGGCGTCCGGATCCGTTCGAGCCGCGCCAAGTCCCGCCGCGGTGATCTGGCCCCGGCAGCCGACGCGCCGCAGGGCGATGTCGATCCTGAATTGCGCGCGCGGCTACGAGCGTGGCGCTCGGACATTGCCCGCGCACGTGGCGTGCCGGCCTACGTCGTGCTGCATGACGCCACCATCGACGGCATCGTTCGCGCATGGCCGACCACGCTGGACGAACTGCGCAATGTGCCCGGCATCGGAGACAAGAAGCTCGAGCATTACGGCGACGAGCTGCTGCAGATCGTCAGGACGCGGTAGGGCGCGGGCACACCTCCGCCGTCATCCCGGACAAGCGCAGCGAAGCGGAGCGCCGATCCGGGATCCATAGCCACGGGCCGTAGGAAAAGGCACGCTGACTGCCTCAGCGTGTTTCAACAATTGGCAGTCGGGGTAATCGGTCCTGGCTTTCGCCAGGACGACACTCGTCGGGAGGTGCGCGCCGCCTCACATCACCGACGCGCTAGCCGTTCCGGAACGCATATCCATAGCCGTTCAGCGCCGGCGCGCCGCCGAGATGGGCGTAGAGGATCTTTGCGCCCTTCTCGAAATAGCCCTTCTGCGTGAGATCGATCAGGCCCTGCATCGACTTGCCCTCGTAGACGGGGTCGGTGATCATGGCTTCGAGACGCGCGGTGAGGCGGATTGCCTCCTTGGTTTCTTCCGACGGCACGCCGTAGGCGGGATAAGCATAATCCTCGATCAGCACGACGTCGTCGGCGACGAGATCCTTGCCGAGCTCGACGAGCTTGGCCGTGTTCTGTGCGATCGAGAGCACCTGCGCCTTGGTCTGCGCCGGGGTGAAGGAGGCGTCGATGCCGATCACCTTTCGCGCGCGGCCATCGGCGGCGAAGCCGACCAGCATGCCGGCATGGGTCGAGCCGGTGACGGTGCAGACCACGATGTAGTCGAACTTGAAGCCGAGTTCGGCTTCCTGCTTGCGCACTTCCTCGGCGAAGCCGACATAGCCGAGGCCGCCGAATTTGTGCACGGAGGCGCCGGCGGGAATCGCATAGGGCTTGCCGCCCGCCGCCTTCACCTCCTCGATCGCGTCCTCCCAGCTCTTGCGGATGCCGATGTCGAAGCCGTCGTCGACCAGGCGCACGTCGGCGCCCATGATGCGCGACAGCATGATGTTGCCGACGCGGTCATAGACGGCGTCCTCGTGCGGCACCCAGGCCTCCTGCACCAGGCGGCACTTCATGCCGATCTTGGCCGCGACGGCCGCGATCATGCGGGTGTGGTTGGACTGCACGCCACCGATCGAGACCAGCGTGTCGGCGTTCGAGGCGATCGCGTCGGGGATGATGTATTCGAGCTTGCGCAGCTTGTTGCCGCCATAAGCGAGGCCGGAATTGCAGTCCTCGCGCTTGGCATAGACCTCGACATTGCCGCCGAGATGCTTTGACAGCCGCTCCAGCTTCTCGATGGGCGTCGGACCAAAGGTCAGCGGATAGCGCGCGAATTTTTCGAGCATCGTCAGGTCATCCCGATTGGCGTTAATGTCTCCAAAAATGCTAGCATCGCTCTGCAAAAAGGTGCTTTCAAATATTGCGCCTCTATTGCGGATGATCTTGCGATAATGGACGAGATGTGTGGTATTCCTTTCGGACTAGGTACTAAGAACGGAAGCTTCTTCCATGTCCGCTCGTCTTGATCGTGTCGACCTTAAGATGTTGCGATTGCTGCAAAATAACGGCCGGCTCAGCAACGCCGAGCTGGCCGAAACCGTCGCCATCAGTCCCGCCACCTGCCATCGCCGCACCCAGCGCCTGTTCGAGCACGGCTTCATCGCCGCCGTCCGCGCCATCGTCGCGCCGAAGAAGGTGGCAAAGGGTACGCTGGTGATGGTCGGGGTCGTGCTCGACCGTTCGACGCCGGAGAGCTTTGCGATCTTCGAGCAGGCGATCACCAGGCTGAAATTCGTGCTCGACTGTCACCTCGTCGCCGGCGACTTCGACTATTTCCTCAAGATCCGCGTCGGCGACATGGAGGACTTCAACCGTATCCACGGCGAGCAACTGATCGCGCTGCCCGGCGTGCGCCAGACCCGCACCTTCTTCGTGATGAAGGAAGTCGTCGACAACGCGCCGCTGGAGTTTTGAGCGGCCTCACAACGCTTGTTCGACGATGCCGTCCGCGACCTGCTCCCGGCCGGCGTCCTCCGGCCGCATCGCGATCACCGCGATCAGCCCGAGGCCGACGCCGATCATCACATAGAAGATCGGCGCCAACGGGGAGCCGGTGAGCGCGATCAGCCATGTCACGAAGAACTGGGCAAAGCCGCCGAATACCAGCACCGCGACATTGTTGACGATGGCAAGCGCGGTCGAGCGGACCCGGATCGGGAACAGCTCGACCAGCGTGGTGCAGTAGACGCCGAGGAAGAAGGCGCTGAAGCAGCCGATGACGACCTGGGCGACCAGGAGCTTTGCGATCGACGGCTCGGAGATCACCCAGCTATAGAGCGGATAGAGCGAGACGAAATAGCCGATGAGCGAGACCAGCAGCAGCGGCTTGCGCGGGTAGCGGTCGGAGATGGCGCCGGCAATGGGGACGACGATCACCATCACGATCGCCGCGATCATCTGAACCAGGAAGCTCTGCATCAGCGGCAGCTTCAGCACCTCCTTGGCGTACGTCACGGTGTAGCCGAAGGTGACGTAGAACGACACGGCGCTCGCCACCACCATGCCCATGCCGATCAGGAAATTGCGGCCGGGATTCTTCAGCGCGGCGATGAAATCCTCCTTGTGCACCGTCGCCATGCTGCGCCGGGACGCTTCGGGCTCGATGACGCTGGCGCGCATATAGAGCAGGATCGGAACGATCACGAGGCCGACGAAGAAGGGAATACGCCAGGCGCCGGCGGCAAGCTGCTCCTGCGTGAAGGTCAGCGTCAGGGCGGCGCCCAGCACTGCGCCGAGCACGTTGGCCATGAGCTGGCCGGCGATCTGCCACGAGCCATAGAAGCCGGTGCGGCCGGGAGGCGCCGCTTCGATCAGATAGGCGGTCGAGGTACCGAACTCGCCGCCGACCGAAAAGCCCTGTAACAGCCGCGCCAGCAGCACGATCAGGGGTGCCCCAATGCCGGCCGTGGCGTAGGTCGGCGTCAATGCCAACAGCGCGACCGACAGCGCCATGATGCCCATGCCGAGCGTCATCGCCGCTTTCCGCCCCTTGCGATCGCCGAAATAGCCGAGCACGAGGCCGCCGATCGGTCGCATGAAGAAGCCGGTGCCGAACAGCGCGGTCGTCAGCAGTAGCGCGTTGATCTCACTGCCCGGAATTTTCGGGTCGACCGGAAAGAACAGGTTCTTGATGACCGGTGTCATCAGCGCGAACACGGTGAAGTCGTACCACTCCATTGCGTTGCCGGCGACCGCGGCCACGATGGCTTTCCTGTTCGTCTGCATCTCTCGCTTGCCTGTCCGGTTGCGCCTATTCGGCGAGTTGATGGGTGGCGTCGGCATCCTGCCATTCGTCGCCAACGAGTTCCGGCGTTGCGAAGGCCTTGAGGTTGGCGAAATGAATCTCGCGATCCTCGACGAAGAGGCGGCGGACGATGCCGCGCGCGAGCCGGTCGGCGCCCTCGCTGATCGCGGGAATATCGCCGGAAAGCTTTCCGTGGCTCAGCGTCGCCGGATAGTTGAAACAGTGCAGCCGTGCCAGCATCGGGCAGGCGCCTGACTGCTTCTCCAGGAACTGAAAGCTGTCGCCGAGGTCGGGCGAGTTTTCCAGCTCCGCATTGTCCATGCCGTCAGGCGTCGGGAAGCGGTCGCTCCAGAAGCGGATATGCGGCGCAAACGCGGCAAGCTCGTCGCGCAACGCGAGGTCGACCTTGAAGCCGGTTCCGAAGATGATGAAGTCGGTCGCATAGCGGCCCTTCGGCGTCGTCACCATGAGATGATCCTCTTTGACGACGAGATCATCGATCGGACTTGCGAGATGGAAATGCGCCTGCGGATAGGCGGAGACGCGCAGCACGCTCTGCCGCGGCGGCGGCGTCTGCGCTTTCAGCGTGTGATCGAGGAAGCGCCATTTCCAGTCGTCCGTCAGGCCGGCAAAGCCGTGCACGACCCCTTGGCTGCCGATACCGGTGAACTTGTTGACGCGCGGGATGTCCGCGCGCCGGATGAAGAGGTCGAGGCGCGCGGCGCCCGACTCCAGCGCCATCGCCGCGTTGTCCATCGCGGATGCGCCCGCGCCGACGACGGCGACGCGCTTGCCGCGGAGCTTTTCGAAGTCGATAGGATCGGCGGAATGCGCCCAGAAGCGCCGGTCGATGCCGTCGGCGAGCGGCGGCACGTAAGCGCCGCCGAGGCCGTCGCGCCCCGTCGCCAGCACGACATGCCGGGCGAGAATGTGTCGCGACGTGCCGCTCTCGCTGATGTCGAGAGCGAACAATTCATCGGGGCGCGCGTGGATACGCGCAACCGAGACCCCGTTGCGGACCGGCAGGCCCAGCACTTTGCGGTACCATATCAAGTAATCCATCCATACCGTGCGCGGCGCGCGGTCGAGCGCCTGCCACGCCTGCTCGCCATATTGCGCTTCGTAGAAGGCGCGGAAGGTCAGCGCCGGCATGCCCATCGCGGGGCCGGTCAATTCCTTGGGCGAGCGCAGCGTCCGCATCCGCGCGAACGTGACCCAGGGACCTTCCTCGCCTGCGCACGCGCGGTCGAGCACGAGCTGGTTGTCGACGCCGAGACGCTTGAGCATGGCGGAGGCGACAAGGCCGGCCATGCCGGCACCGACGATGACGACGTCGAAGACACCCTCGCCATCGACGACGCGGCGGGGCACCCATGACTTGGCGGGCAGTTCGAGCCAGGCCAGATCCTGCTTCAGGCGCGCTTCAAGTGCCCCGAGGCCCGCCGCACCAGGTGTCATCGTCATGAGGAAGCTTTCTCGAATTGACTGGTTTCGTCGCCGGCCTCGGCTAGCGCGGTGGCGCCGCTATGCAGCCTTGCGCCCGGCATCAGCGCGACCGCGGCGCGCAGTGCGCCGTTGAGTGCGGCAACCGTTGGCGTCGGCTCGCGCCCGGTCGGCGCAATCGCGGCGAACAGGAACGAAATGGACACGTCCAACGGCCGGGTGACGACGCCTTCAACCGGCAGGCTGGACGTCAGCACCGGCTCGACCACGGCGATGCCGAGCGACTGCTTGGCCATGGCAATCGCCGTCAGGGAAGCGTTGGTATCGATGACCCCAGCGGGCACGACACCTTCACGCTCCAGCGCCTCCTCCACGCGGCGGCGAAGCCGGTAGGGGTTGGCCATCGTCAGCAGCCGGACGCCACCAAGGTCCTTCAGGCGAATGACCTTCTTCTTCGCCAGCGGGTGATCCAACGCGAGGCACGCAACGCACGGCACCTCGCAGACCCACTGCACGTCGAGCCCGGGATGCTGGATCGGCAGGCTCGCAAGACCGAAATCGACCGACTGCGACAGCACCGATTGCACCACATTCTCGGCCGAGAGCGCCTGCACGTGGATCTGGCTTGGTAGCAACTCGCGTTCGAGCGCTGCGAGCGCAGCCGGGACGAAGCCGGCCGCCAGCGCCGGGATCGCCGCCAGGCTGAGCACGGGAAGCGCACCCGCGCCGATCGCGTTGGCGCGCTGGCGGATGTGCTTCAGGCCCATCAGAAGCCGCTCGACCTCGGCATGAAACAAGACGCCTTTCGGCGTCGGGCTGATGCGCGGGCCATTCCGGGTGAACAGGAGATAGCCGACGTCAGCCTCGAGATCCTGGATCTGACGCGTCGTGACCGGCTGCGAACGGCCGAGCAACCGTGCCGCACCCGTGATGCTGCCGGCCGACATCACGGCGGCAAAGGCCTCGAGAAGGCGAATGTCGATAACGTCCTGGTTCATGGTCTGGTGCCCGCATTATGCGAATATAGAATGAACAATATTTCTTGATGTGCAATAGGCATTATGAGAAGTTGAGGGTCATGTCGATGGAGCCGAACCCCTTTCGCCACCACAATCCGGCCGGACCGGCCTATCGGCGCGGCTGGGTCGATGAGGCCGTGGCGGCGATCGAGGCCGACCAGTGCCGCACCGCCGACACGCATCTGATCCGGCTGATCGTGCCGGCGCTATCAGGCATCGACATCTATCTGAAGGACGAGTCCACGCATCCGACCGGCAGCCTGAAGCACCGGCTCGCGCGCTCGCTCTTCCTCTACGCGCTCTGCAACGGCCACATCCGCGAAGGCACGCCCGTGGTGGAAGCCTCGTCGGGATCGACCGCGGTGTCGGAAGCCTATTTCGCACAGATGATCGGCGTGCCCTTCTATGCCGTGATGCCGCGCACGACATCGGCGGAGAAGATCGCCGCGATCGAGCATTATGGCGGCAACTGCCATCTGATCGATGACGGTCGTGCACTCTATGCGGAAGCGGCGGCGCTCGCCGCCCGCCTGAACGGCCACTATATGGACCAGTTCACTTTCGCCGAGCGCGCCACCGACTGGCGCGGCAACAACAACATCGCCGAATCGATCTTCACGCAATTGAAGGGCGAGACGCGTCCGTTGCCGGACTGGATCGTGATGGGGGCGGGCACCGGTGGCACCTCGGCCACGCTCGGACGCTATTTGCGCTATCGCCAGTACCCGACGCGGCTCTGCGTTGCCGATGTCGAGCATTCCGCCTTCTTCGACTGCTTCCGCTCGCAGGACCGCTCCCATGTTTGCGAGCGGCCTTCGCTGATCGAAGGCGTCGGTCGGCCCCGCTGCGAACCCTCCTTCGTGCCGGGCGTCGTCGATCGCATGATGAAGATCCCGGATGTCGCAACGATCGCAGCGATGAACGTGCTGTCGCGCCGGCTCCGCCGGCCAGTCGGCGGCTCGACCGGCACCAATTTCCTGGCGCTGTGCCGCATTGCCTCGGAGATGAGCAGCGCCGGTCAAACCGGATCGCTGGTCACGCTGATCTGCGATTCCGGCGAGCGCTACCGGCAGACCTATTATGATCCCACGTGGCTGAAAGCTCGCGGCCTTGATCCGATGCCGATCGAGGCTGCCCTGTCGGCGTTTCTCGATACGGCGCAGCCGCCGGCGCTCGCCGTCGAGGACGTCGCCAATCCACAGAGCTCGCGGAGCAATGCTTGACCACGCTGATCGAAACCATTGTCGGCGTGCCCGCGGCGTCGCGGCTCGGCCACGCTCTGAACGCCCGCACCGAGATTTTGCGCCTCAGCGAAGCGGCCCATGACGCGGTGCTGCTGCCGCGCGAGCCCGGCGGTCTGAGCCACGGCTTGCGGGCGGCACTCGCGGCGCGGATGTGCCGTCATGTCGGCGACGGGGCGCTGATCGCGCATTACGAATCCTACCTGGCGCATTCGAGCGATCTTGATTTGGCCGTGCTCACCCGGCCCGGCGGTGTGTGCGGCGATCCTCTTCACGATGCCATGGCCCGCCACGTCGATCTGCTGACGCTTTCGCCGCGCGAGGCGACGCGACAGGACATTGCGGCGCTGAAGGTGGCCGGCGTCAGCGAGGCCGATATCGTGCGGCTGTCCGAGCTTGGCGCCTTCGTGAACTACCAGCTGCGGGTCCTGGCCGGCCTCAGGCTCCTGAAAGAGGTCGAAGCCTGATGAGCGAGGTCGTCCATAGCTTCACCACCACGGTCCCGACCTGGTCGCCTTATGTCACGCCAGTCGAGCTCGCCTCGGCAACGCCCGAGCAGCTCGCGGCGATGAAGGTCACCCCCTCCAACAAGGGCGTCTCGCCTTACGTGCTGACGCTGGCGCATGACCCGGAGTCGCTCGCGGTGCGCTCGCCGCTGTTCAACCTCATTATGTATGGCAAGGACGGCCTGTCCCCGGCGGAGCGCGAGCTCGGCGCGCTGAGTGCCTCGGTCGTCAACCGCTGCATCTATTGCGCCGCCGTGCACGCCTCACGCTTCATCAATTACTCCGGGCGCAAAGAGGTCGTCGAGGAGATCTTTGCCGACGAGCGCGATGCCACGCTGGAGACGCGCCAGCAGGCATTGTTCAATTTCGCTACAAAACTCTCGACGACTCCGATCGAAGCGAGCGCAGACGATGCGCACGCACTTGGCGAGGCCGGGCTGAGCGAGCTTGAGCAGCTCGACCTGGTGCTGTCGGCCGCGATCTTCGGCTGGGCCAACCGGCTGATGCATACGCTGGGCGAGCCGCTGGTGCGGCCGGAAGCATCGTAACCGACGCCATCGGCTCGCCCCAAACCGAATGTCACGGCAACTTCACTTGCCTTGCGAGCGCCTGCGGGCGAGTTTCGCGGCTTCTTAACGAGGAGACCTGCCGTGCGCCTTCCCATTCTCGATCCGAAAGACCTGAGTGCCGAACAGAAGCCGCTCTATGACGACATGCGAGCGGGCATCAAGGACCACTTCAAGGGCTTTGTGAACATGCGCGACGACGGCGCGCTGCTCGGGCCCTGGAATCCATGGATCCGCGAGCCGCGCTTCGGCAAGCCTGTGTGGGAGCTGGTCAAGGCGATCGCGGCGAACCCGCTGCTGCCGGCTCCGGTGCGTGAGGTCGCGATCCTCGTCACCGGTTCGCATTTCCGCTCCGGCTACGAGCTCTATGCGCATGTGCTGGTTGCCGAGCAGCGCGGCCTCTCCGACGAGAAGCTCGCGACCATCGTCGCCGGACAGCGGCCGGTCGATCTCACCAAGCAGGAAGCCGTCACCTACGACGTGGCGTCCGCATTGGTCAGCGGCGGCGTGCTGCCGGAACTGACTTATCGGGCCGCGGTCAAGGAATTCGGCGAGCACGGTGCGGCCGAACTGTCCTATCTCGTCGGCGTTTACTGCATGGTGTCGGTCACGCTGAACACGTTCGACGTGCCGGTGCCGGACTGACCACACTGCCCCAGCTGCTGGACTGGACGGAAGCGTCACGGTACCCTGCCGCCGCCATGGCGATGCATTCGCCGGTCACGATCGAAGTGCAATGAAGAGGGAACGACAGCCATGGACACGTCACGCCGCATCCTGCTCGCCGGACTGGCGGGACTCGCCGTTGCGCCGACCGCCGCTGGAGCCGCGCCCTCGACCGCGGCCGATGATGTGACGGTCGCCGAAGAGCGCTTTGCGCGCATGATCGCAGCTGCGCATGCGCCCGAAATCACCTGCGCGCGACAGGCCGAGCGTTATGCGGATGCGCATTGGCCAAACTACGTCGCGGCGGCGCGTTCCGTCATCGGGGCAAGAGCGTGAGGCATTCTCTTTCCTCTCCCGTTGCGGGAGGCGGCAACACCAGGTGCTTCACGTCCCCACCGCCCGCCTGACCTGCTCACCGATCTGCGACAGCACGAGCTGCGCCTGCGGCAGAATTGCGCCCATGGCGTGGAAATTGTGGACCATGCCCTCGTGGCAGACGTGCTCGACCGTGACGCCCGCAGCGAGCAGCTTGCGGGCATAGGCATTGCCCTCGTCGCGCATCGGGTCGAACTCCGCGGTGTGAATGATGGCGGTCGGCAAGCCCGCAAGCCGTGTCGCGCGCAAGGGCGAGATGCGGGGATCGGCAGCGTCCAAGGCTTCGGGCAGATAGTCGGCGAGATCGGCTTCGATCGTGACGCGGTCGATCAGGTGGCCCTCGGCGAACGCCTCGCGCGAAGGCGAGGCCTCCTCGAAATCCAGCACCGGGCAGATCAGGCATTGCGCGACGATGGAAAGACCAGCTGTCTGCGCCGCCTCCTGACACACGATCGCAGCGAGCGTTGCACCGGCGGAATCGCCGCCGAGCACCAGACGCCCGGCGTCGATGCCGAGCGATGCGGCCTCGCGCGCCACCCATTCGGTGGCAGCAATCGCATCGTCCACGGCGGCGGGGAATTTGTGCTCTGGCGCCAGCCGGTAATCGACCGAGACGAGGCGGCAACCGGTCGCATGTGCCAACGCCGCCGCGATGCGGTCATGCGTGGCGATGCTGCCGGCAACGAGCCCGCCGCCGTGAAAGAACACGAAGCCGGGCGCGCGATCATCGGCGCCTGCGGGTGAATAGAGACGATAGGGCAGCGCGCCGCCGGGACCAGGCAGCACGCCGTCGGACGTCGGCACGTCAGGCGCATCGGCGCGCGCAAACTGCATCAGCTTTGCCAATGATTGCCGCCGTGCTTCCACGCTCGGCCGGCTCCGTGCCTGCGGCGCAGCCGCAGCCATCATGGTCAACAAGCGCTTTGCGAGCGGATCGAGCGGCATGGTGCTTCCTTTCCCCTCGCGGGAGGGTAACTCACCATTTTCCCGCAGGGAATCATTTAGAAATTGCGCCCAATAGTGGCGCTATAATGCGGCACCACGCCAAGGGAGAGGCCGGTCATGGCCGAGATCAAAAAGCCCATCGAATATTCGCCGAGCTGGACCTTCTTCGAGGGCAAATGGCACGACGGCAATGTGCCGATCATGGGCCCGCGCACGCATGCGGCCTGGCTCGGCTCGGTCGTGTTTGACGGCGCGCGGGCGTTCGAAGGCGTCGCGCCTGATCTCGACCGCCACGTCGCCCGCGCCAATCAATCCGCGATCAACTTTGGCCTGAAGCCGGTGGTCGATTCCGGAACCTGGATGACACTCGCAAACGAGGGCATCGCACGCTTCGCGCCGAATGCCGAGCTCTACGTTCGTCCGATGTACTGGGCGCGGAACGGCGCGGGCGGCGGCGTGCTGTTCGACCCCGAGACCACCGATTGGTGCCTGTGCATCTACGAGGCGCCGATGCCAAAGCCGGTCGGCAACGCGATCACGCTGTCGCCGTTCCGCAGGCCCACCGCCGAATGCGCCCCGGTTGAGGCCAAGGCCGCCTGTCTCTATCCGAACAATTCGCGCGCGCTTGCCGAGGCCGCCTCGCGCGGCTTCCAGAACGCGCTGATGCTCGACATGCTCGGCAACGTCGCGGAGTTCGGCAATTCCAACGTGTTCATGGCCAAGGACGGCGTGGTCTACACGCCGGTGCCGAACGGCACCTTCCTCAACGGCATCACCCGCCAGCGCGTCGTCAGCCTGCTTCGCGCCGACGGCGTCACCGTGGTCGAGAAGACGCTGCGTTACGCCGACTTCCTCGCCGCCGACGAGATCTTTTCGACCGGCAATTTCGCAAAAGTCGCGCCGGTGATCCGCATCGACGATCGCGAGCTGCAGCCGGGCCCGCTCTACACGCGCGCGCGCAAGCTCTATTGGGACTTTGCCCACGCAGTGAAGCTGGCGGCGTAGCTTCCCCACCTTCGCCGGTACGACGGCGGAGTTGTGGCAGCAAGGCGCGTTAGCGCGTGGCAGGAACCCCTACTCGTCCTTCTTCGACATCCGCTCGAGGCGTTCCTGCATGTCCTTCATCTGCTGGCGCAGATCGTCGATATTGCTGTCCTTTGGGGCTTCGGCGGCCGGCTCGGGCGCCGGCTCCGCGGAGCCCGCGGGGCGGGCTGCGCCGGGCGCGAAAGGCTTGAACATCGAGAAGGTCTGCTGGAACAGCTCCATGTTGCGGCGGACCTGTTCCTCCAGCGGCGCAAACGGGGTTCCCGACAGCGAGGTGGCGATCTGCTTGCGGAACTTCTCCTGCTCCTGAGTGAGCGAGGCGATGGCCTGCTCCAGATATTTCGGCACCACCATCTGCATGCTGTCGCCGTAGAAGCGGATCAGCTGGCGCAGGAAGGTGGTCGGGAGCAGGTTCTGGCCGGCCTTGTTCTCCTGCTCGAAGATGATCTGGGCAAGCACGGAGCGGGTGATGTCGTCGCCAGTCTTGGCGTCGTAAACCAGGAAATCTTCGCCATCCTTGACCATGGCGGCGAGGTCTTCCAGCGTCACGTAAGTGCTCGTCCCGGTGTTATAGAGCCGGCGGTTCGCGTATTTCTTGATCGTGGTGGGTTGGTCTGATTTCGCCATGGGCTCTCACTTGCAAGCGCGGAGAACGGGAACCTGACGGGCTATGCCGCAGGGCGGGAAGAGTACGCAACGCAACAAAATAAGCATTTTCAAAGGGGTCACGCTACCGTTTTGTGCGCCACGGTTAATCGGGCAGCAAAAACGTGCTTGCGAAAGCGCCAAGAACGCTATTTTGAATGCGCTGCGGGATGAATTCGGCCACCGGCCGATTGACATGCCTCAACGACGTTAACAGGATGCCGTCCGAGACTGGCGAGCCGTTTCCCCAGCCCCGTCTGCCCCCATTCAACCCAGGAGATGCCCATGTCAGACGATGTCGTCATCGTCAGCGCCGCCCGCACCCCGGTCGGAAGCTTCAACGGAGCGTTCGCAACCCTTCCCGCCCATGATCTCGGCGCCATTGCCATCAAGGCCGCGCTGGAGCGCGGCGGCATCGAGCCCGGCCGGGTCTCCGAAGTCATCATGGGCCAGATCCTGACCGCCGCCCAGGGCCAGAACCCGGCCCGTCAGGCTTCGATCAATGCCGGCATTCCGGTCGAGAGCCCGGCCTGGGGTGTCAACCAGCTCTGCGGCTCGGGCCTGCGCACCGTTGCGCTCGGCTATCAGGCGCTGCTCAACGGCGATTCCGAGATCGTGGTCGCCGGCGGCCAGGAATCCATGAGCATGGCTCCGCACGCCCAGTACCTGCGTGGCGGCGTCAAGATGGGTGCAGTCGAATTCATCGACACCATGATCAAGGACGGTCTGTGGGACGCCTTCAACGGCTATCACATGGGCAACACCGCCGAGAACGTCGCGCGGCAGTGGCAGATCACCCGCGCCCAGCAGGACGAGTTCGCGGTCGCCTCGCAGCAGAAGGCCGAGGCCGCGCAGAAGGCCGGTAAATTCAACGACGAAATCGTTCCCGTCACCATCAAGGGACGCAAGGGCGATGTCGTCGTCAGCGCCGACGAATATCCGCGCCATGGCGCAACGGTCGACGCGATGGCGAAGCTTCGTCCCGCCTTCGAGAAGGACGGCACGGTCACCGCGGGCTCGGCGTCCGGCATCAACGACGGCGCTGCTGCCGTGGTGCTGATGACCGCCAAGCAGGCCGCCAAGGAAGGCAAGAAGCCGCTCGCGCGCATCGTGTCCTGGGCGCAGGCGGGCGTCGATCCGAAGATCATGGGCTCGGGCCCGATCCCGGCCTCGCGTGCCGCGCTGAAGAAGGCCGGCTGGAACGTCGGCGATCTCGACCTGATCGAGGCCAACGAAGCCTTCGCTGCGCAAGCCTGTGCCGTCAACAAGGACCTCGGCTGGGATACCTCCAAGGTCAACGTCAACGGCGGCGCGATCGCGATCGGCCATCCGGTCGGTGCCTCCGGCGCCCGCGTGCTGGTGACGCTGCTCCACGAGATGCAGAAGCGCGATTCGAAGAAGGGCCTCGCCACGCTGTGCATCGGTGGCGGCATGGGTATCGCGATGTGTGTGGCGCGCGACTGAGATAGTTGACGCGTCATTTGCGCGTGCGCTGCACACGTGACTGAGTGCGTTGCACGCGATTAAAAAGGCAGCGGTTGCAAATCAAATATTCTTCGCAACCGTACAAGCCTCGACTAAAGAGAAACGCCCGGCTCGACGCCGGGCGTTTTGTTCTTGATGTCCGTCAAACGTCCCCCATAATCCGCACTTAAAAACGATCACTCAGAAACGTCCGAAGAGTCCAAGGGAAGGAAATACGATATGGCACGTGTTGCATTGGTGACGGGTGGTACGCGGGGCATCGGAGCTGCGATCAGCAAAGCGCTGAAGGCGGCCGGCTACAAGGTTGCGGCGAGTTATGCCGGCAACGACGCGGCGGCGGAGAAGTTCAAGGCCGAGACCGGCATCGCCGTCTACAAATGGGACGTCAGCAGTTTCGATGCATGCGCCGAGGGCGTGAAGAAGGTCGAGGCGGACGTCGGGCCGATCGACGTGCTCGTCAACAATGCCGGCATCACCCGCGACACCGCCTTCCACAAGATGACGCTCGAGCAGTGGAACGCCGTCATCAATACCAATCTCGGTTCGCTGTTCAACATGACGCGTCCCATCATTGAAGGCATGCGTGCGCGCAAGTTCGGCCGCATCATTTCGATCTCGTCGATCAACGGCCAAAAGGGACAGTTTGGCCAGGTCAACTATTCCGCGGCGAAGGCCGGTGACATCGGCTTCACCAAGGCACTTGCGCTCGAGAACGCCAAGGGCGGCATCACCGTCAACGCGATCTGCCCCGGCTACATCAACACCGAAATGGTGCAGGCAGTGCCAAAGGACGTCCTGGAAAAGAACGTGATCCCGCAGATCCCGGTTAACCGGCTCGGCGAACCGGAAGAGATCGCACGTGCGGTCGTGTTCCTGGCGGCGGACGAGGCCGGCTTCATGACCGGCTCGACGCTGACCATCAATGGCGGCCAATATCAGGCCTGATGGCGCCCATTCTCTTGGCGCAACGTCGCTGAGGCAAAATATGTAGCTTCAGTCGCGACAAGGCGATAGTGAGGACGAAAATGCCCGGCCTTGTGCCGGGCATAAACGTCCTCAGAGCCTTTGATCGATGACTCCCCGCACCGCAACGCTGATCGGATTGACCGCGATCCTGATGTGGTCGCTGCTGTCAGTGATGACGGTGGCGACCGGAAAGATCCCGGCATTCCAGCTGGCCGCGATGACGTTCGCGATCGGCGGGCTCGTCGGCCTGCTCACCTGGATCGGCCGCGGCGCAGCGGCCAAAAGCCTGCGTCAGCCGCTGGTCGTGTGGATCGTCGGTGTCGGCGGACTGTTCGGCTATCACGCGCTGTATTTCCTCGCGCTGCGCTTTGCGCCACCGGCTGAAGCCGGCCTGCTGAATTATCTGTGGCCGCTCCTGATCGTGCTGTTCTCGTCGTTTCTGCCGGGCGAGCGGCTTGCCGTGCATCACGTCGTTGGCGCCCTGCTCGGCCTCGTCGGCACCGTGCTGCTGTTCGCCGGTAACACCTCGGGCTTCACGCAGGGACAATTGCCGGGTTTGGCCGCGGCCTTCATCGCAGCGTTCGTGTGGGCGATCTATTCGGTGTTGTCGCGGCGACTGAAGGCGGTGCCGACCGATGCGGTCGCGGGATTCTGCCTCGCCACCGCGGTGCTCGCCGCGCTGATGCATGGACTGCTTGAAACCACGGTGTGGCCGGACACGACGCTGCAATGGCTCTCCGTCATCGCGCTCGGCATCGGTCCCGTCGGTGCTGCGTTCTACGCCTGGGACATCGGCATGAAGCGTGGCGACATCGGCGTGCTCGGCGCCGCCTCCTATGCGACGCCGCTGCTCTCGACCGGCTTCCTCATCGCCGCTGGCTTTGCCAATGCCAGCGCCAACATCACCATCGCCGCGATCCTGATCGCCGGCGGCGGCCTGATTGCGGCGAAGGACATGTTGCTGCGGAAGCGGTAGCATCATTGCCGGCGCAAGCCGAAGCGACAGGGCCTTAGGGCTCCCAGCCCTTCGGCGCGAGCTCGAACTTCGCGAACTCGAAGGCGGGCGCCACGGTGCAGCCGACCAGGGTCCACTCGCCGGTGGTCTCTGCCGTCTGCCACGCATCGGCCGGCACGATCGCCTGTGGCCGCTCGCCGTTCAACAGGTCCGTACCGAGCCGTACCTCGTGCTGGGAGCAGCCTTCGTGCGCTATCCGCAGGGTCAGCGGGCTGCCGGCGTAATAGTGCCAGCTCTCGACAGCATCGATGCGATGCCAGTGCGAACGCTCGCCGCGCGCCAGCAGAAAATAGATCAGGGTCGAGCGCGCGCGGCCGTTGGCGTCGGTGGTCTGGTCGCGAAACGTCTCTCGGTAATGCCCGCCTTCGGGATGCGGGCGGAGTTCGAGGCGCGCGATGATCTCGGCTGCGGTCGGCATCGATTCCCGTCAGGATCTGTTCTTCAAGACTTGTTCTTGCGCTCGCGCAGCTCGCCGAACACCGCGGTGGCATCCGCGCCCTTCATGTGCAGCCTGGCTGCGATCGAGGGTTCGTCGGCGCGCAGGAACACGTTTGTCCGCTTCTCGTCACCAAGCAGCGCGGGAATGGTCGGCTTGTTCTCGGCCCGCAGCCTCGCCACCTCCGCCGCGCGCGACTGCAGCGCCGCATTGTCGGGGTCGACGGTCAGCGCGAACTTGACGTTGGAGGCCGTGTATTCATGGCCGCAATAGAGCTTGAAGTCGTCGGGCAGGGCACGCAGCTTCAGAAGCGAATCCCACATCATCGGATAGGTGCCCTCGAACACGCGGCCGCAGCCGATCGAGAACAGCGTGTCGGCGGCGAACAGCGCTTTGTCGGTGTCGAACACATAGGAGATGTGGTCGAGCGTGTGGCCGGGCGTCTCCAGTACGCGCCCCAGCAAGCTGCCGACCCTGACGATTTCGGCATTGGCGACGCGCAGGTCGACGTCTGCGATCTCCGTCGTCTTGTCATGCGGCGCGACGACGCGGCAATTGTATTTCTGCTTGAGTTCGGCGACCCCGCCGACATGATCGCCATGATGATGGGTGATCAGAATGTCGGTGAGCTGCCACCCCTCGCGCTCGAGCGCCCTCACGATGGGGCCGGCCTCCGGCGCGTCGATCGACGCCGTCGCCTTGGTTTCCACATCGTGGATGAGGTAACCGAAATTGTCGTTTAAACAGGTGAAAGTACGAATTTCGGCGGCCATGTCATCTCCGATCGCGCTCAGCTCCGTCAGACAAATATGGCGTTAACGTTGCGCAGGCAATGCAATATTCCGCGCGCGGGGGCCGCCTCGTGCATGTTACATTGCGATCATGACCATTGATGTCGTCGACCTCCGCGAGTTCTACTCCCGTCGCCTCGGGATTGTGGCGCGGCAAATGATCAATCGCGGCATTCGGGAGCGCTGGCCGCGCGTCGATGGCCAGCGGGTGCTCGGCTTCGGCTATCCCACGCCCTATCTCGGGTTGTTCCGCGAGGACGCGGAGCGCTGCATCGCCTTCATGCCCTCGGCCCAGGGCGTCCTGAAATGGCCCACCGGACGGCCGGCGCTTGCCTCGCTGGTGGACGAGTTCTCGCTGCCGCTTCCCGACGCCGCGGTCGATCGCATCCTGCTGGTCCACGCACTGGAAATGTCGGACGATCCGGCCGCGCTGCTGCGCGAGGCATGGCGCGTGCTGTCGCCGTCCGGTCGCGTGATTGCGGTCATCCCGAACCGGCGCGGGGTGTGGACCCGCACCGACAGCACGCCGTTCGGTCACGGCCGGCCCTATTCGCGTTCGCAGATCACGGACCTGTTGCGCCAGACCTGGTTCACCCCGACCGCCTGGGGCGAGGCGCTGTTCATGCCGCCCTATGCCGGGGGCTGGGTGCTGAAATCCGCACAGATGTGGGAGCGGGCCGGCGCGGCGCTGTCGCTGCCCTTCGCCGGCGTGCACATCGTCGAGGCGACCAAGCAGGTCTACCGCGCGATCCCCGCCAAGCGCGAGCGGGCGCGGCTCATTCCATCACTGGCGAAGCCGGTGCTGGTACCATCCTCGACGACGGCGACGCGCGGCTAAAAACAAATCGTCCCGGACATGCCGGGACGATTCGGGTCAGGACATCTGGCGCAAGATGTCCGGCGAAAGGCTTACTCGCCGGGAGCCACTTCGTCGCTTGAGGCGGCCGGAGCGGCTTCGCGCTCGGGGCGCGGGCCATTCGGGCGGCGGCGCCGCCGCGGAAAGCGCTCGCCACCACCACCTTCGAAGCCGGCCTGGCCGGGCGCGCCACCGCTCACCTGCGGCTGCGGGCCGGTGATGAAGGAAGGCAAACGATCGACGCTGACGGCGTCGGCGACGACGGGCTGAGGCTGGTTCAGCGGTAGCGGTTGCGGCTGGGGCTGATATTGCGGCTGCGGACGATGGTCGCGTTCGCGATGCTCGCGCGGCTGCTGGTTGTCGCGCTGATAAGCATGGTTGTCGCGGGGCTGATGATCACGCGGCTGATGATCGCGCGGGCCGTCGCGGTCGCGGGTGAAGGGCGGCGGTGGCGGCTGTGGGACAAAACCCGGTTCCTGGCCGAAATTCGAGAAATTTTCGCCGTCGTCCTCGCCGTCGTCACCGCTGTTGTTGCTGATGGGCTCGTCGCCGCGCGGTTGCTGGTTCTGCCGGAACTGTTCCTGAGCCGTCGCGATCAGACGAAAATAATGCTCGGCATGCTGGTAGTAGTTCTCGGCCGCAACGGGGTCTCCGGAGGAGCGCGCGTCGCGCGCGAGCTGGAGATACTTTTCAGCAATATGCGAAGCCGTGCCGCGGATCTTGATGTCAGGTCCGTTGGACTCGTAGACCCGGGTCATCGGGTTCTGGCCGCGCCGGTTATTATTGTTGTTATTGTTATTATTATTGTTGCGGTTGCGCATCCGCTGCTTGTTCTGACCGTTTCTCATGTCCTGCCTTTAATTCCAGCCCTAAAGGTTGCACGCATTACTGATTGCCGAGAGTGACCTGATGACAGCGGTTCACATCGCTTGCGCGCAACCGCACGCAAGAGCGGATTGATCCCTGCCGATGTTCGTCGACCGTCGCGTTCAACAAAAGACGCGTTCCCCACCGCCAGCATCCATCGCCAGCGAACCCATTCATATCGCCTGCCGAAACAAGCCCTGCTTTGTTGCGTAAGTCTTCAAGCGCAATATCAGGCTTTCGTTCACGTTGCGGTCGGTAAGCAGCGCAGCTCAAATGGCCATCGCGCTCAACAGGACCTGCGGCTTGGAACCATTATCAGTAAGCTCTCGCCCGAGAGCCCGGCTTTCGCCCGTAGGTCTACGGGGCCGGCACCGATGTGTTGATAGGAAGGTAGTCGTTCCCAAGGGATATTCCAAGAGGTTTTTTGCAGCCCAATCCGGCTTTTATGGGGGCATTTTCCGGGCCGAAACCGCCCGTGGGATGCCCGCCAGATCGGCCTTGGGCGGCCTGTCCACGACCAACGCGGCAGCCGTCATCAAGGTTTCAATATTGCGGGCCTGGCCCTGTCCGGCCTCGACGATCAGTGCTCCGCCGGGAGCGAGACGTTCAGTCGCCTGCGGGATCAGGGCGCGATAGGCGTCGTAACCGTCATTGCCGCCGTCGAGCGCCAGGTGCGGATCGTGCTCGCGCACCTCGATGCTCAATTTCGGAATTTCGGCCGACGGGATATAGGGCGGATTCGACACGACGAGGTCGAACGGGCCGCGGAGCGCCGCTGCGTAGGAGCAGCCGACGAAGCTGGCGCGGTCGGCGAGGCCAAGAGCCGCGGCGTTGTCTCTGGCGGTCTTGAGCGCGGTCAGACTGAGATCGGTGCCGACGCCGACGGCGCCGGGAATTTCGTGCAGCAGCGCGAGCAGGATGGCGCCGGATCCGGTGCCGATATCGGCGATGCACGGGCGCCGTCCCGAATTCGTAAGCCCATGAAAGATCTCGAGCGCCAGTTCGACCACGGCCTCGGTATCCGGCCGCGGGACCAGCGTCGCCTCGGATAGCTGGAACGGCAGGCCCCAGAATTCCCGAGCGCCGAGAATGCGGGCGACGGGCTCATGCGCGAGCCGGCGCTGCGCATACGCTTCCAGCCGCGCAGCCTCTTCAGGCGCGAGTTGTCGGCCCGCCTGCGTCACCATCCCGGTCAGATCAAGCCTCAGCGCAGCTCCGACGAGCAGGCGCGCATCGAGGGCGGGCTGCTCGATGCCGGCCGATTGCAGCCGTGCCGCAAGCACGCGCCGCGCACTCTCGATGCTGTGTCCTGGATCGAAATCTGTCGCCAATGGAACCATCCTGCCTAGCATCGTGGATAGATCGGCTGGCTTGCTTGCGTCAATGAAAAGGAGCGCGTCAGATCGCGCCTCGCAACCAAGGAGGGTCCATGACGCCCTACGACGATCAGAACGTCTTCGCAAAGATCCTGCGTGGCGAGATCCCCTGTTTCGAGGTTTTCAGGGACGACCGTAGCCTCGCCTTCCTCGACATCATGCCGCGTTCGCCCGGGCACACGCTGGTCGTTCCCCGGGCGCCGGCACGCGGCATCCTCGACATCGCGGATGACGACCTCGCCGCGGTCGCCCGAACCGCCAAGCGGATCGCGATTGCCGCGATGAAGGCGTTCGACGCCGAGGGCATCATCCTTCAGCAGTTCAGCGAGCCGGCCAGCGGCCAGGTGGTCTTTCACCTGCACATGCACGTCATGCCGGTCAGGGCCGGAATCGAGCTGCTGCCGGCGCAGACGCGCAAGGAGGACACGGCGGTGCTCGCCGCTCACGCCAGGCGAATGATCGCCGCTCTCTAGACGCCGAGATAGCGCTGGAGCAGCTCCGGCTGGGCCTTGAGCTCCCGCGCCGGCCCTTCGTGCACGATATGTCCGTTGTTGATGATGTAGATCCGTGTCGCCAGCGCCAGCGTCGCCGCCAGGTTCTGCTCGACCAGCACGATGGTCTGGCCGGCGGCGGCGAGCTCGCGGCAGGCCTTGACCAGATCGTGGACGATGACGGGCGCGAGTCCCTCGAACGGCTCGTCCAGCAGCACGATCTTGGGATCACGCACGAGCGCCCGTGCGATCGCGAGCATCTGCTGTTCGCCCCCGGATAGCTCGGTGCCGCGGTTGTTGCGCCGCTGCTTCAGCCGCGGAAACATCTCGTAGATGCGATCGAGCGGCCAGCGTTTCGGCGCGGTGATGCCGGCGAGGACGATGTTTTCCTCCACCGACAGGCTGCCGAAAATGCGGCGTTCCTCGTGCACGAGCTGCATGCCGGCCTGCGCGATTCTGTGGCTCTTGCGCCCGGCGATATCGATGCCGTCGAATTTCACGCTGCCGCTACGCGGCGTCACGACGCCCATAAGGCTCTTCAGCGTGGTGCTCTTGCCGGCGCCGTTGCGTCCGAGCAGCGCCACCACCTCGTGACGCTCGACATGCATGGCGACGTCGAACAGGATGTGGGAGTCCCCGTAATAGCTGTTCAGGCCGTTGACCTCGATCAGGCTCATGCCGCGATCTCTCCGTGCACGCCACCGAGATAGGCTTCCTGGACGGCGGCGTTGGCCTTGATTTCCTCCGGCGTGCCGGAGACCAGCACCCGGCCTTCCTGGAGCACGGTGACGCGCTCGACCAACTCGAACAGCGAATCCATGTCGTGGTCGATGATGATCATGGTACGGCCGCGCGCGATCGACTTGAGCAGCTTGACGGTCTCGAGACGCTCTCGCGGGCTCATGCCGGCGAGCGGCTCGTCAAGCAGCAACAGGCGCGGCGACGTGGCGAGCGCAAGCCCGATTTCCAGCCTGCGCTTCTCGCCATAGGCGAGCTCGGACACGGGCGTGTCGGCACGACGGGTCAGGTTCACCAAAGCGAGCGTGTGCGCCACCTGCTCCGTCAGGCCCTTGACGCCGCCGAGCGTGCGGAACAGGTCGAGCCGGAATTTTCCGCGCAGTTCGGCAAGGGCTGCGATCGTCAGGTTCTCCCGCACCGTCAACCCGGTGAAGAGCTGGTTGACCTGGTAGCTTTTGGTCAGTCCGAGCTGGCAAACCTCGGTGACCTTCAATCCCGTGATGTCGCGGCCCTCGAACACGATCTGGCCGGAGCTCGGCGCGATCTCGCAGGTCAGCATCTTGAAAAAGGTTGATTTGCCGGCGCCGTTGGGGCCGATGATCCCGCGCAGCTCGCCCCGATTGACGCTGAAATCGATGTCGCTGTTGGCAACGAGGCCGCCATAGCGCTTGGTCAGGCCGGTGGCTTTCAGGATCGGCCCGGAATAGGCGGGGTGCTCGACCTCCTTGGCCTGCATCGGCGCCGGTGGAGGTTGCAGCCTGGCCTCGGTGTCAGCGGCGTCCTGCTCCATCTCCGCATCCGTCTGCTTTCGCTTTCCCGAGACGAGGCGGTAGAGATCGGCAAGGCCGCCGATGATGCCGCCGCGCAGGAAGCAGACCAGCAGCACGAACACGACACCCAGCACCAACTTCCAGGCTGCGCCGAGGCCCAGTGCGGACTGCAGGAAGTCCTGAAGGAACAGCCAAACGGTTGCGCCGACCAGCGGTCCGAACAGCGTGCCCCTGCCGCCGATGGCCGTCTGCATCACGAGCTGGCCCGAGGTGTCGAAGGTGAAGGCGTCGGGCGGCATGAAGGCCTGGAGCACGCCGAGCAGTCCGCCGGCGAAGCCCGCGTAAGCGGCTGCGATCACGAAGGCGGTCAGCTTGTAGCCATGGATGTTGTGGCCGACGGCCGTGGCGCGCAGCGGATTGTCGCGGATCGCACTCAGAACCGCGCCGACCGGCGAGCGCACGATCCTGAGGGCGATGACAACGCCGACGAAATAGCACAGCGCGATGAACTGATAGAGCGACCAGCCATTGGTGAAGTGGATGGAGATGAAGCCGAGATTGAAGCTCGGCGTCGGCACGCCGGGCAGGCCGTTTTCGCCGCCGGTGAAATCGGAAAGTGGATTGAATTCGACGAAGAAGAACACTTCCGCGATTGCCACGGTGATCATCGCGAAATAGATGCCGGTGCGGCGCAATGCGATCAGGCCGATCAGGTAGCCGGTCGCTGCGGCCGCGATCATGCCGATGATCAGCGCGCCCAGCACGTTGCCGAAGCCCGCGCGGGTCAGCAGGTAGGCGGCGACGAAGCCGCCGGTGCCGTAGAAGGCGGACTGGCCGAACGAGAGCAGGCCGGTGAAGCCGAACAGGATGTCGAAGCCGAGCCCGAACAGGCCCCAGACCAGGATCCTGTTCACGGTGTTCGGCGCGAACCCGAGATGAGGCAGCACGAAGGGGGCTGCGATCAAGCCGATCGCAGTCAGGGCTTCGATCAGGAAGGGGCGTTGCTTGAGCATCAGGTGATCGCTTACTCGCGGCCCTGGACGCCGAGCAGGCCATGCGGTCGTACCACGAGTACGAGCGTCATCGCCGCAAACAGCATCACATAGGCATAGCCGGGGTTGAACATGGAGGTGACGCTGATGATCTCGCCGGCGATCAGGCCGCCGAGAATTGCGCCGGGGAACGAACCGACGCCGCCGATCACCACCACCACGAAAGTCTGGACCAGGATGTCGTCACCGATGCCCGGTGTCAGCGACACCACCGGCGCGTTGACGATGCCGGCAAAGCCGGCGGCCATTGCGCCGATGCCGAAGACCACCATGAAGACGCGATAGACATTGATGCCAAGCGAATCCACCATCACCGAATCCTCGATGCCGGCGCGCACAATCATGCCCAGCCGGGTCCGGTAGAGCACGATGAACAATGCGCCGAGGGCGATCGCGACGATGCCGACGACGGCGAGGCGGTAGGTCGGATAGAACATGAAGCCGAGATTGGTGATGCCCTGGAATAGCGCCGGCGGCGGCACCAGCTGCGACTGGCTCGAGAAGATCAGGCGCACGAGCTCGACGAAACAGATGCCGAGCCCGAAGGTCACGAGCAGCTGATCCTCGTGCGGACGATGATAGAAATGACGGATGATGCCGCGTTCCATGAGAACGCCGAGCAGCATCACGAACAGGGAGCCCGCGATCACGGCAAGGGTGAACGACTCCGTGTACTGATAGGCGACGAAGCCGGCATAGCCGCCGATCATGAACATCGCGCCGTGTGCGAGGTTGAGCACGCCGAGCGTGCCGTAGATGATGGTCAGGCCGGAGCTGATCAGCGCGAGCAGGGCGCCGAGCGCGAGCCCGTTGAAAAGCTGTGAAACGAGGTTGGGCCAACTTATCATGCGACAATCGCTGTTGTGGCGCGCGATGTTGCGCGTCAGAAAAAGGCGACGCCGCGGGACCGGAGTGCAGTCCGCGGCGTCACAGGGGTTGGCGAGGTCTCAGCTGTAGTCGCCGAGATGGCAGCCGAAGGCGTCGGGCTTCTGCATCAGGCCTTCACCCGGGACGATCTCGACGACGTCGTACCAGTCTTCCTTGTTCTTCATGTCCTTCTGCTGCTTGCCCTTGACGATGATCACCGGGCGGACGCATTGGTGATCCTCCGGGCGGTAATGGACGTCGCCGACCAGGGAGGGGATCGTCTCGCCCTTCTCGTAGGTCTTGATCACGTCAGGCGGACTGAAGCTGCCGGCCTGCTCGCACATGTGCGCCCAATGCGCGAAGCTGACATAGGCGTTCTCGGCGCCCCATTCGGGCTTGTAGCCGTACTTCTTCTCGAACGCTTCGTTGAACATTTTCGCCAGCGGGAACTTGTCCTCGATGGTCCACCAATAGTCGGTGGCGGCGTAGACGCCCTGCATCAGGCCCCCGGTCTCGCGCGCGATGAAAGGCACCTGGTACGGCACGACCAGCTTCATCTTGTCGAGCACGCCAAACTGCTTGGCCTGTTGTGTCGACAGTACCGCGTCGTGGCCCCAATTGACGTTGATCAGCACGTCGGCGCCGGAGTTGGCGACGTTCAGCAGGTATGAGGAATAGTCGGGGGCGCCGAGCGGGGCGACCTGGTTGGTCACGGTGGTCCAGCCGGCGGTCGCCAGGAAGTCCTGCATCGATTTGGTAACGGTGTGGCCGTAGGTGTAGTCGGGCGTCAGATACGCCGCCTTCTTGCCCTTGCCGAACTCACGTACCATCACCGGGCCGATCGCTGCGGCCGCAGTCTGGCCGTAGAAGTTCTGGCGAAAGCCGTAGCGGACGCAATCCTTGCCGGTGGTGTCGTTCGAGCCGGAAATGCCGCATACGAAAATCACATGTTCGCGCTGGGCGAGCTTGTTCAGCGCCACCGCAACGGCGCTCGACGTGCCGCCGGTGATCATGATCGCCTTGTTCTCGCTGATGAAGCGCTGCTGCGCCTGCACTGCCTCGTTCGGCTTGGCCGCGGAATCGGCGACGCCGAACTTCAGCTCCTTGCCGAGCACGCCCTTGCTGGTCTTGGGCGAGATCTTCTTGATCAGCTCGTGGCCTTCATTGATGTGCTCGATCGCGAGCTGGTAGCCCTTGAGCTCGTCTTCACCCTGCACGGCATAGGTGCCGGTGCGCGGCACCGAGATGCCGATGAAGGCGGTGGAGCCCGAGACCCCTGCGGGGTAGGAGCCGATCGCCGGCTTGTCCTCGGCAAACGCCGGCATCCCCGGCAGAACCGCGCCACCGATGAGGCCCGCGGTGGTCTGAAGCAGGCCACGGCGCGAAAGGCCGCGGCGGATGAGATTGTCAGTCATGATCGTTTCCTCCTAACGTCGTTCTTGTTTGCAGGCAAAGCACGACCTGTCCGACGGCAGCCGGCCTCGAAGGCCTGTCCGCGCCGGGCACGTCACATCCGCGTGTAGCTCTTGGGCGCAAGCATTGCTTGTGAACGCCTTCTGTCAATTTCGTCTTTGGTCGAACGCCGAAAATTATCTCGTGAAAACATATCGCATCACGATATATATTAGCCTTTGTGAGTACGAGGCTGGCGGGTTCGACGAGAGAAATGGCGCGGCAGACGACAGTGGCGGGTACCCGAAAGCGACGGTCGTGGCCGCAAGGTGCGGAGCGGCAGGAGGCGGCGTGGCCGGAAGAGGTGAGCGGGCAGCGGGCGACACCGCAGTCCGGCGATGCCTCGCGCATGCCCGATCCGCGCAACTGGCCGGCCGGCCGGCGCGGGCCCGCCGTCGGCCCCGTTCAGGCGAAGCGCGCGCCCGGTCCGATGCAGAAGCTGAGCGTGCGCGCCCGGAACGTCCTCAAGGAACTCGCGGTCGAGCTCACTGCCGAGCAACCGCCGAAGGGGAATTGGTCGCCCTCGCGCGAATTGCTGCTTGCGCTGACGGCCGAACGCCTCGCGACCGCGCGCAATTGCGGTCCTCACACGATGAGGGAAATCATCGACTGGGCGCAGGGCTGTGGCGTGACGATCAAGCCGGTGATCCCGCCCGGCGGCTCGCTGTCGCAGATGTGGGCCGAGTTGATTAGCAATGCATCCGCGGGTGCCTTGACCAGCGCCGAGATTGCCGGCGCGCTGCAGCGCTCGATCCGGCGAAAGAGCGTCCGTATCCCGATCGCGTTCCAGGTCATCCTGGTGAAGATCCTGCTGTCCAGCTTCGAATAGGTGGCGATATTTGTGTGTCCGGGGCGCCGGTCGGTTGGTTCGGCTTGGCCTTCCTTGCTAGTCTCGGTGAGGCCGCCCGTTGCACCGGCTGGCTCGACGTCGCAGGCAGGGAATGGCCCCATCGAAGCGGAAGACGACACGCCCGGCGCGTGCTGTGCCCACAAAGGGTGGCGCGATGCGCGAGGCCGACTACGGGGCGCTTGCGCAGTTTCGCTATCAGCTCCGAACCTTCCTGGCCTTCAGCGAAGCCGCGGCCCAGAGCGCCGGCTTGACGCCGCAGCAGCACCAGGCGCTGCTGGCGATCAAAGGATTGGCCGCCCCTGACGGCGCCAGCGTCGGCGACATCGCGCGCTTCCTGCTGATCCGGCACCACACCGCGGTGGAGCTGGTGGATCGCATGGCGAAACTGAAGCTGATTGGCCGGGAAGCCGACCCGGATGATGCGCGGCGCGTCCTGGTCAAGCTGACAGCGAAGGGCGAGCGGAAGCTGCGATCCCTCTCGCGCATCCATCTGGACGAGCTCAGCGCCGCCGCGCCCGGTTTGGGCAAGATCCTGCGAGCGTTTCGAGCCAAGAGACGCTGAGGACACGCTGAAGAAAGCGCGAAGCCGCGAGCTCTACGCCGCCGCGCCCTGAGCGGCGAGCTGCGCGGCCTGGTGCTCGGTGGTCAGTGCGTCGGTCAGTTCGCCCAGCGCTTCGCCCGCCATCACCTGCGGCAGCTTATAGAGCGTCAAATTGATGCGGTGATCGGTGACGCGTCCTTGCGGGAAATTATAAGTGCGGATGCGCTCGCTGCGGTCGCCGGAGCCGACCTTCTCCTTGCGCTCGGCCGAGCGCGCCGCGTCGAGGCGTTGCTGCTCGGCGTCGTAGATGCGCGAGCGCAGGATGTTCATGGCGGAAGCGCGATTCTTGTGCTGCGAGCGGCTATCCTGCATCATCACCACGATGCCGGTCGGGATGTGGGTGATGCGGATCGCTGATTCGGTCTTGTTGACGTGCTGGCCGCCGGCGCCTCCGGCGCGCATCGTCTCGATACGCAAATCATCGTTCCGGATCTCGACGTCGACCTCCTCCACCTCGGGCATCACGGCGACGGTGGCGGCAGATGTGTGGATGCGCCCCTGCGTCTCGGTGTCCGGCACGCGCTGCACCCGGTGCACGCCGGACTCGAACTTCAGCTTCGAGAACGCGCCGCGGCCCTGCACCTCGGCGATGATTTCCTTGTAGCCGCCGACGCTGCCTTCGCTGGCCGAGATCACCTCGACCTTCCAGCCCTGCAGGGCCGCGAAGCGCTCGTACATCCGGAACAGGTCGCCGGCAAACAGCGAAGCCTCGTCGCCGCCGGTGCCGGCGCGGATTTCCAGCACCACGTTGCGATCGTCCATGGCGTCCTTCGGCAGCAGCGCGACGCGGATCTTCTGGACCAACTCCTCGATCTTCGGCGTCAGCTCGCCGCGCTCGGCTTCCGCCATGGCGCGCATCTCGGCATCGGTCGCGGGATCGGCGATCAGCGCCTCGGTGTCGGCGAGCTCCTTGAGGGCCGAACGATAGGTCTTGACCGCTTCGATCAATGGCGTGAGCTCGGCGAGCTCACGCGTGATCTGCACATAGCGTTCGGAGGCGAGCTGACCGAGCGATTCGGCCTCGAGTGAGGCGTGATGCGCGAGCAGGACGTCCAGTTTGGCTTCGGGGAGTGACGACATCGGTTCGGTCTCAAATGCGGAAAAGGGCGAGGCGGCAGGAGGGGGCGACAGGCCCGCTACAAGGCCAGGCCTTCGGCCTCGGCAAATTCCGTCAGCTTCTGCCGGATCGAGACGCTGCCGGCGGGCGCGTCCAGCAACGGCCCGAGCATCGCCTCGGCCTTCTTGGCGTCGAGATCGAGCACCATGGCCTTGACCGGGCCGAGCGCGGTGGCCGAGAGCGACAGCGAGCGATAGCCCATCCCGATCAGCGCCAGCGCGCCGATCGGTTTCGACGCCATCTCGCCGCAGAGCGACAGCGATTTGTTCGCGGCTTGCGTCTTGCGTGCGATGTCGCGAAGCGCGCGCAGGATCGGCGCCGACATGGTGTCGAAGCGCTCCGAGACTTTCGCGTTGCCGCGGTCGACCGCGAACAGGAACTGGAACAGATCGTTGGAGCCGACCGAGATGAAGTCGACCTTCTTCAGGAGCTCGTCGAGCTGATAAAGCAGCGCCGGCACCTCGACCATGGTGCCGATGTCGATCCGCTCCGGCAGCGTGTGGCCGTGCTGGCGCAGATAGGTCAGTTCGCGTTCGACCAGCGCCTTCGCAGAATCGAATTCACCCACCTCCGAGATCATCGGGAACATGATGCGCAGCGCTCGGCCGCCGCCGGCGCGCAGCAGTGCGCGGATCTGGCCGCGCAACAGGCCGGGACGATCGAGCCCGAGCCGGATCGCGCGCCATCCGAGCGCGGGGTTCTCCTCGATTACCGCCTCCATATAAGGCAGCGCCTTGTCGCCGCCGATGTCGAGGGTGCGGAAGGTGACGGGCTTGGTGCCGGCGGCATCCAGCACGGTGCGATAGAGCGCGAGCTGGTCGCTGGTGCGCGGCAGGCTCTGGCCGACCATGAATTGCAGCTCGGTGCGGAACAGGCCGATGCCGGCGCTGCCGGTGTCTTCGATGTGCGGCAAGTCGATCGCGAGACCCGCATTGATCATCAGCTCGACCTTCTGGCCGTCCTTGGTGACGCAGGGCCGGTCGCGCAGCGCCAGATACTGCGCCTGGCGGCGGGCCCGGAAGCGCACGCGCTCGGCGAAGGCCGCTTCGACCTCCTGCGATGGGCGCACATAGATCATGCCGGAGGTGCCGTCGACGATGACGGCGTCGCCGGGATCGGCGATACCAGGCGCGTTCGGGACTTCGCCGACCGCGGGAATGCCGAGCGCGCGCGCCACGATCGAGACGTGGGAATTGGCGGTGCCTTCCTCCAATATGATGCCGCGCAGGCGCTTGCGGTCATAGTCGAGCAGCGCCGCCGGGCCCATCGCGCGCGCGATGACGATGGCGTTGTCGGGCAATTGTTCGCGTGACGGCGCGTGATCCTGGCCGACCAGCTGTCGCATCAGGCGATAGCCGAGATCCTCGAGATCATGCAGCCGGTCGCGCAAATAGGGATCTGTCGAGCGCAGCATGCGCGCGCGGGTGTCGGATTGCACACGCTCGACGGCGGCTTCCGCCGTGAGGCCGGTGGCGACCGCCTCGTGCAGCTTGTGCGACCAGCCCTGGTCGTTGGCGAACATGCGGTAGGCTTCCAGCACCTCGCGATGCTCGCCGCCCTCGGCGACGTCGCCGCGCTCCAGCATGCGGTCGAGATCGGCGCGCAGCTTGGCGAGCGCGGTGTCGAGCCGCTTGATCTCCTTTGGCAGGTCCTCGGCGATGTAGTCCTTGATAACCACGCGCGGCTCGTGCAGCACGACATGGCCGAGTGCGATGCCTTCCGACAGGATGGCGCCGACCTTCTGCGCCGAATGGCGCGCCGCGGGCTCATGGCCTGGCTGGGCCAGCGCAGACAGCTCGCCGGAGGCGATCAGCTCCGCCAGCACCATCGCGGTGGTCTGAAGCGCCTCGAGCTCCTCCTCGACATAGTTGCGCTTGGCGCGATTCTGCACCACCAGCACGCCGAGCGTGTTGCCGGCGCGCAGGATCGGCACGCCGAGGAAGGAGTGGTAAATCTCTTCGCCGGTCTCCGGGCGGAACGAGAAGGCCGGATGGCTTTGCGCATCGCTTAGGTTGAGAGGCGTTGCCTCGCTCGCGACCAGGCCGACCAGGCCCTCATGGGCGCTGAGCACGGTGTGGTGCACCGCCTCGCGGTTGAGGCCTTCGGTGGCATAGAGCTCGAGCGTGTTGTCGACGCGCAGCACATAGACCGAGCACACCTCGGCCACCATGTTGGCGGCGATCAGCACCACGATCTTGTCCAGCCGCTCCTGGGCCGAGACCTGCTCCGCCATGGTTTCGCGGAGCCGTCTCAACAAGACGCGGGGACCTCCCGACGCGCTCCGCATGAACCGTCAATCTCCTCCGTCTGCCGGGGCCGAAAGGACCCGCGGCGGCTCGCCCAGAAATCCAGAAAAACAACAAATTTGCTCGTCCGGCGCCAGCCCCGGCGGTTGCCTGGGCCGAATCAGCACCGCCTCAACTGGGGCACAGTTTCTGGCAGCCCACCCAGTTCGCCGTATAGCGAATTGGGGCTTGTTTTGCCAAGCAAAACGCCTGCCAAACGCGAAAGTGTGGACACCTTCGCGTTTGCTGCGACCGCTAAGAGAAAATTAGCCTAAGCCTGATCGAGACCGTAGAGCGTGTGCAGGGTGCGCACCGCAAGCTCGGTATAGGCGGTGTCGATTAGAACCGAGAATTTGATCTCGGAGGTTGTAATGGCCCGGATGTTGATATTCCGTCCTGCGAGGGCCGAGAACGCCTGGGCGGCAACGCCGGCATGGCTGCGCATGCCGCTGCCGATCACCGAGATCTTGGCGACATCGGTAGCCGTGTCGAGCCGGGCATAATTGATCTGGCTCTTGGCCGCGGTAATCGTCTCCTTGGCCCTGGTGTAGTCGGCGGCCGGGACCGTGAAGGTGAGGTCGGTGGTCTTCCCGTCCTCGGAGACGTTCTGCACGATCATGTCGACGTTGATGTTGGCATTGGCGAGCGGGCCGAAGATCGACGCCGCCACGCCGGGCTTGTCCTCGATCTGGCGTACCGAGATCTGGGCCTCGTCCTTCGAAAAGGCGATGCCGGTGACGATGTGGCTTTCCATGATCTCCTCCTCGCTGCAGATCAGCGTGCCGGGCGGCTGGTTGGCATGCGGGTCGATATCCTCGGGCTTGTCGAAGCTCGAGCGGACGAAAATTGGCATGTTGTGGACCATGCCGAGTTCCACCGAGCGGACCTGGAGCACCTTGGCGCCCTGGGAGGCCAGCTCCAGCATGTCTTCAAATGCGATCTTGTCGAGCCGGCGCGCCTTCGGCACGATTCGCGGATCGGTGGTGTAGACACCGTCGACGTCGGTGTAGATGTCGCAGCGGTCCGCCTTCACGGCGGCGGCGATCGCCACGGCCGAGGTATCGGAGCCGCCGCGGCCGAGCGTGGTGATGCGGTTGGTCTCGGGGTTGATGCCCTGGAAGCCGGCGATCACGGCGACTTCCTTGCGCTCCCTGAAGCGCTTGATGATCTCGCTGCCGTCGATGCCCTCGATCCGGGCCGAAGCATGGGCGTCGCTGGTCGTGATCGGGATCTGCCAGCCCTGCCAGGAGCGGGCCTGGATACCCATGCCCTGAAGCACGATGGCAAGCAGGCCGGACGTCACCTGTTCGCCCGAGGCGACCACGGCGTCGTATTCGCGCGCGTCGTGCATCGGCGAGGCCTCGGTGCACCAGGCCACCAGCTCGTTGGTTTTACCGGACATCGCCGAGACGACCACGGCCACTTCATGGCCGGCGTCGACCTCACGCTTCACATGGCGTGCGACGTTGCGGATACGTTCGATGTTGGCGACGGACGTGCCGCCGAATTTCATCACGAGGCGGCTCATGACGACGCGTGCATTCCTTCATAAGGATCAGTATGGTGGCCCGCACTGGACGGGCCTCGCGGACACCGACCGCGCGTATACATAGCGGCGGGGCCGGGGGCAAGCGGGTTCCTGCGGGGCAGGGTGCGGGGTAGTGGGTTAACCGAGATCATGGCGCGCTATATCGACGAGATCCTGCAGCCTGGCGAGAAGGTGCTGTATTCGACCAATGCGCACTGGATCTTCTATTTTCCGGCGATCCTGGCCTGGATCGTGGCGCTGGTCCTGTTCGTCCTGTCCCGGCAAACCACCGTCGAGGGGCTCGTCATGCTCTGTCTGGTTGCGGCCGGCCTGGTCGCTCTGGCGGCGCTGTACTGGACTGTGAAGGGCTGGTTCCATCGCTTTACCACCGAGACCGACGTGACCAATTTGCGGGTCGTGCACAAGACCGGCTTCATCAAGCGCCGCACCTTCGAGATGGCGCTGGACAAGGTCGAGAGCGTCGATGTCGATCAGACCATTCTTGGACGAATTCTCAACTACGGCGACGTGACGATTCGCGGCGTCGGCGAGGGGATCGAGACGATCAAGACCATCGCCTCGCCGCTCGCCTTCCGTAGTTCGATCACCACGCGGTAGGACCGCGCGTAACCATGAGCATGCAGCAAGATACTTCCGTAACCGCAAGCACCTCGCCGGGCTCGACCGTCGATGCCGCCGAGATCGCGAAATTCTCAAAGCTCTCGGTCGAGTGGTGGGATCCCAACGGCAAGATGGCACCGCTGCACCGGATCAACCCGCTGCGGCTCGGGTATATCCGCGATGCCGCCTGCCGCAAGTTCGAGCGCAACGCGCGCAGCCTCAACTGCCTCGGCGGTCTGCGCGTGCTCGACATCGGCTGTGGCGCCGGCCTGCTCTGCGAGCCGTTGTCGCGCCTGGGTGCGCAGGTCATTGGCGTCGATCCGTCGGTCAGCAACATCGCGGCCGCCAAGCTGCATGCCGACAAGGCGCACCTCGCGATCGACTATCGCTGCACCACGGTTGAGGAGATCGACCCGCGCGAGCGCTTCGACATCGTTCTGGCGATGGAGGTGGTCGAGCACGTCGTCGACGTCGGCGTTTTCCTGAAGCGCTGCGCCGCGATGCTGAAGCCGAACGGCCTGATGGTGGTCTCGACGCTGAACAGGAACTGGAAGAGCTTTGCGCTTGCCATCGTCGGCGCTGAATATGTCCTGCGCTGGCTGCCGCGCGGCACCCACGAGTGGAACAAGTTCGTCACCCCCGACGAGCTGACGAAATACCTGCTCGACAACCGCCTGGTCATCACCGAGCAGACCGGCGTCGTCTACAGCCCCTTCGCCGACAAATGGACCCTCTCGTCAGACATGGACGTGAACTACATGGTGGTGGCGGAAGGCATGGTGTGAGGCGTTGCCGCTTCCAAACATTCGGCGTCGTCCTGGCGAAAGCCAGGGTTTAGTTAGGCGAAAACTGATAATTACGAGTCTTCGCCAAACCACTCCCTGGGGTAATGGGTCCTGGATCTGCGCTTCGCTTGTCCAGGACGACACCGAATTCGTCAGGCAAGCATCGCACCCATGACATCCGCGTGATTGACCTGCTTGAGCGCGAGCGGCACGTTGACTCAACGTCCTCTCGCTCCCAGCGCAGTCCCACCCATGTTGACCATCGCCAGCCTCTGGATTCCCTTCACCGTCATTGCCGCGCTCGGCCAGGTCGCGCGCAATGCGATGCAGCGGTCGCTGACGAAGCCGCTGGGGACCTGGGGCGCAACCAATATCCGCTTCCTGTTCGGCTTTCCGTTCTCGCTGCTTTTCCTGGCGGTGGTGCTGGTCGCCACCGGCGATCATCTCGATATGCCGCCCGGTGTGTTCTGGCCGTGGCTCCTGCTCGGCGCGCTCAGCCAGATCGTCGCGACCGGCCTGATGCTGCTCGCCATGAACGACCGCTCCTTCGTGGTGACGACGGCCTATTTGAAAACCGAGGCGATCCAGACCGCCATCTTCGGCTTCGTCTTCCTCGGCGATCATCTGACATGGCTGAAGGTGCTTGCGATCGTGATCGCGACAATCGGCGTCGTCATCACCGCGCTGCGGCCCGGCGGCGAGAAGAGCTTTGCCGAATTGAAGCCGACCATCACCGGCCTCGTCGCGGCCGCGGCCTTCGCGCTCTCTGCGGTCGGCTTCCGCGGCGCCATCATCAACGTGCCTGATGTCTCGTTCGTGACTGCGGCATCGTTCACGCTGGTGCTCGGCCTGTTCGTGCAGACGCTGATCCTGACGGTCTATCTGCTCTGGCGGGCGCCAAAAGTGCTTCAGTCGATCCTGAGGCTTTGGAAGCCATCGCTGCTCGCCGGCTTCATGGGCGCCTTCGCCTCGCAGTTCTGGTTCCTGGCGTTCGCGCTGACGGCCGCCGCCAATGTCCGCACCCTCGCTTTGATCGAGGTGCTGTTCGCGCAAGGCGTGGCGTACTATTCGTTCAAGCAGCCGATCGCGCCGCGCGAGATTATTGGCATCGTGCTGATCGTGGTCGGCGTGGCGGTGTTGGTGGGAGTCTAATTCCGATCTTCCGGCAGCGTCGGCAGCGGCGACACCTCGATGCCTTCGTCGATCAGCGACTTGGCCTCGTCGGGCGAGGCCTCGCCATAGATCGGACGGTGCTCCTTGTCGCCGTAATGCATCGCGCGGGCTTCGGTGGCGAATCGCTCGCCGACATTGTCGGCGTTCTTCACGATGTGATCGCGCAGCTCTTTGAGCTTGGCGCGCAGCTCGCGCTCCTGCGCCATCAGCAGCGAGGTCGGTGCGGATTGCGCAGCTTCGGGCGCGGTCATCGTGGCGGTGGGCTCAGGCGGGGGCGTGGCGCGTCCGCGGCCCTTCTTGCCGACGATGCGCGGCGCCATGATCGCCTTGTCGACCTTGGCCGAGCCGCAAATCGGACAGGTCACGAGCTTGCGCTTCACCTGCTGGTCGTACGCGGCCGAGCTCTGGAACCAACTCTCGAAGTCGTGGCTCCGGTCGCAGCGGAGCGCGTAGCGGATCATGCCGATCCCCGCACCAGGTGCAGATGATCCGGCCCCGCCTTGGGGTCGGCGACGCCGAAGCGGCGGCCGTGCTGGAGTGAGGGTATCGCGCGGCGCGCGGTCTCGACCTTGGCCGGATCGATTTTTGCCATGATGATGCCGGGCTCGACATCGCCTTCGGCGAGGATCTCGCCCCAGGGATCGATGATCAGCGAATGGCCATAAGTCTCGCGCTTGTTCTCGTGCAGGCCTGCCTGTGCCGCGGCGAAGATGAAGCAACCGGTCTCGATCGCGCGCGCACGCAACAGCACGTGCCAATGCGCCTCGCCGGTCTTGCGGGTAAAGGCCGAGGGCACCGTGATGAAGTACGCGCCGCTTTCGGCCAGCGCGCGGTAGAGCGCGGGGAAGCGCACGTCATAACAGATCGTCAGGCCGACGCGGCCCCAGGGCAGGTCGGAGATCACGGCCGTCTCGCCCGGCTGGTAATTGGCGGATTCGCGATAGCTCTCGCCGTCAGGCAGCTCGATATCGAACATGTGGATCTTGTCGTAGCTCGCGAGCACATTGCCCTCGGGCCCGATCAGGAACGAGCGGTTGACCGCTTTCTCGTCCGAAAAGCGCAGCGCCAGCGAGCCGACATGGATGTGGATCTTCAGTTCCGCCGCGAGCGCCCGGTACGCCCTCAGCGAGCTGTCGTCGTCTTGGCTCTGGAGGTGCTCGAACAGGGCCTTGCGGTTGAGCTGCATCATGTTGCTGACTTCGGGCGTCTGCACGTAGTCGGCGCCATTGGCTACAGCCTGGCGGATCAGCCTGGTGGCCTGCGCGAGGCTGGGCTCGGGCATCAGGCCGGTGCGCATCTGCACCATAGCCGCCGTGAAGGTCCTGTTGTCGCTCATGACTCCGCCTTGACGCTTTCGAGCATGCCGTCGAGCTTGCCTTCGCGATCGAGCGCGTAGAGCTCGTCGCAGCCCCCGACATGGGCTCCGCCGATCCAGATCTGAGGGAAGGTCGAGCCCTCGCCGGCGCGATCGTACATCTCCTGGCGCCAGGACGGGTTCTTGGCGATATCGAACTCCGTGAACGTCGCCTTCTTGCGGGTCAGCAGCGACTTGGCGGCGGAACAATAGCCGCAGCCCGGCCTCGTGTAGATCTCGACAGCAGCGGTCATCTTGTCTGGCGCTCTCATGTCATGAATTCATTGAATTATATGGGACTTCACCGGCTCTCGACAACCCGGGCAAACACCAGCACGTCCACTTGCGCCGCTTTGGCCCGGAGCAGGGCCCGCGCACACGCATCCAGCGTCGCGCCCGACGTCAGGACGTCGTCGATGAGGACAATGCGCCGACCCTGGACGTCCGCCTGGCGGTCGGGGATACCTGGAATGCGCCCTGCACATTGGTGGCGCGCTGGGCCCGCGACAGGCCGATCTGCTGCTCGGTCGCGCGTACCCGGCGCAGCACCTCAGCCTTCACTTTCACTCCGCTCTGCCGCTCGATGATCCGCGCCAGCGCCCCGGACTGGTTGTAACGGCGGCGCCAGGCCCTTCGCCAATGCAGGGGAACGGGCACCAGCATGTCAGCCTCGGCGAGCAGTTCGCCGCCCGCGCGCGCCATCCAGCGGCCCATGGCGGGCGCCAAATCCGTGCGATCCTGGTATTTCAGCGCATGCACCAGGGTGCGCGCGACGTCGTCATAACGCACCGCGGCGCGCGCCCGCTGGTAGGCCGGCGGGCTCGCGATCGCCTCCATCGACAGCATGTCGGGCCCGGGATCGTACACAAAAGGAATGCCGAGCCGCGGGCAGTAGGGCCGTTCGATGAACGACAGCCGCGCCCAGCACGCCGCGCACACGCCCTCGCCGTCGACCGGCTCGCGGCAGGACACGCACAGCGTCGGCAGCGCGATGTCGAGTGCAAGCCTTGGCAGATGCGCCATCACACCTCGGCAGGCCTGAAGCGCGCCGCGCAAATGGCTGGAAATGGAGCGTGGTGGTGATGCCTCGGCGTCCATTGGGCAAGGCTAGCGCCGTCCTGCGCCACGCTCAAGTCAATGGGCTGTTCTCGTCCGCGCCCGGCCTACGGCTCTTTCGGCAGCACAGGCCGGAAGAACGATCGCTCATAACGGCGAAAGCAGCGCGTTTGCCTTGCGAACTCGATCGCTTTCTGGACGTCCGGATCTTCGGCGCTGTCCTTCCGATATTGTTCGTACGCCGCGAAGCTCGGGAAGCTGAACATCGCGAGGGCGACGTCGCTGGCGCCTTCCGATGGCAGGAAGTACCCGTGGTGGATGCCGCCGAATCTTGGCACTAGTTCCAGCCACATCCTGCCATAGGCTTCGAATTCGGCGAGCTTGTCCGGGGGGATCTCGTATCGCAGATAACAGGTGATCATCGTTTGACGCTCCGGCGCCGCGGGCCTGGTGCGGATTGCTAGTTTGGAACACGGGGGCCGGTGTCGGCTCCATGAGGCAAGGCTAGCGCCGCGCGCAGTGGATTGCCAGAACCAGCATGATCGGCGTAACCAGCGGCATGGCTCAAGACCCACAAACCCCGCCCGCTTTGTTCGATCGTGCTTTGCTGCGCGCGCGACAGCGCCGCGCGCAGGCGCAAGGTGCCGCGAGCTTCCTGCTGGATCGGGTCGCCGAGGACATCTCCGACCGGCTTGCCGCGGTAATGCGGGAGTTTCACACGGCGGCCGATCTCTGGACGCCCGGCGAGGGTCTCGCGGTGCTGCGCGCGCGACTGCCCTCGATCGAGCGCATTGAGCTCGATGCGTCGGGTGCGGAGAAGCTACCCTTTGCACCGGAGAGCCTCGATCTCGTGGTCTCGGCGCTGGCGCTGCAATTCGCCAACGATCTGCCGGGTGTGCTCGCGCAGATCCGTCGCGCGCTGAGGCCGGACGGGCTGCTGCTGGCGGCGATGATCGGCGGCGACAGCCTGACCGAGCTGCGCCAGGCCTTTGCCGCCGCCGAGGCCGAATGCGAGGGCGGCGTATCGCCGCGAGTCGCACCGTTCGCCGATCTGCGCGACGTTGGCGCGCTGTTGCAGCGGGCGGGGTTTGCGCTGCCGGTCACCGATGTCGACCGCGTCGTGGTGCGCTACGCCAACGCGTTCGCGCTGATGCAGGATATCAGGCGCATGGGCGCCGCCAATGTGCTGATCGAGCGGCGACGCACGCCCAGCCGGCGATCGACGCTGCTGCGGATGGCTGAAATCTACGCGGAACGCTTTGCCGACGCCGACGGCCGCATCCGTGCGACATTCGACATCATCTGGCTTTCCGGCTGGGCGCCGCATGCGAGCCAGCAGCAGCCGCTCAAGCCTGGATCAGCGAAGGCGAGCCTGGCGGAAGCGGTGAAGAAGGCCGGAGGGACGTAAGCTCTTTCCGCCGTCATGGCCGGCATGCCGTCCGAGGGACGGCGTCGCTTCCGCTCGCCTATGTCCCGGCCATCCACGCCTCTCGGTTCAGCACGAAGATCGTGGATGCCCGGGACAAGCCCGGGCATGACGCCGAGAGTGTGGTGCCCGCTTCGAATTCACATCAACAAATCAATCAAATGCGGGATCAGCGGAATGTCCGCGGGCGGCATGGGATAGTCGCGCAGCTTGTTGGCGCGAACCCAGGCCAGGGCCTGGCCTTCGCGCGGCGTGACCTGTCCCTCCCAGCGCCGGCAAATGAAGAGCGGCATCAGGAGGTGGAAGGTCTCGTAGCCGTAGCTCGCGAACGTCAGCGGCGCCAGACAGGGTTCGGCGACGGTGATGCCGAGCTCCTCGTGGAGTTCGCGGATCAGGCTCTGTTCCGGCCGCTCGCTGGGCTCGCACTTGCCGCCGGGAAATTCCCAAAGGCCGGCCAGCGTCTTGCCCTCGGGGCGCTGCGCGATCAGGACGCGCTTGTCGGCGTCGACCAGCGCGCAAGCCACCACGAGCGTCAGTTTGAGATCAGCCATGCCGCTTTCATTAGCCGCAATCGCCGTGCGGTTCTACCGGCTCGGCCGGCGATATTTCAGCTGCATGGATACTGTACGGCGGAGGAAACGCGTGGAAACAGGTAATAGTTCTCGCCGATCGGGATAGTCCCGGTGATCGCATAGCCAAGGTTGGGCGTGTATTGATACGTCACCTCGCCGAGTATCAACGATGTGTTGGAAGGTGAGGGCGTGCCGAGGGCCGCTGGCAAAATCACCTGCTGAGCTACTGGCCGCGCGGTGCCGTTGAGTGCTTTGCTCCAGGTCACCGTCGCTTTGCCGCTGGCGTCCGTGGATACTTCCGACACGACTACCGTCGTATTCGCTGAGGCATAGGGAGCGATCGTCACCGCCGATGCTCCAAGCATGGTGCTTAGCGATGCATCGGTGACGCACGCGTTTCGTGACACCAGGTCCGCGACCGTGTGGGCGGTTTCGCTGACCTTGACGCTGATGGCGAGCCCGTTCCCGAGTTCGACGCCGCCCACATAGAGCAGCAGCATGAACGGCACCACAATCGCGAATTCCACCGCGGCCACCGCGCGCGTGTCGGCCCACAAGTTTCGCACGTAATGAAGCATCCGGCTCATGAGTTGACAAAGGCCTCGTTCATGAAAGCCGTGGATGACATGATCAGGCGTTTGCCATTCGACTGGTTCGCCAGATTGAAGCCGAGCGGACCTAGGAAAACCGGCCATTGATACATCACCCGCACGACAACGATGTCGCCCTGATTGCCGGGGTTGAATTTCCAGACGTTCGTCACGTTGCCGCTGCCGTCAAACGTCAGGGCTGGCGCGCCAGTGTTCGCCGAAGACCATGATCCGGCTACTTGGACGTCGATCATCATCTTGCTGCAGTCGAACAAGATCACAACGTTGGAGCAGACTGCAGTGGCAAACTGGGCTTGGGTCATGCTCGCGGCCTGCGCCTGCCCCGTCAGGATCGCCCGGCTCGATTGGTTCACCACTTGCTCCAGGAGCTGCTGGGCAAAGAAAACAAGGAAGGTCTGGATGATTCCGAGCAACAAAGCGATGAATGCCGGACCGATCAGCGCGAACTCGACCGCGGTTGCGCCGTTCCGGTCGGCAAGGAACGCGCGCCAGCGGCGGCGTTTGGTTGTGGGCACGGCGTGCGCGGCGGTCATGACTGCTTTCTCTACTGGGTCAGGCGCGGATCGGACGCGACCTTCAGGAACAGGCTCTGGAGCGCGGACGTAATGTCGTCGTCGGTCGCCACCTTTTTGTACAAATCGGGCGACGAGGCGCAGGCTTGCAGATTTGTCTCGATCTGGCTGGTCGAGCCGGTGGACGTGCTGTTGAAGGGGTAGATCCATGAATCGTACCAGCCGTTGGATGTATGTAGCGCCGAGTCGTCGTATTCGGTGTAGATCACCGCGATACGGATCTTCCTGTTCTTGATGGTGGTGCAGATCGCGGGGTCGAGCGGTTGCTGGCAGCGCTTACCAGTGAGTTTCTTATTGCAGGAGTTCGTGTACGGGTCGGTCGTGATGTTCACGTCCTCAAGGCCGTCGGTAACGAGGAAGACGACTTCCTGTGGCGTATCGTTGGCGACATTGGTGCCGTTCCCCGGAGTCGGCATGATCTTGTTGAGAGCGCTTAATCCGCCCGCAATGCTGGTGTCGGCGTCGCTATTATTGTTCGACGATGTCAGCCAGTTGTTCTTGTAGACCGGCAGGACCTGAATGTTGTCGGCCTTGCTCTGGATGGTCGCTACCGTGTAGCTGGTCGTTGTGGCAGGCGTCGTGGGAGTTCGCACCACCCCAGGTTTTCCGGAAGGTGCGAAGACCGCCGAACTGCTGCCGCTTGTCGGAGAATTGTTTAGAGCAGTATCGAAGGTATAGATCGCAACCCCATACGTATTTCTGTTGATGCTCGATATCTGATAGGCCGTATTCATCAGCGATTTGACCGCTTGCGTTACCCGATCGATCCGTAACGTGAGGCCAAGATTGCGAGCAAGTTGGTAGTTATCAATCCCGCCTGGATTGCCCAGATTGTCCGCGGCAGGATTAGTCTGGTGGCATGCGAATCCGCATCCTTTCGTCCCGGTCGATGAATCGACCTGCTTTTGCGTGTTCGCGATCAGCGTTTTGATGTCGCTCGAGGTCGCGCCGATCGCCATGGAAGGCGAGGCGTCCAGCAAGAGATAGAAATCGATGTTGGGCGCGCCCTGGTTGCGTGTCGCTGCCTGGCCTGCGAACGGCCAACTCACCTGCTTGAGCACGCTCGGGAAGGCGTTGTTTGCGGCCGCAGTGTAGCAAACCTGGACGTTGCGAACGACTTGGTTGTTTGAGTTGACAGGGTCAGCAAAGACAGAGTCCAGGCCGGGGCAGGGAGCGTAGGTACAGTAGCCCGTTGTGGAGTCGGGTTTGCTGCAATTGACGGTGACCGTGAGAGTTGGCGGTGCGGCCAGGTTGTTGTTGCTGACCAGGCCATTCGCGGTGATGTTGAAAACGTTCTTCGCTGTGGTTTGGGCGACCTGCGGGCTCTTCTGCATCATCGTCGAGGTGACGGCGGCGACGGCGGCAGCATCGACGGCAGAGTCGAGATCAACCTTCATGTGCTGCGTATGCGTATAGTCCAGCGCCATCCCGAGCAGAAAGATTGTCGGAACCATCACAATTGCAAACATCACGGCGACGTTGGCCTTGCGATTTCTGGCAAAACGATACAACCAAGCCCGAAGCATGATCTTCATCCTAATCGCCGTGGGTCCCGGCAGAGGCAATTTCTCTGGCCGATCGGGGATCGAGGACCGGGAGCGCAACCGGGCGGCCTCTGACGACCTCTCGGCAGAGCGGAACTTTGAAGATGGGCTGTTAAGTAAAGCTTACGCCGATGTCGCGAACATGGGTGGCCGAAAATCCGACGCTGCCGGATCGAGCGGCATCATTAACGAAAGCTAAAGGCAGCCAGGAAATTGAAGCGAGCTCCTCGCCCGGCTGCATGCTGGACCTCGTTCTCCGGTGGAGAACCAAGAGAGGGACATCAGATTCACGACCTGTAATCCCCGTTGATCGCGACATACTCCTTGGTGAGGTCGCAGGTCAGTACGCGGTCGCGGCCCTTGCCGAGGCCGAGCGAGACCTTGATCGCGATCTCCGGCGCCTTCATCGCTTCCGACACCTGCGCCTCGTCATAGGACGGATCTCGCGCGCCGCTCCTGGCGACGCGGATGCCGTTGAAGGAGATCGAGAGCTTGTCGCGGTCAGCCGGCTCGCCGGCCTTGCCGACCGCCATCACCACGCGGCCCCAATTGGCGTCCTCGCCGGCGATTGCGGTCTTCACCAGCGGCGAGTTCGCGATCGACATCGCGATCTTGCGCGCCGAGGCCTTGGTCTTGGCGCCCTCGACGGTGATCTCGACCAGCTTGCGCGCGCCTTCGCCGTCGCGGGCCACTTGCTCGGAAAGATTGGCGAGCACCTGGTTGAAGGCCTTGACGAAGGCTTTCAGGCGCGGGTCGGTGGCGCGACTGATCTTCGGCGCGCCGTGTTCCGCAGCAGCACCGGTGGCAAAGGCCAGCAGCGTGTCCGAGGTCGAGGTGTCGCCGTCGATCGTGACCGCGTTGAAGGTGTCCTCGACGCCGCTTTTGAGCAGCGCCTGCAGCGCGGCAGGCGCGATCGGTGCGTCGGTGAAGATGAAGGACAGCATCGTCGCCATATCGGGCGCGATCATGCCGGCACCCTTGGCCATGCCGTTGATGGTGACCTTGGCTTTGCCGAGCTTCACGGTCGCGGTCGCGACCTTCGGGAAGGTGTCGGTGGTCATGATCGCCTTGGCGGCGGCGAGATAATCGCCGGCCTCGGCGGTTTCCGCGAGCCTCCCGAGCACGCCGTCGAACTTGGTCGCATCCAGCGGCTCGCCGATCACGCCGGTCGAGGCCAGGAAGATCTCACCCTCGGTGCATCCGACGGCCTTGGCCGCGATCTTCGCGGTCAGTGCCGTGGAGCTGCGGCCGGTCTTGCCGGTGAAGGCATTGGCGTTGCCGGAATTGACCACCAACGCGCGGGCCTTGCCGCCTTTCAGCTTGGCGCGGCACCATTCCACCGGCGCGGAGGGACATTTCGACTTGGTGAAGACGCCTGCGACCGCGGTGCCCTTGTCCATCACCGCCAGCAGCACGTCGGTGCGGTTCTTGTAGCGAATGCCGGCTTCGGCCGTCGCGAGACGGACCCCCGCGATCACGGGCATGTCGGGAACGTGTTTCGGGGCGAGGGGGGAAACGGAGGAGGACATCGGGGCGCCTTGGTGGGATCTGGACATGCAGATGCCCGGCGCGGGGGCCGGGCATCACAAAGGCTTAGATACTCTTCGCGTCACCGAAGTGACAGCGAATTCTTACTTCTTCGCCGGGGGCGCCATCTTGCTGTCGGACGGCTTGGCGTCAGCCGGCTTGGCCGCATCGGCCGGCTTGGCGTCCTTTGCCGCATCCGCCGGCTGGTCCAGCCGCTCGACCTTGGCTTCCGCGCGCAGCTTGGCGACGTAATCGGCCTGGGCCTTGCGGGTGACATACTGCTCGATCTGCGCCTTGACCTGCTCGAAGTCCGGCGCCTTGCGGCTGCGCTTTTCCTCGACCTTGATGACGTGCCAGCCGAACTGCGACTTCACGGGGTCGGAGATCTTGCCCGGCTCGAGCGCGAAGGCGACCGCCGAGAATTCCGGCACCATCTGCTCCTTGGTGAAGAAGCCGAGGTCGCCGCCGTCGGCCGAGCCCGGATCCTTGGACTTCTTCTTGGCGAGTTCGGCGAAATCGGCGCCCTTGTCGAGTTCGGCCTTCACCGCCTTGGCCTCGTCCTCGGTCTCGACCAGGATGTGGCGGGCGTGCACTTCCTGCTCGCCGGTGATCTGCTTGGAGGCCTCCTCATAGACCTTCTTCATGGCATCCGGGGTGGTGGCGGCCTTGCCCTCGCCGGCGAGCAGGCTGTCCATCAGCAGGCGGTTGCGGGCGAACGCGAGCCGCTTCTTGAACTCCTCGCCCTCGGCGAGCTTCTTGTCCTCGGCGGCCTTGCCGACGATCTTCATGTCGATCAGGAAGGACAGGACGTTCTCGTCCTTGGTCGCCGGGTCCATCTGGGCGAGGCTCGGCCCGAGTTCCTCTTCGGCCATGGCGACGTCGCTCTTCTTGATTTCCGCGCCATTGACCTTCGCCAGCACCGGATCGTCGGCAGCCCGGCCGGGACCCGCGATCAGCGCCAGCGCAAGGCAGCCCACGAGGGCGGTGGCGAGGCCGAAGCGCAGGCCGGTTCTGGTTACCGGGAACGAGGTGGTCATGGAAAATCCTTTTGTTGAAGCAGGGGGCTGCTCGAGCGGGGCGGACACTCGCCCAATTCAGGGGGCCTTGGCAACGCGAAAAGTCTGTCAAAATGATGAATTAGCCGCAATGCACCCGCCGTTGACAAGGCCCTGACCGGGCCATATCTCTGCCCGGTCGCGTCCATGCGATGGCGTTTATTTTGCTGCGTTTTTGGCCGTTGAACCCAGACTTGCCCAACTCCCACCCATATGGCGGATGGACCCCCCGCAGACGGGGCTCTGGCGCCCAGCAGGCGTCACGGTGAGTTGATAGGCAGGCGGGTGACAACCTCTTGGCTGCAACGCGAACGCGGTTGAATCGCGAACACAGGAACTAAGCATGATCGGCGCGCTCGCCCGCAAGTTTTTCGGCTCCGCCAACGACCGGCGGGTGAAGGGATATCAGTCCCGCGTCAACGCGATCAACGCGCTGGAGCCCGAGGTCTCGAAACTCTCCGACGAGGCCCTCAAGGCCCGCACCGTCGAGTTCAGGAAGCAGCTCGCCGAGGGCAAGACCCTTGACGACCTGCTGGTCCCCGCTTTCGCCACGGTCCGTGAAGCCGCCAAGCGGACGCTCGGCCAGCGCCATTTCGATGTCCAGCTGATCGGCGGCATGGTGCTGCACGAGGGCGACATCGCCGAGATGAAGACCGGCGAAGGCAAGACCCTGGTCGCAACGCTCGCGGTCTACCTCAACGCGCTCGCCGGCAAGGGCGTCCACGTCGTCACGGTCAACGACTACCTCGCCCGCCGCGACTCCGCCTGGATGGGCCAGATCTACGGCTTCCTCGGCCTGACCACCGGCGTGATCGTGCACGGCCTCGACGATTCCGAGCGCAAGACGGCCTATGCCTGCGACATCACCTACGGCACCAACAACGAATACGGCTTCGACTATCTGCGCGACAACATGAAGTACCGGCTCGAGGACATGGTCCAGCGGCCGCACTTCTACGCGATCGTCGACGAAGTCGACTCCATCCTGATCGACGAAGCGCGCACGCCGCTGATCATCTCCGGCCCGCTCGACGACCGCTCCGACTTCTACAACACCATCGACGGCTTCCTGCCCAAGCTCGACAAGTCCGACTACGACGTCGACGAGAAGCAGCGCACGGTGACGCTGACCGAAGCCGGCATGGAGAAGATCGAGACGCTGCTGCGCGATGCCGGCCAGCTCAAGGGTGAATCGCTCTACGACGTCGAGAACGTTTCCGTCGTGCACCACATCAATCAGGCGCTGCGCGCCCACACGCTGTTCACGCGCGACAAGGACTACATCGTCCGCGACGACGAGGTCGTCATCATCGACGAGTTCACCGGTCGCATGATGCAGGGCCGCCGCTATTCGGAAGGCCTGCATCAGGCCCTGGAAGCCAAGGAGCACGTGCAGGTCCAGCCGGAAAACCAGACGCTGGCCTCGATCACCTTCCAGAACTATTTCCGGATGTACGAAAAGCTCGCGGGCATGACCGGCACGGCGCTGACCGAAGCCGACGAATTGTTCGACATCTACAAGCTCGAGGTCGTGGAGATCCCGACCAATTTGCCGGTCGCCCGTCTCGACGAAGACGACGAGGTCTATCGCACCCAGAACGAGAAATACGCCGCGATTCTGGCCGAGATCGAGCGCGCCAATGCGCGGCTGCAGCCGGTGCTGGTCGGCACCGCCTCGATCGAAAAATCGGAAGTGATCGCCGAATATCTCAAGAAGCACGGCTATCGGCAGATCGATTTCGGTAACGAAAATTCGATGCAGAAGCTGTACGCGGCGGCCCGCGCCGGCAAACCGGCAAAGCTGTTCGCGGTGCTCAACGCGCGCTTCCACGAGCAGGAAGCCTACATCGTCGCGGAAGCCGGCGTCCCCGGCGCGATCACGATCGCGACCAACATGGCCGGCCGCGGCACCGACATCAAGCTCGGCGGCTCGCTGGAAATGCGCATCCAGCAGGAGGCCGCTTCGATCGAGGACGAAGCCGAGAAGGCCTTGAAGATCGAGCAGATCAAGGCCGACATCGAGCACTTCCGCGACATCGTGCTGAAGGCCGAGGAAGAGGTCGAGATCGAGCCCGCGAAGGGTTCGAAGCCCGCCAAGACCGTGAAGAAGCCCGGCGGCCTCTACATCATGGGCTCCGAGCGCCACGAATCCCGCCGCATCGACAACCAGCTCCGCGGCCGCTCCGGCCGTCAGGGCGATCCCGGCCGCTCGAAATTCTTCCTGTCGCTGGAAGACGATCTGATGCGCATCTTCGGCTCGGATCGCCTCGACAGCATGTTGCAGCGTCTCGGCCTGCAGGAGGGCGAGGCCATCATCCATCCCTGGATCAACAAGGCGCTCGAAAAGGCGCAGCAGAAGGTCGAGGCGCGCAACTTCGATATCCGCAAGAATTTGCTCAAGTTCGACAACGTCCAGAACGACCAGCGCAAGGTGATCTTCGACCAGCGCGTCGACCTGATGAAGGACGACAGCGTCGCCGAGACCGTCGCCGACATGCGCCACGCCTTCATCGACGACCTCGTCGCCAAGCACGTGCCCGAGCATGCCTATGCCGAGCAGTGGGACGTCGCGGGCCTGAAGGAAGAGCTCAAGCGCGTGCTCGATCTCGACCTGCCGGTCGAGGACTGGGCCAAGGAAGAGGGCATCGCCGACGAGGAGCTGCTCACGCGCATCGAGACCCGCGCCGACGAGCACATGGCCGCAAAGGTCGCGCAATGGGGTCCCGACGTGATGCGTTACGTCGAGAAGACCATCCTGCTGCAGACGCTCGACCATCTCTGGCGCGAGCATCTGATCATGCTCGACCATCTGCGCCAGGTCATCGGCCTGCGCGGCTACGGCCAGCGCGATCCGCTGCAGGAGTACAAGACCGAGGCGTTCAACCTCTTCCAGGAGATGAGCGCGCATCTGCGCGAGGCCGTCACGGCGCAGCTGATGCGGGTCGAGATCGTGCCGCCGGAGCAGGAAGCCCCGGTGCTGCCGCCGATGGAAGCGCACAAGTTCGACCCGAACACCGGCGAGGACGAAATGGCGCTCGCGAGCGTCACGCTCGGAGCGCAGGCCACCGACGCGGCGTTGCGCGATCCCAAGAACCCGGCAAGCTGGGGCAAGATCGGCCGCAACGAGGATTGCCCCTGCGGCTCAGGCAAGAAGTACAAGCACTGCCACGGGCGGTACGCTTAGCGATCAGGTGTGAGGTGCGACGTCGGCGCCTCACATTCCACTGTCGTCGCCCGGTTTAGCCGGGCGACCCAGTACGCCACGGCTTCTCGGTTCAATCACGTCAGTCTCTGGAATACTGGATCGCCCGATTAAATCGGGCGATGACATCGAGTATGGGGCGCGCGGCTCCATCTCCTTCGCCGGGACGACCGTGTGGAGAGAGCTTGCTAAACACGCCAGCTCAATTCGAGCTGTCGATCAAGCTCTCCAGCAGCCGCTTCAATTCGCTCGTCGATTTGTCGCCGTAGCTCTCGAGGATGTGCTCTTCCTGGTCGACCGCGAGCGAGTTGAGCTTCTTGCTCAGCACCTTGCCGCGATCGGAGATGAACATCAGGACCTTGCGGCGGTCGTTCGGGTCCTGCACGCGGTAGACCAGCGTGTCCGAGACCATGCGATCGATCATCTTGGTCAGCGTCGGATGGTTGAGCAGCACGGCATCCGCGAGCTCTCCCATCGAATGGCCGTTGCCATCCGACAGGACTTTCAGAATGCGCCACTGCTCGACGGGCACGCCTTCCTTGCTCAACCGCAGTTCGAGCTGCCGGTTGATCTCCCGGTTGGCTTGCGCGAGCAGGTACGCGAGGTGTTCGGTGATCGGGGTGTTCGGTTTTGCCACGGCTAAGACTTTGTCTTGACCCAAATGAGTGAATGTCTTGCAATCGATGCTGCATCTATATGCACTTCAATTCTTGAATATTCAATATTTTCAAAATAGGATATTGCCCAACAATAGGGCGGGTGCCGCGGCCGCCTGCTGAATGAGCTTTCAAGTCTGGTATCAGACAGGAGTTGGCGTGCGCGCGACGGTAAACTTCCCGGCTCACGGCGGTCCGGCGTTACCGCCGTCCTTGCTGTTCAGGAATCTGTCGCCCGCGGCAGCGGATTTCGACCTGTCGCCGGCTGATGCGCATTTCATGAAGCGCCGCGGCGCACACAACAAGCTCCGCATCGGGGGCTTCATTTGCTGCACCGGCTCGCCCGGTGTCTGGGGCCCGTGCGCGACAAGCAGCGCGCAGCTCGCGGTCGCCGAGATCAACAAGCGCGGCGGCATTCTCGGGCGCGAGATCGAGCTTTCGATCTACGATGCCGGCGGGCCGCTCGACGGGATTCTGAGCCGCGCCGAGCAGGCGATCGCTTCCGATGAGATCGACCTCATCGTGGGACTGCATACCAGCGCGGTGCGTGTGGCGCTGCGCAAGGTCACGACCCGCCACCGTATCCCCTACATCTATACGCCCGTCTACGAGGGCGGCGAGCAGACGCCGGGTGTCATGGCGATCGGCGAGACGCCGCGCTGGCAGAGCCGCCCCTCCATCCACTGGCTTGCCGACGTCAAGAAGGCGGCGCGCTGGTACCTGATCGGCAGCGATTATGTCTGGCCCTGGCAGTCGCACCGCGCGGTGAAGCGCTACATCAAGGAGGCCGGCGGCCATGTCGTCGGCGAAGAGTTCGTTCCCCTCGGCGAAGACAACCACGAGCCGCATCTGGAGCGCATCCGTGCCGCGAGGCCTGACGTCGTCCTGATCTCGTTGATCGGCACCGACAGCATCACGTTCAATCGCGCGTTCGGCGAATGCGGCCTCGGCGCCACGACGCTGCGGCTGGCCGGGGCGATGGACGAGACCGTGCTGCTCGGAATCGGCGCCGACAACAGCGAAAATCTGTTCTGTGCCTCCGGCTATTTCCCGGGCATCGGATCGCGGGCCAACGACGACTTCCAGAGCCGCTATCGCGCGATGTTCGGACCGAACGGCCCCCCGATCGGCTCGCTCGGTCAATCCAGCTATGAGGGACTGCGCTTCCTTGAGGCCGTGGCAAACAAGGCGGGCACGTTGGCGATGGGGCCCATGCTCGCGGCCGGCCGCAACATCGTCTATGGCGGCGCGCGCGGCCCCGTCACCGTCAGGAACGGTCATACCCGGATGCAAATGTATCTCGCCGGCGCGGATGGCCTCGATTTCAAGCTGATCAAACCGATCTGACGCCGGCGCCCCATCTGCAAACGCCCGAATCCAAAATAATACTTGAAAAGGAAAATATTTCCGTCTGTAATATCAAGGTAGAGCCGATGGGCGCGCCCGCACACGCGCGCCAATGAGGCTCCAATGCCAGGGATTCCAATTCCAGGGATCAAGAAGCCTTTGAGGAGAGCGCCGTGACAGTTGTCCTTCCCACGCCAGCCCAATTGCGCAGTGTCGCCGACCAGTGCGGCCTTTCGCTGACCGACGACGATGTCGCCTCGTTCCGCGGTCTGATGCAGGGCTCGATCGAGGCCTACAATCTCGTCGGAGCCATGCCGGACGAGGTGCCGGAGGTCAAATATCCGCGCACGCCGGGCTATCGGCCCTCGCCGGAAGAGAACCCGCGCAACGCCTGGTATCGCAAGTCGACCGTGAAGGGGGCGGCGAGTGGCAAGCTCAAGGGCAAGACGGTCGCCCTGAAAGACAACATCATGCTCGCCGGTGTTCCCATGATGAACGGCTCGGCGACGCTCGAAGGCTACGTGCCCGATTTCGACGCCACCATCGTCACCCGCATGCTCGATGCGGGCGCCGAGATCGCCGGAAAAGTCCATTGCGAATCCTTCTGCATGTCCGGCGGCAGCCACACCAATGCGGTCGGCGCCGTCCACAATCCGCACAAGATGGGCTATTCGGCCGGCGGCTCGTCGTCAGGCAGCGGCGTCGTCGTCGCGCTCGGCGAAGTCGACATGGCGATCGGCGGCGACCAGGGCGGTTCGATCCGCATGCCGTCCTCGTTCTGCGGCACCTATGGCATGAAGCCGACCTGGGGCCTCGTGCCCTACACCGGCATCATGCCGATCGAGGTGTTCGTCGACCACACCGGCCCGATGACGGCGACCGTCGCCGACAACGCGCTGCTGCTGGAGGTGCTGGCCGGCGACGACGGCTACGACCCCCGCATCAAGGCGCCCAAGGTCGAGGAGTACACCAAGGCGCTCGGCCAGGGCGTCAAGGGCATGAGGATCGGCATCCTCAAGGAAGGCTTTGAGCAGGCGACGGCCGAAGCCGCCGTGAACGAGAGCGTGCGCGAGGCCGCAAAGCGATTCAAGGATTTGGGCGCCACGGTCGAGACCGTTTCGATCCCGATGCATCTCATGGGTCCCGCGATCTGGACGCCGATCGGCACCGAGGGCATGACCCAGACCATGATGTATGGCGACGGCTATGGTCTGTCCCGCTCCGATCTCTACTCGACCACGCTGATGGACTTCCATCGCGGCTGGCGGCGGCAGGCGGATTCTCTGTCCGAGACCACAAAGCTGTTCCTGCTGCTCGGCACCTACATCAACAACACCTTCGGTCCGCGCTATTACGGCAAGGCTCTCAACATCTCCCGACGCCTGACCGCGGCTTACGACAAGGCCTTCAAAGACTACGATTTGCTGCTGCTGCCGACGACGCCGATGAAGGCGACGAAGCTGCCGGAGCCCACGGCCAGCCGCGAAGACTATGTCGCGCGTGCGCTGGAGATGATCTCCAACACCGCGCCGTTCGACATCACCCATCATCCGGCGATGTCGCTGCCCTGCGGCATGGTCGACGGCCTGCCCGTCGGCCTGATGCTGGTCGGCCGCATGTTCGAGGAATCCACCATCTACCGCGCCGCCCACGCCTTCGAGCAGATCGGCGACTGGAAGAAGATGTGAGCGAGGGACTCATGCAGACGGACGTAACAGGGAAGCGTTTTCGGACGCGTCAAGACATCAAGCCGGAGCCCCGTTCCGATTCCTTCGGAACGGGAAAGGCTCCGGCGCATGGCTAACGCGTTCGTCGCGGCGTTCGAGATCCTGAGCTTTGGTGCGATCATCGTCCTGATCGTGCTGGGGCTCGGGATCATCGCCAGCATGATGGGCATCTTCAACTTCGCGCAGGGCGAGTTCGTCCTGCTCGGGGCCTACATCACCTATCTTGCCTACGCCAATGGCCTGCCGATCTGGGCCGGCATGGTCGCCGCACCATTCATTGTCGGCGCGCTCGGCTTCGTGCTGGAGGCGCTGATCATCCGACGCTTCTACGCAGCCCCCATCGTCGCCATGCTCGGCACCTATGCGCTCGGCCTGATCATCCGCGAATCCGTGCGCGGCTTGATCGGCGGCTTCTATCTCACCGTGCCGGAGCCGATCGGCGGCTCGATCGATATCGGTGCCATGCACATCTCGGCCTGGCGCTTCACCATCATCATCATCACGGCGCTGGTGATGGGCGGCTGCTATCTGCTGCTGGCGCGCACCAGCTTCGGCCTGCGCGTGCGCGCTACCCTGGAAAATCCTTCGCTGGCCCGCGCCTCCGGAATCTCCACGCCGCTGATCTACGGCGCCACCTTTGCGTTCGGCGCGGCGCTTGCTGGCCTTGCCGGCGCACTGATCGTGCCGGTGTTCAGCCTGTTCGCCGATCTCGGCCTGCGCTTCCTGATCCAGGGCTTTGTCGCGGTCATGGTCGGCGGCGTCGGCTCCTTCATCGGGCCGGTCGCGGGCGCCGGCGTCATCGGCACGCTCAGCGCCGCGCTGCCCTGGGTGATGGCGCCCGTCGTGGCCGATGTCCTCGTCTTCGTTCTCGCCATCGTCTTCATCAAATTCCGGCCGCAGGGCCTCATTGCTGGAAAAGGGGTTTAGTCACATGTCCGATCGTTCTCAGCTCTCCCGTCGCCGGTTCCTTTCGAATCTCGCCTTTGCCTCCGGTGCAGTCGCAACCGGCGTCGGCAGTTGGGTGATCCCGGCGCCCTGGGCCAATGCGGCCGAAGCCCCGATCAAGGTCGGCATCGCCACCGACCTCACCGGGCCGATTGCCTACGCCGGCAATGCCGACGCCAACGTCGCCAAGATGGTGATCAAGGAGATCAACGCCGGCGGCGGTCTGCTCGGCCGCCCGCTCGAGCTCTTTGTCGAGGACACCGCCTCGAACGAATCCGTCGCGGTCGGCAACGTCCGCAAGCTGATCCAGCGCGACAAGGTCGACATGGTATTGGGCGGCATCACCTCGTCGATGCGCAACGCCATCAAGGACCCGATCGTCGCGCGCGGCAAGACGCTCTACATCTATCCGCAGCTCTACGAAGGCAAGGAGTGCACGCCTTATCTGTTCTGTACCGGGCCGACGCCGGCGCAGCAGTGTGACGAGTTCATTCCCTGGCTGATCAAGAACGGCGGCAAGAAGTTCGCGCTGCCGAGCGCCAACTATGTCTGGCCGCACACACTCAACGTCTACGCCCGCAAGGTGATCGAGGCCAACGGCGGCGAGGTCGTGTTCGAGGAATACTATCCGCTTGACCAGGTCGACTTCTCCTCGACCGTCAACCGCATCATCTCCAACAAAGTCGACGTCGTCTTCAACACCGTCATCCCGCCCGGCGTCGGTCCGTTCTTCAAGCAGCTCTACGAGGCCGGCTTTCTCAAGAATGGCGGACGGCTGGCCTGCGTCTACTATGACGAGAACACGCTCAACATCAATCAGGCGGCCGAGATCGAGGGTCTCGCCAGCTGTCTCGATTATTTCAAGGTGCTCACCAAGGAGAACCCGTTCGACGCAAAAATCCAGGCGGCCTACGAGAAGGATTTCCCGGGCAACTTCCTGTTCGCTGCCGGCAGCGCCGCCACCGGCACCTATCGCGGCCTGAAACTGTGGGAAGCCGCCGTCAAGGAAGCCGGAAAGGTCGATCGCGACTCGGTCGCCGCTGCGCTCGATCATGCCAAGATCGCCGAAGGTCCCGGCGGACCTGCCGAGATGGTGCCGGGCAAGCGCCACTGCAAGATGAAGATGTACACCGCTGTCGCCAAAGGCGGGAACTACGAGATCGTCGGACGCAGCGACGGACTCGTCGATCCCAAGGAATGCTAGAGTCGAATGCCGAAAGCGATGGGCGCAGCGAAGCAGGCAGTCCCCGCCGAGATCGGCGGGGAGCAGAACGTTGCCATGGTTGAACACGGATCAGCAGGGCAAGCCGGTTCGGTGCGGAAAATCCTGCCGATCGTGGAGGGCGTCGTGCTCGTCGTGGCGCTGCTCGCCCCGCTGGTGCTGCAGGACTACCTCACGGTGTTCGCGACGCGCGTGATCATCCTCGCGCTGTTCGCACTGTCATTCGACCTGGTGTGGGGCTATGCCGGCATCATGAGCTTCGGCCAGGCGCTGTTTTTCGGCTCGGCCGGCTATGGCGTGGCGCTGCTCGCGCGCGATCTCAACATTACCAACATCTTCCTGGTGCTGCCCGCGGGCACCATGATCGGGCTCACCTTTGCGCTACTGCTGGGCGGCTTCCTGCTGCTTGGACGGCATCCCTCCAGCGTGATCTTCGTCTCGCTGGGCACGCTGACCGGATCCTACGCCGCCGATCGGCTTGCGCGCGGCTGGTACTATCTCGGTGGCCAGAACGGCATCCCCTCGATCTCCTCGATGACGCTCGGCAGTTACGAGTTCTCGGAAGGGCCGCCGTTCTATTATCTCGTGCTTGGCCTGCTCGTCGTGGTCTATCTCCTCTGCCGCTTTCTGGTGCGCTCGCAGTTCGGGTTGGCGCTCGCGGGATTGCGCGAGAACGAGCAGCGCATCGCCTTTTTCGGCTACAAGGCGCAGCATCTGAAGGCGATCATTTTTGCGATCGGAGGCGCAGTGGCCGGCCTCGCCGGCAGCCTCTATGCCTTCCACGAAGGTTTCGTCTGGCCCAACATGGTCGGCGTCGTGGTCTCGACGCAAGTGGTGCTCTATGTGCTGTTCGGCGGCTCCGGCACGCTGATCGGCGCCGTCATCGGTGCCGTCATCGTTGAGGGCGTCAGCTTCTGGCTCTCGGACAATTACCGCGAGGTCTGGCCGATCATCCTTGGCGTGCTGCTCCTGCTGGTGATTCTGTTCCGGCCGCTCGGCCTGATCAGCTTCGTGCTCGGCGAGCGCGAGCGGGTCGGCAGCTTTGGTGGCAAATCCAGGAAGACCGGGAAGGAGAAGCGCGATGCCGCTCCTTGAAGCCAGCGGCGTCAAGAAGATCTTCGGGAAGCTCACCGCGCTCGACGGCGCCGCGCTGACCGTCGGCGAGAACGAGTTTCACGGCCTGATCGGCCCGAACGGCTCCGGCAAGAGCACGCTGATGAAGTGCATCGCCGGCGCCGAGGTGCCGACACAGGGCAAGGTCTCCTTCGTCAACGCCGATATCACCGCGTTCACGCCGACCGAGCGTGCCCGCGCCGGTATGAGCTTGAAATTTCAGATCACATCCGTGCTGCCGACGCTGACGCTCTACGACAACATTCTGCTCGCGCTGCAGGCGCAATCCTCGCTGTTCGATCTCGTGTTCTCGCGCACGCGCGGGCTCTTGCACGATCAGGTCATGACCATGCTGACGCAATTTCGCCTCGCCAACCGCGCTTTCGACGCGGCGGCGGCGCTGTCGCACGGCCAGCAGCAATGGCTGGAGATCGCGATGGCGCTGGCCTGCAAGCCGAAGCTTCTGCTGCTGGACGAGCCGACCGGCGGCATGAGCCTGGAGGAGCGCCGCGTCACCGGTGAATTGCTGCAGCCGATCAAAAAGCATTGCTCGCTGGTCATCGTCGAGCACGATCTCGATTTCATCCGCGACATCTGCGATCGTCTCACCGTGCTCGACCAGGGCAAGGTGCTGGCGTCCGGCACGGTGTCGGAGATCCAGGCCAACAAGGCCGTCCAGGAGATTTATTTGCGCCGTGCCTGAATTTTTGGACATCAAGCATCTCGACGCCGGCTATGGTCGCAGCCAGGTCCTGTTCGACGTCAACCTCGGCATTCCCTGGCGCGGCGGTGTCGCCGTGCTGGGCCGCAACGGCGCCGGCAAGACCACGCTGATGAAGACCATCGTCGGCGAACTGCCGGCGTGGAAGGGCGAGGTCGCCTTCGATGGCCGCGACATCAGCCGCCGCGCGACCCAGGAGCGGGTGCGCGCCGGCATCGGCTACGTGCCGCAGGAGCATTCGGTGTTCGCGCGCCTGTCGGTGCGCGACAATCTCGCGGTCGGGTCGCTCGCGAGCAGGAAAGCCGACGCGGTCGAGCACGTGCTGACCATCTTCCCAAAGCTCGGCCAGCGCCTCGACCAGCCCGCCGGCACGCTTTCCGGCGGCGAGCGCAAGATGCTCGCCATCGGCCGCGCCATGCTGGGCGATCCAAAACTTCTTCTGCTCGACGAGCCGACCGAAGGCGTCTGGATCGGCGTAATCGAGGAGATCACCGAGCGCCTGATCGAGCTTGCGAAAACCATCGCCGTCATCATCGTCGAGCAGCACCTCGACCTCGCGCTCCGCGTCGCCGATTACGCCTACGTGCTGGACCGCGGCCGCGTCGCGCTGCAAGGCGAAGCGGGCGAGGTGAGGGGCAATCCGGAGCTGCTGCGGTATCTGGCGCCGTAGGGCGCGCGTGAAGCGCGTCGCTCTCACACCGAACTCGGCTGTCATGCCCCGCGAAGGCGGGGCATCCAGTACGCCGCAGCTTCTCGATCGATAAGGGGTGCCTCTGGAATACTGGATTCCCCGCCTTCGCGGGGAATGACGGCGTCAGGCTGGGATGGATCGAAGAGATTAAGCGGAGCGCCCGCTTTACTTCACCGCCCCAAACCGGCTGTCGAACGAGTTCGATTGCACCACCGGCGCGGCGCCCATGATCTGGGTCGCTTCACCCGCGCCATCCGACACCGACGGCTTCAGCGTCGGGCGGGTTGCGGCGAGGCGGGTGTCGGGCTTCGCAGCTTCGGCGGGTTTGGCAGCGGCAACAGCCGGCTTCGGTGCATCCTTCGCTGCGTCCTTGGACGTGTCGCGGCCCGGTACGAACCGGGTCACCGCGGCCTTCAGCCGGGACGCTGCGGTGGGCGGCGTCGTGGTCGTCGTTGCAGCCGGAGCGACGGATGCCGTGGCCTGCGGCGGCGGCGTGGTCGCCGTGGCGTCGGCATTGCCCACACCCATCTTGCGGCCGAGATTGGAGAAGAAGCCGGATTTCTCGGGCGGAGCTGCGGTGGCGACGCGGGCGCTGGCGGCGGGCGCGCTGACGGCGACGACCGGCTCTTCCTGCGGCGAGGGCGCGGCTGCATCGAGATTCGGCTTCGGCGGATTGACGTGTCCAGGGATGGTGCCCGGCGCCTTCGCCATCGCCAACATCTGGAGCGTGGTGCCTTCGGCGCCCTCCGACAGGCCGGTCGAGCCTTCCGGAATCTTCGCGGCAAAGATCTTGTTCATGCCGCCGTCGATGCCGGTGTTCATGCGCGCAACGGGCGTGCCGCGCGAAACCAGCTTGTTGTACTCCGCCTGGTCGCGCGCATCCTTCTCGCGCACGGCGCTGGCGATCTCCTCGGGGATCACATAGGCCGGGCACTTAGCGGACGCGTCGAACACCGGATCGCGCTTGGCGTCGGGCGGCTTCGCCGCGTCGAACACGTACTTCTTCTCGCAGAAATCGACCTTCGGCTCCTGCCGCGTCACCTCGAAATGATCATAGCCTTCCTTGATCATCTTCCAGAACGGCATGTTCGGATTGTTCCGGTGCTTGGCCATGTTCACCGGCGTCATCTTGAACGGATAGGCCTGCAACTGGAACGCCTTCTGGCCGCCGAAGAAGGACTCGCGCCCGAGCGAATAGATCTCGGCGATCTGCTCGTCCGTCATCGCGTAGCAGCCGCGCGACGAACAATCGCCATGCACCATCAGCTGCGACCCGCTGCGGCCCAAAGCCTTGTCGAACGCGTTCGGATAGCCCGTGTTGAACGACAAATAGTACGCCGATTGCGGATTCATCTGGCCCGGATTGATCGAGTAGAATCCTTCCGGCGCCTGACGATCGCCTTCGCGCACCTTCGGGCCGAGATCGCCCGACCAGCGACAGATCGGATAGGTCTTGAGCAGCGCGAACTGGCCGTTGCGGGTCTGCTTCCAGACCTCGAGCTCGGCCTCCTGCTTGAACAGGCGCACCAGGATCGGTGATTGCAGATCCATGTTCTTCTCGACCATCGCGGCGAGAAGCTTTGGCGGCACCGGCTGGTTGGCCTTGGCATTGGTCGCAAGCGAAACCTGGTCGGTGTCGCAGCCGGCCAGCACGAAGCTGGCGGCAAGCGCCACCGAAACCAGAAACGCGCGAGCAAGCGAACGAGAAATCAAGATGGACCCCACACCGTCCAAGGCATCGCGCGCAAACCCCAATCTTGAAGCATGATCCGACCGGAGACCGGGACCCGTCGCGACGGGCTTTTTCGCAATCACGCTCCAGCGCTTATGCCCTGAAGCCATTGATTAAAATTCTAACCTCTGGGTCATGTGGTCGCAACCCGCACGGGGATCACGAGCCCGTTGGCCCAAAGGCGTGGTCAACGAAGACTTAAACTGGGCTGAAACTTGGGCCTTTCGGCCAAACCAGCACTGAGATCGCTGATTTGGGCAAAAAAAGGGTTAACGCGGGGTTACCGGGGGCCTCCGGGACGGTTTGGCCGGCCTCAAATTCAGCGTCGTCTCGGCGAAAGCCAGGACGACGGCGGAGGGGGACGCGTCCAACGGGCCCCAAAGCCCGCCCGAATCAGCCCAGTTTCCGGCCAATATCGAGGAATTTCTGCCGCCGATGCTTGCGGATGGCGTCCCCGTCCAGACCCCGGAGTTCGTCAAAGGCCTTGGCAATGGCGTCGCCCGTGGTGGCGATCATGGCGGCGGGGTCGCGATGGGCGCCGCCGACCGGCTCCTTCAGGATGCTGTCGATCACGCCGAAGCGGAGCATGTCCTGGGCCGTGATCTTCATGTTGTTGGCGGCTTCCTGCGCCTTGGAGCCGTCGCGCCAGAGGATCGAGGACGCCGCCTCGGGCGAGATCACGCTGTAGATCGCGTGCTCCAGCATCAGGACCTTGTTGGCGGTGGTGATGGCGATGGCGCCGCCCGACATGCCCTCGCCGGTGATGATGGCGACGTTCGGCACGGTCAGCGCCATGCAGGCATCAGTCGAACGCGCGATCGCCTCGGCCTGGCCGCGCTCTTCCGCGCCGATGCCGGGATAGGCGCCGGCGGAATCGGCGAGCGACAGCACCGGCAGGCCGAACCGCTCCGCCATCTCCATCAGCCGCACGCATTTGCGATAGCCCTCGGGCCGCGCCATGCCGAAATTATGCTTGATGCGGCTCTCGGTGGAATCGCCCTTTTCCTGGCCCATCACGCAGATGGCCTCGCCGCGGAAGCGGCCGAAGCCGGCCACCAGCGCCTCGTCCTCGCCGAACTTGCGATCGCCGGCGAGCGGGGTGAACTCGGTGATCAGGCCCTTGATGAAGTCGTTGAAATGCGGCCGCTGCGGATGCCGCGCGACCAGCGTTTTCTGCCACGGCGTCAGGTTCAGATAGAGGTCGGCCATCGCCTGCGCCGCCTTGTCCTCGATCCGCCCGATCTCCTCGGCGATGTCGCTGCCGGAGGCCGCAAGCGTCCGCAATTCATCGAGCTTGGAATCGAGCTCGGCGACGGGCTTTTCGAAATCGAGATAGCTGCGCATCTGGTCTGGCATCAACTCAATATAGGGAGGACGGGGCGAGGCGGCGAAGCGGATTCGATGTCGCGGAAAGAAGTGTAGGTTCGTCAATGAGTTGGCTTGTGTGCTCGCAACGAGCGCAGGCCAAATCATCGTGAGGCCCCGGCTCTTTCTGCGGAGATGTGGCCGAAGTCAAGGCGGTTTCATCGTTCCAGTACCGTAGCCCGGATGAGCGAAGCGATATCCGGGGCAGGTCGCCCGATCGTCAATCCCGGATGTCGCTTCGCTCATCCGGGCTACTGCAGCTACGGCAGCAACTATTTCTCCGCCAGCGGGTGCAGGTCGCGGACCAGGCTCTTCAGCCGCTCCTCGACCACGTGGGTGTAGATCTGGGTCGTCGAGATGTCGGTGTGGCCGAGCAGCGTCTGCACGATGCGCAAATCGGCCCCGTTGTGCAGCAGGTGGCTGGCGAAGGCGTGGCGCAGCACGTGGGGGGAGACCAGCCGGGCCTGCAGGCCCGAAGCGACCGCGAGCTCCTTCAAATCGCGGGCAAAATGCTGCCGCGTCAGATGTCCGCTCTCGCCGAACGAGGGGAACAACCATTTCGAGGCCGCCACGCTGTTCTTCTTGTCGGTCTTGTTGTTGTCCTTGGCCGCCTCCGTCGCCGCGAGATAATCGGCCATCGCCTGGCGCGAGGCCTCGTTGAGCGGCACCAGCCGTTCCTTGTTGCCCTTGCCGCGCACCACGATCATGCGGGCGTCGCGCTTCGCGGCCGTACGTGGCAGCGCCACCAGTTCGGAGACGCGCAGGCCGGTGGCGTAGAGCACCTCGAGCAGGCAATAGAGTCTCAGGGCGCGCAGCCGTTTCGAGAGCGAAGCATCCTCCGCCTCGCTCAATTCCTTGGCGCGGCGGAGCATGCGGTCGACATCCGCAATCGACAGCACTTTCGGCAGGCCGCGGCCGCGCTTGGGGCCGGACAGGATCGCCGCGGGATCGTCGGTTCTGATGCGTTCGTTCAGGAGGAAGCGATAGAGATGCCGCATCGCCGACAGCCGTCGCGCGACGCTGGTGGACTTGAAGCCCCGCGTATCGAGATCGGCGAGATAGTCGCGCAGCGTCTGTGTTTCCGCGTCCGCGAATGCATGGCCGGCGCGGCCGAGAAACTCGGAGAAGTCGGTGAGGTCGCGGCGATAGGCGTCGAGCGTATTGGGGCCGGCGCCCTGTTCCGCCGCGAGCATGTCGAGGAACAGGCCGGTGAGCTTGGCGTCTGAGGACTTGTTATCGGAAGATCTGGCACGCATGCCGGCAGCCTAGCTGCTATTTCTTGAGAAACTTATCCGGCGGGATCGTCACCGTCATTTCCCGCGGCTTGGGATTGACGAAGTTCGCCAGCGCGAAGACCACGCCATAGACGATGCCGGCGATCACGGCGACGACCGTCAGGAAGCGGAACAGGCTGGGCATCGGCAGGATCTCGGAGAGGGTCTCGGTCAGGGGCTTGGCGGGCAAATTAACCAATGAAATCATCCAACACGTTCGCCGTTTCGTGGCAAGAGTCCTCTGGCGAGGGCCCCTGCGGGGTCGTATAGGTGGCCAAAGGATGCCGCCATTGGCGGCAGATCGAGCGAGACCCATTCGAGCGAGACAAATGCCCGACGCCGCGTTGCCGATCCAAGCCTCGCCCGAGGCCGACATCCTGTCGGCGCTGGGGACGCGCTCGATCGTGCTCGTCGGCATGATGGGGGTGGGCAAATCCACCATCGGCCGCCGCATGGCTCTCCGGCTCAAGCTGCCCTTCGTCGATGCCGACACCGAGATCGAGGCGGCGGCCGGCATGACCATACCGGAAATCTTCGAGCGTCATGGCGAGCCGCATTTCCGCGACGGCGAGGCCCGCGTGATCGCGCGTCTGCTTGACGGCGGTCCCATCGTGCTGGCGACCGGCGGCGGCGCCTTCATGCGCGAGGAGACGCGGACCCGCATCGCGGCGAAGGCGATATCGATCTGGCTCAAGGCCGATCATGATGTCATCATGCGCCGCGTGCGCCGGCGCGCCGACCGTCCGCTGCTCCAGACCGCCGATCCCGAAGGAACCGTGACGCGCCTGCTCACCGAGCGCGAGCCGGTCTACGGCCATGCCGACCTCACCATCGCCTCGCGCGACGTGCCGCACGACAAGATCGTCGATGAGACGATAGAGACGCTGCGCGCGCATCTTTGCGGCGAACGGGCGTCCCCGCCACCAGCCGACGTCGCGAGTGCCGCACGATGACCGCGCCTTTGAAACATTCAGATCCCGTCAATGTCGAGGTCGCGCTGGGGAATCGCGCCTATGACATCGTCATCGGCCGCGGCGTGCTGGCCTCGCTCGGCGAACGCGTCGCGCGCCTGCGCCCCGGCGTGCGCACCGCGATCGTGACGGATCGCACCGTCGCGAAATACTGGCTCGAACCCGCCGAGGCCTCGCTCGCAGCCGCGGGCATTCCGACATCGCGCATCGTCGTCGAGGAAGGCGAGATCTCCAAGACCTATGCCGGTCTCGAAAAGGTCAGCGAAGCCCTGATCGCCGCGAAAATCGAACGCAACGATCTCGTCATCGCGCTTGGCGGCGGCGTGGTCGGCGATCTCGCCGGCTTTGCGGCGGCGATCCTGCGCCGCGGCGTCGATTTCGTGCAGGTGCCAACCTCGCTGCTGGCGCAGGTCGATTCCTCCGTCGGCGGCAAGACCGGCATCAACTCGCCGCAGGGCAAGAATCTGCTCGGCGCCTTCCACCAGCCGGTGCTGGTGATCGCCGACACCGCCGTGCTTGACACGTTGTCCGCTCGGCAATTCCGCGCCGGCTACGCCGAGGTCGCCAAATACGGCGTGCTCGGCGACGAGGCCTTCTTCGCCTGGCTCGAGAAGAACCATTCCGACATCTCCAAAGGCGGTTCGGCGCGCGAGCATGCGATCGCGACCTCCTGCCGCGCCAAGGCCCGCGTGGTCTCGCGCGACGAGCGCGAGACCGGCGAGCGTGCGCTGCTCAATCTCGGCCATACGTTCGGCCATGCGTTGGAAGCCGCGACCGGCTTCTCCGACCGCCTGTTTCACGGCGAGGGCGTTTCGATCGGCATGACGCTGGCGGCGCAGTTTTCCGCGAAGCTCGGCATGATCGGCGAGGCCGATGCGATGCGAGTCGAGCGTCACCTCATTGACGCCGGCTTGCCGACGCGCTTGCAGGACATCGCGGGCTTCGCGCAGGAGGGGCTTGCCGATGCCGACGCGCTGATGACGCTGATGGCGCAGGACAAGAAGGTCGAGCGCGGCAGGCTCACCTTCATCCTGCTGGAGGCCGTGGGGCGGGCCGTCGCCGTGAAGAACGTCGAGCCGGCTCCGGTGCGCGACTTCCTGAAGGACAAGCTCGCGCAAAAGGCATGACGCGAGGCTGAACGGCGCTACAGCGTTTTCGCGCGAAGTGGGTACCGGTTCGCGTAAGAAACGCGTCAAAACAAGAAACCAGAGTGGTTCATGGATTGGCTCGGATTCACCATCGTCATTCTCTGCCTGCTGGTCTCCGGCTTCTTCGCCGCGAGCGAGACCGCACTGACGGGCGCCTCGCGCGCCAGCATGCTGCGGCTCTCCAAGCAGGGTAATCGCGACGCCGACGTGGTTTCGCAGCTGCTCGACATGCGCGAGCGCCTGATCGGCGCCCTGCTGCTCGGCAACAACATCGCCAATATCAGTGCATCCGCCCTGGCCACCAGCATCTTCACCGCCTGGTTCGGCGACGTCGGCGTGCTCTATGCCACCGGCTTGATGACCGCACTGGTCGTGATCTTCGCCGAGGTGCTGCCCAAGACCATCGCGATCAACGCGCCCGACCGCATGGCGCTCGCGGTCGCGCGCCCGATGCGGCTGACAATGTACGTGCTGGGGCCGCTGCTGCGGATCGTGGAAGTCATCGTGCGGCTGTTGATGCGCCTGTTTGGCCTTGCCGGCGAGCACCAGGCGATCCTGTCGCCGACCGAGCGCCTCCGCGGCGCGGTCGACCTGCTGCATCATGAAGGCAAGTTCGAGAAGCACGACCGCGACATGCTCGGCGGGCTGCTCGATCTGCGCGAGCTCCAGGTCTCCGACGTCATGATCCATCGCACCGAGATGACGATGATCAACGCCGACCTGCCGCCGGAGGATCTGGTGCGCGAGGTGCTGGCGGCCGAATACACCCGCATCCCGTTGTGGCGGGAGAAGCCGGAAAACATCATCGGCGTGCTCCACGCCAAGGATCTGCTGCGCGCGATCCGCGCGTCCGACGGCGACACCGCGCGCATCGACGTCTCCACCATCGCGCTGCCGCCCTGGTTCGTGCCGGAAATGCGGCCCGTCTCCGAGCAGCTCAAGGCGTTCCGCCGCCGCAAGACTCATTTCGCCCTGGTCGTCGACGAGTACGGCGAAGTTGAAGGTCTCGTGACGCTGGAAGACATTCTGGAAGAGATCGTCGGCGACATCTCCGACGAGCACGACGTCGTGGTCGCGGGCGTGCGCGCCCAGCCGGACGGCTCGGTCGTCGTCGACGGCTCGGTCCCGATCCGCGATCTCAACCGCGCCATGGACTGGCACCTGCCCGACGAAGAGGCAACGACGGTCGCCGGCCTCGTCATTCACGAGGCGCGCTCGATCCCCGACCGCGGCCAGAGTTTCACCTTTCACGGCTTCCGCTTCCGCGTCCTCCGCCGCGAACGCAACCGCATCACCGCGCTCCGTATCTCACCGGTGCCGCGCGAGACGGAAATGGAGGAAGCCAAGCGGCGGCGGGCGGGGACGTCGTTTTGAAGCGGTAGCTGTCATCGTCCGCCTTGTGCGCGCTTGCGCACTGGGGCGGACGATCCAGTAAGCCGCAGCGGCTCGATTCTAGCCGCGCCGCCTCGGAGTACTGGATGCCCGCCTTTGCGGGCATGACAGCCGCATCGGCGAGCTAGCTGCCGCCTTCTCCCGGCGCTTGCGCGTGGATCGCCAGCGCGTGCACGCTGCCGGAGAGTTCCGCGGCCAGCGCCGAATTTATCATGCGGTGGCGATCGACCCGGCTCTTCCCTTTGAAGGCGGAAGACACAATATAAACCCGAAAGTGCGTCTCGCCGCTCGGCCGATGGCCGGCGTGGCCCTCATGCAAATGTGACTCGTCGACGACTTGCAGGCTTTCCGGCGTGAAAGCTTCCTGCAACTTGTTGCTGATAGTGTCTCTGATGGCCATCTGGGTCATTACGGTGCGAGATCGCTCTCCGTATTGCATAGGCCGCCTCTAGCGGCCGTTCAAGGACGCCTCAGCATAGTTTCGGCTATGCTTTTCAGCTAATTGCAATGTCAAGACTTGAAGGTTTTTGCATTGCGTAGTCAAAGTCAGCCATGCCGATCGATTCATCAAAGTTCTTCGACTCCATCCGGATCAAGCCGAAAGGCAAGCAGCCGGAGGTGAAGCCGCGCGACGCCGTGGTCAATTGCGAATGGACCGGGTGTCAGAACAAGGGCGCGCATCGTGCGCCCAAGGGTCGCGACAATCAGCGTGAGTACTGGCACTTCTGCCTGAACCACGTGCGCGAGTACAACCAGAACTACAATTTTTTCTCCGGCATGAATGCCGACGCTGTCGCGCGCTATCAGAAAGATGCGCTGACCGGTCATCGTCCGACCTGGAAGATGGGCGCCAATGGCGGCGTCAAGAAGGGCGCCGAGGCCGAGATCGACGGCGCCTTCGATCCGTTCAGCATGTTCCAGGAGCTGAACGGCCGCACCGGCTGGCGCGCCGGCCCGCAGGCCGCGCCCAAGGCCGAGACGCGCAAGATCATGAACGCCGAGCGCAAGGCGCTTCAGGTGATGGGCCTCGGCCCCGAGTCCACGCTCGCCGACGTCAAGTCCAAGTACAAGGCGCTGGTGAAGCAGCACCACCCCGATGCCAACGGTGGCGACCGCTCCACCGAGGATCGCCTGATCGAAATCATCAAGGCGTATAATTATCTGAAGACCGTGGTGCGCGAGGCGTAGGCTTCGCGCGCGCTTTCTTCCCTTCTCCCCTTGCCGGAGAAGGTGGCGCGAAGCGCCGGATGAGGGGTTTCTCTCGGCGAATTCAACTGCAAGATATGAGGGTGTCGAGACAATCCCTCACCCGTCTCGCCGCTTTGCGGCGAGCCACCCTCTCCCGCAAGGGGAGAGGGGAAGCACGCGCTCCGGGCTACGCATTCCCTACGCCTTCGGCATCGCGCCCACATATGACGAGCTCGGCCGGATCAGCCGCCCGGTCCGCTGCTGCTCCCGCGCATGCGCCGTCCAGCCGGCTGCGCGCGCCACGGCGAAGATCGGCGTGAAGGCCTGCCTCGGAATCGCCAGCGCATCGAGCAGGATCGCGGTGAAGAACTCCACATTGGTCTCCAGCGGCCGGTCCGGATTCTTCTTGCGCAAGGCTGCGCGGATATAGGCCTCGACCTCGCCGGCAAACGGCAGGTCGGCGCCGTCCGAGGCCAGCGCCTCGATCGCGGTCTTGAGCACGTCGGCGCGGGGATCGCGCACGCGATAGACGCGGTGGCCGAAGCCCATCATTCGCTCGCCGCGGGCGAGTGCCGCGTCCACCCAGGGCTGGATGCGCTCGCGCGAGCCGATCGCGTCGAGCATTTCCAGCACCGGCTCCGGCGCGCCGCCATGCAGCGGACCCGTCAGCGCGCAATAGCCGGCGGTGACGGCGGCAAACAGATCTGCGTGCGTTGAGGCCACCACGCGCGCGGTGAAGGTCGAGGCGTTCATGCCGTGGTCGCTGGCGGTGACGAGATAGGCGTCCAGCGCCCTGACCTCGCGTGGTTCGGGCGCGCGCCCGTGCAGCATGCGAAGCGTATCGGCAGCCTGGCTCACGTTCGGATCGGGCGCCACGGGATCGAGACCCCTAGCCCGGCGGACGAGCGCGCCCGCAATCACCGGGAATGCGCCGACGATCGTCGCCTCATGGGCGAGCCCGTGCTCGGCGCGAACTCCCGCGACCGCCGCGCGAAATCCGTCGATGATGCCCATGCCGCGCGTTGCCGGCAGCAGCTCATCCAGCCGCGCGAAGGCGCGCTCGCGTGCGGCGCCCAGGCTCGCGCGCACATCGGCTTCGCTCAGCGTGGTCGTGCTGGCGCCGTTCCAGAGCCGGGCGGTGACGCCCTCAAAGCTCGACTGGCTCGCCAGTCGGCCAACATGCTCGCCGGCGATGATCAACTCGCCGCGCTCGCCGTCGACATGGCTCAGCACGGTTTCGGCCGCGGGAACGCCGTCCAGCCCGATCTGGCTCTTGGTGAGGTGGATGTTCATGGCCCAAATCTCCTTTGCACCAGCCAAAGATCAGGCCTCTCGACAGATTGATCAATCTTGATTACATTAATCAATATGAAAAATTCGGAAGGTCTCTACCTCTCCGCCCGGGAAGCCGCCGCCGAGCTCGCGATCTCGCCGGCCACGCTCTACGCCTATGTCAGCCGCGGCCTGGTCCGCTCCGAGCCCACGCCCGACTCGCGCAAGAACCGCTATCGCGCCGAGGACGTCCGGGCGCTGAAGGAGCGTCGGGTGCCGTCGCCGGAGCCGCGCGGCCTGCGCAGCTTCGATGCCGATCTGCCGGTCATGGACACGGAGATCTCCACCATCACCGAGGAGGGCGCGATCTATCGCGGCGTCAATTGCGTCGATCTCGCGGAGAACGACACGCTGGAGCACACGGCGACGCTTCTGTGGGACGTCTCCGGCGTCGATCCCTTTGCGCCGGACAATTTTCCCGCGGTGTCCGATGAGATGCGCCTGATCGCGCAGGCCGCGCGGCGCGCCGCGCCGATCGATCGCGCCATTGCCGTGCTGGCGCTCGCATCGAGCGCCGATCCCCGCGCCTTCACCCGCGCGCATGATGGACGTGCGATGGTCGGTGCGGCATCGTCCGGCTCCTGGTCGCGACCATGCTCAATACGGAGCCGTCCGCCGAGCCGCTGCACCAGCAGATCGCCAGTGCCTGGGCTCCCGACAACAAGCACGCGGCCGATCTCATACGCCGCGCGCTGGTTCTGCTCGCCGAGCATGAGTTGAACGCGTCCACCTTCACCGCGCGTTGCGCAGCCTCGACCGGTCTTAATCTTTATGATTCCGTCATCGCCGGCCTCGCCGCGCTGAAGGGACCGAAGCACGGCGGTGCCGGCGTGCTCGCCTCGCAGCTCGTCAAGGCGCTGGTCGATCGTGACGTCGAGCCAATGGTCCGCGAGCGTGTCGCGCTCGGCGAACGCTTTGCCGGCTTCGGTCACGGCGTCTACAAGCGGGGCGATCGGCGCGCGCAATCGCTGCTCAACGCGCTCTCTCGCGCAGGCGCACCGCGTAAATTCACCAAGGAGGTGCCCGAGCGGATCGCGGAGGCGACCGGCGAACTCGTCAATATCGACTACGCGCTCGCGGTGCTCGTGCACGCGATGCGCCTGCCTGGCGGCAGCGAGCTCGCCCTGTTCGCGATGGCCCGCAGCGTCGGCTGGATCGCACATGCGAGCGAGCAGTTGCAGTTCGGCAAGCTGATCAGGCCACGGGCGAGGTATGTCGGGCCGGCACCGGGGCGGAGGGGAGGCGCTGCTAGCTAGGATCGCTGCTGCGGTCGTCCTGGCGGAAGCCCGTGCTCGGGTACCTGATCAATCCGCAAGCCCTAACACGAACGCCAAAGCAATCCCGATCCGCGCCATATCCTGGCTGCCGAGGCGCCCGATCTTCTGTCCGATCCGTTCGCGTCTCACGGTGATCGGCTTGTCGGCCATCGCCTGCGATCTCAGTCGTAATCCATTTTCGCGGGTTGGCTCGATAGTCACCCGAAAATCCGGGGCGTGCGCCAGTTCGGAAGTCAACTGGCAGATCACGACGGAGGCATGAGTTTCAGGGAAAGCGTCGCTCTGCACGATGACCGCCGGGCAGGGTCTGCCATAGTCGCCCGTTGCAGCGACCGTCACGACGTCACCGCGTTGCATCTGCATCAAACTCGGAGACCGACTCGATCCACTGCAGCGCGTTGCGCTCGCGATCGGGGTCGAGGCTGGCAACTTGCTTCGCCACCCGTCGTCGAACTGACCGCGAGCGAGCATCAGCTACGACCAGGCGCAGTTCGCGCAAGCCCCGCAGCCGCCTCCGCTGGCGCATCATTTTCATTCTTTCAGCGGGTGCAGTCATTGGAAACGATCCCATGTAACGCGTTACAATGTAACGCGTTACGGCTTGGAGGCAAGGGCCGCCACGTTGCGAAGTCCCCAAACCGCAGTGCGCCGCTCGACGCTATCACCCTCGCGGCTTCGCCACCGCCACGCCGCCGCCGTTCCGGCGGCGATAGATCCAAACCGCCAGGCCTACGACGATTGCCACGCCGACCACGGTCAAAATCCACATATGCTTATACGGATGCCCATGGTGCGGCAGCCCGGCATATTCGTGCAGGGCCGACACCGCCAAAACGCCCGGCAGCACATGCGCCGGCGCCCAGACCAGGATCGCCGGGATGTTGATGGCGTAGAAGCGGGCCGGGGGCATGCCGAGCGCGCCCGCCGTGACCGGGACGAAGGCACGGATCGGCGGCACGAAGCGGGCGAAGAACACCGCCCAGGTGCCGAAGCGGTGGAAGAAATTCTCGCTCTGTTCGACCACACGCGGATAATTGGTCAGCGGCCAGGTGTTGAGGATCTCCCGTTGTTGCCGGTGTCCGATCCAGTAGGCCGAACCATCGCCGAGCACTGCGCCGAGCGCCGCCGCCAGCAACACCCATTGCAGCTTGAGCTCGCCGCCCGGGACCAGGGCGCTCAGCGCCAAGATGATCGTCGAGCCGGGGATGACCGACCCCACCACCGGAACCGCCTCGAGCAGGGCCGCCAGAAACAGGGTCAGATAGGCCAGCCACGCATGGGCCGAGACGAATGAAATGAGGGGATCGAGAAAGGACGTCACATCGTCTCTGCGGTGGGATTGGGCCTTGGGGTTCGGACCCTATATCCAGACCCTACATAAGTAACGAGCGGCGGTAAAAGTGCCACCCGCGTCGGCAGGACGGTGCCTTCGGCACGAAATTCAGGCGTGATTCGCAGGGCAGCCTTCCAAAAATCGCGTTCCTTGCCTATCTAAATGAAAAGACAACGGAACTTTGATCGGGGGGCGGGCTTCTGCCCGCCCGTTGTCTCTGATAGGTTCGCAACAGCACCCAGCCGCAGCCAACGTGCAATAACTGGTCTCGGGATCGCCCGGGACCTCGGAGGATTGATGACGACCGCCGCGATGTCCAAAGTTGAGGAAGTTTCCGGTTTGCCCGACATGAAGGTGTCGGTGCGCCAGGTGTTCGGGATCGACAGCGATCTCGAAGTCCCCGCCTATTCCGAAGTCGATCCTCACGTCCCCGAAGTCGATTCCGATTACCGCTTCGACCGCGCCACCACGCTCGCCATTCTCGCCGGCTTCGCCCACAACCGCCGCGTCATGGTCACGGGCTATCACGGCACCGGCAAATCCACCCATATCGAGCAGGTCGCTGCGCGACTGAACTGGCCCTGCGTGCGCGTCAACCTCGACAGCCACATCAGCCGTATCGACCTCGTCGGCAAGGACTCGATCGTGGTCCGCGACGGCAAGCAGGTCACCGAATTCCGCGACGGCATCCTGCCCTGGGCGCTCCAGCATAACGTCGCGCTGGTGTTCGACGAATACGACGCCGGCCGCCCGGACGTGATGTTCGTGATCCAGCGCGTGCTGGAAGTCTCCGGCCGGCTGACGCTGCTCGACCAGAACAAGGTGATCAAGCCGCATCCGGCATTCCGCATGTTCTCGACCGCCAACACCGTCGGCCTCGGCGACACCTCGGGCCTCTATCACGGCACCCAGCAGATCAACCAGGGTCAGATGGACCGCTGGTCGATCGTCACCACGTTGAACTATCTCAGCCATGACGAGGAAGTGGAGATCGTGCTGGCCAAGGCCAAGCACTATCGCACCACGGAGGGCCGCGACATCGTCAACAAGATGGTTCGCCTCGCCGACCTCACCCGCAACGCCTTCGCCAATGGCGATCTGTCGACGGTGATGAGCCCGCGCACGGTGATCACCTGGGCGGAGAACGCCGACATCTTCAGCGACATCGGCTTTGCGTTCCGGGTCACCTTCCTCAACAAATGCGACGAGCTCGAACGTCCCCTCGTCGCCGAGTTCTACCAGCGCTGCTTCAACGCGGAGCTGCCGGAATCGTCGGTGAACGTGGCGCTCAGCTGATCGCTCTCGGTGTGTCGTCCCGGCCGAGTGCGCAATTGCGCACGGGGGCCGGGACCCATACCGCGAGGTCTCTCGGTGAAGCGACGCTGCTAATTTCTCCTGACGCAATGATTGCCGGCGGTTATGGGTCCCGGCCTTCGCGGGGACGACGGGTAAGGGCGAGATGAGCACCACCTCCAACTCCAAATTCCGCAACACCAAGGAAGCCCCGACCGAGCCGTTCAAGCGCTCGGTGGCCTCCTGCCTGAAGGCGATCGCCAAGGCGCCCGAGCTCGACGTCAGCTTCGCCGCCGAGCGTCCCGGGCTCGCGCCGGGCAAGGCGCGGCTGCCCGAGCCCGCGCGAAAGATGACCAGGCGTGATGCCGCCATCGTGCGCGGCCACGCCGATTCCATCGCGCTCAAGCTCGCCTGTCACGATCCGAAGGTGCATCGCAAGCTGATGCCGGGCAATCCGCAGGCGCGCGGCGTGTTCGAGGCGGTGGAGCAGGCCCGTGTCGAGGCGATCGGCGCGCGGCGCATGGCGGGCGTTGCGAAAAACCTCACCGCGATGCTCGACGACCATTTCCATCGCGGCAAGTTCGACGAGATCACCGATCGCGCCGACGCGCCGCTCGCCGACGCGCTGGCGATGCTGGTGCGCGAGCGCCTGACCGGCATGGCGCCGCCGACGGCCGCCAAGAAGATGGTCGATCTCTGGCGCCCTATTCTCGAAGACAAGATCGGCAGGCGGCTCGACCGGCTCGATACCGTGGTCGAGGACCAGACCAGGTTCGGCGATGCCGTGCATGATCTGCTGACGGCGCTCGAGATCGGCGACGAGCGCAGCGCCGACAGCGAAGACAATGACGAGAACGACGAGAACCAGGACGGCGACAACGATCAGTCCGGCGCCGAGGGCTCGCCCGATTCCGACGCCGCGCAGGAGATGAGCGCCGATCAGGCCCAGGCGTCGAGCGAGGAGATGAGCGAGAGCGCGATGGAAAGCGCGCAGGCCTCGACCTCCGACACCTTCGACGACGGCGAGCTCGGCGACGACGAGACGCCGGGCGAGGCGACGCGGCCGAATTCGCACGGCAAGAACGAGCCGCGCGGGCCGGAATATCACGCCTTCGCGCCGAAGTTCGACGAGGTCATCGCCGCCGAAGACCTCTGCGACCATGACGAGCTGGAGCGGCTGCGCGCCTATCTCGACAAGCAGCTCGCGCATCTGCAGGGCATCGTCGCCCGTCTCGCCAACCGGCTGCAGAGGCGCTTGATGGCGCAGCAGAACCGCGCCTGGGAATTCGATCTCGAAGAGGGCATTCTCGACCCCGCGCGGCTGTCGCGCGTGGTGACCGATCCCTATCACCCGCTGTCCTTCATGCACGAGAAGGAGGCGACGTTCCGCGATACCGTGGTGACGCTGCTGCTCGACAATTCCGGCTCGATGCGCGGGCGGCCGATCACGGTCGCGGCGACCTGCGCCGACATCCTCGCCCGCACGCTGGAGCGTTGCGGCGTCAAGGTCGAGATTCTCGGCTTCACCACGCGCGCCTGGAAGGGCGGGCAATCGCGCGAGGCGTGGCTTGCCGCCGGCAAGCCGGCCAGCCCCGGCCGCCTCAACGATCTCCGCCACATCATCTACAAGTCGGCGGACGCCCCCTGGCGTCGTGCGCGGAAAAACCTCGGCCTGATGATGCGCGAAGGGCTGTTGAAGGAGAACATCGACGGCGAGGCGCTCGACTGGGCGCACAAGCGCCTGCTCGGCCGGCCCGAACAGCGCAAGATCCTGATGATGATCTCGGACGGCGCGCCGGTCGACGATTCCACGCTGTCGGTCAATCCCGGCAACTATCTCGAGCGGCACCTGCGCCACATCATCGAGGAGATCGAGACCCGCTCGCCGGTCGAGCTGATCGCGATCGGCATCGGCCATGACGTGACGCGCTATTATCGCCGCGCGGTGACGATCGTGGACGCCGAAGAGCTCGGCGGCGCCATCACCGAAAAACTCGCCGAACTGTTCAGCGAGACCAACACCGCGCCCACGCAGCCGGCCAACCGCCCGCGACGCAAACTGCATTCGTGAGCAACCATCGGTCCCGCCGCAGCTTTATCGGCCACGCGGCGGCGGGATTTTCCACTCTCGCACTGTCTCGCCTGGCGCAGGCACAGCCGGCGCCGAAGCCGGCGCTCATCGAGCACGCCGTCGCCGCGCCCGTTGGCATCGAGGTCAACGCGCGGCCGATCCCGAATTTCGAGCCGCGCGACCGCGCGCGCACGCGGTTCGGTTCGCTGGACTATCGCGGCGGCCTGGTGCTGACCTCGCCGCATCGCGGCTTCGGCGGCCTGTCCGGCTTCCGCTTTCTCGACAGCAAAGGCGAGCGCTTCCTCGCGATCTCCGACCAGGGCACCTGGTTCACCGGTCGCATCCGTTATTCCGGGCGGATCATGACCGGCCTCGGCGACGTCGAGGCCGCGCCGGTGCTCAATGCGGAGGGGCGGCCGATCACGGAGAAGCGGCTGTGGTACGACACCGAGTCGCTCGCGCGTGACGGCGACCTCGTCTATGTCGGGCTCGAGCGCGTCAACCAGATCATGCGGTTCGATTTTGCGAAGGGCGGCACACGCGCGCGCGGCGAGGTGCTGCCGACCCCGCCGGCGGTGCGCAAACTGCCCTACAACAAGGGGCTCGAGGCGCTGGTGTTCGTTCCAAAGGGGCAGCCGCTCGCGGGCACCTTGATCGCGCTGTCGGAGGGCGGCTTCGATGCCGACGGCAATCTGATCGGATTTTTGCTCGGCGGCCCCACACCCGGCCAGTTCAGCATTCGCCGCACCGACCAGCAGCTCATCAGCGACGCGGTGCTGCTGCCCTCGGGCGATCTCCTGATCCTCGAACGCAAATTCTCCTGGTTCACCGGCGTCGATATCCGCATCCGCGCGATCCCCCTGAAATCGATCGCGCCGGGCGCATTGGTCGACGGCCCCGTGCTGTTCAAGGCCGATCTCGGCCACGAGATCGACAACATGGAAGGCATCGACGCCCACGTCACGGCTGACGGCGAGACCGTGCTGACATTGGTGTCGGACGACAATTTCTCGATGCTCCAGCGCACCCTGCTGCTGCAGTTCGCGCTGGTGGAGTAGGGCGGCGCGGCCGCAATGCATCCCCCGCGAGCCGCCATGCCCCCCGCGCGGCTGGCAATCGGCGCATCGCCCACTACACTCTCTCCATCTCCCTGCCCCCCATCCCGGAACTCCCCCGCATGAGCGCCCTGTTTTCCCCGATCAAGCTGCGCGGCCTGACTTTGAAGAACCGCATCGTGGTGTCGCCGATGTGCCAATATTCGGCCGAGGACGGCGTCCCCACCGACTGGCACTTCACCCACATCAACAATCTCAGCCTGTCCGGCGCCGCGATGTTCTGCATCGAGGCGACCCATGTCGAGGCGATCGGCCGCATCACGCCGGGCTGCCTCGGGCTCTACAGCGATGCCGCCGAGGCCGCGCTGAAGCAGATCCTCACCTCGGTGCGGAAACATTCCTCGACCGCCGTCGCAATGCAGCTCGCGCATGCCGGCCGCAAAGCCAGCAGCGCGCGGCCCTGGGACGGCGGCCAGCTGATTCCGCAGGACGCGGGCGGCTGGCAGACCGTGGCGCCGTCGGCGCTGCCGCACAAGGAGGGCGAGGCCGCGCCGCTGGCGCTCGATGCCGCCGGCCTCAAGCGCATCCGCGAGGCCTTCGTCGATGCCGCCAAGCGCGCCGATCGCATCGGCATTGACGCGGTCGAGCTGCACGGCGCGCACGGCTATCTCCTGCATCAATTCCTGTCGCCGATCTCGAACAGGCGCACCGACGAATATGGCGGCTCGCTCGAGAACCGCATGCGCTTCCCGCTGGAGGTCTACGACGCGGTCCGCGCCGTATTCCCGCACGACAAGCCGGTCGGCATGCGGGTGTCGTCGACCGACTGGGTCGAGGGCGGCTGGGACCTGGCGCAGACCATCGCATTCGCAAACGCGCTGAAGGCGCGCGGCGTCGACTGGATCGATGCCTCCTCCGGCGGCGTCTCGCCGCTGCAGAAGATCGCACTCGGCCCCGGCTATCAGGTGCAGTTTGCAGAGGCCATCAAGCGCGAGACCGGTTTGCCCACCATCGCCGTCGGCCTGATCACCGAGCCGAAGCAGGCCGAAGAGATCGTCGCATCCGGCAAGGCCGACATGGTCGCGCTCGCCCGCGGCTTGCTCTACGACCCGCGCTGGGCCTGGCACGCCGCAGCCGAACTCGGCGGCGAGGTCGAAGCCCCGCCGCAATACTGGCGCTCGCAGCCCTCGACCCAGAAGGCGCTGTTCGGCAAGACCACGTTCGGGGCGCGGTGAGAGAGGCGAGTCTGGCGCGAGGACCGCGCCGCAAACTCGTCATTGCGAGGAGCCCTTGCGACGAAGCAATCCAGGCTGTGTCCGCGGAAAGATCCTGGATTGCTTCGCTGCGCTCGCCATGAGGATGGGGAGGCAGCCATGCGACACACGCCAAGGTCGTTGCTCCGCGTACCTTTTGGTCCCGTGCCGTTCCGCCTCACGCATCCGTAAACCCTCTCAGCTTCCACCCCACCCAAATCTGGCCTAACCTCGCGTGCGTCCAACGCCTCGCGGAGGCCCGCCATGCGATTTCGTGTTCGAAAAGCTGCCCACGTCATCGAGCGCGTGGGCCTTGCGATGGCGGGCGCGGCGTGCGGGCTGTTTGTCGGCGCTTATGTGGGATCGGCGATCCCCGCGCTCACCACCGAGGGGTTCCTGCTGCTGATGATGGTGCTGGGCTTCGTCGGCTTCTATCTCGGCATCGACACGCCGCAATTGCCGTTCGACGAGGCCCACGGCGACATCGACGCCGCGGAACTGTTGAGCGCCGCCGGCACGCTCTGCGCCACGCTCACCGCGCTCGCCTCCGTCGCCATCATCGTGCTCCGCCTCGATCCGCACATCGCCTGGAGCTGGTTCGCCTTGTTCGGCTGGATCGCCGGCGTCGCGATGCAGATCGTCGCGGGCGCAAAGGCGCGGATGCGGAAACCGTGAATTTGTTGTGTTGGGAGAGATCGCGCCGCAAGTACACTGCGTTCCCTCCCCCTTGTGGGGGAGGGCTAGGGAGAGGGGTAGCCACACGGCGTGCTCTGTCGAATGAAGCGACACTCTGTTGCCATCGCTTCGCACGTAACTAACACCTTTTGCTGGGCCACCCCTCTCCCCAACCCTCCCCCACAAGGGGGGAGGGAGCCGAGCGGAGTGTGGAGCGCGGCCTTGTTCAGCAGCTGGAAGGAGTCAAAACACCACTCCCACCTTCGTGCCGCGCTTCCACGCCACGCGGCAGCGTTTTTTCGTGTTCACATGCAGCAGCTCGAAGCGATCGGGAATCTTCACCTGGCCGCCGAGATCGACGCAGGCACCTCCGGGCGAATAGTCGATCAGCGTGCAGGGGATCACCGGCGCGCGCGGGTCGGTGATGATCTTGGCCTGGCGGGACACCAGGCCCGCGGGTTTGACGCGGGCATGTCGTCGCGGATGCATTGGCACTCTCCTCCAATTTCCGCGGATGGCGCGGGTGGTCAGGAGATGATGCCCAGGAGTTGATTCGATCCGGCTAAGGCGGGGCGGAGAATTTTAATGAAAAGTATCGGCGAATGGAGAAAGCGGCGGTAGCGGGGTGGGAAGGCTTCCCCCTCTCCCCTTGTGGGAGAGGGTGGATCGCCACGAAGTGGCGAGACGGGTGAGGGGTCTCGCACGGCATACGAAGCTTTCGCGTTCGCGGCGACAACCCCTCATCCGGCGCCATAGCCGATGCGAAGCATCGGCGTTTTCAAGAACGGCGGCCGAAGACCGCCTATGCCACCTTCTCCCACAGGGGGAGAAGGGAAGGCCCTCACCCCACCACGATCTCCCCCGACTCCGCCACCATGCCCACACCCGGCGGCAGCGGCATCGGCACCGTCACATACTCCTTCGGCAAATTCACCGGCCGATAGTCCGGCTCCACCGCCATCCGCTTCAACACGCTCTCATGCACATGCGCGCCTTCGGGGATCAGGCGCGGTTCGCAATCGGGGATGTAGAACCCGAGAAACACCTTCCGCGCCGGCCATTCCCGGTACTTGGCGCTCTTCGGCAGATATTCCAGCACGCGCCAGGGCGCCGTCATCGAATCATGCAGCTCGCCGGTCTTGCCGGTGTAAGCCGGCGGCACGTATTGGAACGGCGAGTTCTTGCGCTGGATGCCCCAGGCGAGCTGGTTCACCGTGCGCGGGTTGAAGTTCAGCCCCGCCTTGGTCGCCTCCTCGATCATCCAGAGCAGCGGATATTTGGACTCGCCGCTCTCGACTTCCGGATAGCCGCCACCGACGTCGCAATGCACGCCGGCGAACCACACCTGCAAAATGTCCTGCGGCTCCTTCTTGTCGTCGGGCACGAAGCGGTTGCGCCAGTACTCCTGCGGCTCCTCATACTGCTTGAGGCGGAACATGCAGCGCCGCTCGTCGATGGCGATCGCCTGGCGGAAGATGTTGACGCTGGGATTGCGCAGCGTGAAGGCGAGCTCCTCGAAGCTCGGCAAATAGCCCCGGTCGGCGCGCGGCACGATCACGCTCGCCACCGTGTCCCAGACGCCGATGAAGTGGATGGTCGGCCAGCGCGACGAGGTGATGCGTGCGAACTGCGCGGCGAGATCGAACTTGTTTTTCGGCAGCGGCCCGCTGTCGTCAAAACCCTCATCGATGAGGTCGCTGACATCGTTGCCGCGCCCGGTGCCGGAATATTGCTTGTAGGCGACGAGGCCACTGCCTGCGAGGTTGGCCTGCTCCGGCGAGATCAGGCCGATCTTGTGGATCAGCCCCGCCAGCACGCGAACCGTGTAGGCACCGCGCGAAAAACCGAACAGGTAGATCCTGTCGCCCGGCGCGTAATGCTCGACCAGGAAGCAATAGGCCGACAGCGTGTTGTCATCGAGCCCGTAGCCAGTGGCGAGCCCCAGCACCAGATTGACGTTGGCTTTCCAGCGGTGCCACGTCGACGGCTCCGTCACCGTGCCGACCCCGGGATCGTAGAACACCATCTGCCGCGGCCGCGTCTTGTCGGTCTTGCGCAGGCAGCGATAGAGCTTCAGGACGTTGGAGATGTTTTCGGAAATCTCGTTGCCGGTGCCGTCACAGCAGATGACAAGGTTCTTCGGCTCGGATGTGTGCTCGGCGTTGCGCTCGTGATCCACAGGATGCCCCTCCCGCTGATGCTACCCGGGCGAGTATAGCGGAAAAGGGCGGGGAGAGGGAGATGACGCTTCTTCTCCTCTCCCCTTGCGGGAGAGGGTGGATCGCCGCGAAGCGGCGAGACGGGTGAGGGGTCTCTCTCCGCGTGCGAATCTCTCGCGTCAGAACTCCCGGAGACAGACCCCTCATCCGGCGCCATAGCCGATGCGAAGCATCGGCGTTTTCAAGAACGGCGGCCGAAGGCCGCCTATGCCACCTTCTCCCGCAAGGGGAGAAGGGAAGGCGCCCGCCGGCTACTTCTTCTTCTGGCCGATCTCCGGCTGCCAGGCCGCGTCCTTGCGGCTTGGCGCTGCGGCGCTGGTCTTGATCTTGTCCTTTTTCGGCTTCTTGGTCTCGCGGTTGCTGCGTTGCTGTCCCTTGGCCATGACGTCGTCTCCTCCTGGGTTTCGAGTTCGTCCGCGTGCGAGATCGGCGCTGCAATGGTCGCTGGGCGGGGCTGTGAGATGCACCCGCCCGAACCAATGAAGATCGCCGCTGCGCACACGAGGCGCGAAAGATGCAGCGCAACATCGACGCGCGGCAATTGCGTGAGCTGCGCTGACGTGGTCGAGCGTACGCCCGCGTCCTGCCGATTGCGAGGACTAAAACGCCGCGCACGAGCACCGCGCTTGCGCCGTAAGTCCCGGCCCACGCTGACATAATGCTGGCTATTGCCGGGTAACAAGCGCATGGTCGTGACCAGCTGGTGTCGGTTGGGGCCCCTTCTTTGCGAAAGGCAGGCGCGCATGACCATCCGCTCGCGGCGAGAAACCATCACCTTCAAGCATCCATTCCACATCCGCGGCCTCGAGCGCCAGTTGCCGGCCGGCGCCTATGAGGTCGTCACCGACGAGGAGATGATCGAGGGCCTGTCGTTCGCATCCTATCGCCGCGTCGCCACCATGATCACGGTGCCCTCCGAAGGCGTGCGCGGTGCGACGGAGATGCTGTCGATCGGCTCGGTCGACCTGGCGGATGCCCAACGTATCGACGCGAGTGCCTGACATGACTGACATCCCGGTCGATCTCGACAGCCACCGCGGCATGGCCGCCCAGAAGGCAACCGATCTGCGCCGCGCGCTGGCCGATGTCGAGGCCCAGGTCAGGGAGCTGCGCGAGCGCGAGGCCGAGCTTGAAAACCGCATGATGTCGGTGCCTGCCACGTCCTGGCCGGAGGCCGCCGTGAAGGCCCGCCATCTGCTCAACCTCTATGCCGCGAGCCTGCCCACCGAGGACACCCGCCACCGCGCGCTGGTGGCCGCCCTGTTCGACGATTTCGCAAGGCTCAACGGCGACGGCTGAAGGCGAGCCAACTCAGGCGTCGTCCTGGCCGAGTGCGCTATTGCGCACGGGGCCAGGACCCATAACCACCGAAGCGACTTGTTGTGCACCCTCGTGCCACAGCCTGCTTCGACAACGCCGACCGGCGCCCCCCGTGCGCAATTGCGCAAAAGGCCGGCGCGACGCGCGGCCGCAAAAGGAGTACCCCATGACGCTCACCAGCAGCCGCTTCATCGCCCACGACCAGGACCGCGGCATCGTCCAGTTCTCGATGCAGGATGGCGCGAAGGAGATCGCCTGCGCGATCTCGACCTCCGCCATGGACGACCTCGAGCGCGGCCCGCGCGCCAGGCCGAGCGAGCGGGAAGAGCAGTTCACGCGCCTGCGCGAACGCATCGAAGCCTGCACCGGACGCAAATATCAGGCGACGGAGTTCGAAGGCACCCCGCCGGGGATCGTGCTGCGGAGCATTGATTTTCGGGGGTAGGGAGAGGGGCGGCTCGCCCTGCTCTAGCCACCGCTGCGTCCTGCCCGTCTTACGCGGACTGCGCGCCGAGAGCTGGACACCTCTTTGTTGTCGTGGGCAAGCTTGCGTTTCAGAACATGCCTTCTGATGAGTCTTTCGAGGGTCAGTGGCTGCTTTGTTTCGCATTCCCAAATAGTGACGACCTTCCAACCTAAGGATCGTATCTCCGCTTGCACACGCTTATCTCGCGCGACATTCGATCTGAACTTTGCGGCCCAGAAGGGAGAGGCTGGAGCCGACGCTTTGGAACAGCCGGGATGTCTATGCCAATAGCAACCGTGGACAAAAAGGGCCAACTTCAAACGGGGGAAAACGAGGTCCGGCTTGCCAGGCAGATCGTCCCGATGAAGTCTAAAACGCAGGCCGAGCCTATGTGCTAAGCTTCTCACACGAATCTCAGGTCCGGTGTTCTTGCTCCGAACCCTCGACATCAACCACGATCGTCTCGTTTTCGTTAGTCGATCAACCAAGCATCGTCACTCCGCCGCCATTTGTACCTGTTGCGCAGCACCCATGCGCTCCGCGATCAGTGAAAGAATTGCTTGAGCGATGATAGGCGAAACGCTGTTTCCGATCATTCGAAAGCTGTGCCACACGGTAGGATGAAATCTGAATGAGTCTGGGAACCCCTGCAGTCGGGCTGCCTCTCGAACGGTAATAACGCGATCCTCTTCTGGATGAATTGGACGAACCGCTTGATAAGAGCCCTTGTCCTTGCCCGTGCCGGCGCGAAGATTGGGGCATTGGCCTTCCCAAGAGAGGCGCGGATGCCTTCCGACGGAATCAATTTCACCGGGCTTCAACTTGTGAAATCTCTTCTTCACTTCCGGAGTATGGATTGTCACTCGGTGACCCGTGAACGTCTTGTCTTTGCTCCTTAGACCGAGGGAATAGACACTTGCCCGACCTGGCCGGGAAATTTTCCACACATCAAAGCCGTCCTCTTCACCAACGAGTGTAGCGTCGGACAGATCGCCGATGGCTGCACGCACCGTCGAAGAAGCTCGGATCCTAGAGGAGAGGTCTTCCTCGCTTATAGGATCGCAGCGCTCCGGGTCGTATCCAATAATGAACAATCGCGCTCGGAGAGTCGCCGCTCCATAGTCCGCGGCATCCAGTATTAACGGGCCGAGTATCTTGTACCTTGCAGGAACCAATTCGAGGCTCTGCTCCAAGAGCGTCCGAGCGCCGCCATACCCCAAGCCTCGAACGTTCTCCATCACAAAGAAGCCCGGCCTCGTTTCCGAAACAATCCGGAAAAAATGTCGAACTAGGTGCCTGCGTGGATCGGTGGATTTTCGATGGCCGATGTCGCTAAACCCTTGGCATGGAGGGCCGCCTATTATCCCGTCGGGAGAGCCGCCGAGCAGTCGGCGGATATCAGAGCCTCCGACCCTGCGCACCGTTGCTAGCTCAAGCTGGGTAGTCGGGAAGTTCGTTCCGTAGGATGACGTGAGAATAGGATCGTTATCGAATGCTACTTTAGGCGAAAGCCCGGCTCTGTGTGCACCTAAAGAGAACCCCCCGCATCCACAAAAAAGGTCAACAATCTGAGGTTGCCCTTGCACAAATCAATTCCCAATACGATGATCCCCAAAGGGTAGATAGCGGATTTGTCAACCGCCGTCGAACGGGAATGGGGATCATCCACCGAATTGCGATGCCCGTTCATGATGGTCATATGGTTGGCCGAACATCGCCAACCGATGCGGCGTATTTAATCAGTGGGGACTAACGCTAATGGCTGAAGAAGAGGGCCAGACGATTTGGGGCGGCCCAACGAAGCGGTTTTTCGTTTCAATGCTGACTCGAGACATTGAGCTAAAAGATGCAATCCTTGATCTAGTAGACAACTCGATCGACGGCGCCACTCGCCAACTCAAAAGCAAAGCGAAAAAGCCGGACGCGTATAAGGGATTTGAGACGCGGCTCAGTATTTCTGCAAAGTCCTTCGACATATCGGACAACTGCGGGGGAATTCCGAAGGGCGCAATCAAGGACGCTTTTCTGCTGGGTCGGCCGAAAGTCGACAAAGACAAAGGGCTTCCGACGATCGGTGTGTACGGAATGCTGATGTGCGCAATCTTAAGCAAGGGCCTGCAGGTGGCAGCGCCACTAGAGAAGCTTTTCGGGCCAATTACCTGCGTGATCAGCTTGGAGACGTGATGCCTACTAGCATTACCAAAATTGGAGACGACGATTTGCCTTTGGTGCTGTGCCAATGCATCGAAATGGTCACGCTAAAAGCGACGGTGCAAGTGCCAAACCTCGATTTCGTCCCCGTACTGAATACTTCTTACGCCGATGGACAGCGCATGTTGACGGTCACGTGCGCCGTATCCGATCGAAACTCGCGCGACAAATTTCCCAATGCGCTGTTTAAGCGATGGGCATTCGCGAGCGCTGGCTGGAACGATATGCACGACATTGCTGTGCCGATCCTCTCGGCGAAAGAACGATTCAAGCTCGATGGGAATCTCGGGAAAACTGCAAAGAAGCTGCTTACGTCGCTCAGGTTCTTGCCGGCAGATGACGAGCCGTCATCCTTGATTGCGATTAGCAACTACAAGAAATACCAACGGTTCTATCCCGCCTTCCGCCACGTCGACGACTAACAAAAACGGCCGCCCAATCCGAAAATTCTTAGCTCGCCTTCTTCTCCGGCGCCGGGGTCGGGCCGACCTTCTTCTGGATGGCGCGCTTCAGCTCGAGGGCGCGGGGCGACAGCACGGCGGCCTTGGCCTTGAGCAGGAAGGGATCGAGGCCGCCATTGTGGTCGACGCTCTTGATCGCGTTGGTGGAGACGCGCAGGCGCACGTTGCGGCCCAGCGCTTCGCTGATGAAGGTCACGTTGACCAGGTTCGGCAGGAAGCGGCGCTTGGTCTTGATGTTGGAGTGGCTGACCGTGTGGCCGACCTGGGGGCCCTTGGCCGTCAATTCGCAGCGGCGAGACATGGCAAAATCCTCAATCTTTCCCAACGATGTGCGGCCGCCATTCGGGGCGCCACGGGCAAATTCTCTGTCCTTGCAGGGAGCGGGCGGACGTATAGGGGGGAAGCGGCGGGACGTCAAGGTTTTGGGGCGGGTTTCGTGCTCCAAGCTAGCTGTCATCGCCCGGCTCGCCGCCTTCGCTGAAGCTTCGGCGGGCCGAGCACCGGTGTGGGCCTCGGCGTAGCCTTGGCGGAGCCGGGACCGGGCGATCCAGTATTCCAGAGGCGGTACGGCTGACCAGAGGGGCCGCGGCGTACTGGATGCCCCGCCTTCGCGGGGCATGACGCGGTGGAGGTGGCGGGGTGAGGTGCGCTTTTCAGTCCCACCCCGATCATCAAAACGGCAATGATTATCGCGCCTTACCATCACATAAAGGGCGTATTCGCGCCCGAAAAGTCCGGTGGAGTTCCGGACGCCGACAGGCCCGGACGCATTGCTTGGCGCGGTATTTGGCTTAAGTAACAACCGTTCGCGCCCCGATTGGATTGTTTCGTGCTCACAACGCCTCATCTTGCGCCCGGCCTGCGCTCAGCGGAGCGGCGCGCAAGCCATCCGCGCCCTGCCGGCCGCTGGGTCATGGCGGCCCTTGGCGGGCTGGTTTTGGCGTGGGCGGCGGAGCCCGCGGCGGCACAGGGCAAGCTCGAGGCGCAATACGAGGCGACGCTGGCGGGCATTCCGGTCGGCAAGGGCGCCTGGAATATCGACATCCAGGACGACGTGTTCGCGGCCGCGGCCTCCGGCGGCACCTCGGGGCTTTTGAAATCGTTCGCGGGCGGGTCGGGCACCGGCGCCTCGCAGGGCCGCGTGGTCAACGGCGCGCTGGTCGCGACCGGCTATCAGGCCTCCACCACCACCTCGAAGAAGACCGAAGAGATCCGCATCACGCTCGACAAGGGCAATGTGAAGGATTTTGCCATCCTGCCGGAGCCGCCGGTCGATCCCGACCGCATCGTCGTCACCGACGCGCATCGCCGCGGCGTCTGGGACCCGATGACGGCCTCGCTGGTGCGCGTATCCGGCACCGGCGACGTGCTGTCGGCGGACGCCTGCCACGGCAGCGCCGCCGTGTTCGACGGCCGCATGCGCTACGAGCTCAAGCTCGATTTCAAGCGCATGGAGAACGTGAAGGCGGAGAAGGGCTATCACGGCCAGGTCGTGGTCTGCTCGCTCTATTTCGTGCCCATCGCCGGCTACATCCCCGACCGTCCCGTGATCAAATATCTCGCCGCCCAGCGCAACATCGAGGTCGCGTTCGCGCCGATCGCGGGCACGCGCATCCTGGTCCCGTTCTGGCTGAAAGTGCCGACCCCGCTCGGGCCGGCCATGCTGGAAGCCACCTCCTTCATCACCAGCGCCCAGCCGCCCAAGGTCGCGAAGACGCAGTAGGGCTGGGTGCCGTAGCCCCGCTGCCGTAGCCCGGATGGAGCGCAGCGTAATCCGGGGTTCTTTGCTTCGGCCCCCGCATTGCGCTCCGCTCCATGCGGGCTACGGACCTCCCTTTTGGTGAAAATAAACATCAATGATTTCAACAACATCCCTACTGTGCATGGGGTTGTTTTCGCGCATTTTGTTTGGAGGGGGTCGAGAACCGGGAATCCATTTGACTCCTCCCCGATTCTGATTCGACTCCGCGCCGTCCCCAGCTTTAACGAATCCGCCATCTCAACGTCGCTTGTGCGGCAGGCCAAAACTCCATCTAGTGCGACCCAACAAGCCTCCCGCGACATCTTGCGTGAACGGAACAGGACTCAAGGGGGAGTCAGCGATTCGGCCGCGATTCGTTCTCAACTCGTTCCGAAGCTTAAAGCCAACGGGAAAAGCGTCGCAAAGTGAGACAGTTGCGCTGGGTTCAAGGAGAAGCGCCGCATTCTCCGCCGTCATGCCCCGGCTTGACCGGGGCATCCAGTACGCCGCGCCCTCTCGGTTTGATCTGCGCCGCCTCTGGAATACTGGATCGCCCGGTCGAGCCGGGCGAGGACAGCAGTGTGTGAGGCGAGCCCTTCGCGCCACCGCCCCAAAACAGCACTGACATTCGCCCCAATCGCCATTACCTAATCCCCCAGATGCCTTTTTCCTCCTCCCCCTTCGCTTCCGAGCGGCTTCCCGGCGCCGGCGTCACTGCGGTGCTTGGTCCCACCAACACCGGCAAGACCCATCTCGCCATCGAGCGGATGCTCGCGCATCCCTCCGGCATGATCGGGCTGCCGCTGCGCCTGCTGGCGCGCGAGGTCTACAACAAGATCGCCGCGCGGGTCGGCCCCGATACCGTCGCGCTCGTGACCGGCGAGGAGAAGATCAAGCCGAAAGCGCCGCGCTATTGGGTCTCGACCGTCGAGGCGATGCCGCGGGATCTCGACGTCTCGTTCCTCGCCGTCGACGAGGTGCAGATCGCGTCTGATCTCGAACGCGGCCACGTCTTCACCGATCGCATCCTCAATCGCCGCGGCCGCGACGAGACGCTGCTGCTCGGCGCAGCGACCATGCGTCCGATCATCGAGCGGCTGCTGCCGGGCGTCTCCATGATCACGCGGCCGCGCTTGTCGCAGCTGGAATTCGCGGGTGATCGCAAGATCACGCGGCAGCCGCGCCGCACCGCCATCGTCGCCTTCTCGGCCGACGAGGTCTACGCCATCGCCGAGCTGATCCGCCGCCAGCATGGCGGCGCCGCGGTGGTGCTGGGCTCGCTGTCGCCGCGCACCCGCAACGCGCAGGTCGCGATGTTCCAGAACGGCGAGGTCGATTACCTCGTCGCCACCGACGCCGTCGGCATGGGCCTCAATCTCGACGTCGACCACGTCGCCTTTGCCTCCGACCGCAAGTACGACGGCTACCAGTTCCGCCGGCTGACGCCGTCCGAATTCGCCCAGATCGCCGGCCGCGCCGGCCGCGCCACCCGCAACGGCACCTTCGGCACCACCGGTCGCTGCGCGCCGTTCGAGCCCGAGCTCGTCAATGCGCTGCAGAACCACACCTTCGATCCGGTGAAGGTTTTGCAATGGCGCAATTCGAAGCTGGATTTCGCTTCCCTCGGCGCGCTCCAGGTGTCGCTGAACCTGGCCCCCGGCCACGACGCGCTGACGCGTGCGCCGATTGCCGAGGACATGCGCGTGCTCGACCATGCCGCCCGCGACGCCGAGGTGCGCGACGTCGCGCATGGCAAGGACGCGGTGGAACGGCTGTGGGAGGCCTGCCAGGTCCCGGATTATCGAAAGCTGTCGCCGGCCGCCCATGCCGAGCTGGTGACGACGCTGTACGGCTTCCTGATGCGGAAGGGATGCATCCCCGACGCCTGGTTCAGGACCCAGATCGACCAGGCCGACCGCGTCGACGGCGATATCGACACGCTGTCGGCCCGGATCGCGCAGATTCGCACCTGGACCTTCGTCGCCAACCGCCCTGACTGGCTGAAAGACCCCGAACGCTGGCAGGGGATCGCCCGCGAGGTCGAAAATAAATTATCGGATGCGCTCCATGAACGCTTGACTGAGCGTTTCGTTGATCGCCGGACCAGTGTATTGATGCGCCGCCTGCGGGAGAACACGAGCTTGAATACGGAAATCGGCAAGACCGGCGAAGTCATCGTCGAAGGCCATGTCATCGGCCGCCTCGATGGCTTCACCTTTGCACCGGATGCGGCGGAAGCCGGCTCCGATGCGAAAGCGTTGCAGGCTGCAGCGCAGGCCGTGCTCGCCGGCGAGATCAACGCGCGCGCCGAAAAACTGGGCAACGCACCGGACGAGCAGTTCGTGCTGACCTCGGAAGGCATGATCCGCTGGACCGGCGACGCCGTGGCGCGGCTGTCTGCCGCAGAGGAAGCGCTGCATCCGCGCATCCGCATCATCTCCGACGAACGCCTCACGGGCGCCCCCCGCGACAAGGTGCAGGCGCGGCTCGAGCTCTGGCTCAAGACGCATATCGAAAAGCTGCTCGGGCCGCTGTTCGAGCTCAGCAAGGCCGAGGACGTCACCGGCATCGCCCGCGGCATCGCCTATCAGCTCGTCGAGGCGCTCGGCGTGCTGGAGCGCCCGAAGATCGCCAACGAGCTGAAGGATCTCGACCAGCCCTCGCGCGCGACCTTGCGCAAATACGGCGTCCGCTTCGGCGCCTATCACCTCTATTTCCCCGGCCTGCTCAAGCCGGCCGGGCGTGCGCTGGCCGCGCTGCTCTGGGCGCTGAAGCAGGACAATGTCGATCCCTCCGCGCTGTCGGGCGCGCAGCATCTGGCAAGCTCCGGCCGCACCTCGTTCCCGGTCGACAAGCAGCTGCCGCGCGATGCCTATCGCGTGCTCGGCTACAAGCAGGCCGGCGAGCGCGCCGTGCGCGTCGATATCCTCGAGCGCCTGGCCGATCTGATCCGTCCGGCGCTGGCCTGGCGCGAGAACGCGTCTGGCGAAAAGCCCGCCGGGGCATTCGACGGCCGCAGCTTTGTGGTGACGCAGGCGATGACCTCGCTCACCGGCTCCGCCGGCGAAGACTTTGCCTCCGTGCTGCGTGCGCTCGGCTATCGCATGGACAAGCGCCCGCCGCTGCCGGCGAAGCCCGCCGCGGCTGTTGTCGAGACGCCTATTGCTGACGCGCCTGTTGCTGAAGCCTCCAGCGAAGAGACGCCCGCAACCGAAACGCCGGTCGAGGACGCCGCAACCCCTGCGGATGCCGCGATCGAAGCCGCTGCCGAGCCTGTGACCGTCGAAGACGCGCCCGGGATGGAGCAGCACGACGAGCCCGCGCATGACGAGCCGGCGCTCGAAGCTTCCGTCACGCCGGAAGACGCTCCCGGCATCGCGCCACCTGCGGAAGAGCCTGTTGCCCCCGCTGAAGCAGTCGAAACCGCACCTGCCGAAACCGCGCCTGCAGAGACCGCTGCAACTGAAGCCGCTGCGTCGGCCGATGCGGCAGCGCCCGTGGAAGCCGCGGCGACGCCCGCCGAGCCCGAGCTCATCGAGGTCTGGCGTCCCGCGGGCCGTCACGATGATCGCAAGCCGCGCCACGAGCGCCATCGCAACCAGCGTCATCACCAGCCGCGTCCACAGGCGGGCGCTGATGCCGGCGCTGCGCCTGCCGAAGGCGAAGCCCAGCCTGCCGCCGACGGCGAGAAGCGCGGTGAGCGCCATCGCCATGGCGGCGGTCATCGTCGAGATGGTGGCAGGGACTTCCGCAAGCCGCGAGAAGGTAGCGCCGAAGCTGCGCCGCGTCCCGAGGGCCGCGACGACAAGAACCGCCGCTTCGAGGGCAAAAATGGCGGCAACAAGGACCGCGACAACAAGGACCGCAACAAGGGCAAGTTCGGCGGCGATCGCGACAAGGGCCGCGATAACCGTGGCCGCGACCGCGACAAGGGCCGCGACCGCCAGGGCGGACCGTCGCTGCGTCCCTACGCATCGAGCGCCACCCCGCGCGAGCGCGATCGTCCGGTCGATCCGAACTCGCCGTTCGCGAAGCTCGCTGCGCTGAAGGAGCAGCTGTCCGGGCGTAAGGAGTGAGCCCACGACCGAGCGGCAGCGCATCGACAAATGGCTGTGGCACGCGCGGGTGGTGAAGGCGCGCACCTCCGCGGCCGCGCTTGTCGAGTCCGGCCATGTTCGCGTCAACGGTGCACGCGAGAAATCGCCGGGGCATGCGATCAAGATCGGCGACGTGCTCACCATCGCGCTCGATCGCACCGTGCGCGTCTTGAAAGTCATCGCCTTCAACGAGCGCCGCGGCGACGCCGCCTCGGCCCGTGTGCTCTACGAAGAGCTCGGTGAAGGCCCGCCAAGTTCTCAGCGCAATTAATTGCGCTTTGAATTCATTTCTTGGTCGATCAAGCGCATAAAGCCGTCATGATCGGCCGTTCCTGAGCTTGCGGCGCCGGGCCATCCGCGCTACGCAAGCCGCGACTTTTAAAAGAGCTTTTCGGAGCGTTGGATGACTTACGTCGTCACTGAAGCGTGCATCAAGTGCAAGTACACCGACTGCGTCGAGGTCTGCCCGGTCGACTGTTTCTATGAGGGCGAGAACATGCTCGTCATCCATCCTGACGAGTGCATCGACTGCGGCGTGTGCGAGCCGGAATGCCCCGCCGATGCCATCAAGCCGGACACGGAACCGGGCCTGGAAAAGTGGCTCACGGTCAACGCCGACTACGCCAAGAGCTGGCCGAACATCACCCAGAAGAAAGAATCACCCGACGACGCCAAGGATTTCGACGGCATGGAGGGCAAGTTCGACAAGTATTTCTCGCCGAACCCCGGCTCCGGCGACTAATTCGGGCCAAACTTAACCCTATTAGCGGCCTTACCGCCGAAAACCAGCCCTTAACACCCCTAAATCATTGATTTTTGCGGGAAATGTGCTATATTGGGCACATTGAGCCGAACCCTGGTTAGCCCCGTCGGCCCCTTGGGTTCCCGTGAAACCAAATGTCGAACAGGGGCGTGGCAGTTTCCGCGCGCAGGCTGTGTCACAGAAAACGCGTAAAAAGAGTACTTCAGCGAAGGCTTCCCATAAGGACGCCAAGAAAGTCGCCGCGGCCAGCCGTAGCGCATCCAAGGGTCGGACCGCGACGAAGGCGCCGGCTGCAAAGTCCTCGAAGAACAAAAGAAGCGCAATGCCTAACAAGACTGCCAAGCCGGCCGCGAAAGCGACCGTTGCCAAGCCTGTTGCCGCCAAGCCTGCCGCCAAGCCCGCTGTTGCCAAGGCTCCCGCTGCCAAGGCTCCCGCTGCCAAGCCCGCCGCAAAGGCTCCTGTTGCTGCTGCTCCTGCCAAGGCCCCTGTTGCTGCCGCCAAGCCGGCCGTGAAGCCCGCGGCTGTTGCGCCGAAGGTCGAGGAAAAGAAGGTTGTGACCCAGCGTCAGGGCTTCAAGGCCAACGAATTCGTCGTCTATCCCGCTCACGGCGTCGGCCAGATTCTGGCCATCGAGGAGCAGGAGATCGCCGGCGCGAAGCTCGAGCTGTTCGTCATCAACTTCATCAAGGACAAGATGACGCTGCGCGTGCCGACCGCCAAGGTCGCCAATGTCGGCATGCGCAAGCTCTCCGACCCCGCGCTGGTGAAGCGTGCGCTCGAGACCCTCAAGGGCCGTGCCCGCGTCAAGCGCACCATGTGGTCGCGCCGCGCCCAGGAATACGAAGCGAAGATCAATTCGGGCGACATCGTCGCTATCGCGGAAGTCGTGCGCGACCTCTATCGCTCCGAGTCGCAGCCCGAGCAGTCCTACAGCGAACGCCAGCTCTATGAAGCAGCGCTCGACCGTCTCTCCCGCGAGATCGCGGTGGTGCAGCACTCGACCGAGACCGAAGCGGTCAAGGAGATCGAGGCCCAGCTCGCCAAGAGCCCGCGCCGCACTGGCGCCAAGTCCGAAGCCGCCGAAGGCGAGGCCGATGCGGACGCCGAGGGCGATAGCGACGAGACCGAGGGCGGCGCCACGGTCGCCGACGAGGCCGCGTAAACGTCTCGCGCGTCGAACGCAACAGATCAAAGCCCGGCCTTACGGCCGGGCTTTTTGTTTTGGAGACGCTGACCGCCCCGGTTCGGGGACGTCAGCGGGCGGAATTGCTTTGAGCCTATGCGGTCCTGAGCAGGATCAAACCCGCGATGCGCTTCCCGAAGCGCCGCGCCCGGTCTCGCGGTCGTCTCCGCGCGCGTCAGTCGCAACCGTCGACCACCAGGCGCCCAACGCATCGATCAACGGCACCAAGGTGTGGCCGGCGGCGGTCAGATCGTACTCGACCCTCAACGGGTATCCGTCGAATTCCGTGCGGGTCACGATACCGGCGTCCTCCAGCTTGCGAAGCTCGAGGGCGAGCATCCTGTGCGAGATGGTCGGATTGTCCCGACGCAAGTCGCTGAACCGTTTGGTGCCCTGTTTCAAATAGTAGATCAGAAGCGTAGGCCACCGGCCGCTCAGGATCTGCATCACTTCCTCGATGGGACATCTCGAAACGAGGTCTTTCATCGGCGGACTCCAGGTTACAAAAATGTTCGCAATTTACTTGATGGAGCGAGCGACTAGGGTTCGGGACCGCTGCGCAGCGTGATCATCAGAAATCACGGAGAATAGATCGATGGATCCAATCCTACTCTACGGCTTCCCGATGGGAAGCTCCATGGGGCTCGTTGCAGCTCTTGAATGGCTTGGCAGGCCATATCGCCTGTGTCGCGTCGACATGCTGGGCGAGATGCTGAGCCCGTCATACGCCGGGATCAATCCGCGACACGAGACACCTGCACTCATCACGGACCGGGGCGATGTGCTGACGGAAACCATGGCGATCGCGGCTTGGCTCGAAGCCAGGGATACCGAACGGCGCATCAGCTTTGATCCGTTGTCGCCGCAAGCCGATCGCATGCACCAGCTGATGGCGTTCGTGAATACCGGCTTTACCGGCGCCTTCGCGCCGCTTTGGGTCGCAATGGAAGGCGTGGCGATGGACGACGCCATGCGTTCGGCCTTGCGGGAGTTCGGAAGGAGAAAGGTGATCGAACGCCACGACAAGCTCGAAGGCATGATCGAGCCGGCAAGGTTCCTGCTCGCCGACCGGCCGACCGTCGCGGACGCCTTGCTGGCAGGTGTGGCGCGCTGGCTCGACTTCCACGCTGTCGCGGACAGGAGCCGCTGGCCAAAGCTGGCCGCGCTGCGCCAACAACTCGAGGCCGATCCCGGGGTCATCTACGCCACCGCCGTGGAGAGCGGCAGCAATGATCCGGGAACAGGATCCTGCGCAGGCCATACCGCCCTGGCCGACGTCATCGCGCGATATGGCAAGCAAGCCTAACCAGTGGAGAGGAGGAGCGGCTTCGATCCGCTCCTCCTCACTTCACCGGCCGCTTCTCGAGCTTCCGCGCCAGCGTCCGCCGATGCATCCCGAGCCGCCTTGCGGCTTCCGAGATGTTGAAATCGGTTTCGATCAGGGTCTGGTGGATGCGTTCCCACTCCAGCGTCTTAATCGATGTCGGCCGGGCGTCGAGCGCGACCTCGGCATTGCCTGCGGCCTTGTTGAAGGCGGCCTCGATGTCGTCGGTGTTCGACGGCTTTGCCAGATAGTGGCATGCGCCGAGCTTGATGGCCTCGACGGCGGTGGAGATGCTGGCAAAGCCCGTCAGCACCACGATCAGCATCTCCGGATCGTGCGTGTGCAAGAGCTCCACGCAGGCCAGTCCCGAGGCGCCGCCGAGCTTGAGGTCGACGACGGCATAGCCGAACGATCGCTCCTCCAGGACTTTCCGCACGTCCTCGATCGAGGCGGCGAGCACGACCTCGTAGTCGCGGCGCTCGAACGAACGCTTCAGGGTGCGGGCGAAGCCGGCATCGTCCTCGACGACGACGAGCGAACGATCAGGCGTCAAAGCTGCCTCCGATCGCGAGCGTTGCGAGCGGCAGCGTGAGGCGGACCGTAGCGCCGCGCTTCCTGTGGTTCTCGGCGGTCACGCTGCCCCCTAACTTGCGCACCACGTTCACCACCAGGAACAGGCCGAGCCCGCCGCCGGCGCGGCCCTTGCTCGATTGATAGGGCTTTCCGAGCTGTGCCAGCATCTCCGGCGCAAAGCCGGGGCCGCGATCGCTGATCGACAGCACGAGATGATCGCCCTCGCGCCCGGCAACGAGCTCGACCCAGTCGCGCGAGACCTCGTAGGCGTTGTCGAGCACGTTGAAGATCACCTGCTTCAGCGCGACGTCCGAGACGATTGCGACGTCTTCGCCGAAAGTGTTGACGAAATACAACGTGCGCGCCGAGCGCGCGTCGCGCCACTCTTCCACGAGCGCGGTGACGAAAGCCGCCACCGTCGTCGGCGACGATCCCTCGCCGCGGGCTTCGCCCGCCGACACCAGAATGCCTGTCACGATCGACTTGCAGCGTTGCAGCGAGGTCTCCATCTCCTCGAGGTCCTCGGCCAGCTCCTGATCGGCGGCGAGGTCGGGCATGCGGCGCCAGTCGCCGAGGATGACCGAGAGCGAGGCGAGCGGCGTGCCGAGCTCGTGAGCCGCGCCGGAGGCGAGCAGGCCCATGCGCACGATATGATCCTGCTCGGCGGCATGCTGGCGCAGCGCCGCCAGATGCGCGTCGCGCTCGCGCAAATTCCTGTTGATGCGGGTGACGAACACCACCAGCAGCACGGCGTTGAGCACGAAGCCCAGCAGCATGCCGGTAACCGTGAGGGTGTAGGTCTCGCTCAGCGGGTTCGGCGGCAGATCGAGCGGTCGGTAGGCGACGGTCAGCCAGACGAAGCTCGCGCAGGTCAAGGCGACCAGCGACCAGGTCGAGCGGCCATCGAGCAGCACCGCGCCCAGCGTCACCTGGAGCAGGAACAGCGAGGTGAAGGGATTGGTGGCGCCGCCGCTGAGGTAAAGCTGCGCGGTCAGCGCGGCGACGTCCAGCATCAGGGCGACCAGCAACTCATTGTTGGTGATCGCGGCGCGATGGCGCACCCAAACCAGGCTGGAGATGTTGAGAAATATCAGGGCGCCGATTACCGCCCCCATGCGGGTGAGGGGCAGGGGAATGCCGAGCCACACATGCACGCCGCCGATGGTCACGATCTGGCCGACCACTGCGGTCCAGCGCAGCTGGATCAGCAGCGCCATGTTCTTGCGGTTGGTCTCGTCGTCGGTTGGCGCTGTGCCGATCAGCTCGCTGCGCGCGTCCGCCTGCGATTGCAGCGTGACGGCGCCATGCGTTCGTCCGTCGTCAGGTGGGCTCGCCGATCGTTCCAGCATCTGATCCCGTCCTGCGGGCGACAGCATCGGGGCCGCCGGCCGCTTCGTGGACGAAGCCGCTCCAGGGCTCCTTGCGGCGGAACAGCCCGCCGCCGAATGTGACGAAAAGTCTGCCGGCCAGCATGAACGCCAGGGCAAACCACGTCAGCGCGTAGATCAGGTGGTTATTGGGAAAGCTGATCACGGTCAATCCGCCGATTGGGCCGTTGCCGGATTGTGATCGAGCGTCGGCATCGACGAAGAAGGGCGCGACGTGGTCGAGGCCGCGTGCCGCCGCAATCGCGGTGACATCCCGCGAGTACCAGCGATTGTGCTCAGGCACGTTGGTCCTGAGGAATCCGCCTTTTGGCTCCGTCACGCGCAACAGGCCGGTGATCTCGACCTGGCCTTGCGGATTGCCGTCCCGGCGCGTCGAGGCGTCGCGCCGCTCGGGCGGCACCAAGCCGCGGTTGACCAGGACCAGCGTGCCGTCGTCGCGCCTGAGCGGCGTCAGCACCCAATAGCCCGGGCCTTCTTCGGTGACGGCCTGAACCAGCGTCTCGCGGTCATGCAGGAAATGGCCGGAGACGCTGACGTGCCTGTATTCGTCGTTCGCGGCGGAGACGGTCGGCCATGCCGCCGGCGAGGGGATCGGCTGGGCCGGGGCATGAACGCGCTGCTCGACGCGATCGATCAGCGCCAGCTTCCAGGCGCGGCGCTCGATCTGCCAGACGCCGAGCGCGATCAGAAGCGCAAAGGCCGTGAGCGAGAGGATCGTGAGCCACAAGGGCGGGCGCGCTGCGTTGCTGCGCGTCCCGTTTGCCTCGCTCGTCACGGTCCGGGTCTCGTTCATTTCATCCCGGTCATCTGGTGGATCGGCATCATGTTGCTGTTGAGGTGGTTCATCACCCACAGCGAACCCGACAGGGCGATCACCACCATGACGATGGTGAAGATCAGCGCCATCATGCTCCAGCCGTTCTCTGACGTCGTGTTCATGTGCAGGAAGTAGATCATGTGCACGATGATCTGCACGACCGCGAAGGCCATGATCACCAGCGCGGTGATCTGCTTGCTCGGAAGCGCGCCGCTCATCACCAGCCAGAACGGGATCGCGGTGAGCACGACCGAGAGCACGAAGCCGAGCATATAGGTCGAGAACGAGCCGTGGGCATTGGCGTGGCTGTCGCCGTGATGATGATCGTCCGCGTGGGCGGCGTGAGTATCGGTGTTCATCGCAGAACTCCCAGGAGATAGACGAAGGTGAAGACGCCGATCCAGACCACGTCCAGGAAGTGCCAGAACATCGACAGGCACATCAGGCGGCGGCGATTGGCCTCGATCAGGCCGAACTTCCAGACCTGCACCATCAGGGTCACCAGCCAGATCAGGCCACAGCTGACGTGCAGGCCATGGGTGCCGACCAGGGTGAAGAAGGCGGACAGGAAAGCACTACGCTGCGGCGTCGCGCCCTCATGGATCATGTGGGCGAACTCGGACAGCTCGATGCCGATGAATGCGGCTCCGAACAGGCCGGTGATCGCCAGCCAGATCTGGGTCTGCGCGATCTTGTTCTGCTGCATCGTCAGCATGGCAAAACCATACGTGATCGACGACAGCAGTAGCATCGAGGTGTTGACCGCGACCAGCGGCAGCTCGAACAGATCCTTCGGCGCCGGGCCGGCGGCGTAATTGCTGCCGAGCACGCCGAAAGTGGCGAACAGGATCGCGAAGATGAGACAGTCGCTCATCAGATAGATCCAGAAGCCGAGCGAGGTGCTGTAGCCTTCCGGATGCGGGTGTTCGTCGGCGAGGTAGAAGACCGGCTCGCCGGTTTGCGTGGGATTGACAGCGACAGTCATTTACTTGGCTCCGGCGAGCAGCTTGGTGCGCGCGTCTTCGGCCCGGATGACGTCCTCGGCCGGAATATCGAAATCGCGGTGATAGTTGAAGGTGTGACCGATGCCGACGGCGAGCATCGCGATGAAGCTCGCGGCCGCCAGCCACCAGATGTACCAGATCAGGCCGAATCCCATCGCGGTGGCGAAGCCGGCGAGGATGATGCCGGTGCCGGTGCTGCTCGGCATGTGGATCGGCTTGAACCCGGTGAGCGGGCGCTGATAACCGCGCTTCTTCATGTCCCACCACGCGTCGTTGTCGTGAGCGACGGGGGTGAAGGCGAAGTTGTAGGCCGGCGGCGGCGAGGAGGTCGCCCATTCCAGCGTGCGCGCGTCCCAGGGATCGCCGGTGACGTCCTTGAGCTGCTCGCGCCTGAGGAAGCTGACGGCGAACTGCATCAGCATCGAGAGGATGCCAAGGAAGACCAGGAAGGCGCCAATGCCGGCGACGATGAACCAGATCTGCAGGCTCGGGTCGTCGAACACACGGAGCCGGCGGGTCACGCCCATCAGTCCGAGCACATAGAGCGGCATGAAAGCGAGGTAGAAGCCCGTGACCCAGAACCAGAACGACAGCTTGCCCCAGAACGGGTCGAGCTTGAAGCCGAACGCCTTCGGGAACCAGTAGCCGATACCGGCGAACGCGCCGAACACGACGCCGCCGATGATTACGTTGTGGAAGTGCGCGATCAGGAACAGGCTGTTGTGCAGGACGAAGTCGGCCGGCGGCACCGCGAGCAGCACGCCGGTCATGCCGCCGAGCACGAAGGTCAGCATGAACGCGATCGTCCACATCATCGGCAGCTCGAAGCGGATGCGGCCGCGATACATCGTGAATAGCCAGTTGAACATCTTCGCGCCCGTCGGGATCGAGATGATCATCGTGGTGATGCCGAAGAAGGAGTTGACGCTGGCGCCCGACCCCATCGTGAAGAAGTGGTGCAGCCAGACTAGGTACGACAGGATGGTGATGACCACCGTGGCGTAGACCATCGAGGTGTAGCCGAACAGCCGCTTGCCCGAGAAGGTCGAGGTCACTTCCGAGAAGATGCCGAAGGCGGGGAGAACCAGGATGTAGACCTCGGGATGACCCCAGATCCAGATCAGGTTCACGTACATCATCGGGCTGCCGCCGAAATCGTTCGTGAAGAAGTTGGTGCCGACGTAGCGATCGAGCGAGAGCAGCGCGAGCACGACGGTCAGAACCGGGAAGGAAGCGACGATCAGCACGTTGGTGCAGAGCGCGGTCCAGGTGAACACCGGCATCCGCATCATGGTCATGCCGGGGCACCGCAGCTTGACGATGGTGCAGATCAGGTTGATGCCGGACAGTGTCGTTCCGACGCCCGCGACCTGTAGCCCCCATATGTAATAGTCGACGCCGACATCCGGACTGTAGCCGATGTTCGACAGCGGCGGATAAGCGAGCCAGCCGGTGCGGGCGAATTCGCCGATGAACAGCGAGGCCATCACCAGCACCGCGCCGCCGACCGTCATCCAGAAGCTGAAATTGTTCAGGAACGGGAACGACACGTCGCGCGCGCCGATCTGGAGCGGCACGACGAAGTTCATCAGGCCGGTGACCAGCGGCATCGCCACGAAGAAGATCATGATCACGCCGTGGGCGGTGAAGACCTGGTCGTAGTGATGGGCGTTGAGATAGCCCTCCGAGCCGCCGAAGGCGAGCGCCTGCTGCAACCGCATCATCAGCGCGTCGGCGAAGCCGCGCAGCAGCATCACGATGCCGAGGATCATGTACATGATGCCGATGCGCTTGTGGTCGACGCTGGTGAACCACTCGCTCCAGAGATAACCCCAGACGCGGAAATAGGTCAGGCCGGCGAGCATGATGAGGCCGCCGGTCGCCACCACGGCAAACGTGCCGACGACGATCGGCTCGTGCAGCGGCAGCGATTCGAAGGTGAGCCGGCCGAAGATGAGCTTGAGAAGATCAGGAGACATGCGGGATCTCTTTACGAATCTGACTTCGGACGTTGTCCGAGGAAGAAGGACGAGGACTTCAGCGGCGTGAAACTCGGCCGCTTCAGGCCGGCGCCGAGCAGCGGCGCGGTGTCGACAGGTGCCGTGATGGAAGCGGTGGTCCTGCCCTGCGGCGCATCGGGCGTGCAGGTGCCGGCGACGAAAGTCGGCTCCGGCCCAAGCGCGGTGCCGCGGCGGGCGTACTTGTCGTAGGCCAGCGGCAGGGTGTTGTTCAGACCCTCATGGCCGAGGCCCCCCTTGGCGTCGATCGCCATCATCTCGCTCTGGCACATCTTGCCGGTTTCGACGCACATGTTGAGGATCAGGCGGTAGAGATCGGAATCCACGGTACCGTAGCGCCGCACCGGCTCGTTCTGGCTGGGCTTTTCGAGCTGGAGATATTCGGCGCGGCCGAGCGAGCCGCCGCCGGACTTGGCGCTGGCGATCCAGGCGTCAAAGCCCTTGTCGTCGAGACCCTGGAAGTTGAAGTGCATGCCGGAGAAGCCGGCCCCGCTGTAGTTCGCCGAAAAGCCCCGGTAGGTGCCGGCGTGGTTCACGACGGCGTGGAGCTTGGTCTCCATGCCCGGCATTGCGTAGATCTGGCCGGCCAGCGCGGGGATGTAGAACGAGTTCATCACCGAGGACGCGGTGATGCGGAAGTTGATCGGACGATCGACCGGAGCTGCCAGATCGTTGACGGTGGCGATGCCGTAATCCGGATAGATAAAGAGCCACTTCCAGTCGAGCGCGACGACGTCGACCTCGAGCGGGGCCTTGGACTGGTCGACTGCGCGGTCGGCATGGATGCGGCCGAGCGTGCGATAGGGGTCGAGCAGGTGCGTGCCCATCCAGGTCAGCGCGCCAAGGCAAACAATGATCAGAAGCGGCGCCGACCAGATCACCAGCTCGAGGCTGGTCGAGTGGTCCCATTCCGGCTCGTAACGGGCGTCGGTGTTGGACTGGCGGTAGCGCCAGGCGAACAGCACCGTCAGCGCCATCACGGGCACGACAATCAGGAGCATTAGGACGGTGGAGATGATGACGAGGTCGCGCTGTTGCGCTGCGATATCGCCGGCCGGCGCCAGCACGACGTAGTTGCAGCCGCTGAGCGCAACCGCCAGGGGTAGCAGCGCCAGGATCTTGAAACGGGACACGGGCCGAGCCTTATGAGAATGAGTTTCTTTTGCGGACCAAGGGGTAGCTGCGGCGCAGCAATCCGGACATTGGACAATTTGTCCAATGTTGCAGTGCGGGATGTTGCGCCAGACAGGGCTAGATTGCCTGGCACCTCGCCGGGCGGTCGGCTTTGGTTTTCAGGACGTTAAGGGCGCGCGAATGGCGATGGCACAGACCCCCGCAATGGCAGACCACTCGGGCGAGCACGGCCATGATCAGGCCAGTCCCGGCGAGATCGCCATCGGCGTCATCATCGGCCGCACCTCGGAATTCTTCGACTTCTTCGTTTTCGCGATCGCCTCGGTGATCGTGTTCCCGCGCCTGGTCTTCCCGTTCACGAGCGAACTGACCGGCACCCTCTATTCCTTCATGATCTTCGCGCTGGCCTTCATGGCGCGGCCGATCGGCACCGTCATTTTCATGACGGTCGACCGCGAGTACGGCAAGACGGCCAAGCTGATCTCGGCGCTGTTCCTGCTCGGCACCGCCACCGTCGCGATCGCGTTCCTGCCCGGCTATCACGAGATCGGCGCTGCCGCGATCTGGCTGCTGGCGCTGGCGCGCATCGCACAGGGTCTGGCCTGGGGCGGCGCCTGGGACGGCATGGCCTCGCTGCTGGCGCTGAACGCGCCGCCTTCAAAGCGCGGCTGGTACGCGATGGTGCCGCAGCTTGGTGCGCCGCTTGGTCTGATCGTGGCGAGCGGGCTGTTCGCCTATTTCGCCGGGAATCTGTCGGCCGACGATTTCTTCGATTGGGGCTGGCGCTATCCGTTCTTCGTCGCCTTCGCCATCAACGTCGTGGCGCTGTTCGCGCGCCTGCGCATGGTGACGACGGAAGAATATGCCTCGCTGTTCGAGACCCGCGAATTGCAACCCTCGCGCATCTCCGAGACTGTGGCGCGCGAAGGCCAGAACATCATGCTCGGTGCGTTTGCGCCGCTGGCGAGCTTCGCGCTGTTCCACATGGTCACGGTGTTTCCGCTGTCCTGGGTGTTCCTGTTCACCCGCGAAAGCCCGGTGCGCTTCCTGATCATCGAGATCGTCGCCGCCGTGTTCGGCGTCGGCGCGATCGTGCTCTCCGGCGTCATCGCCGATCGCGTCGGCCGCAAGTCGCTGCTGATGGGATCGGCGATCGCGATCGCGATCTACAGCGGCTTTGCCCCGCAGCTGCTCGATGCCGGCGCGTTCGGCGAGACCATCTACATGGTGATCGGCTTCATCCTGCTCGGCCTGTCGTTCGGCCAGTCCTCGGGTGCGATCGCCTCGAACTTCAAGCAGGCGTATCGCTACACGGCCTCGGCACTGACCTCCGACATGGCCTGGCTGTTCGGCGCCGGCTTTGCACCGCTGGTCGCTCTGTTGCTTGCGACCAATCTCGGCGTCATCGCCTCGGGTGCGTACCTGCTGTCAGGCGCGTTCTGGACCTTGCTCGCGCTCTGGCTCAGCGGCCAGCGCGAGGCCGGCGATATGGACGCGGGCCGCTGATCGGGCGGAGCTCGTAGGGTGGGCAAAGGCGCGTAAGCGCCGTGCCCACCATCTTTCAACGATCCTTATCGGGTATGGTGGGCACGCTTCGCTTTGCCCACCCTAGGGCAGTTTGCAGTACGTCAATCCGCCACGACCTTCACACGATCGCGCACCTTCACCTGCGCGTTGCGATCGAGCCCGTTGAGCACGCGAAAACGCTCGGCCGGATGATCGACGCCGGCCATGCGGTGGGAGAGCGATTCCACGGTGTCGCCGGGCTGCACGGTGATGACCTTGATGCGCAGCGGGCGCGCGGCCTGGATCTCTTCGAGCGTCAGGCGGCGGAATGAACCGACGGTCTCGCGCGCATTGCGCTCGCTCTCGGTCGACTTCTGCCGTGCCGCGAAGATGAAGCGGTAGACGTCGCTGCCGAAGCGCAGCGCATAGACCTTGAACTGCCACTGGTCGCCCTTGGCGGTGGCGGACGCAGCCGGGAAACCGTTGATGGTGATGTCCTCGGTGGAGGCTTTCTCGACGCCCTCCATCCAGCCGGAATTCAGGTAATCGCCCAGCGACTGTTCGGCCGGCACCCGCACGACATCGAAACGCATCGCCTGCGAGCCGCCGTCGCGCACGCCGATCACGGCCTGCGCGGTATTGTCGAGCGTAAAATTGTCCGGCGCCTGGAAGGTGAAACCGAGCTTCGGATGCAGGAAGCGCCGGCCGCGGACAAAACCTTCGCTTGGGTCTTCGCCGTAGACGAGATTGTCGATCGCGGCGAGATACGTCTCGCGGTCGCGCTCGCCGCCCTCTGGCGCTGCGTATTGCCGCGCGATGGTCTGCGCGTTCTGCACGCGCTCGGGCGTTGCCGGATGCGACGAGGTGAAATCCTGCGCGCGCGGATCGAGTGAGGTCTTGCCGACCTTCAGCTCGGCATTGCGCTCCATCGCCGAGAGAAAGCGTGCAGCACCATAAGGATCGAAATGGGCCTTGGCGGAGATGCCGACGCCGACGCCGTCGGCCTCGAACTCCTGATTGCGCGAAAAGCTCGCCATGGTCAGCTTGGTCTTGGCGAGCGCCAGCGCGGTGAGATCGGGATCGTTGCTCATGTCGGTGACGACGCGGGTGACGATCGCGGCCTGGCGGGCCTGGTCCTCGCGCATCGCGGCGTGCTTGGACAGCACATGCGCCATCTCGTGGCTGAGCACGGAGGACAATTCCGACGTATCGCTCGCCAGCGCAAGAAGACCGCGCGTGACATAGAGCTGGCCGTTCGGCAGCGCGAAGGCGTTCACCGCGCCGGAATTGAGGATCGTGACCCTGTAACCCTGATCGGGGCGGTCGGACGCTGCGACCAGGCGGTCGACGGTCTTGGTGACGAGCGATTCGAGCCTGGGGTCGTCATATGTGCCGCCGTAGCTCGCCAGGATGCGCTCGTGCTCCTTTTCGGTGGCGGGGGTCTGCGCGACGGCCGGCTTCGGCTTGGGCATTGCGACGGTCGGGGGCGCCGCCGTGGTCTGGAACCGGCCCATATCGCCGCAACCGGCGAGGGCTGAACCCAGCACGAGGCATAGCGCAGCCGGCGCTGCCCGCAGGCGGCGGCGTTCACCTCGTCCGTGCCGTCCTAGCACCCCATTCACGTCGCTTAACCCGTGCCTGGCCCTTTTTAGGGCCTTACCCCTGTCGGCTCGTTTGCGCCCAGCAACTCGATTTGTCCCACGAGGCGTACATCGATACGCGGCCCCGTATTCCCCTCAGCCCAGCCCCGGACACGAATACGCTTATTTTCCAGAGACTTAAGGGCGATCCCGGCGCTTTCGAACGCGGGTATCATGCGCTTTGAAATAGTCACGGCGAAGCCGCGTGTCCAGTTTCGTCCGAAGTTGAGGTAGGTCATTGCCCCAGCTTGCCGGACCGACAGGACTTTGCCCTCGACCACCACAAAACGCCCGATCCCCGCCAAAATATCGTCCGGACTTTCCGCGTTTTTTATGGCCGAGAGGTCAGCCCAGCTGCCCTTTTTTTGGCGCCTCGCCTCGGCCTCCGCCGCCATCAGGGCGGCCGCGCAGTCCTTATCGGCGATCTCGGCGGAGACGATGGCGTCGCCCTGGGCGAGGAGCGTCGCCTGCACGGAGATGCCGCTCTCGCCGACAAAGACCAGCGCGCCCTGGCGGCCATAGCGGTCGGGCGTGTCGTCGGCGCTGCGCAAAATAACGTCGCGACCGACGAGCAGCGTCGTCAGCGCCTGCTTCGTGGTCGCGGTCGGCTCGATGCCGGTCAAGCGGATTTCCCGGCCGTCATCGAGACGCAGACTGCGCGCATCGATCGCGGTGACGCGGCCTTCGCCCTGGGACTCGAACTGGCACGGCGTGGCGGACGCACCGCGAGCCGCGACCAGAAGACATGCGACGATGAGATGAAGCAGTCGCGTCACGTTGCCCGGAAAGGTTGCGTTGCGCTCCAACCATAACTCAAGCGCGGTGGGGCGCGAAGACTGTTTGTTCATACTCCGTCATTGCGAGCGCAGGGAAGCAATCCAGAGTCCCTCCGAGGAAAGATCCTGGATTGCTTCGCTGCGCTCGCAATGACGGCGGAGGCACTCTTCCGCATCTCGTCATTCCGCTTTGCGGAAAGCGCGTGTTGATCGTTCATCTGCATCGTCCCGTGCGCTTGCTGCGCTGTCGCGCATGCGGCATGATTGCGGTAACAGCAATAACCAAGCCGCCATCAGAGTACGGCGCGATAAGGGAGGTCTTTTCGATGAAGCATGTTTTGTCGGGCATTTTTGCCGCTGCGTTGGCGCTGAGCGCGAGCGCCGTGCAGGCCCAGGACAAGCCGCCACTGAAGATCGGCGGCATCCTCGACATGTCGAGCCTGTATGCCGACATCACCGGCCCCGGCAGCGAGACCGCGGCCAAGATGGCCGTGGAGGACTTTGGCGGTGAGGTGCTCGGCCGCAAGATCCAGGTGCTGGCTGCCGACCATCAGAACAAGGCCGATCTCTCCGCCAATATCGCCCGCGACATGCTCGACAATCAGGGCGTCGAAATGATCTATGACGTCGCGGCCTCCGCGACCGCGCTCGCCGCCGGCGAGATCGCGAAAGCGCGCAACAAGATCATCATGTTCAACGGCCCGGGCTCGATCCGCCTCACCAACGAGGCCTGCGGTCCCTATACCATTCACTACGTGTTCGACACCTACGGTCAGGCCAATGTGACCGGCCTTGCGGCCGTGAAGTCGGGCCTCGACACTTGGTACTTCCTCACCGCCGACTACGCCTTCGGCCAGGATCTGGAAAAGGACACCAGCGCCGTCGTGACCAAAACCGGAGGCAAGGTGCTCGGCAGCGTGCGCCATCCCCTCAACACGTCGGATTTCTCGTCGTTCCTGCTGCAGGCCCAGGCCTCGAAAGCCAAGGTGATCGGGCTTGCGAACGCCGGCGGCGACACCGTCAACGCCATCAAGCAGGCGGCCGAGTTCGGCATCACCAAGGGCGGCCAGAAGGTCTCGCCGCTGCTCGCCTTCGTGACCGATATCGACTCCATCGGACTCGAGACCGCGCAGGGCCTGTTGCTGGCGGAAGCCTTCTACTGGGATCTCAACGATGACACCCGCGCGTTCTCGAAGCGCTTCCAGGAGCGTATGAAGCCGCCGACCTCGGCGCAAGCTGGTGTCTATTCGTCCGTGACTCACTATCTGAAAGCGGTGAAGGCAGCCGGCACGACCGACGCTGCGACGGTGATGAAAGTGATGAAGGAGACGCCGATCAACGACTTCTTCGCCAAGAACGGCAAGATCCGCGAGGACGGCCGCATGCTGCACGACATGTACCTGTTCGAGGTCAAGAAGCCGTCGGAATCCAAGGGCCGCTGGGACGACTACAAGCTGCTCGCCACCGTGCCCGGCAGCGAGGCGTTCCAGTCGCTGGAGCAGTCGCGCTGCCCGTTGGTGAAGAAATAAACACCGTCATTGCGAGGAACGAAGCGACGAAGCAATCCAGACTGTCTCCGCGGAAACATCTCTGGATTGCTTCGCTTCGCTCGCAATGACGAGCGTCGATAGACCGAAGCAAACAACAACAAGGGAGACGTCCCATGAGCAACGACATGGTCCTGCAGAAGCTCGAAGGCGGGCTGCTCACCATCACCATGAACCGGCCCGAGCGGAAGAACGCGCTCAACCCGGACATGGTCGCCGGGCTGGTCGTGGCGGCACGGCGCGCGGCGGATGATCCGGAGGTGCGCGCGGTCTTGTTCAAGGGCGCGGGCGGCTCCTTCTGCGTCGGCGGCGACGTCAAGTCGATGGCGGAGGGCCGCGCGCCGCTCCCGTTTGAAGTAAAGATGGCGAACCTGCGCCGCGGCATGGAGGTGTCGCGCATCCTGCACCAGATGCCAAAACCCGTGGTGGCGCAGCTCGATGGCGCGGCGGCCGGCGCGGGTCTGTCGATGGCGCTGTCGTGCGACCTCCGCGTCGCCTCCGAATCCTGCAAGATCACCACCGCCTTCGCAAAAGTCGGCTTCTCCGGCGATTACGGCGGCACCTATTTCCTCACCCAGCTGCTCGGCAGCGCGCGGGCGCGCGAGCTCTATCTGACCTCGCCGGTGCTGACCGCGAAGGAGGCTCATGCGATCGGCATGGTGACCAAGGTCGTGCCTGACGCCGAGATCGACGCGGCCGCGCACGAGCTCGCGCTGTCGCTGGCGCAGGGGCCGTCGATCGCGCTCGGCTTCATCAAGCGCAACATCAACAATGCCGAGCATCTCGCGCTGGAAGATTGCTTCGACGGTGAGGCGATCCACCACACCCGCTGCAGCGATACCGAGGATCACAAGGAGGCCGCAAAGGCGTTTGTCGAGAAGCGCAAGCCGACCTTCAAGGGCGCATGACGATGGCGCCCTATATGCGGTTGCGGCAGATCTGCCTGGTTGCGCCGCAGCTCGCGCCCGTGATCTCTGACATCGCTGATATCATGGGCCTCGCTGTCTGCTATCGCGACGGCAACGTCGCGAAATACGGCCTGGAGAATGCGCTGCTGCCGGTCGACACGATCCTGCTGGAGGTGGTCGCGCCGTTCAAGGACGGCACCACCGCCGGCCGCTTCATCGAGAAGAGCGGCGGGCGCGGCGGCTACATGGCGATCTTCTGCTGCAACGATCCCGACGAGCGCGGTCGTAACGCCAACGCGCTGGGCGTGCGCACCGCCAACGTCATCGACCACGCGCCCTATCATGGCGTGCAGCTGCATCCCCGCGACTGCCGCGCCGCCTTCATCGAGTTCAACCACACCGAAGGCAGCGACGACATTTTGGGGCCTTATCCGCCAGCGGGGCCAGACTGGCATAAATTCATCCGCAAGGACGTGACGCAGGCGTTGACGAGCGTGGAAATACAGAGCCCGGACCCGCAAGGGCTGGCCGAGCATTGGGGCAAGCTCATCGGCGTGGCGCCGAGTGGCGATGTCGAACTGAAGCTGACCAACGCGACCTTCCGGTTCGTGAAGGGCGCCAGCGAAATCATGAGCGCGCTGGAGTTTCAGGTGACAGATGTGGCCCAGGTGCTGCATGCCGCCAAGGCCAAGGGGCTCGCGGTGGCGGGCAATGAGTTTCTGCTGAGCGGCGTGACATTTCGGCTCGCTGCTTGACCACTTGCGCTAGTTCTCGTTGTGTCGTCATGGCCAGGCCTGTCCCGCCTGCGCGGCCGAAGCGGCTTCGGCCGCGCAGGCGAGACAGGCCCGGCCATGACGGGGGTAGCGCCAGACCGACAATTGGAATCTGCACATGCCGCATCCGCTCGACAGCTTCTTTGCACCCGCCAGCATCGCGCTGATCGGTGCTTCGCGCGATCACGAGAAGATTCCGGGGCGCCTGCTGTCGATGTTGCGCAAGAACGAGTATCCCGGAAAAATCTATCCGGTGAACCCGAACTACGCCGAGATCGACGGCCTCATTTGCTACAAATCGATCACCGACATCGGCGCGCCGGTCGATCTCGCAATCATCCTCATCCCCGCCCGCGCGGTGCTCGCCGCGCTCGAACAATGCGCCGCCGCCGGCGTGAAGAACGCTGTTATCATCTCCTCCGGCTTCGCCGAGGAGGGCGGGGAGAGCGCGGCGATGCAGGACGCGATCGCGGGGCTGGCGAGGCGCACCGGCATGCGGATTTCCGGTCCGAATGCCGAAGGCTTTTTCAGCCAGAAGCAGCGCGTGGCGGCGACGTTCAGTCCCGCCGTGGACGTCAAGCCGAGCGTGGTGCCGCTGGTCGCCACGACGAAGCGGATCGGCATCGTGGCGCAGAGCGGCGGCATCGGCTTTGCGTATTATCACCGCGCCAGTGCGCTCGGCATTGCCGTGAGCTATGTCGTCAGTGCCGGCAACGAATCCGATCTCGGGGCCGGCGAGTTTCTGGATTACATGGTGCAGGACGCTTCAACGGACGTGATCCTGCTGTTCATCGAAGGCATTCGCGACGTCGACAAGTTTCTCGCGGCAGCGCGGCGCGCCGCCGAACTGAAAAAGCCTGTCATCGTCACGAAGGTCGGCCGCTCCGGCGCCGGGATGCGCGCGGCCGCCTCGCACACCGCGAGCATGGCCGGATGGTCGGCGGCCTACGACGCGGTGTTCGCCAAATATGGCTTCATCGTCTCCAACGATCTCGACGAGGCGCTGACGATCGCAGCTGTGCTTGCGAGCAATCCGTTGCCGAAAGGCGATCGCGTCGCCGTGGTCACCGTCTCCGGCGGCGCCGGCATCTGGGGCGCCGATGCCGTGGCGCTGCAAGGCTTGCAGGTGCCGGAGCTCTCCGAAAAAGTCCAGGCGGAGATCAGCGCGCTGATGCCGTCCTACGGCACCGCGCGCAACCCGATCGACGTCACGGCGCAGGGCGTGACCTCGGGCGGCTTGCAAAAGAGCGTCGATGTGCTCACCGCGTCGGACGAGATCGACGCAATCCTGATCGTGCTGTCGCTGTCGAGCGACGTCCGGAAGCCCTTCAAGGAAGCCGAGCTGACGCCGGTGCTGGCCGCGCAGCACAAGCCGGTGGTGTTCTATTCCTACACGGTACCGTCCGATTTCGCGCGGCGCGAGCTTGCCAAATCCGGCGTCGTGGTGCTCTCCGGCCTCACTTATGTCGGCGTCGCGATGCGGCAGCTCGTCGATTATGCCACCTTCGAGCTGCAGAGGCCCGCGGACGGGGCGCAAGTCCCCGCGCGGGACATCTCAGCACAGCTGAAATCGCCTGCGCTCTCGGAAGCCGACAGCAAGACATTGCTCCGCGCCGCCGGCATCGCGCTGCCGGATGAAGTGCTGGTGAAGGACAAGGGCGAGCTCGATGATGCCGTCGCCCGCGTCGGCTTTCCGGTGGTGCTGAAGATCCAGTCGCCGGACATCGCGCACAAGAGCGAGGTCGGCGGCGTGCGCGTCAATATCACCACAAAGGGCGAAGCGTTTCTGGCGTTCGAGGCGCTGCTCAACAATGTGCGCCAGCACAGGCCTGAGGCGGCCATTCAGGGCGTGCTGGTCTGCCCGATGGCGAAGCAGGGTGTCGAGATCATCGTCGGCACCATGACAGACGCGACGTTCGGGCCGATGGTGATGGTGGGCCTTGGCGGCATCACGACCGAATTGTTCCGCGACGTCGTCTACCGCCCGGCGCCGGTCAGCGCAGAAGAAGCCGGCACGATGCTGGCGCGCTTGAAAGCCGCGCCGCTGCTGACGGGATTTCGCGGGGCGGCGATGGCGGATGTTGCGGCGGTGTCGCAGTTGATCGCGGACATTTCCGTGCTTGCCGCGCAACATGCAGAGGAGATCGCGGAGATCGAGCTCAACCCGGTGCTGGTGCACGCGGAAGGGCAGGGCGTGACGATCGTGGACGCGCTGGTGGTGGGGCGGAGATCATCCCTCTCCCCTTGTGGGAGAGGGTGGCTCGCCGCGAAGCGGCGAGACGGGTGAGGGGTCTCTCTCCACAAGCGCAAGAGAATGGCTTGCGGAGACAACCCCTCATCCGGCGCTTCGCGCCACCTTCTCCCATAAGGGGAGAAGGAAGAAAGGACCTACCGCCCCCTGAAATTCGCGACCCGCCGCTCTTCCGTGGCCTTCACGCCTTCCTTGAAGTCTTCCGTGGCGCGCAGTCGGGTCTGCTCCTCGAGCTCGTGATTGGTCGCGGCCATCACGCGATCGGCGAGGCCAGCGCGCATCGTGGCGCGGGTGGAGACGAGGCCGAGCGGGGAGCATTCGGCGATTTCACCGGCGAGCTTCAGTGCGGCCGCCTTGACCTGGTCCTGCGGCACCAGCTCGTTGGCGAGGCCCCATTTGAAGGCCTCCTCACCGGTGACGCGGCGGCTGGTGTAGAACATCAGCTCGGCGTTGTTCTTTCCGATCAGCTCGGGCAGCGTCACAGTCAGGCCGAAGCCGGGATGAAAGCCGAGCTTTGTAAAGTTCGCGGAGAAGCGCGCTTCGGGGCAGGTGACCCGGAAGTCCGCCGAGACCGCGAGGCCCAGTCCGCCGCCGATGGCGGCGCCCTGCACGGCCGCGACGATCGGCTTCTTGGCGCGGAAGATGCGCACGGCCTGGATGTAGAGATGATTGATCGCCCCGAGGCTATCGGCCGGATCGCCCTTGGCCGTCTTATCGGCTTCGCGCGCCTCTTGCGCCTGTCGTGCCGGGTCCTGGAAATTGGCGCCGGCGCAAAACGCCTTGCCCTGGGCCGATAGCACCGAGGCGCGAATCTCGATGTCGCGATCGAACTCGTCGAGTGCGTCCGCGATCTGGTTGATCAGCGAAATGTCGAAGAAGTTGAGCGGCGGGCGGCGGATCTCGATGGTGCCGACGTGACCAACTTTTTCGACGCCGATATCTTTATAGGTGCTCATGATGTCCTCGAATGATTAGCGCAAACCAAGCCCGCGGGCGATGATGCCGCGCAGCACCTCGGTGGTGCCGCCCTGGATGGTGAGTTTCGGCGCGGTTTTGATGGCGAAGTCGAGCTGCCGCTCCAGCGTCTCGCGGTTGGTCGCGGTCTCCTCGACGAAGGCGGCGAGATCGCGCACGCGGTGCGGCAGCTGCTGTTCCCACACCGTGCCGATGTCCTTGACGATGGAGGCTTCGACGACCGGCTCCTTGCCGGCTTGCAGCATGCCCGCGACCGAGACCGACATGCGCCGCATGGTGTGGAGCTGCGCCACCAGCCGGCCGATGCCTTCGGCGCTGCGGGTATCCGGATTGGGACCAACGGCGCGAACCAGCTCGGTCAGCACGTAATAGGTCTCCAGGAAGCGCTCGGGGCCCGAACGCTCATAAGCGAGCTCGCTGGTCGCCTGCTTCCAGGCGCCGTCCACTTCGCCGAGCACATGATCGTCAGGCACGAAGAAATCGGTGAACACGACCTCGTTGAACTCGTACTGGCCGGTGATCTGGCCGATCGGGTTCACCTGGATGCCCGGCTGCTTCATCTTGACCAGGAACTGGGTCAGGCCGTGACGTCGGTTTTCCTTGGTCGGCTGCGACGTCCGGAAGATCGCGATCATGTAGTCGGCGATATGCGCCGACGAGGTCCAGATCTTGGTGCCATTGATGAGATAGCCGCCGTCGGTCTTGGTCGCGCGGGTCTTCGCGGCAAACAGGTCCGAGCCGGAGTTCGGTTCGCTCATGCCGATCGCGAAGCAGATCTCGCCGCGGCAGATGCGCGGCAGGATGTCCATTTTGATGTGCTCAGGCGCGTATTTGATCAGCACCGGTCCGCTCTGGCGGTCGGCGACGAAGAAGCGCCGCGTCGGCGCGTTGGCGACCCGCATCTCCTCCGTCACCACGTAACGTTCGAGGAACGAGCGCTCCTGGCCGCCATATTTTTTCGGCCATGTCATGCCGAGCCAACCCTTGGCGCCGACCCGGCGGGAGAATTCCGGCGCGTCGGTGTCTTCGCGGTTGGGCTTGTGCGGATCGAAGGTACCGGCGGCGATTTCCTCCGCGAGGAAGGCGCGTACTTCCTTGCGCAATTGCTCGCATTTCTCGGGCAGGCGGATCGGATCGAAACGGAGGGCAGCGGTCATTGTTGTCTCGTCCCTGATCAGCGCGAAGCCACGAGCGGCCACAATTCGTCGGCGCCGCGGTTGGCAATGAGCTTGCCGAGCTCGACGGCCCAGTGGCTTTCCGAACCGAAATCGTCGCGCCAGGCAAGCGCCCGCAGCGAATAGCGGTGCAGGATGTGCTCCAGGGTGAAGCCGATCGCGCCATGGACCTGGTGCGCAATGGCGCCGCCCTTTTCCGCAGCTTCCGCGCAGCGGATCTTTGCGGAGGCGGCTTCGAGATAGACCGCGTCATCGAACGACTTTGCGTTGGCGATGGCGTCGGCCGCGGAAGTCGCAGCCGCAAGCGCAGCAGCCGACTCGCCGGCGAGGCGGGCGAGATTGTGCTGCACCGCCTGGAATTTGGAGATCTTCTTCTCGAAGGCGACGCGCTCGTTGGAATAGCGCACGGAGATGTCGAGCATCGATTCCAGCGCGCCCGCGATCTGAAGGCTGCGCGCGACGCCGCCCATCAGCATCATTGTGGTCTGGTCAAAGCCGCTCGGCGCGGGCTTGATGGTGAGGGGCTGGACCTTGTCGAGCGTGACGGTGTCGCTGTGGTCATAGCCGACATTGAGTCCGGTCTCGATCCGGCCCTTGCTCGCATCCACCAGCGCGACCGCGACTCCGTCCTTGCCGTGGGCCAGCACCGCGAAGTGCTTTGCCGCCTTTGCGAAGGGCACGCCGCGGGCGCGGCCGGAGAGCGCACCATCGGCATCGCGGGTGATGCGATCCTTGGGCGACGCCGGCAGCACCGTCATCTCCCCCTCCGGGGAAGCGATCTTCGCCTGCGCCAGCAGCCAGCCGGCCAGCATGGTCTCGGCCAGGGGAACCGCGACTGCGAAACGGCCGGCCGCGTTCAGCAGCGCAAAGCCGTCGGCCAGACTCGCGCCGGAGCCGCCGAGATCGTCGGGCACCCAGGCCAGCGGCAGGCCGGCCTCGCTCAGCGCCTGCCACAGCGGCGCCTGCCACGAATCCTTCTTGTCGTTGTTGACGGTCTGCGGATCGGCGAGATCGGCGAAGATTTTCTCCGCGGTCTCGACGACGATATTGTCACTCTCCGCCACAGCGTTCCCCGTGTTTTGCCATTGGCGCATCCGGCCCCAGTGGGGCGGGCGCGCAGGTTCTTCTTGCGCCCGATGATCCAAAAAAGCCATGGCCCTGACAAGCGCTGATCGCAGGTCAACCTGCGGCGCGGGCATGGGCGATGAGCTAATTCCGCTTAGCGGAGTTTGCTCGATTTGCAGGGCGCGGCAAACTCGCTAAACAGAACGTCGATACTCAATCAAGGGGAAGGAAATCCGGATGGCAAAGGACAGTTTGTGCGCAATCGTGACGGGGTCCGCCTCCGGCCTGGGCGCTGCGACCGCGGAAATTCTCGCACGGAGCGGGGCGCGGCTCGTCATCAACTATTCCTCGAGCCAGAAGGAAGCGGAGGCGACCGCGGAGCATTGCCGCAAGGCGGGCTCACCGGAAGTTCTGGTCGCGCAGGGCGACGTCTCGAAGGATGACGATTGCCGCAAGATCGTCGCGGCAGCTGGCGGCTGGGGCCGGCTCGACGTGCTCGTCAACAATGCCGGCACCACCAAGCATGTCGTCCATGCCGATCTCGACGGATTGTCGGCGGAAGATTTCCAGCGCCTGTACGGCGTCAACACCATCGGCCCGTTCCAGATGGTGCGCGCGGCGCGCAGCCTGCTCGAGGCCGGCGCCAAAGCTTCTGGGCGGCCGTCCGCCGTGGTCAACATCTCCTCGGTCGCCGGCATCAGCGGCGTCGGATCGTCGATCGCATACGCCGCGAGCAAGGGCGCGCTCAACACCATGACGCTGTCGCTGTCGCGCGCGCTGGCGCCGCTGATCCGCGTCAACACGGTATGCCCGGGCTATATCGATACACCCTGGTTCACCAAGGGCCGCGGCGAGGCGGGCGCCAAGCAGGTGCGCGACAGCGTCGCGGCGAAGGTGCCGCTGAAGGTCGCGTCATCGGCGGAAGACATCGCGCAGCTCGTCTGTTTCCTGGCGATGCCGGCCTCCAGCAACATGACCGGCGAAGTCGTGCGCATGGATGCGGGGATGCATTTGGTGACGTGATCGCGCGGCACATTCTCTCCACGTCGTCGCCGGGCTTGACCCGGCCTCCGCTCTCTCCACGTCGTCGCCGGGCTTGACCCGGCCTCCGCTCTCTCTACGTCATGGCCGGGCTTGACCCGGCCTCCGCTCTCTCCACGTCGTCGCCGGGCTTGACCCGGCCTCCGCTCTCTCTACGTCATGGCCGGGCTTGACCCGGCCATCCACGTGTCGCCGCGCGGATCAAAAGACGTGGATGCCCGGGTCAAGCCCGGGCATGACGATGAGGTGGCGGTGTGCCGCTTTCGGCGTTTTGAAGCGTCACCCCTTGATCACGCCGCTCGCCACCAGCCGGTGCCAGATGAACAGCACCACCACGGCGCCGATGGTGGCCATGATGAATCCTGCACCCTGGTCGGGACCGTAATGACCGATGGCCTGACCGATGAAGGTCGCGAGAAACGCGCCGGCGATGCCGAGGATGGTGGTGAGGATGAAGCCGCTCGGATTGTTCGGTCCCGGCGCCAGCCAACGCGCGATGAGGCCGGCGATGAAGCCGACGACGATGATCCACAACAAGCCACCCATGCTCATGTCCGTGCTCCCCTCGTTTGACTAAACGAATCAGACTCTGCCCGCGATCTCTTGCTCGGTCGGCAGCCGTCCGTCCGGCGTCAGATGGTCGACCACCTGCGGCAGATACTGGCTGAGGCCCGAGAGCAGCTCGTCACGCGACAGGCCGCTTTGGGCGGACAGGCTCTCGATCTGGTCGGCGCCGAGCGCATTGGCGAGATCGCCTGGAGCGATCGCCTTGTTCTCGCCCTTGCCGACCCAGGTATTGGCAGTATCGCCATGACCGCTGTGCTGAAGCTGGTTGAGGAGATCGCCGAGCCCGCCGCTGAGCACGCTGCCGGCCGCGCCGCCCGCGAGCAGGCCGCCAAGGCCGCCCTTCAACAGGTCGCCGAGGCCACCACCAGCGCCTGCATTCACCGGCGGGGGGAGATGCGTCGGCGTCGGTGCCGGGGACGGCTGCGGCGCGCTGCCGCTCTGGTTGCCGCTCATATGCTTGAATGCCTTCCAGGCGAGCAGGCCAAGCAGCGCCATGGTCATGGGCGACATGCCGCCACTGGATGAGGATTGTGAACTCGGCGTGCTTGGCCCGCGCGGGCCGTTCTGCATGCCGTTGAGGACGTCGAGCAAACCCATGGCGTTCTCCCTTGGCGCTTTGTTGCCGGTAACAAGCCCCGTTCGAAAACATATGAGGCCGTCATGACGGTTACAAGGCGATTGCGCCGCAACTCCGGGAATGGGCAGCAGACACAGCCTCTGCTATCGAGGGCGGATCGTTGAGGGGGCAAGCCAAGATGATGACGGATCGACCGATCGTGGTGGCCGGCGCGGGCGCCATCGGATGTTTTGTCGGCGGCACCCTGGCGGCTGCCGGTCGCCGCGTCGCGTTCCTGGTGCGACCGCGGGTGAAGGCCGAGATCGAGCGGTTCGGTCTGCTTCTGACCGATTTCGACGGCTCCGAGAAGAAGCTCGATCCGGGCCAACTCGCGCTATCGGAAGATCCCGCGATCTTGCACAGCGCCGGCATCGTGCTGGTCACGGTGAAGAGCGCCGACACGGCAGCTGTCGCCAAGCAGATCGCGCAGCATGCGCCGCAGGACGCTGTCATCGTCTCGCTGCAAAACGGCGTCGGCAACGTCGCAGTGCTGCGCGATCGCCTCGGCGATCGCCGCGTGCTCGCCGGCATGGTGCCTTTCAACGTGGTCGGGATGGGCGAGGGCCGCTTCCACCGCTCGACCTCTGGCGACATTCATGTTGGCCAAGATGACACGAACGCGGCCGCAGCTCTGTCGGTGCCGGGGCTCACGATGCGCGCGAGCCGCGACATCACCGGCGTGCAATGGGGCAAGCTGATCATCAATTTGAACAACGCGCTCAGCGCCTTGTCCGACATGCCCCTCGCTGCGCAATTGGGGAACCGCGAATGGCGAAGGTTGTTCGCCGATCAGATGGCGGAGGGGCTGGCTGCAATGAGGGCCGCCGGCATCACACCGGTCTCGGCGACGCCGATCCCGTCGTCCTGGACGCCCGCCTTGCTGAGACTGCCTGATCCGATTTTCGACCTGATCCTGGGAAGGACCATGAAGATCGATCCCGAGGCGCGTTCCTCGATGTGGCAGGATTTGAAGCAGGGCCGCAAGACCGAGATCGACTATCTCCAGGGCGCGATCATCGCCCTCGCCGAACAGAACAGTGTCGACGTGCCGCTGTCGCGCCGCATTGTTGCGCTGATCAACGAGGCTGAGGCCGCGGGCAAGGGTCCGCCGCGGCTGACGCCGCAGCAGGTTCGCGGCGCTGCATGAGTTCACGCCGGCTGACGGGAGACGTGCGATGAAACGTTGTTTGACGATCGGGGTCGTGCTCGCCGCCTTATGTGCAGCTTCCACGTTTGCTCAGGCAAGGCCGCCGACCGTCACGAATTCGCCCGGCTATGACGCGCGCCTGAAGGAGAGTCGTTCGCAGTTGGGTAGTTCACCGACAACAACGGCGCCGGTGAATGCGCCGGTTGCTCAACCGAAGCGCAGCAAGAAGAAGCACACGAACTGAGGCTAGGAGACGGATCCCCGCCCAGTTCGTCATTGCGAGCGTAGCGAAGCAATCCAGACTGCCTCCGCGGAGAGATGCTGGATTGCTTCGCTGCGCTCGCAATGACGGCGACGCAGCTCAGCCCTTCTTCGCGGGCTTGCTCGGCGTCGGGCTGAACAGCTTCTTGATGTCGTTCAATCCATCCGACAGCCGCGGCCATTCGCAGGAGAACGAGCCCTTGGTGCAGGGTGTGCCCTTCGGCCGCGGCCGCGCGTCGCCGATGGCGGCCTGCTGGACTTTCGGCCGCTCGACCGGCACGGGCACGCGCTCGACCTCGGTTCGCAACGCGACCCGCTGGAGCTGCTGCACCTGTTGTTCCTGCTGCTCGCGCTGCTGGCGCGCGGTGGCCTGCGCGGCTTCATTGCTGCGGCGCTGATTGGCGAGATAGGCGGTGTAGGATTCGTCGATCTTCTTCTGCTCCTCCGGCGTCGGATTGGGCCCGGCGATGTCGAAGCTGCGGTCCTGGAGGAAATCGTAATAGGAATAGCCGCCGCCCGCCTTGCGCCGGCCGGCGAATTTGGCGTTGCAGTCGGCAAGCGCAGCCGTCTTCTCGGATTTGGTCGTAGCTTTCTCGGCGGCGTCGGCGCAGGCCTCGAAGTCAACAGGCGCGCGCTTCCACCATTGTGCCTGGGCATGCGACGGCGCCAGCAGGAAAAATCCTGCTGCAGCAACGACAAGCGCCGCACGACGCGATGCAACTACGTCCGACATTCTACGAGAGCATTCCTTGCAAAACTCAACCCGAACTGAGTCGGGCTGATTTTTGCCCCTTTATGGCCTGCTTGTCACCCATGGAACCCGGGAATTTCATGGCTGTGATGCTGACATTTTTTGCTTGACGTGGCGCAGGAGTCACAGCGTCACTTCATCCTGCGCTCGCCTCATCGGCGACGCCAAGAATACGAAGTGGAAACGCCTCATGCTGCTGCCCCTGTCCGATGTGCCGCGCTGGTACGCCGAACGCAAACCGCAAGGCACGATCGCCGTCCGTCACGGGCAGGATACGCTGACATGGGACGCGCTCGAACGCGGCGCCAACCGGCGCGCGCGGGCGTTCATGGCCAAGGGTGTCAAGCCCGGCGACTTTGTCGCGATCGGTTTGCCCAACTGCAATGCGTTTTTCGAGACCTCGTTTGCAGTGTGGAAATGCGGAGCGACGCCGACCTCGTTGTCATGGCGGCTGCCGCGCGGCGAAGCCGCCGCGGTGCTCGACATCCTGAAGCCGGCGCTGGTGGTCGGCGGCGAAGCCGACTGGAACGCGCCGAACCGTCTGCCCGCGGATTTCGTGCCGGAAGGGTTTTCGGACGAGCCGCTCACCGCACCGGTGGCGCGCTATTGGAAAGCCATGACCAGCGGCGGATCGACCGGCCGCCCGAAGGTGATCCTCGATCACCAGCCGGCGGTGATCGACACGGTCGCCGCGCCGCCGCTCAACATCCCCTTCGGGGTCTCGTTGCTCAATCCCGGTCCGCTCTATCACAATGCGCCGTTCATCGTGTCGCACTACGCGCTGTTCACCGGCGGCCAGCTCACCGGCCTCGTCAAGTTCGACGCCGAGGAGGCGCTGCGGCAAATTGCGCGCGAGCGCGTGCAATGGGTCAATTTCGTGCCGACCATGATGCACCGGATCTGGGCGCTCCCGGAGCACGTGCGCAACGCCTACGATGTGTCGAGCCTGCAAACCGTCTTCCACATGGCCGCTCCGATGCCACCCTGGCTGAAGGAGAACTGGATCGCCTGGCTCGGGCCTGAGCGGATCTGGGAGCTCTATGGCGGCACCGAGCGACAGGGCTCCTGCATCATCTCCGGCAAGGAATGGCTGACGCACCAGGGCTCGGTCGGCAAGATCGGCGAGACGGCGCGCTTGCGCATCATCGGCGAGGACGGCAACGACGTTGCGCCGGGTGAGACCGGCGAGATTTACTTCCTCAACAATGACGGCAATGACGCCACCTATCACTATCTCGGCGCCGAGCCGAAGCGCCGCGCCGACGGCTGGGAATCGCTGGGCGATATCGGCAGGCTGGATGCGGAAGGCTACCTTTATCTCGGTGACCGCCTCGCCGACATGGTGCTGCGCGGCGGCGCCAACATCTATCCCGCCGAGGTCGAAGCTGCCGTCTCCGCCTGTCCGGGCGTGCGCTCCTGCGTGGTGGTGGGATTGCCCGATCCGGAATTGGGCCAGCGCGTGCACGCCATCATCGAGCCGGAGAGCGATGCGGACGGCCAAGCCATCGCCGACGGAATGGCGGATTTCCTCAAAGACAGGCTCAGCCGCTACAAGCACCCGGAGAGCTTCGAGATCGTCACCGTCCCACCACGCGACGATTCCGGTAAAGTTCGCCGCACGCCGCGACGAGCGCGCGGCGTGGATGAAGGAGGGGCGCGCGTTCCGGATTTGGCCGGCGAAGGCGCGGGCGGACGCCGATTAAGAGAATTCATGGGAAGGACCGAGATTATGACCATCACCATCGCCGCGAACGCTGTGCCGAAGCCGCCGGCCGCGATCATCGAGGGCTTTCGCGGTGCGCCGACCCCGGTCATTTCGGACAATCTCGGCCGGCTGCCGGGCGCCGTGGGGCTCAAACCCTATCATCGCGGTGCCAAGCTGGTGGGCACGGCCTTCACGGTCCGCACCCGTCCCGGTGACAATCTCGCCATCCACCGCGCGCTCGAGCTGGTGGGCCCCGGCGACGTCATCGTGGTCGATGGCGGCGGCGACGAGACCCGCGCGCTGGTCGGTGAGATCATGAAGAACATCGCGCAATGGCGCAAAGCCGAAGGCTACGTCATCGACGGCGCGATCCGCGACGTCGCGGCGTTCGCTGCCGATGACTTTCCCTGCTATGCCCGCGCGGTGATCCACCGCGGCCCTTACAAGAACGGCCCCGGCGAGATCAACGTGCCTGTTTCGATCGGCGGCAGCGTGATCTCGCCCGGCGACATCGTCGTCGGAGACGAGGACGGCGTGGTGTCGTTTGCCGCCGCCGGTGCCGCGGCGCTGCTCGACGCCGTGCGAGCCCAGGTCGCGCGCGAGGAGGAGACGCTGAAGGCGATCCGCGAGGGCCGTTATCAAGGCTCGTATGGCAAATCCTGATCAGCGAGAATGAAGAGGAGGGCGGCGTGAGCCAGCAGGACGAATTCCACAATCTCGACGATAACGGCGACGGGTTGTTTCGCGAGCTCGCGGCAGGGGTGACCACGCGCATCTTCTCCGGCGAGCAGGCGATGCTGTCGGTGGTGACGCTGGCGCCGCATGCGCAAGGCACGCTGCACCATCATCCCGAGGAGCAGTGGGGCGTGCTGCTCGACGGCTCCGCCATCCGCGTCCAGGGTGATGAGGAGATTGCCGTGAAGAAAGGCGACTTCTGGCGCACGCCGGGTAATGTGCCGCACACCATGCGCGCCGGCCCCGACGGCGCCCGCGTGCTGGACATCTTCAGTCCGCCGCGGCCAGAATACAGAAAAGCGGGATCCGGTTTCGGGACCACTTAAAGCGCCAAAGAGCAAAAGCCGGGCGCGAGAAAACAGGGGAGGGATACCATGACGATCACACGACGGACGCTGCTGGCAGCGCCGGCTATTCTCGCGATGACGCCGGCGTTGGCGCAGGCTTCAAAAATCACACTGGTGGTGCCGTTTCCGCCGGGCGGATCCACCGATGCGATGGCGCGGCTGCTCCAGAGCCATCTGCAAACCAAGCTCAACCGCATCGTCATTGTCGAGAACAAGTCGGGCGCGGCAGGCGCGCTCGGCGCGGCGCAGGTCGCCAAGAGCCCGCCTGACGGCTCGACGTTCCTGGTCACCTTCGATTCCCATGCGGTGATCCCCTCCATCCTCGACAAGCCGCCCGTCGATGTCGAGCGCGAGCTAATGCCGGTGTTGCTGGTCGGCACCGCGCCTTACGTGATCGCTGCCGGTGCAGGCCGCCCCTACAAGAGCTTTGCCGACGTGGTGGCGGCCTGCAAGGCGACGCCCGGCGCGGTGAAATATGCCTCCGTCGGCATCGGCACGCTCGGCCATCTCGCCATGACCGTGCTCGGCAACAAGGCCGGCGTCGAGATCATGCACGTGCCCTATCGCGGCGGAGGCCCCGCAATGAACGACGTGCTCGGCGGCCATGTCGACCTGATCGCGGGATCTGCGGCGCTGGTCGCAGCCCAGCTCGGCACCAACATGCTGCGTCCGATCCTGCAGCTCGGCCGCGAGCGGCTGCCGGGCCTGCCGGATACGCCGACCGCGATCGAGGCGGGCTTTCCGGATTTCGAGACGCTGGCCTGGTGGGGCATCTTCGCGCCCACCGGCACGCCGCCGGACATCGTCGCAGGCCTCGCGACGGCGTCCAAGGAGATCCTGAGCGAGCCCGCGACCGCCGCCCAGCTCAAGGAAACGCAGCAGATGACGCTGCTGCTCGAGGACGCTCCCGCCTTCAAGACCTTCTTCGACAAGCAGGTCGCCATTTGGGGCAAGGTGGTCAAGGACAACAATATCCGGGCATGAGATGACCGGCAGCCCTCCGCATTGAGCAACGCGGAGGGCTTCCGATCCCCCTTCCGCTTTGATATGAAGCCCCGGTAACCCGCTCTGCGGGTTCCGCGGTCCCGTAGCTCAGCCGGATAGAGCGACGGTTTCCTAAACCGTAGGTCGGAAGTTCGAGTCTTCCCGGGATCGCCAGTTTTTCAGTGAGCAATCGTCGCGTTTGATACGCTCGTCGGCGCAAAAATTGCTAGAAGCGCGAAGCTTCCTCCTGGCCCGGGCTGACTGCCGCCCCGCCTCGCTGCCATATCCGGAGACGACAATGCCTTTCGATTTGATCCTGCGCGGCGGCCGTGTGGTCGACCCGTCCCAGAAGCTCGACGCCGTGACCGATGTCGCCTTTTCCGGCGGCAAGGTCGCGGCGATCGGCAGTGGGCTCAAGGCGGATCCGGGCACCGAGGTGCGCGACGTCTCTCGCTACATCGTGACGCCGGGACTGATCGATCTCCACACCCATGTCTATTGGGGCGGCACGTCGCTCGGCATCGACGCCGAGGAGTTCTGCCGTCTTTCCGGCGTCACCACCGCGGTCGATACCGGCAGTGCGGGGCCGGGCAATTTCGCGGGCTTCCGCAAGCATGTGATCGAGCCGAGCCAGGTTCGTATCCTCGCTTATCTGCATGTCTCGCATGCCGGCATTTTCGGCTTCTCGCACCGGATCATGGTCGGCGAGAGCGAGGAGCTGCGGCTGATGAATCCGATCGAGGCGGCCAAGGTGGCCGACGCCAACCGCGATCTCATCGTCGGCATCAAGGTGCGCGTGGGGCTGCATTCCTCGGGCACGTCGGGCGTCGTGCCGCTCGACATCGCGCTCGAGGTCGCGAACGAGGTCGGCATGCCCCTGATGGCGCATATCGATCATCCGCCGCCGAGCTACGAGGAGGTGCTGGCGCGCCTGCGCCCCGGCGACGTGCTCACCCATGCGTTCCGTCCCTTCCCCAACACGCCTGCGACCGCGCAGGGCACGGTGAAGCGGGCGGTGCTCGACGCCCGCGAGCGCGGCGTGCTGTTCGACATCGGCCACGGCAAGGGCTCGTTCGCATTCAAGACCGCGCGTGCGATGCTCGCCAACGGCTTCTATCCCGACACCATCTCGTCCGACATTCATCAGCTCTGCATCGACGGCCCGGCCTTCGATCAGGTGACGACCCTGTCGAAATTCCTGTGCATGGGCATGCCGCTGTCCGACGTCATCGCAACCTCGACCGTCAACGCCGCGATGGCGCTGCGGCGCCCCGAGCTCGGCAGCCTCAAGCCGGGCAGCGTCGGCGACGCCACGCTGATCTCGGTGAGGGAAGGCCAGTTCGACTATGAGGACGTCGTCGGCGAGCACCTGATCGGCGACCGCAAGATCGTCTCCGAAGGCGTCGTGATCGGCGGCCGGTGGTGGCATCCGAATTGAGCGGCAGGCCGTTCACGCCGGCTTGATTACAACGACCTCGCGATCAACAGCTTCATGATCTCGTTCGTCCCGCCATAGATCTTCTGGATGCGGGAATCGATGAAGATGCGCGAGATCGGATATTCCTGCATATAGCCGTAGCCGCCGAACAGCTGCAGGCATTCGTCGGCGGTCTCGACCTGCTTCTCCGAGCACCAATATTTCGCCATCGACGCCGTGACGGTGTCGAGGTCCTTTGCGACCAGCCGCTCGATGCACCAGTCGACGAAGACGCGCGCGATCATCGCTTCGGTCTTGCGCTCGGCGAGCTTGAAGGCGGTGTTCTGGAAATCCATCAGCGGCTTGCCGAAGGCCTTGCGCTCCTTGGTGTAGTCGACGGTGAGTTTTATCGCGCGCTCCATAGCCGCGACCGCGCCGACCGCGAGCGCGAGGCGCTCCTGCGGCAATTGCTGCATCAGCTGCACGAAGCCCTGGCCTTCCTCGCCGCCGAGCAAATTGTCCGGCGGCACCGCGACGTTGTCGAAGAACAGCTCAGACGTGTCGGAGGCATGCAGGCCGATCTTGTCGAGGTTGCGCCCGCGCTTGTATCCATCCGCGCCTGAGGTTTCGACCACGATCAGCGAAATGCCCTTGGCGCCGACATCGCCGGTGCGCGCAACCACGATGACGAGGTCGGCAGCCTGGCCGTTGGTGATGAAGGTCTTCTGTCCGTTGATGACGTAGGAATTGCCCTGCTTCCTGGCGGTGGTCTTGACGGCCTGCAAATCCGAGCCGGTGCCGGGCTCGGTCATGGCGATGGCGCCGACCATCTCGCCTGAAGCCATCTTCGGCAGCCAGCGCTTCTTCTGCTCCTCCGAGCCGTAATTGAGGATGTAGTGCGCGACGATGGCGCTGTGCACGGAGACGCCGGTCGTCAGCTCCGGCACCGTGCTTTCGAGGTCGTCGAGCACGGCGGCATCATAGGCGAAGGTGGCGCCCAGGCCGCCATATTCCTCCGGCACGCTTGCCAGCAGCGCGCCCATCTCGCCGAGCCCGCGCCAGGCAAAGCGGTCGACCATCTTCTGCTCGCGCCATTTTTCGGCATGCGGGGCCAGATCCTTGGCAAGATACTTCCGGAACTGGTCGCGGAAGATTTCGAGCTCTTCGGTCATCCAGGAGGAGCGGTAGGACATGGTCACCTCGGTCAATGCGGCTTGCCGGCCTGGTTAGGCCAGCCTTTGGCGGCAATTATTGTGTTTTCAGGCTGTGCCGGTGACGCTACCAAGGCGGCCGGAGCAGCGTCTATCGGGATGGTTGATTGTGGCTGTCAAAATCCAAACCGTCAAAACCAAAGAGCTCAAGCTCGACATCGCGCGCATCGGCACGGTCTCCGCGATCCTGACGCAGCCGGACAAGGCGCGCGCCTGCTACGTCCTGGCGCATGGTGCCGGTGCAGGGATGCGGCATGCATCGATGGACAAGATTGCGGAGGGGCTCGCTGCTCGCGACATCGCGACCTTCCGCTTCAATTTTCCTTACATGGAAAACAAGCAGGGCCGTCCCGACCAGCCTGCGGTCGCCCACGCCACGATCCGCGTGGCAGTCGAGGAAGCCGCGCGGCTCTGCCCGGGTGTGATGCTCGTTGCGGGTGGAAAATCCTTCGGCGGGCGCATGACCTCGCAGGCGCAGTCCAAGGCTCCGCTGCCTGATGTCAAAGGGCTCGCCTTCCTCGGTTTTCCCCTGCACGCCGACAAGAAGCCGTCGACGGAGCGCGCCGAGCATCTCGCCCATGTCGAGATCCCGATGCTGTTCCTGCAAGGCACCCGCGACGGGCTCGCCGATCTCGGCCTCCTCAAGCCGGTCATCGCCGCTCTTGCCCCGAAGGCGACGCTGCATGAGATCGAAGGCGGCGATCACTCCTTCGCGGTGCTGAAAAAGTCCGGCCGCACCAATGAAGAGGCGCTGACAGAGGTGCTTGATACGCTCGCGGCCTGGATCGACAGCCTCGCCTGAAATCTCACGCCGAATATAGCCCCTTGTCGCGCGCCTTCTGGATCGCGAGCGCGGCGATCAAGTCGAGCGTCGGCGTCGACAGGCCGGCGGTGCGCGCGAAGGCTTGGGGCGCCTTTACCAGGACGTCGATCTCCATGGCGCGGCCGAGCTCGTAATCCTGCAGCAGCGACGGCTTGTGGTTGGGGGCGGGGCCGCTGCGTGATACGCGCTTGACCTCGGGGATAAAATGCTGAGCGATCTCGTTGGCCTCGTTCAGCATCCGCGGAATGACATCCGCAAAGGCGGGGTCATCGCGCACGCCGCGCGCGGTCTGGCCGGTGAGCAGGCACAGCACCGACAGTGACATGTTGGTCAGCAGCTTTGACCAGATCGCCTCGCGGATCTCGGCGACCGGCGGCGATTCCAGCCGTGCGTCGCTGAAGACACCGCGGAGCGTCGTGATGCGCTCGCAATTGCGGTCGTCACATTCGCCGATCAGCAGGCGGTTGCGGTCCGGCGTCAGGTTCTGCACCACGCCGGGCGCGATCACCTCGTTGGAGGAGAAGACTACGCCGCCGACGATCCGCTCTTTCGGAATGCAGGCGCGCAGGCGTCCGCCCGGGTCGAGGAAGGAAATGTCCGGCGGGGTCGGGTGCCGCGGCGGCAGGCCGATCCGGTACCACCAGGGAATGCCGTTCTGCGCGAACACGATCGCGGTGTTGTCCTGCAGCAGCGGCTTGAGACTGGAGACCAGCCCGGTCAACGCGGTCGCCTTCAAGGTGCTGATCACGACGTCCTGCGGGCCGAGCTGGGCCGGATCGCCGGAGGCGTTCACCTTGGCGGAGACCTCGGAATCGCCGACGCGCAGCTTGAGGCCGTTGGCCCGGACCGCCTCCAGGTGCGCGCCCCGCATCACGCACGAGACCTCGTGGCCGGCGCGGGCCAACCGAACTGCAAGATGGCTGCCGACGGCGCCCGCGCCGAAAATGCAGATGCGCATGTGATGTCCGTCCCTGATCCCTTGATGCCGCCCCGCGGCAGCATGACACAAGCCGCCATGCGATGGACGCGGCTGCCCTACGCTCGAAAGATATGGATCAGGGCGCGGAGCCTCGGTCATAGTGCGCGCCAAACAAACGAGCGGAGGAACACCGATGACCGATAGCCCCGTCCTGTGGACCCTGGATGCGCGTGGGGTTGCGACCGTCACGTTGAACCGGCCGGAGGTTAACAATGCCTATGACGGCGCGTTGATCGCAGGCGTGCTCGCGGCCATGGACGATCTCGGCAGCAAGCCCAACCTTCGCGTCGTCGTGCTCAAGGGCAATGGCAAGCATTTCCAGGCTGGCGCCGACCTCAAATGGATCAACGGCGTGCGGCCGCAATCGAGCGAGGCGAACGAGGCCGCGTCGCGGGCGACGTTCGAGGCCGTGCAGCGGCTCAATACGCTGGCTATCCCGACGGTCGCGCTGGTGCAGGGCGGCTGCTTTGGCGGCGGCACCGGCGTGATCGCGGCCTGCGACGTCGTGATCGCGGCCGACAACGCGCTGTTCTCGATCACCGAAGTGCGCTGGGGCCTGACCGCGGCCATCATCATCCCGCAGCTCTGCGATGCCATTGGTGTACGGCAAGTCCGCCGCTACGCGCTGACAGGTGAACGTTTCGGCGCCGAGGACGCCCGTCGTATCGGCCTCGTCCACGAGGTGGTGCCGCTCGCCGATCTCGACGCCGCCGGCGCCAAGGTGGTCGAGCAGTTGCTTGCCAACGGATCGGAGGCGATGGCCGAGACCAAGCGGCTCGCGCTGGAAAGTTCGTTCGGCGGCATGGCGGTGGACGATGCGGCTTACAAGCGGCTCGTGCATCTGCATTCGCTGAAGCGACAGAGCGCGGAAGCCGCCGAGGGGCTGGCGTCGTTCGCGGAAAAGCGCGCCGCGAATTGGGCAGGTGCTAAAAGCTGAACGCGAGTAGCCCGGATTACGCTTCGCTCCATCCGGGCTACGGGCTTTTACAGCGACGTCGCGAGTGACCTTTTCAGCAAAGTGAGCAGCGCCTGTACCGCGGCGGCATTGCGCCGCCGTTCAGGGATCGCAGCCTTCACCCACAATTCCGGAATCGGAAACTCGCGCAGCACCGGCTTGAGCGCGCCGTCGCGCAAGGCGCCCGCGACGAGATAGTCCGATATCAACACAATGCCGTTGCCGGCGATGGCGCTGCGCGCCAGCACTTGGCCCTCGTTGCAGGACAGCAGCGGACTGACCTGGACGCTGATGCGGCCGCGCGGCCCGTCAAAGATCCATTCGGGGCCGGTCGGTAGAAAGCTGAGGCAGCGATGATCGACCAGATCACGCGGATGTTTTGGCGTGCCGTGTTTCTTCAAATAGGCAGGCGAGGCGCAGAGCAGCCGCTTCAGCGGGCACAAGGGTTCGTCGACGACACCGCCAAAGGAATGCGGGAAGGCGCCGATGGCGATGTCAAAGCCTTCGGTGACGGGATCGACCGGACGGTCGAACAGCACGATCTCGAGCTTGAGCCGCGGGTTCTGGGTCTGGAAGGCGGTGAAGACGTCCGCAAGCCGCGCGACCGTCAGCGAGGTCGGGGCCTTGATGCGCAGATGATCGACGAGATCGTGGCCCTTCTCGCCCATGCGCGACAGCAGATCGGCGGCGTCGGTGACGACGCCGCGGGCGCGATGCACGTAGCGCTGGCCGGCCTCGGTCAGCCGCAATTGCCGGGTCGAGCGATGAAACAGTGGCGTGCCGATCCGCGCCTCCAGCTGCGTGACGCGCTTGGCGACCACCGACGTCGAGACGCCGAGTTTTCGCGCGGCCGCGGAGAAGCCGGTGGCGTCGGCGGTCGCGAGGAACGCCTGAAGGTTTACCAGGATGTCCATCTTCGGCCTTTCGCGATTCGAGAAAGGTGATCGCCTATTTTGGCGGATTGTAGCTCGATCCGGGTTAATTCATAGTCCGGCCCAAGCAAAGGATTTCAGGGACAGGACGCGCCATGCAGGCCATGACGATCGAAGAACCGGCGCGCCAGGTGCCGCTTTACGGCGAATATGAAGTCGTCGTCCTCGGCGGCGGTCCGGCCGGCATCGTGGCGGCGGCCTCAAGCGCACGCGCGGGACGGAAGACGCTGCTGATCGAGCGGTACGGCTTCCTTGGCGGCATGGGCACCGCCGCAGGCGTCACCAATTTCTGCGGCCTGCACGGCAATGTCCACGGCGAGGCCCACCGGCTGGTGCAGGGCATGGCGTCGGAGTTGCTGGCGCGGATCGATCGCTTGAACGGCCTCAACGCGCCGCATCTGATTCTCGGCAAGGTCTTCGCCCAGGCCTACGACACCGCCGCCTACAAGATCGCGGCCGACCAACTGCTCGCCAGTCACAAGGTGCACATCCTTTTCCACGCGCTTGGTGCCGGTGTGGTGATGGGCGCTAACAGCCGCATCGATGCGCTGATGGTCGAGACCAAGGCCGGCCGGCAGGCGGTGCGATCGGAGATCTTCATCGATTGCTCCGGCGACGGCGATCTCGCGGTTTGGGCCGGCGCGCCGTTCGAATTCGGCGACGAGCACGGTCATCCGATGTATCCCTCGATGATGCTCCGTCTCAACAACATCGACCCGGAGAGGGCAGGCGAAGCCTGGCGGACCATTCCGCAATTGATGGAGCAGGCCACCGCCGCCGGCACCCACACATTCCCGCGCAAGAGCGCGATCGTGCGGCCGCAGAAGTCCGGCATCGAATGGCGGGTGAATTTTACGCAAGTGGCGCGCGAGGACGGCCATGCCATCAACGGCATCGAGCCTGATGATCTCACCCGCGGCGAGATCGAGGGCCGCAAGCAGGCGCTGGCTGCGTTCGAATTCCTGCGCACCGTGCCGGGCTTTGAAAAATCCTACATCGTCGACCTGCCGCCGCAGCTCGGCATCCGCGAAACCCGCCGCATCACGGGCGGCTATCAGCTCAGCGGCGAGGACGTGCTCGGCTGCGCTTCGTTCGAGGATTCCATCGGGGTCAATGGCTGGCCGATCGAGGCCCATGTCCCCGGCGACGTCGTCTTCACCTTCCCGCCGATCCCGGAATCGCGCGGCTATAACGAGCTGCCTTACCGCATGCTGGTGCCCGAAGGCGTCGATAATCTGCTGGTCGCCGGCCGCTGCGCCTCGATGACCCATGAGGGCCAATCGGCGGCCCGGGTCTCCGGTGCCTGTTTCGTGATGGGGGAGGCGGCCGGTTCCGCGGCAGCGCTGGCGCTCTCCGGAAACCGGATCCCGCGTGACATCCCCGTTGAAAAGCTGCAGGAAACGTTGAAACAACAGGGCGCCTTTATCGGACGGGACCAGCCCGTGCCTGAAGGCCTGTAACCGACTGCAAGATATCGACGGCGGAGGAAACGAAATGATCGGGATTGTGCGGCTCGCGCTAGCTGGCCTGATGGCGATCACAGCAATGGGCACGGCCCGAGCCGAGGACGCGCTGAAGGCCAGGATCGGCGTGCTCAGGCTATCCTCCTCCGCGCCGGTGTTCATCGCGCAGGACAAGGGCTATTTCCGCGAGGCCGGCCTCGAGGTCGAGCTGAAATTCTTCGACGCGGCGCAGCCGATCGCGGTGGCGACGACCTCGGGCGACATCGATTTCGGCGTCACCGCCTTCACCGCAGGTCTTTACAATCTCGCCGGCAAGGGCGTGCTCAAGGTGATCGGCGGCATGAGCCGCGAGAAGGCTGGTTATCCCCTGATCGGCTATTTCGCCAGCAACAACGCCTATGCGAGCGGTCTGAAGACGCCGAAGGACCTCGCGGGCAAGCGCGTGGCGATGACGCAGGTTGGCTCCTCCTTTCACTATTCGCTCGGCCTGCTTGCCGACAAATACGGTTTCAAGCTCGCCGACGTGAAGATTGTGCCGCTGCAATCGCTGTCGAATGCGGCGGCCGCGCTGAAGGGCGAGACCGTGGATGCAGCGCTGCTGCCGATCTCCACCGCGCGAAAGCTGATGGACGACGGTGGTGCGAAGTTTCTCGGCTGGGTCGGCGACGAGACACCCTGGCAATTGGGCGCGGTGTTCGCCTCGCCGAAGACGCTGACCAACAAGGTGCTGGTGACGAAGCTGCTCGGCGCCTTGGCAAAGGCCGACCGCGAATATCACGACGTCATCCTCGCCGCGATGAAGGACGGTGTCGCGCCGATCAATGACAAGACAAAGCCGCTGCTGGAGATCATCGCCAAATATACGAACCTCCCGGTCGAGCAGGTGGTCGGCAACTGCGCCTATATCGATCCCGACGGCAAGCTGGATGTGAAGAACGTCGACAACCAGATCAAATGGCTCCAGGAGCAGGGTTTTGCCGACAAGGGCTTCGACGCGAATGCGATCATCGCCAAGGAATTCGTGAAGGCGGATTGAGAGTAGAACGCAGTCCATGGACCTGATCGCCAACCACATCACCCATCGCTTCGGCGATCTCGCCGTGCTCGACAACGTCTCGTTCACCGTCAGCGCGGGCGAGGTGGTGGCGATCGTGGGGCCGTCGGGCTGCGGCAAGAGCACGTTGCTGTCGATCCTCGGCGGGCTGTTGCTGCCGACCTCCGGCGCGCCCGAGCTGCGTGGATCGCCGCCGGCGGACAGCCTCAATCCGCTCACCTTCGTGTTCCAGGACTTTGCGCTGCTGCCCTGGGCGAATGTGGAGGAGAACGTCGAATTCCCGCTGCTGCACACCCAGCTCTCGGCCGTGCAGCGCCGCGCGCTGGTCGAGGACGCCTTGCGCCGCACCGGCCTGACCGATTTTCGCAAAACCTATCCAAAGCAGCTTTCCGGCGGCATGCGCCAGCGCGTCGGCATTTCGCGCGCGCTCGCGGTCAGGCCGGCCATTCTCCTGATGGACGAGCCATTGTCGGCGTTGGATTCGCAGACCCGCGAACTGCTGATGGAGGATTTCGTCCGGCTGCTCGCCGATGGCGGCATGGGCGCCGTGTATGTCACGCATAATCTCGAAGAGGCGGCGAGGCTTGCCGACCGCATCGTGGTGCTGTCGCGGCGCCCTGGCCGTATTCGCGAGGTCGTGAGCGTGCCGATGACGCGCACTGAGCGCGGTGACATTGCAGCCCGTGAAAAGCTGCTCGCGCTTCAGAACCAGATCTGGTCGCTGATCCGCAACGAGGCGATCGATGCCGAGCGCGAGGTCCAGCATGCTTGATCGCGCTCCGGCGGGAACATCGACGAAGGATGAAGCGGTCCGGCGCGTCCGCTTTCGCGGCGCCGGCTTCGTGCCGGCGAGCAGCCGTTTCGGCGGCTGGATCGCGCTCGCGCTGGTCATTGCGATCTGGCAGGCCGCCGGCAGCACCGGCCTGGTCAATCCGCTATTCCTGCCACCGCCATCGGCGATCGCGCGGGCGATCTACCAGCTCGCGATCTCGGGTGCGCTGTGGCAGCACCTTTCCGCGTCGCTCCTGCGCATCGGTGTCGGCTGGCTGCTCGGCACGGCAGCCGGTGTCGCCGTTGGCTTTGCCATCGGCCTGTCGCGTCTGGCGCGCAGCGTCGGCATCACCTTCATCTCGGCGCTGTTCCCGATCCCGAAGATCGCGCTGCTGCCGCTGTTGATCCTCTGGCTCGGCATCGGTGAAGAGCCGAAGATCGCGACCATTGCGCTCGGGGTGTTCTTCTCGACCGCGATCTCGGTCTATAGCGGCGTCGACGCGGTGCCGCGCAACCTCATCCGCATGGCGCAGAGCTTCAACGTGCCGTTCGCCACCATCGTGCGCAAGGTGGTCTGGCCGGGCGCGCTGCCCGCGATCCTCGCCGGCTTCCGTATCACCTCGTCGGTGGCGCTGCTGCTCGTCGTCAGCGCCGAGATGATCGGCGCGCAGTACGGCATCGGCGCGTTCGTGCTGCAGGCTGGCAATTTGATGCAGACGGATCAGCTGCTCGCGGGCGTGGTGATTTTGTCGGTGTTTGGGTTGATGGTGGGGAGGGTGATCAACTGGCTGGAGACGCGGCTGTTGCACTGGCGGTGAGGTTTACTCCGTCATTGCGAGCGCAGCGAAGCAATCCAGACTGTCGCCGCGGAAAGATTCTGGATTGCTTCGCTGCGCTCGCAATGACGATGCTACCAGCAGCGTACCTCACGCATTCCCGCGATCCTCCCGGAACAAATCCAGCTTCTGCTGCACGGGGCGATCCGAGAAGCTGAACAGCACCGCATCCATATCAGCCTCGTGCGTGACCCATTGCCAGCTCGGCACCACGAACAAATCGCGCGGGCCCCATTCGAACGTCGCATCCCCGATGCGGGTACGGCCGTGGCCCTCGATCGGACAGAACACCGTCGCGTCCGTCGCGCGATAGCGCGCGGTCTTGAAGCCCTTCGGCAGCAGCTGGATGAACGTGCCGATGGTCGGCATCGCGAAGTCGCCGGTCTCGGGGTTGCTGAATTTCAGCTTCAGCCCGTGACAGGCATCCCACTCCTGGCTCGCGCGAGCCTTCTCCAGTGCCTCGCGCGTGTAGGCATAGGGATAGCTGAAGATCGGGGAAGTCTTCGAGCTCCGCTTCACGTCGACCGGCAGCAGATTGTGGCCGTAGCGTGCAAAGCTGTCGCCGGCCGGCCTTGTAATCTTCTGCTGATCCTCGTTGGAGCCTTCCGCGAAAGAGCAGTCGAAGAACTGCACCAGCGGAATGTCGAGACCGTCGAGCCAGAACATCGGCTGGTCGGTCTCGTTGGAATGATCGTGCCAGGTCATCGACGGCGTGATGATGAAGTCGCCGGGCTCCATCGCGGTGCGCTCGCCGTCCACGGCGGTGTGGGCGCCCTTGCCTTCGAGCACGAAGCGCAGTGCCGATTGGCTGTGCCGGTGCGCGGGCGCGACGTCGCCGGGCACCACCATCTGCACGCCGGCATAGAGCGACGTGGTGATTTTCGACTGTCCGCGCAGGCCGGGGTTTTCCAGAACCAGCACGCGCCGCTCGGCCTCTTTCGCCGTGATCAGCTTGCCGGCTTCGGTCATGTAGTCGCGGATGATGTCGAACTTCCACAGATGCGGCCGGCAGGCGCTCTTCGGCTCCGGCGTGATCAAATCGCTCATGACCGTCCAGAGCGCGGTGAGATTCTCGCCGTCGATCTTCTTGTAGAACGCCTCGCGTTCCGGCGTCTTGGTCACGGCTTCCATGGTGCGGCTCCCGTCGCTTTGTTGATTGACAGTATACTTACGATCTGGGTAGCGTCAACGTGCGAACAAGAACGAAACGGGAGGGTTCCGATGAAGCTGCACGGCTATTTCCGCTCCAGCGCCGCCTACCGGGTACGCATCGCGCTGAACCTCAAAGGCCGCGGTGCCGAGCACCTGCCGCATCATCTTCGCAAGGGCGAGCAATGTGCGCCAGCCTATCTCGCCATCAATCCGCAAGGCCTGGTGCCGGCGCTGGAGAACGATGCGGGCGCAGTGCTGACCCAATCGGTCGCCATCATCGAATGGCTCGACGAGACCCATCCCAACCCGCCCCTGTTGCCGAGGGATGCGTTGCAGCGCGCCAAGGTGAGGGCGTTCGCGCTGGCGATCGCCTGCGACACTCACCCCGTGCAGAACTTGAAGGTGCTGGCGCGGCTGCGCGAGCTCGGCCTTGCCGAGGAGAAGGTTCAGGACTGGGCGGCCTGGGTCAACCGCGAGGGGCTCGCGGCGTGCGAGACGCTGATCAGAAACGAGCCGGGCCCGTTCTGCTTCGGGGATGTGCCGACGCTCGCCGATCTCTGTCTTGTGCCGCAGCTCGCCAATGCGCGCCGCTTCGGCGTCGACGTCTCCGCCTATCCGCGCCTGCTTGAAGCGGAAGCTGCGGCCAAGGCCCTGCCGGCGTTCGTCAACGCCGCGCCGGAGAAGCAGCCCGATGCCGAGTAAGCCTGCCCCTCCAATCACGATAGACGCGGTCTATGCGGCGCCGGGCTATCTGTTCCGGCGCATGCAGCAGATCGCGGTCTCGATCTTCATGGAGGAGTGCAAGGCGTTCGACCTCACGCCGGTGCAATACGCGGCGCTGATCGCGATCCACACCCACCCCGGCATCGACGCGACGCGGCTGTCCGCGGTGATCGCCTTCGATCGCTCCACGCTCGGCAGCGTGATCGAGCGGCTTCAGGCCAAGGATTTCGTCGAGCGCAGGCCGGCGCCGGAAGACAAGCGGATCAAGCTGCTCTATTTGACCAAATCAGGCGCGGCGATCCTGCGCGACATCATTCCCGCCGTCGAACGCGCCCAGGCGCGGATGCTCGAGCCGCTCAAGCCAGCGGACCGCAAGGCGCTTATGGGGCTCCTGGCGCAGCTCGTCGATCTCAACAACGAGGCGTCGCGGGTGCCGCTCCGGGCGGAGGACGCGATGGAGCATCTGGGGAAGGCACCTTAATCCTGGTTGTCATCGCCCGCCTTCGCGGGCGATGGCAGGGGTGGCTCACATCCTCAGCAACGCCTGCCGGTCGATCTTCCCCGTGCCGGTCTTCGGCAGCTCGTCGATGAAGATCACCTCGCGCGGATATTTGTAAGGAAGCAGTTTGCCCTTCACGTAATCCTGCAGCCGCCGGGTCGTTTCGCTTTGATCCGCCGCGCGGGTGTTCATCACCACCACTGCCTTAAGCGTCATGCGCCGGTCCGGCAGCTCGGCGGCGAACACCGCGCATTCGCGGATGTCCGGGTGGTCGGCGAGGCAAAGCTCAACCTCGAGCGGGTAGACCCATTGGCCGGAGATCTTGATGAGATCGTCGGCGCGGCCGCGGAAGAAGTGAAAGCCATCGCCATCGCGGACGAAGCGGTCGCCGGTGTAGATCCAGCCGCCTTCGCGGATGGTCTCGGCGGATTTGTCCGGCGGGTTCCAGTACAGCGGCGTGTTGGAATCGCCGCGCACCCACAAGATGCCTTCCTCGTCGTCGGCGACATCGCGGCCGTCCTTGTCGCGCAGCGCGACCTCGTAGCCGGGCACGCGCAGGCCGGCGGCGCCGAGCTTCTTCCGCTCGGGGCGGTTGGAGAGATAGATGTGCAGCACCTCGGTCGAGCCGAGGCCTTCCACGATCTCGAGACCGGTGAGCGTCTTCCAGCCGTTGAAGACGTCGGCCGAGAGCACCTCGGCGGCCGAGAGCGCCATGCGCAGTGAGGAGAAGTCGGTCTTGTTCGCACCCTCGGCCTTGGTCAGCGATGTATAAAGCGTCGGCAGGCCGAAGAAGACCGTCGGCCTGTACTGCTCGATCGCCGAAAAGATTGCCACGGGCTTCGGCTGGCCGGGCAACAGCAGTGTCGTCGCGCCCGCCGAGAACGGGAAGGTGATCGCGTTGCCGAAGCCATAGGCGAAGAAGATTTTTGGCACCGAGAAGCAGATGTCATCCGGCGTCAGCTTCAAGACGTTCTGCGCAAAGGCGACTTCGCTATAGGCCATGTCGTGCTGGAGATGCACGATGCCCTTGGGGCGGCCGGTCGATCCGGACGAATACATCCAGAACGCCATCTCGTTGCGATGCGTGTCGGCTTCCGCGAGCTCAGTCGGAAACTGGGGGAGCCAGCCGGCGGCGGAAACGGCGTTCGGCGCGGCGTGATCGCTCGCCGGGCCATTGACGACGACCAGGGTATGCAGGGCCGTGTCCTTGCAGGCCTCGGCGTTGAAACGTGCACAGAACTCGGCGTCCGCCACCGCAACAGTCGCGCCGGAATCGGCGAGATAGAATTGCAGCAGATCCGGCGGTGTCAGCGTGTTGATCAGCAATGGCACGAAGCCGGCGCGCACCGCGCCGAAGAACGCGGCCGGGTAGGCCGGAGTGTCATCGAGGAACAACAGCACGCGATCGCCGCGCTTGAGGCCAAGCGAGGCAAAGCCGTTGCCCCAGCGCCCGGCTTCCGCGCAGAGCTCCGCGTAGGTGCGCGTGCTCGCGGGGCCGATGAGCGCGAGCTTGTCACCGTGGCCTTTGCCGACATTGTCGAACAGCACGCGGCTGGCATTGTAGACCTGCGGAACGGAAAAGCCGATCTCGCGCGCGCCCGCGCAGTCGGCGGGCACCTGGTCGTGAATCTGCCGGCTCATGCCTCGTCCCCACCGTTCTTGGCGGCTTCGTAGCGCGCCATGAAGCCCGGCGACATCGCGCGCAGGCGGGAGTCGTCGATGCGGCCGGAGCGGGTGATGTAGCTATAGGCAAAGTCCATCAGGCCCTGCTGCATGTGCTGAGCAAAGTGCTCGTACCAGAAAGCGCTGGTCCGCGCGGCATTGACGAGCTTCTGCACCACCGGCTTTCGCGCGGCCTGGTAGCGATGCAGGGCGGTCGAGAGATGGGCGTCCGATTCCAGCGCCTTGACCAGTGCAATGGCGTCCTCGATCGCGAGCCGCGTGCCGGAGCCGATCGAAAAATGCGCCGAGTGCAGGGCGTCACCGAGCAGCACCATGTTCTTGAACGACCAGTGCTCGTTCCAGACCCAGGGGAAGTTGCGCCAGACCGATTTGTTGGAAACCAGCGAGCGGCCGCCGAGCGTGTCGGCGAACACCTCCTCGCAGACACCTTTGGACTGCTCCACGTCCTTGTAGGCGAAACCGTAGGCCTGCCACGTCGCATGGTCGCATTCGACCAGGAAGGTGCTCATGGTCGGCGAGTAGCGGTAGTGATGGGCGTTGAAGGCACCGCGGTCGGTCTTGACGAAGGTCTGCGACAGCGTCTCGAAGCGCTTCGAGGTGCCGTACCAGACGAACTTGTTCGAGGAGTAGGACAGCGAGGTGCCGAAATCGCCCTCGAAGGCGCGGCGTACCAGCGAGTTCAGCCCGTCGGCAGCGACGATCAGATCGTGCCCGTTGAGCTGATCGATCGCATGAATCGGCGTGTCGAAGCGCGGGGTGACGCCGGCATTGATCGCGCGCTGCTGCAGGAATCGCAAGAGCTCGAGCCGGCCGATCGAGGAGAAGCCGACGCCGTCGATGGCCACGCTGTCGCCGCTCAGGTTCAGCGTGATGTTCTCCCAGCTCTCCATGTGCGGCGAGATCGCGTCGACCGTCTCGGGGTCGTCGGCGCGCAGGAATTCCAGGGCCTGATCAGAAAACACCACGCCAAAGCCCCAGGTCGCGTCGGCCGGGTTCTGTTCGAACAGGTCGACTTGATCCTCGGGGTGACGCTTCTTCCAGAGATAGGCGAAGTAGAGCCCACCGGGCCCCCCGCCAATCACGGCGATCCGCAACGTCTGCCTCCCTAATTGACAGTATACTTACTATCTAGGGGTAGACTAATGTGCTCCGGCCACCCGCGCCAGCGGAATTATCGGCAAGCCGCGCGGCACACCACAGCTCACGTCCGGACGCGCGTTTGGCGCGTGTCCGAAGCAGTGACCTTGCGAAGCATAGCCAAACCGTGGCGGCTTGGCCATCCGCCCCGTCAGACGCAGCGCTTCACCCGTACGCCGCCCACGAGCACGGTGGTGCAGCGGACCGCCGGATGGCACGCTTCTCTAGCGTGCCGCGAACGGCGCCAGCACGTCCTTGCAGGCAGGTGACAGCGACGCGGCGTTGCTGGCGATGCACTGCACGATGCGGCCGCCGCCAGGCGCTACGCCGGCGCACAGCGTGCGGATGTCGGCACCGCAGGCGGAGCGGACGATGAACAGCTCTTCGCGCGGCCGCAGCGGGCGCAACGCGATCACGGCGGGCGCGGCTGCCGGTGCTGCCGCCGCCGCGGGAGCCGCGCCCGGAGGTGCCGCCGTTGCTGCCGTGCCACCGCCGCCGGCCGCGGCGCTCACGGCCTTCTCGCAGGCCGGCGAAACCTTTGCCTTGTTCTTCTCGAGGCATTCGAGCGCAGGCGCGCCGCCTGGCGGCACGCTGGCGCACACCTTGGGATAATCGGCGCGGCACGCGCTCTTGACGGCAGCGACCTGCGCGCTGCTCGGCTGTTTGGCTGCCGCGTCCTTCGGCGCTGCTCCAGATGCCGGCTTTGCGGCGGGGGCGGTTTCAGCCTTCGGCGCGGCAGGCGCGGCCTCCGCCTTGGGTGGAGCCTCTTTGGGTGCAGCCTCGGTCTTCGGCGCCGCAGCAGGCTCGACGGCGCGGACCGCGGTTTGGCATCCCGAGGACAGGCTGGACATGTTCTTCTGCAGGCATTGATAGGCTTCCACGCCGCCGGGCGTGACGCTCGCGCAGTGCGCCATGAAATCCGAGCGGCATGCGGAGCGGATCGCGCTCTTTTGCGCCTCGGTCGGCGCTTGTGCGAATGCGCCTGCTGCAGTTGCGAAGAGAGCCGCCGCCAGCAACGCCCCGCGTGCCGACGCATGTTTCAACGTGTTGAACATCCGAGTATTCCTGCCCTGTCGGCAACGCCGACAATTTTTTCAAATGTGATGCAAACAATCGTCGCGGGTGATGCCGCGCGCGACATCATTGGCCGCCGCGACCTCTACCGCAAGTAGATATTGGCTTTGCAATTGCGACGTAACTACGTCGTCAGAGCTTGATCATCCGCTTGCCGCGGTTCTCGCCCGCCAGCAATCCGACCAGCGCCTTCGGCGTGTTCTCGAGGCCGTCGATGATGTCCTCCTGCACCTTCAGCTTGCCGGATGTGACCCAGGCCTGGAGGTCGGCGAGCGCTCGCTGACTCTCTTTCATGTAGTCCATCACGATGAAGCCTTGCATGACGAGCCGCTTCACCACGATCAGGCCGGGCACGCCGCGCGGGCCGTGTGCCGAGGGCGCGCCGTCATATTGCGAGATCGCACCGCAGCAGGCGATGCGGCCGTAATTGTTCATCTGCGGCAGGCAGGCTTCGAGAATGTCGCCGCCGACATTGTCGAAATAGACATCGATGCCCTTCGGAGCCGCCGCGCGCAACGCCTTGAACACCGCGCCGTCCTTGTAGTCGACGGCGGCATCGAAGCCGAGTTCGGAGGTCAGCCAGCTGCACTTGTCGGCGCCGCCGGCGATGCCGATGACCCGGCATCCCTTGATCTTCGCGATTTGCCCGACGATCGAGCCGACCGAGCCCGCGGCCGCGGAGACCACGACCGTCTCGCCCTCTCTGGGCTTGCCGATCTCCAGCAGGCCGAAATAGGCGGTGAGGCCGGCAATGCCGAACACGCTGAGCAGATGCGTCATCGGCTCGAGCTTCGGCATCTTGGTGAGATGCTTGGCGGGCACTGTCGCCAACTCCTGCCAGCCGGTGTCGCCGAACACGATGTCGCCCGGCGCAAGCTCCGGCGCCTTCGAGCTGATGACCTCGGCGATGGCGCCGCCGGCCATCACGCTGTTGGCCTCCACCGCTGAACGATAGGTCGCGCCGTGCATCCAGGCGCGGTTGGCGGCGTCGAGCGAGATGTAACGCACGCGCAGCAAGGCCTCGCCGTCCTTCGGCTCGGGCACCGCACCTTCGACCAGCTTGAAGTGCTCGGGACCGAGCTTGCCGCTGGGCTTTTCCACCAAAAGAATCTGACGATTGATGCTGCCGCTCATGATGTTTCCCCTCGGTCGTTTGACGATTATTGATGCAGCGGCCGCAAGAAAAACGTGCAAGCCGCTTTCGTTGTGCGCTGCATGAAGGCTAGATCGCGGGCGCCAGTTTCGCAACGGGAACATCCGCCCGACGATCGCACGCCAAGCGTGTTGCGCAGTCGTCATATCTGCGACATCATGAAGCGGTCGGTGTAGCGGGGGTGTTCAATGTCGAACAGGTTTACGCAATTCATTCTGGTGGCGATGGTGCTCGGCATCATCATGGGCGCGGCGATCTACAATTTCCTGCCCGACACGCGGGGCGACTGGGCCTCGTCCATCAACCTGATCGCCGTGATTTTCCTGCGCCTGATCAAGATGATCATCGCGCCGCTGGTATTTGCGACCCTGGTCGGCGGCATTGCTCATATGGGCTCGGGCTCCAAGCTCGGCCGCATCTTCGCCAAGACCATGGGCTGGTTCGTCAGCGCCTCTTTCGTCTCGCTGATGCTCGGCCTCGTGATGGTCAATCTGCTCCAGCCCGGCGCGAATTTCCCGGGTACGCTGCCTGACAAGGCGCAGTCGACCGGCCTGCCGGTTTCCGCCTTCTCGATCGAAAAATTCCTGACCCATCTGATCCCGACCTCGATCGCGGATGCGATGGCGCAGAACGAGATCCTGCAGATCGTGATCTTCGCCGTGTTCTTCTCGGTGGCGATGGGCTCGATGCCCGAGCGCTCCAAGCCGATCCTGGCGCTGATCGACAACATCGGCCACATCATGCTCAAGGTGACGGGCTATGTGATGCTGTTCGCGCCGTTCGCGGTCTGGGCCGCCATCACCGCGACGGTTGCCAAGAACGGCCTGCTAGTGCTCTGGAAGCTCATCGTCTTCATGGGTGGCTTCTATCTCTCGCTCGCGCTCCTGTGGGGCATCCTGGTGGTCGTGGGCTTCATCGTGATCGGGCCGCGCTACGCCCATCTGCTGAAGCTGATCCGCGAACCGCTGATGATCGCGTTCTCCACCGCGAGCTCGGAAGCGGCGTATCCGAAAACTCTGGAGGGGTTGAACAAGTTCGGCGCCTCGTCGCGGATATCGAGCTTCGTGCTGCCGCTCGGCTATTCCTTCAATCTCGACGGCACGATGATGTACTGCACCTTCGCGAGCGTCTTCATCGCGCAGAGCTATCACATCGACATGCCGCTCGGCACCCAGCTCGCGATGCTGGCAACGCTGATGATCACCTCGAAGGGCGTGGCCGGCGTGCCGCGCGCCTCCCTCGTGGTGATCGCCTCGACGCTCTCGCAGTTCGGCATCCCCGAGGCGGGGCTGTTGATGATCATGGGCATCGACACCTTCCTCGACATGGGCCGCAGCGCCACCAACGTGATCGGCAACACGCTCGCGACCTCGGTCGTGGCCAAGTGGGAAGGCGAGCTCGGGCCCGAGCACGAGCTTGAACCTGGCGATGCCGTGCCGGGGGACATGATCCCCGGCGAAGTGCCTGCGATGGCCGGCCATTGATCGGAGTGCATCATGCGCCTTTCAATGGCGATATCGGGCGGCCTGTTGCTGGCAGCGTGCCTGCTGGCCACGGGTGCCTCCGCCCAGACCGGTGGCAGCGAAGGGCTTAGCCCGACGCTGTCGGCGATCAAGACCGCGCACACCGTGCGCCTCGGCTATCGCGAGAGCTCGCCGCCGTTCTCCTTCCTCGACCAGGCCAACCGGCCGATCGGCTACAGCCTCGAGCTTTGCGAGGCTATTGTCGAGGAGATCGGCGTCGAGGTCGACGATCCCAATCTGAAGATCGCCTACGTCAAGGTCACCTCCGATGACCGCATCGACGCCGTGCTCCAGAACAAGATCGACCTGGAATGCGGCTCGACCACGGCCAATGCCGAGCGCGGCAAGCGCGTCGCCTTCTCGCCGCTGATGTTCGTCGCCGGCACCAAGCTGATGGTGCCGAAGGCGTCCAGCGTCCAGTCACTGACTGATCTGAAGGGCAAGACCGTCGTGGTGACGAAGGGCACCACCAACGAGCAGGCGATCCAGGCGGCCGACAAGAAGTCATCGTTGGGACTGACCATCGTTGTCGGTGCCGATCACGAACAGTCATACCAGATGCTCGTCGACGGCAAGGCCGATGCGTTCGCGACCGACGACATCCTGCTGTCCAGCCTGATCGTGCGTCACAAGGCACAGGACAAGTTCCGCGTCACCGGCGATTACCTGTCCTACGACCCCTACGGCATCATGTTCCGCAAGGGCGAACCGCAACTGGCGGCGGTGGTCGATCGCACTTTCCGCAAGCTCGGCTCCAACCACGACCTCGTTCCGCTCTACAACAAATGGTTCACCGCACGGCTTCCGACCGGCGAACGGCTGAACGTGCCGATCTCGCTGCAGCTGGAGGAAGCCTTCAAGGCGATGGACGATTCCGCGAGCGCGAATAACTAGCGCCTGTGCGACGAACGAAAGTGTGCCCTCTCCCTTACCGGGGGAGAGGGCGCAGCAACGAGCAGCGCGCGCTCACGTGCCGGCGGGCACCTGGTCCAGAAATCCCGTGATGCTCCTGATACGGCCGTCCTTCAGCACGGCGAAATCCGTACCCTTGATCGGGCTGTCGATGCCGTCAGGACCAAGGCCCCAACTGAAGCGGACATGGTCGCCGTAGCCGTTGGGCTCGCCGATCAGCTTGAATTTGAAATCGGGGAAGCGCTGCTGCACGCCTGCGATCAGCGCATCGACGCCGTCATGGCCGTCGCCCTTCATCAGGGGATCGACATAGCTCGCATCCGCCGTCCAGTTCTGGCTCAGCAGTTCGCGCCGGCGGTCAGCTGCACGTTCGTTCCAGAGATCGATGTAGCGGCGAGCGATGGTGATGGGATCGGTCATTGTCGTCTCCTTCGATGGCGCCGTGTCGTTCGGCTGACATGATTATCGAAGGTTTGCGCGCGCTGATCGATTACCTCGGAGGTCATGCGCATGATGCGGGAAAGTGTGAAGCGGTTTCCCGATCGGATCATGCGCCGACAAGCGCGCGCAAATGTTTGTCGCGAACTTACTTGGCCGCCGTGACCATGATTTCGACGGTGTATTGTGCCGCCGCGAGCTTGGCTTCGACGGTGGCGCGTGCCGGCGTGTTGCCGGGCGAGACCCAGGCGTCCCACACCGCGTTCATCTCGCCAAACGTCTTCATGTCGGTGATGTAGATCGTGGCCGAAAGAAGTTTGGACTTGTCGGTGCCGGCCTTGGCGAGATGGCTGTCGATAGTCGCCAGAATGTCCTGGGTCTGCTTCGTCACGCTTTCGCCGGCGGCGTTGTTGGCGACGACACCGGCGAGATAGACTGTGTTACCGTGCACGACGACCTGGCTCATGCGCGGGCCGGTTTCAAGACGCTGAATGCTCATTGGGGGTCTCCTTTGAATGGCGGCCCTGTCTAGCGCAGCGGCTTGCCCTGTGCCACCCCAGGCACGCATGCGTTGCCGGGCACGCATGCGTTGCCAGGCACGCATGCGTCATCGGCGATGCCTGAGTTGCACTTCAGGGAAACTGGCCGAAGAACGTCCAGATCGTTTCGGCTGCGTCGATGTCGCCGTTCTGCGACCCGAGCAAGCTGGCGGCGACCTTCGGGAAGCGGGCATCCGGAGAAAATCCGGGCATGCGATGACCGCCTTGATTGATGCGATAAAGCACGACGTCGTGCCCTTCAGGACAGCGCGAGGAGATCCGCGTCACCGTGGACTGGTCTGCTGGCGCCCTGTCGGGCAAATCGGTCATGTCGGCATTATCGGTCTCGCAGCCGTTGAGCTTGCGCCAGAACGCAAGCGTCTCGTCGGTGGACCAAAAACTGTCTGCGGCATAATAGCTCGATCCGCGGCCGCCTTCGTAGGGGACCAGCGGATCGGCCGTGCCGTTCATCAGCAGCATCGGCAACGGCCGCGACGGATGGCACGTGACAGCGGTCTCATCAGTGAGGTTCATGCTCACGCTCGCGCCGGCAGCAAACAGATCGGCTCGGGCGCAGACCAGCGTCATTGCCATGGCGCCGCCATTGGAGATGCCGGTGACATAGACGCGGCGAGGATCGGCGGTGCCGTTCGCCACCAGCTTCTCGACGAGCTTTGCGATGAAGGCGACGTCGTCGGTACCCGCGGGCGGGCCACGGAGCGCCGGTCCCGCCTTGGTCCTCGCATCGGCCCATGCGTGGTTGAGGCCATCAGGAAAGACCACCGCAAACCCTTCGCGCTTTGCGACCTGCGGCCACGCTGTCCGCGTCATCATGTCGGCTCCGCGCTGCGTCTTGCCGTGCAGCACGACGACGAGCGGCACGAGCCGCTTCGACGGCAGTTGCACAGTGTAGGACCGCTTCACACCGTCAATATCGATCGTATCCGCGGACGCAGCCGAGGCAGCGGCTAATGCCGCAACAAACGCCCCGATGCGCAGCCGCGGCCGCATCATCTAGCCCACGGCCTTCGCCGCGGCCCGGCCCGCATTGCGGCCCGAGAACAGGCAGCCGCCGAGGAACGTGCCTTCCAGCGAACGATAGCCGTGCACGCCGCCGCCGCCGAAGCCGGCGGCTTCGCCGGCTGCATAGAGGCCGGGGATGACGCTGCCCTCCTCGCCGAACACGCGCGAAGAGAGGTCGGTCTCGAAACCGCCGAGCGTCTTGCGGGTGAGGATGTTGAGCTTGACCGCGATCAGCGGCCCTTGCGCGGGATCGAGGATGCGGTGAGGGGAGGCGGTGCGGATCAGTCTGTCGCCGATATAGCGCCGCGCATTGTGAATGTTCATCACCTGCGCATCCTTGACGTAAGGGTTGGCGATCTCTCGGTCGCGCGCCTCGATCTGCATCCTGATGTGCTCGAGCTTGAGGAGGTCGCTGCCGGCCAGCTTGTTCATGGCCGCAACGAGATCCTCGATCTTGTCGCGCACGATGAAGTCGACACCATGGCTTTTGAACGCTTCCACCGGCGCCGGCGCGCCCTTGTTGGTGGCGCGCTTGATGGTCATACGCCAGCTCTTGCCGGTGAGGTCGGGATTCTGCTCCGAGCCCGACAGCGCAAACTCCTTCTTGATGATGCTCTGGGTCAGGATGAACCAGGAATAATCGTAGCCGGTGGACATGATGTATTGGAGCTGGCCGAGCGTGTCGGAGCCGGGAAACAACGGCGCCGGCAGGCGCGTGCCGGTGGCGTCGAACCACATCGAGGAGGGGCCGGGCAGGATGCGGATGCCGTGGCGCGGCCAGATCGGTGACCAGTTCTGGATGCCTTCGACATAATGCCACATGCGGTCGCGGTTGATCAGCCGCGCGCCTGCTTTCTCGGTGATGCCGATCATGCGGCCGTCGACATGCTCGGGCACGCCGGAGATCATGAATTTCGGCGGCGCGCCGAGTCGCTTCGGCCAGTTCTGCCGCACCAGCTCGTGATTGCCGCCGATGCCGCCGGACGCCACGATCACGGCTTGGGCCTTCAACGCAAACTCGCCGACAACATTGCGCGACGAACTCTTGCCGCGCTCGACATTGTCGGGGGCGAGAATGGCGCCGCCGACGCCATCCACCGTACCGTTGGTGATCGAGAGCGCATCGACGCGATGGCGGAACCGAAAGCTCAGCCGGCCGCTTCTGACCGCCTCGCGCGCCCGGCGCTCGAACGGCTCGACGATGCCGGGCCCGGTGCCCCAGGTGACATGAAAGCGCGGCACCGAATTGCCGTGGCCCATCGCGTCATAACCACCGCGCTCGGCCCATCCGACCACGGGGAAAATGCGATGGCCCATCGCTCGCAGCCATGCACGCTTCTCGCCGGCCGCGAACGCCACATAGGCGTCGGCCCATTGCCGCGGCCAGAAATCCTCGTCGCGGTCGAAGCCGGCGGTGCCGAGCCAGTCCTGCATCGCGAGGTCGAAGGAGTCCTTGATGCCGAGCCGGCGCTGCTCCGGCGAATCGACCAGGAATAATCCGCCGAACGACCAGAACGCCTGGCCGCCGAGCGACTGCTCGCCCTCCTGGTCGACCACGATTACGCGCTTGCCGGCGTCCGCGATCTCGGTTGCGGCCACCAGGCCCGACAGTCCTGCGCCGACAACGATGACGTCAGTCTCTTCAGCCATCTGTTCGGCCATATGTTTCCCCCTCCATGTGTTTCGCCCTCCACAGGTTCCTCCCTGTAGTTGCCCGGATTGAAGCCGGCGGTTGCAACTGAGATCAAGAGGACGGCGCGTAAGACATCGTTAACTTGTTCCACTTCGGGAAAAAGACCGGCTGAGTGCAGCGCCGGCGCAACACTGGATTTGAATTTGTTTTGAGCGAGCCGGCATGCCTAGACAAAACCGCGGTTACGACGGACCCTAGCAGGGCATCACCACCTGACACACAGATTCGAATTCGACTGGGGCGGGGGCCAATGAAGTTTCTGACGGGGTTGCTTGCGGCGGTTCTCCTGATCGCGAGCATGGGCGCTTCTCACGCGGTGGTTCGGATCGCGGATGACCGCGGCGGCCGGATCGGAACCTACGTCGACAAATACCAGGACCTGCGACAGTCGGGCGATACCGTCATCATCGACGGTCTCTGCGCCTCTGCCTGCACCATCGTCCTCGGCGCCATCCCGCCTGACCGCATCTGCGTGACGTCGCACGCCACACTGGGCTTCCACGCCGCGTGGGATTTCGGCAGCAACGGCCGCGCCGTCACCAATACCGAAGCGACCCAGATGCTCTATGCGATGTATCCCTCGCAGGTGAAGCGCTGGATCAATCAGCGCGGCGGCCTCACCCCGCATATGCTCTTCCTGAAGGGCCGGCAGCTCCAGGCTATGTACAAGCCTTGCTACCTCGACGCGCAGGCCTCGGCCAACAAGCCATCGTCGCGGTAGGCCGCGGCAGTCATTCGCCTTTCACTAATCTGTCGTCATGGCCGGGCTTGTCCCGGCCATCCACGTTCTTGGGCCCGGCTGGAAAGTCCGTGGATGCCCGGGCCTTCGCCTCGCGGAAGCGGCTTCGGCCGCGCAAGCCCGGCATGACGGAGAACCTCCGTATCACAAGTTCTCCAGCCCGCCCGCCGCGCTTGCCCGGCCCGGTCCCAGCGCCTATTTGAAAGGCAGGGAACCCTTCACCCCGATCGTTGTCATGGCTCAACCACTGCACCCTACCCATCCTGTATCGGACAATTCGCCCACTGCCGGCCGGACGCCGGTCGTGCTGCTGTTGGCAGGTGCTGGCGTCGGCGGCCTGGTCGTGCTCGGCGCGCTCGCGCTCTGGTTCCACTACGGCAGCCAGGTGTTCTTCGAAATGATCAGGACCGGTCTTGCCGCCTGCTTCTGACACGCGACAGGAAGTTTTCCGCTCATGAGCCCTACCGCCCGTCCGCTGGTGATCGCGACCGCCTTCGCCGCAAGCCTCGTCCTCGGGCTGCTGATCGTATTCTGGGCCATGGGCGGGGTCGGCAAGGTGGCGCAGCCGGCCGCGATCGGCGGCCCGTTCCAGCTCACCGACCAGAACGGCAAGACCGTCACCGACAAGAACCTCAAGGGCAAGCCGACCCTGATCTTCTTCGGCTACACCCATTGTCCCGACGTCTGCCCAACCTCGCTGTTCGAGATCTCGGAAGTGCTGCGCGCGATGGGCAAGGACGCCGACAAGGTCAATGCCGTCTTCATCTCGGTCGATCCCGAGCGCGATACGCCGGCCGCGATGAAGGATTATCTGTCGAGCTTCGACCCGCACCTCGAAGGGCTGAGCGGCGATCCTGCCGAGACCGCCAAGGTGATCACCTCCTACCGGGTCTATGCCAAGAAGGTCCCGACCAAGGACGGCGACTACACCATGGACCACACGGCGCTGATCTATCTGATGGATCGCGACGGCCGCTTCGTCTCGCCGTTCAACCTGAAGCGCACGCCGGAAGAAGCCGCAGGGGAGTTGAAGCGGTATCTGTAGGCTTCCCTATTGACCGCAATCCGCGCTCGCGTTCCCGGCCGGATGGGCTATAAGGCCCTCCGATCCCAACGAAAATCGTTCATTTCAGCCGATGGCTCCATCGCAACAGGCGAAATCGTCCAAATCCGCCCGTGGCTTGCTGACCGGGCTGATCGTCGGCGTCTGCGCGCTCGCTGCTGCGCCGTCCGCGCAGGCGCAGGCCCCGGCCAAGCAGCCCCCAACGGCGCCGCAAGCCTCACCTCAGGTCGCGCCGCAAGCCGCCCCGCAGGCGGTGCCGGGTTTCTGGGACCCGCGGCGGCGGCCGGAGCGGCCGGACCTGTCGCGCCTGACCGTGATCCGTTTCCTGACCGAGACCGACTATCCGCCGTTCAACTACACCGGCGCCGACGGTAATCCGGCCGGCTTCAACGTCGACTTCGCGCGCGCGCTGTGCGAGGAGATCAAGGTCACTTGCACGGTGCAGATGCGGCGCTTCGAGACGCTGGTCGATGCGCTCGCCTCCAACCGGGGCGATGCCATCATCGCCTCGATGGCGGTGAGTCCGCAGCTCCGCGCCCGGGTCGACTTCACCGATCCCTATTACCGCGTGCCTGCGCGCTTTGCTTCGCGCAAGGACGCGGTGATGCCGGAGATCCGGCCCGAATATCTCGAAGGCAAGAAGGTCGGCGTCATCGCCGGCTCCGCGCATGAGGCCTATCTCAAGGCCCTGTTCACCGACGCCGAGCTGCACCCTTATCCCAACGACGACGCTATGCGCGGCGCCTTGCGCAAGGGCGAGGTCGATTTCATCTTCGGCGACGCCATCGCGCTCGCGTTCTGGATCAACGGCACGGATTCCGGCGATTGCTGCGCCTTCTCCGGCGGCCCCTTCGTCGAGAGCCGTTTCTTCGGCGAGGGCATTGGCATCGCCGTACGCAAGGGCAACGACGTGCTGCGCCAGGCCCTGAACTGGGCGATGTTCCGCGTCTGGGAGAAGGGCCGCTACACCGATCTGTGGCTGCGGTATTTCTCGGTGAGCCCGTTCTAGTCCCAGGCGCCGTTGCCAATTCCTCATCCTGACGAGCTTGCGTAGCAAGCGTCTCGAAGGATGACGGCCCCGCTGGTGGCCGGGCCCTTCGAGACCCGCGCTTCGCGGGCACCTCAGGATGAGGATATGTCGTATCCGCGACACCGGCGCATTAACCGTCCGCTCATCCTTTTCGTCAAAATAGCACCGCTCTGGCCGCAGCGTCGCTCGCGGAGCGGCCTTCCGCGTGGTGAAATCGAGCTTCGGCTTCGAGTGGTGTGATGCGTAACATAATGATCTTCGCGGCGATCATGATCGGCCTCGGCACCTTCATGGCGCAGATGGCGGACAGGATGAGCTCCGCCTCGGCGACGTCGGTGCCGCGTACGGTCGCAGTCGCGTCCACCGCGGCGGCCGGCGGCCGCAGCCTCAACATCCCCCGCGACGGCCGCGGCCACTTCCAAACCGAGGGCCGGATCGAAGGCCAGCGCATCGGCTTCATGGTCGACACCGGCGCCTCCGTGGTCGCGCTGAACGAGACCTCGGCCGCCCGCTTCGGCCTGCGTCCCTCGCGCAGCGATTACAACGCCACCGTCTCCACCGCCAACGGCACCATCAAGGCCGCGCGCACTCGCATCGCCATGCTCGATGTCGGCGGCCTAATCGTGCGCGACGTCGATGCCATGGTGCTGCCCGACGAAGCACTGTCCGAGAACCTGCTCGGTCTCTCCTTCCTCTCCCGCCTCAGGCGCTTCGAATACGCCAACGGTCAGATGGTGCTGGAGCAGTAAAGGTCCTCCCAAAGGCGACGGCGACACATATTTCAAGAAAATCTCTATTTCGATCGCTCTCGCGGACAGATTTCCCCGTTACCAAACTGCCGCAATTATCATCCATAAGCTGCCATTCCCGCCTTCCGCTGCAGCCCGGCATTCGCTAAGGCTGCATCAAATCCTGGCTCTTTTTTCACGAGACCGTCTCAATGTTCCCGAAGCCGAAATCCGTGTTGCTGCCCAACACCTATGCCTTCGAATCCGAGCCGATGGTGAAGGCCACGGGCTTTCGCGAATACGACGCGCGCTGGCTGTTCCAGAAGGAAATCAACCTGATGGGAATCCAGGCGCTCGGCATGGGGCTGGGCGCGCTGATCGCAGAACTCGGCGTCAGCCAGGAGATCGTCACCGGTCATGATTTCCGCGGCTATTCGGCCTCGATCAAATATGCGCTGATCTCCGGCCTGATGGCAGCAGGCTGCAAGGTGCACGACATCGGGCTCGCGGTGACGCCGATGGCCTATTTCGCGCAGTTCGACCTCGACGTGCCCTGCTGCGCCATGGTCACGGCCTCGCACAACGACAATGGCTGGACCGGCGTGAAGATGGGCGCCAACCGCCCGCTGACCTTCGGTCCCGACGAGATGACGCGGCTGAAGGAGATCGTGCTGGGCGCCGAGTTCAAGAACAAGGCCGGCGGCTCCTATCAATTCCACGAGAATTATCCGGCGCGCTACATCGCCGATCTCACCAGCCGCCCGAAGCTCAAGCGCAAGCTCAAGGTTGTCGCGGCCTGCGGCAACGGTACCGCCGGCGCATTCGCGCCGCAGGTGCTGGAGGCGATCGGCTGCGAGGTGATCCCGCTCGACACCGAGCTCGACCACACCTTCCCGAAATACAATCCGAACCCCGAAGACATGGAGATGCTGCACGCGATCCGCGACGCGGTGCTGCAGCACAAGGCCGATGTGGGTCTCGGCTTCGACGGCGACGGCGATCGCTGCGGCGTCGTCGACAACACCGGCGAGGAGATCTTTGCCGACAAGGTCGGCGTGATGCTGGCGCGCGACATGTCCGCGATCCACAAGGACGCGCAGTTCATCGTCGACGTGAAGTCGACCGGCCTGTTCATCACCGATCCGGTGCTGCAGAAGCAGGGTGCAAAAACCACCTACTGGAAGACCGGCCATTCCTACATGAAGCGCCGCACCCATGAGACGGGTGCGCTCGCCGGCTTCGAGAAGTCCGGCCACTTCTTCTTCAACAAGCCGTATGGACGCGGCTATGACGACGGTCTCGTCTCGGCGCTGGCGATCTGCGATATGCTTGACCGCGCCCCCGGCAAGTCGATGGCCGATCTCAAGAACGCGCTGCCGAAGACCTGGTCGTCGCCGACGATGTCGCCGCATTGCGCCGACGAGACCAAATACGGCGTCATCGACAAGGTGGTGAAGCACTTCGAGGCCTTGCAGGCCAAGGGCGCCAAGATCGGCGGCCAGTCGATCCGCGATCTCGTCACCGTCAACGGCGTCCGCGTCACGGTCGAGGACGGCAGCTGGGGCCTGGTGCGTGCCTCCTCCAACAAGCCCGAGCTCGTTGTCGTGGTCGAGAGCCCGGTCTCCGAGCAGCGCATGCACGACATGTTCGAGATGGTGAACAGCGTGCTGCGCACCCATCCCGAAGTCGGCGAGTACAATCAGAAGATTTGAGGCGCGAGGCTAGTCTCACCTGCTGTCATGCCCCGGCTTGACCGGGGCATCCAGTACGCGGCTTATCCGAACCCCATCATCGTCTCTGGAATACTGGATCGCCCGGTCAAGCCGGGCGATGACAGTTTGCGTGTGGTGAGCCTTAAGCCGCAACCACAGCCGGGATCGGCAGCGCGGTGACCGACTTGATCTTCTCCATCGCGAAGCGCGAGGTGACGTTCTTCAGCGGCACGGCGCTGATCAGTTTCTTGTAGAACACGTCATAGGCCTGCATGTCCGCGACGACGACGCGCAGCATGTAATCGACGTCGCCGGCCATGCGATAGAACTCCATCACCTCAGGCATGGCGCTGACGGCGTCGGCGAACCTCTTGAGCCAGGCGTCGGAATGGTCGGAGCTCTCGACCGACACGAACACGGAGATGCCGAGCCCGATCTTGTTCTGGTCGACCAGCGCCACCCGCTTGGTAATCACGCCGTCGGCCTCCAAGCGCTGGATGCGCTTCCAGCAGGGGGTCGAGGACAGGCCGACGCGGTCGCCAATCTCGGCGACGGAGAGGGAGGCATCGTCCTGCAGCACCATCAGAATCTTGCGGTCGATGGCGTCGAGGCGGCGGCTGGTCTCGGGGAGTGGGACGGCGAGATCGGTCATTTGAAGAACTTTGTTCCATTTCAAGGGACGTTTTCCCTGATATAGAGAAAATCTTTCTATAGCAAGTCTATAATCTTGGCGCCCGCTCCAACGTCGCCGCCGGCGACGTGCTCAAAAGCTCTTCAACTTCAACGCGTTGCGGGGCGGCCAGGCCGCCACCAGGACGGGTGCATTTCAGCGCCGCGGCGGCCGCGGCGAATCGCAGCGCCTGCCGCACGCCGCCACCTTCGGCGAAGCGAAGCGTGAAGGCGCCATGGAAGACGTCGCCGGCGCCGAGCGTATCGACGGCCTGAACCGGGAAGGCCGGCGTCTGCTCCAATGCGCCGGTCTCGTTCAGCCAGATCGTGCCATACGGACCGCGGGTGGCGGCGAGGAAGGCGGGCGTGAGCGCGGCCAGGCGCTTCAATGCCGCGCCGTCATCGGGGATGCCGGCTGTCTCCTGCAACTGGTCACTGGCGAACAGCAGATGTGAGGCGGCCGTGAGCAGGCTGTCCTGCAACGACATCGCGCGGTCGACGCCGACGATGACGGCAATGCCGCGCCGGCGTGCCTCGGTGCAGAGCGAAGTTGCGAACGCGGCGCAGCGGCTTTCGACGAGAACCGCCCGGCAATCGGCGAGCAGCTTGTCGGCGTCGGGCAGCTCGACTGTCCACAGGGCCGGATCGCGATAGATCGTGAGCGTTCGCTCGCCCGTCGCGTCAATGATGATGGCAGAGACGGGCGTGCTCGCATCAGGTATGCGCACGATATGGCTTGTGTCGATATTTTCGGATGTCATGCGGTCGAGAATGAAGCCGCTCGACGTCTCCTGCGCATCGCCCATCGGACCTGCGAACGCGACGCGGCCACCAAGCCGAGCGATAGCGATCGCGGCATTGAGTGCGTTGCCGCCGCAAATCTCCGCGAGATGCCTGGCATTCGCCTTGCTGCCGCGCGCGGGCACGGTTTCGACACGAAAGGTCAGGTCGCGCACGGGAATGCCGATGCAGAGGATGCGCGGCGCGATCCCTGGTGCAGCCATCTCCGTCTCAGCTCTTGTCGTGCACCCAGCGGCCGAGCAGGTGATGCGCAATCGCAAACGGATGCGGGCCGGCGAGCCCGTCAGGATGCGTCCGCGTCAGCATCAAGGCCGCCTCCTCGCGCGTGAACCAGCGCGCATCCTCCAACTCGGAGTGATCGACGACGATGTCCTCGCTCACCGCCCGCGCGCTGCACCCGATCATCAGCGACGACGGATAGGGCCAGGGCTGGGTCATGTAATATTGCACCTCGGTGCAGCGAATGCCGGATTCTTCGAAAATCTCGCGGCGCACCGCGTCCTCGATGGTTTCGGCGGCCTCGACGAAGCCGGCGAGGCAGGAATACATGCCCGGCGGAAACTGCTTCTGGCGGCCGAGCAGGCATTTGTCGCCGGCGGCGACGTGCATGATCACGACAGGGTCGGTGCGCGGGAAATGCTCGGCCTTGCAACTCGGGCACTCCCGCTTCCAGCCGCCTTCCTTCATCGCGGTACGCGTGCCGCAATTGGCGCAATAGCCGTGGCGCTGATGCCAGCTCACCATCGACTTCGCCATCGCGATCGCCGACAGCTCCTGCGGCGGCACCGCGCCCTGCATCGCCATGCCGCGCAGCTCGCTGAGGGCGTAGTCCTCGCGCCCGATCAGCTTCTCGGACGCGGCCTGCGACAGGCCCATCCCGAACATCGCGGCGCCGCCGCGCAAGCCTAAGAAGATCGTGCCGGGATTGGCGCCGCATTTCAACGCCTCGTCGATTCCGAGCAGCGCGCGCACTTTGTCGCCCTCGCGCTTCACCAGCAGTGAGTCGCGATAGACCACATAGGCGCGCGACGACGGCTTCTGCTCCATCGCGAACAGCTTTTCGTCGTCGCGGCGCAGATGCGCGGCGCGGTCGAGAATGTTGGTGACGAAGGCGGGTTGTCCCAGTGGAAACGAGTCGAATGCTGACATTTCTTGTTCTTTCAACCCAACCAGATCTTGCGGCGAAGCGCGCTGATGAAACTCTGCACCTCGGTGGCGTCGTGCGCCAAGGGCTGCATCACGCCCCAGACCGGCCGCGGCCAGGCGGCGTCACTGGTGCGGCGCGCGATGATGTGGACGTGAAGCTGCGGCACGAGGTTACCGAGTGCCGCGATGTTGAGCTTGTCGCATTGGGTGATCTCCTTCAGCGCGCGCGAGACGCGGGAGATCTCCGTCATCAATTGCGCCTGCTGCACCTCGTCGAGGTCGATGATCTCCACCGCGTCGGCGCGTCGCGGCACCAGCAGCAGCCAGGGATAATGCGCGTCCTTGATGACCAAGACCTTGCACAGCGGCAAATCGCCGATGTCGATAGTGTCCTCTTTCAGGCGGGAGTGCAGCGACCAGGCGGGTTCGGACATAAAGGTTTCCGGATGGCCCGATGGGATCGGGCATGGCGGGGCGGAACCCCTGAATATTTGCTGCGACCATACGATACGGAATCTGATTGGGGAAGGATGGCGCTCCGCAGAGGCGGCATACGCGATCGTCGTCCTGGACAAGCGCAGCGCCGATCCAGGACCCATTACCATCGGATTGGGTTTGGCGAAGATTCGGGGTTACCGACCTCGTGCCGCAACTTCTCTTTGGGGCAATGGGTCCTGGCTTTCGCCAGGACGACGGTGGGGGCGTGCCTTTACCCCTCCGCCAACACCCGCGCATTGGCGCGGACCGAGGCTTCGCTGACGCGGATGCCGAGGCCGGCACCGTCCGGCACCACGACGTGGCCGCCGCGATTGGCGACGCGCTCTTCCAGCACGTCCTCGGTCAGCACATGATGCGGCATGTAGAATTCGCAGCCGAGCGAGATGCCCGGCGTCGCGGCGATCAGCTGCGTGCCGGCGGCAAGCCCGATGCCGCCCTCCCACAGCGTGCCGCCATAGCCGGGCAGGCCCGCGATGTCAGCGATCGCCATGATCGCCTGCGCCTCGAACAGGCCGCCGGCCTTCATCAGCTTGATCGAGACGGCATCTGCCGCCTCGCGGCGCACCACCTCCATCATGTCGCGGCGGTCGAAACAGCTTTCGTCGGCGAGCACCGGCGTTTCCAGCGCCGCGGTGAGCTGCGCCATCACGTCGAGAAATTTGCGCGGCACCGGCTGCTCGATGAAGGTCGGCGCAAACTGCTCGATATCGCGCAGGATTTTGATGGCGCCGAACGGCGCCAGCGCCTGGTTGTAATCGACGCGTAGATCGACCTTGTCGCCGAATTCTTTCCGGATCGCCGCGAGATGATCGAGATCCTCGCGATGCGGCTTCACGCCGGTCTTGACCTTGTAGATCAAATTGCCGTCCGGAACCATCTTCCGCATGCGTTCGAGATCGGCGGCGAAATCCGGATCGGCGATCGAGAACGACAGCGGGATCGTGTCGCGTACGCGCCCGCCGAGCAGGTCGGCGACCGAAAGTCCCGACGACTTGCCGACGATGTCGAGCAGCGCCATCTCGATCGCGACCTTGGCTTCGGCATGTCCGACCAGCGCACGATCGAGCTCGGCCATCAGCGCGCGGATGCGGCGCACCGACTTGCCGAGCACGATTGGCCGCAAATAGATGTCGAGCGCGGCGAACGCCGCTTCCGGCGTTCCCGTGAACACTTCCCATGGTGCCGCCTCGCCCCAGCCGATCACGCCGTCGCTCGACGTGAGCTCCAGCAGCACGCGCTTCACCGTACCCTTGACGTTGCCGACGCCCTGGAGGCGCGCCATCTTGATCGGGCTCTCGATCAGGAACAGCCTGAGACGTTCGATGGTGGCTTCGGTCATGTCAGGCCTCCATTGACGTGCCAGACCTGGCCGGTGACGTAGGATGCTTTTGGGGATGCCAGGAAGGCGATGATCTCGGCGACTTCCTCCGGTCGCCCGCGGCGGCCCATCGGGATCAGCGTCTCGGTCGCGGCGATCTGCTCGGGTGTAAGCCGGCTTTCGCTGGGCTTGTCCTTGACGATCAGGCCCGGCGCGACGGCGTTGACGGTGATGCCCTCCCTGGCGAGCTCGACTGCGGTGAGCCGCACCAGCGCTTCGAGCGCGGAGCGGCTCGCGGCCGTCGCTGCAAAGGGCGCGAACTCCGGCCGGATCGCGTGAGCGACGAACGACGACACCGCCACGATCCGCGAATCTCGCCCTGCACGCAGCAGCGGCAGCGCGGCGTCCACCAACCGTGTGAACGCCAGCGCCGACTCGTCCATTGCCTTGCGGAACTGATCCGCCGGCGTACCGATGGCGCTGCCGCGCCGGGCATGGCCGCCGATCAGGATCAATCCGTCGAGCCGGCCGAAGGCACGTTGCGTAGCGGCGACGGTGTCGGTGGCCGCGGTCTCCTCGGCGAGATCGCCGAGGCATTTTGCGACGATCGCGCCTTGCGCTTCGGCTTCCGCCGCCGTGGCGTCGAGGCCGGCTGCGTTGGAGCGCGTGTGCAGCAGCAGCGCAGTGCCGGGCCCCGCGAGCAGTTTTGCGGTGGCGCGGCCGATGCCGCTGGCGGCGCCGGTGACAAGATAGACGCGATCGATTTCGGACATCACGATGCCGTTGTAACCGGCGGCAGCGCGCCGGTGCGGTGGAAATGGCTGAGGAACGCGCGCGTCGCTCCTTCCTGCGGATTGTCGATCACCTGTCGCGCCGGGCCTTCCTCGACCACGACGCCGTCGCGCATGAAGATCAGACGGTCGGCGACTTCGCGGGCAAAGGCGATCTCGTGGGTGACGATCACCATGGTCATGCCCTCCGACGCCAGCTGCTGCATGACGTTCAAGACCTCGCCGACAAGCTCGGGATCGAGCGCGGAGGTGACCTCGTCGAACAGCATCACGTCCGGCTCCATGGCGAGCGCCCGCGCAATCGCGACGCGCTGCTTCTGTCCGCCGGAGAGCGTTGCCGGATATTGGTCGGCCTTCTCTGCAAGGCCCACCTTCGTGAGTTGGGCCCGCGCCAGCTTCTCGGCGTCCGCCTTGGCCATGCGCCGCACCGTGACCGGTCCCTCCATCACGTTCTGCAGCGTCGTCATGTGCGGGAACAGATTGAAATGCTGGAACACCATGCCGGTGGTGGTACGGAATTTGGCCAGCGTCTTCACATCGGGGAGCTTCGTACCCTCGCCGAACGAAAAGCGGGTGTCGCCGACGCGAACGCTGCCGCCGTCGGGCGTCACCAGGAGGTTGATGCAGCGGAGCAGCGTCGACTTGCCGGAGCCGGACGGGCCGATCAGCGCCACGACGCCGCCCTTCGCGACATCCAGGCTGATGCTCTTCAAAACCTCGTTGCTGCCAAAGCTTTTGCGCAGCGCCCGGATCTCGATCTTGGAAGAGGTGTCGCTCATTCGCCGACCGCCAGTCGCTTCTCGCCGCGCCGGACCATGATGGTCAGGGGGATCAGGATCGCCGCATAGGCGACCGCGACGGCGGTGTAGGTTTCCAGCGGACGGTAGCTGTCATGGGCGGCGACCTGGCTCTGATAGACCAGATCAGGCACCGCCAGCACCGAGACCAGCGAGGTGTTCTTGAACTGGATGATCGACTGGTTCATCAGCGCCGGGATCATGCGCTTGATCGCCTGCGGCAGCACGATGCGCCGCATGCTCTGTCCCGGGGTCATACCGAGCGCGGCACCGGCTTCGGACTGGCCGCGGTCGATCGAGATGATGCCGCCGCGGATGATCTCCGAATAGAACGAGCCGCCATAGAGCGACAGCGCCAGCGCCGACGCCGTGATTGGGGTCATCTCGACACCCGCCAGGATCGGCAGCGCGTAATAGAACCAGATCAGCTGCACCAGGATCGGCGTGCAGCGGAACGCCTCGATGAAGGTGAGCGCGAGCAGGCGCACCGCGCGAAAGCGCGACAGGGTGCCGAACGCGCCGAACAGGCCGAAGACGAGGCCAAGCACGACGATGACCACGGTGAAGCCTACGGTGACGCCGAGCCCGTTGAGAAAGAGCCAGCGATAGCTCCAGAGGATGCCGAAGTCCCACTGATACATGCGTGTGTTACTCGTCGAACGCCTTGACCGCCGGCATTGTCGTCCGGGGCGATGCGAAGCATCGAGCCCGGAATCTCGAGATTCCGGGTTCGCCCTTTGGGCGCCCCGGAATGACAGTGGAAGACTACAGCGAAACGCCCGGCGGAATGTCCGCCTCGGTCACGCCCACCAGCTCCATGTTGGTGATGATGGCGTTGCGAATGAAGCCGAGGCCTTTGTTGAAGTCGATCCAGGTGTTGACGTAGTCGCGCCAGGTCTTGTCGGTCTCGCGGCGGAAGCCGGCGTTCGACGTTGTAGCAAAGATCGGCGTCGGCAGCACGAACTGGCCCAGCGAGGGATTTTTCTTCAGCACCGTGAGCGACAGCATGGTGATCAGGCACTGCGCGTCGACGCGGCCGGTCTGGAGCGCGGCGGTGGCGTCGTCGGCGGTCTTCAGCCGCGAGATCTGCGCCTTCGGCGTCAGGCGGCTCACGACTTGGTCGTGCGAGGAGCCCTGGTCGACCGCGATCTTGATGTCGGGCGAGTTCAGCTCGGCCCAGCTCTTCGGCTTGAAGTCCTTCTTGCAGAGGATGCCGAAGGCGTTGTTGAAGACCGGCACCGAGAAGTCGACCACCAGCGCGCGCTTCGGGGTCGGGTTGAGGCCGAAGAAGATGTCGATCTTGTTGGACTGCAGGTCGAGCACCGAATTGCCCCAGGTGGTCTCGGTGATCTCGAGCTCGGCCTCCATGTCCTCGGCGAGCGCCTTGGCGATGTCGACGTAAAAGCCTTTCCACTGGCCGGTCGAAAGATCCTTCATGTAATAGGGCGCGCCGCCGCCGACCGCGCCGATCCGCATCTTCTTGGTGCGGCGGATGCGGGCGAAGGTCGATTCGTTGGTATCGGCGGTCTGCGCCACGGCAGGGGAGGCCAGCGTCGCCGCGCCAATCGCGCCAAGTCCGACAATCGATGCAACATCACGACGTGTAACCATTGGGATCAATCGCTTTTCTGTTGGAAGAAGTTCCGGCAGCGTTCTTCCAAGGCGCCTCCGGCAGTGAAAGCACAGCCTATCGGCTGGGCAGACCAGGAATTGCCCGGATGCTGGGCAAGCCACCATGAAGCCGCGCCTGTTCAAGCCGATACCCGCTTGCTTTCCGGTCCTTTTGGCCCCAAATAGGGGCCGGGAGATTGGCGGTGGACGAGCCACTCGCCAACCGGGTCAGGTCCGGAAGGAAGCAGCCCTAACGAGGTCCGGATCGGGTCGCTCGTCAGTCTCCTACCTGTTTTTCCGAGCGAATTGCGCCGGCGGCTCGGGCCGCCAGCGCGCTCCTTTCCGCAAAGCCGGCCGAAAGACACTTCATTGCGGATCGACCGATGACCGACGCTGGCGCCCCTCCCAACCCTGACAGCGCCGGCCGGGCCAGCACGCCCTACCGGGTGCTGGCGCGGAAATACCGTCCTTCCTCGTTCGACGATCTGATCGGCCAGGAAGCCGTGGTCCGCACCGTCTCAAATGCGTTCGAGACCGGTCGCATTCCGCAGGCCTGGATTCTCACCGGCGTCCGCGGGGTCGGCAAGACCACCACTGCGCGCATCCTTGCCCGCGCGCTCAACTACGAGATGCCGGATGGCTCGGTGAAGGGCCCGACGGTCCAGATGCCGACGCTCGGCGTGCATTGCCAGGCCATCATGGAAAGCCGGCACATGGACGTGCTGGAGATGGACGCGGCCTCGCACACCGGCGTGGACGACGTCCGTCAGATCAATGACAGCGTCCGCTACGCGCCGGCCAGCGCCCGCTACAAGGTCTACATCATCGACGAAGTCCACATGCTGTCGACGGCGGCGTTCAACGCCTTCCTGAAGACGCTGGAGGAACCGCCGGAGCACGCCAAGTTCGTGTTCGCAACGACCGAGATCCGCAAGGTTCCGGTCACGGTGCTGTCGCGCTGCCAGCGTTTTGACCTGCGCCGCGTCGAGGCCGACGTGCTGATGAAGCATCTGGCCAACATCGCGGCCAAGGAAAACGTCGAGATCGAGCCCGAAGCACTAGGTATCATCGCACGCGCCGCGGAAGGCTCGGTGCGCGATTCGCTCTCGCTGCTCGATCAGGCGATCGCGCATGCGGCAGGCACCGTGAAGGCCGATGCCGTCAGGCAGATGCTGGGGCTCGCCGACCGCACCCGTGTCATCGATCTTTTCGATTCTCTGGCGCGTGGCGACATCGCGTCCGCGTTTAGGGAGTTCCGCGACCAGTACGACGTCGGCGCCGATCCGATCGTCGTGCTCTCGGATCTCGCCGAATTCGTCAATTTCGTCACCCGCGTGAAGATCGTGCCGGCGACCGCCGACAACGTCGCCTATGGCGAGACCGAGCGCGTGCGCGCGCGGGATTTCGCCTCGAAGATCTCGATGCGCGTGCTGTCGCGGATGTGGCAGATGCTGCTCAAGGGCATCACCGAGGTGCAGGCCGCGACGCGGCCCGCCGCAGCCGCCGAGATGGTGCTGGTGCGCATCGCCTATGTCGCCGACCTGCCGACGCCTGACGAAGCGATCAAGATGCTGGAGCAGAACGGCGGTGGTTCGCCGGTCGTGAGCGGCGGCAGTGCCGCGCGCAACGCGCCGGCCGGGCCGGTGGCGTCCGCGGCTCCCGTTCGCATGCCGAATTCGTCACCGTCCTCGTTCGGCGGCGGTGGTGCTCGTCCGCAGATGGCAACACCCGCGCCGGATCCGCAAGCTGCCACGCCCGTGTTGCGCGTCACGAGCTTCACCCAGCTCGTTGCCCTGGCCGGGCAGAAGCGCGACCTCCTGACCAAGGGCGCGCTCGAAGGCGACATGCGCCTCGTTCGTTTCGAGGAGGGCCGGCTGGAAGTCGCGCTCGAGCCGAACGCCTCCAAGACCATGATTTCCGATCTCGCGCGAAAATTCGAGCTCTGGACCGGGCGCCGCTGGACCGTGATCGTCTCCAACGAGCCGGGCCAGCCGACGCTGCGCTCGGTAAGCCAGGCGGCCAAGCAGGAACATGCGCGCACCGCCGAGGCCGATCCGCGCGTGCGCGAGGTGCTGTCGCGGTTTCCGGGTGCGAAGGTCGTCGAGGTCCGCAGGCTTGCCCCCGAGGCGCCGGAATCCGATATTAACGCCGACTATGGCAGTGACGATCCGCCCGACGGTTCCGACGGCGACGATCTCTAGAGCATGATCCGGAAAAAGCGTGCAGCGCTTTTCCGACTGGATCACGCTCAAAACAATCAGCGAAGGCGCGACGATGAGTCATCGCGCCAACCAAGGACAGCACCGATGGTCGATATTTTCGGCATGATGAAGCAGGCGCAGCAGCTGCAATCCAAGATGCAGGAGATGCAGGACCAGCTCGCCAACGTCGAGGTCGAGGGCATCTCCGGCGGCGGTCTCGTCGCCGTGCGCATGACCGCGAAGATGGACGTCAAGGGCGTCAAGATCGATCCTTCGCTGATGAAGGCGGAAGAGCGCGAGGTGCTCGAGGATCTGCTCGTCACCGCCTTCGGCGAGGCCCGCCGCAAGGCGGAAGCCGCCATGCAGGAGAAGATGCAGTCGCTCACCGGCGGGCTCGGTCTGCCGCCGGGGCTGTCGGGGCTGTTCGGCCAGTAGGATGGGCGCTGTTGCGGGTCCTGAAATCGAGCGGCTGGTCCAGCTTCTCGCGCGGCTGCCGGGCCTCGGTCCGCGCTCGGCGCGGCGCGCCGCGTTGCATCTGATCAAGAAGCGCGAAGCGCTGATGATACCGCTGTCCTCGGCCATGCAGGTCGCGCTCGAGAAGGTCCAGGTCTGCAAGACCTGCGGCAACATCGACACGCAAAGTCCCTGCACGGTCTGCACCGATCCGAGGCGCGACCCCTCGATCATCGTCGTCGTCGCCGACGTTGCCGATCTCTGGGCGCTGGAACGGGCCAATGCCACTCAAGGGCGCTATCACGTGCTGGGTGCGACATTGTCGCCGCTCGACGGCGTCGGCCCGCAGGACCTCACCATCGAGGCGCTGGTCGCGCGCGCGCATGAGGCACAGGTGCATGAGGTCATCCTGGCGCTGAATGCCACCGTCGACGGCCAGACCACGGCACATTACATCACCGACCTGCTTCAGGACGCCAACGTAAAAGTAACCCGGCTCGCCCATGGTGTGCCGGTCGGCGGCGAGCTTGATTATCTCGATGAAGGTACGCTATCGGCCGCGATGCGGCAGCGCACCCTGTTCTAGCCATCCAGACTTACGGAACGGACGACATGACGAAACTTTTCGCCACACGATGGGCTTTGGTCGCGACGCTGACGATGCTGGCGACGCCGGCCATCTCCGCGCAACAGGACGACGGGGCTCCGCCGCCGTCGAAGCCCGGCAAGCCGATCAATGCCGGGGAGGTGCTGTCGGGCGAGCTGAACACGATGAAAGTGCGCGACGTCAAGAACGTCGGCAAGCGGGTTGCGACCTACCAGATCACCTCCGAGCCGCGCCGACTGCCGCCGCCGAGCGGGCTGTGCAATCTCGAGACCGGACCCGAAACCTTCCAGCTCGTTCCCAGCGGCGACGCGCAGGCAGCGCAGCTGAAGACGTTTGCCGGCAAGGAGATCTCGGTCAAGGTCGACGAAGTCGCCTGCGCCAGCGATCCCGGCCAGATGAGCGAGGCCGTGATCACGAAATGGAGCCTGATCAAGAAGCAGTAGGGGGCGCCCCGTTTGCTCGCCACACATATAAGCGCATCTGTTTTTCGTCATGCCCGGGCTCGTCCCGGGCATCCACGTTTTTGGCGCCGCGTAGCAAGGCGTGGATGGCCGGGACAAGCCCGGCCATGACGGCGTTGCGCTAAACCCGCACCGGCCCCAGCGCATCAAAATGCCCGCGCTTCTGCAACCAGGCCAGCAGCACCAGGCTCGGGATCGCCACCAGCATGCAGATCACGAAGAACAGCGGCCAGCCGGTGGTATCAGCCACGAAGCCGGCGCCTGACGAGAGATAGGTCCGCCCCACCGCGGCAAGCGCGGTGAGCAGCGCATATTGCGTCGCCGTGTGCAGCGGGTTCTGGCAGAGCGCCGAAAGATAGGCGACGAAGATCACCGTGCCGATGGCGCTGGTGAAGTTCTCACAGGTGATGGCGAAGGCGAGCGCCCATTGGCTGGTGCCGACGAAGGCCAGCCAGGAGAAGGAGAGGTTCGCGAGCGCCTGCACCACGCCGCCGATCCAGAGGCTGGTCGCAAGCGAATAGCGCCGCGCGACGAAGCCGCCGGCAAAGCCGCCGATCAGAGTCGCAGCAAGGCCCACGCCCTTCACGATCGCCGCATAGTCGTTGCGGGAGAAGCCGAGGTCGATCACGAACGGCGCGGTCATCGTGCCGGAAAAGGCATCGGTGAACTTGAACAGCACGACGAAGGCGAGTGCCGCAAGCGCGTCCTTGCGCGTCAGGAATTCCGAGAAGGCGCCGATTGCCGCGTGCAGCACGCGCGCGAGCGCGGTCTGCGTCTGCGTCGCGGCTTCCGCCCGCAATGACTGCTCGGGCTCGGTCGCGACCAGCGCCGTGATCGTCCCGATCAGGACCATCGCCGCCATCACCACATAGCCCCACATCCAGGCGGACGTGCGGGTGATGCCGGTGCTCTCGAAGCCGGAGACGATGAACAGCGCGCCGGCGGTCGAGACCAGCATGCCGATGCGATAGGCCGCGACATAGGACGCCATGCCGGCGGCCTGCTCGCTCTCCGGCAGGCTCTCGACGCGGAAGGCGTCGACCACGATGTCCTGCGTCGACGAGGCCGTCGCCACCAGCAATGCGCCGAGCGCGACGTAGAACGGCGAGCGCGCGGGATCGGTCAGCGCCAGCAGCAGGATCGCTGCGATCAGCAGCAATTGCGAGAACAGCAGCCAGCCGCGGCGCCGCCCGAAGGCGCGCGTGAACAGCGGCACATGCATCGCATCGACCAGCGGCGCCCAAAGGAATTTCAGCGTGTAGGGCGTGCCGACCAGCGCAAACAGCCCGATGGTCTTGAGATCGACGCCGGATTCCCGCATCCACACCAGCAGCGTCGAGCCCGACAGCGCCAGCGGCAGCCCGGACGAGAAACCGAGGAACAGCACGATCAGCACCCGCGGCTGCAGGTAAACGGCAAGGCTGTCACGCCAGGAGGTGGGGGCCGTGCCGGGGCCGGCAGGGGAGGTCGCGTCGGGTGCGGTCATGGGGTGGTGTTAGCAGATTCTGAGAGCCACAAGTGAGGTGTCGTCGCCCGGCTTGACCGGGCGACCCAGTATTCCAGAGGCCGGAGTTATGGAGGGCCCGCGATCTCCGCATAGAGATCGTTCCAATCGGGATTATCCTTCTCGATCAGCGCAATCTTCCAGGCGCGCGTCCATTTTTTCAGGCGCTTCTCGCGTTTTATCGCATTCTCGGGATCATCGAATTGCTCGAAATAGACTAGCTTCACAACGCCCTATTCCTTCGTGAAGCTCTCGACTAACTGCAATTTGTGTTCGGCCACACGGCGGATGAGATCGTTCGTTACGCCAATGTAGAGCGTGTCGCCCATCTTGCTGGCGAGAATGTACACGTAGTAGCAGCGCCCGCCCATCTGCCGTCTCTGGGATACTGGGTCGCCCGGTCAAGCCGGGCGACGACAGTGTGTTCTATATTCTACTCCCCCGCCTGGAGCTTCCTCGGGAACAACTCGGCAGCGCCGGTCGCCACGAGATGCGGGGCTTCGGGGGCATCGCTCTTGCTGAAATCGAGCTCTTCGATGCGCCCCGCGCGCTTCTCGATCTTGTCGGCGGAGATCAGGATCTGGCGGACGTCCTCGTTCGCGTCGGCAAAGTGCTTCTGCAATTTCAGCACGCGATCGCGCAGGCGGCCGAGGTCGTCGCCGAGCTTGATCACTTCGGTCTGGATCTGGTCGGCGGCATCGCGCATGCGCGCGTCCTTCATGATCTGCTGCATCACCTGGATTGCGAGCATCAAAAGCGACGGCGACACCAGCACGACGCGGGCGCGATACGCCTTCTGGATCACGTCGTCGAAACCGTCGTGGATCTCGGCGTAGACCGATTCCGACGGCACGAACATCAACGCCATTTCCTGGGTCTCGCCGGCGACGAGATATTTTTCGGCGATGTCGCTGACATGCTTCATCACGTCACCGCGCAGCCGCTGCGTGGCGATGCGCTTTTCCTCGTCGGTGCGCGCATCATGCAGCGCGGTCATCGCCTCCAGCGGAAATTTCGCGTCGATGCAGAGCGGACGCTGGTCGGGCAGGAACACGACGCAGTCCGGACGCTTGCCGGTCGAGAGCGTGAACTGGAACTCGTAGGCGCCCTTCGGCAGACCGTCCTGGACGATCGCTTCCATCCGCGCCTGACCGAAGGCGCCGCGCGACTGCTTGTTGGCGAGCACGTCGCGCAGGGTCGTCACCTGCGTGGTGAGGTCGGTGAGGTTCTTGTGCGCGCTGTCGATGATGCCGAGCCGCTCGTGCAGCGCGTGCAGGCTCTCCATGGTGTTGCGGGTCGAGTGCTCCATGGACTGGCCGACGCGGTGGGTCACCGAATCCAGCCGCTCGTTGACCGCGCGCGCCATGTCGGCCTGGCGGCCGGCCAGCGTCTGGGTCATGGCGTCGACTCGCCCCGAAGCCTCGCTCTGGGCGTGCAGCATCTGGCTGATGCGCTCCTCGAGCTCGTCGGCGCGGATGGCGTTGGCCATCGCGAGTTCCGCGCCGCGCCGCCCTGACCGCGCGATCACGACGGCAATCACGAGCAGCAGGATAAGGACCAGGGCGCCGAAGCCGATCAGCGCGTCCACGGTGCGCACCGGCCAGTCGCCAAGCATGAAAATGATCTCGTTCATGCCCCTGCTTCTAGCCGATTCGCTTCGAGACACGAACGAATAGCGAACATTTATGGTAAATGCTCTGTTAATTTTTATGGTTAACGAAACCTGAAGTTTTATGGTTAGCGGAGGGTTAACGGGGTTCCCGGCCGCATTGACCGCATCGAACGCGCGGCTTAAATCGCGGCCATGGCCCTCAGAGAAATCATCATCCTGCCCGACAAGCAGCTGCGTCTGGTCTCCAAGCCGATCGAGAAGGTCACGCCGGAGATCCGCAAGCTTGCCGACGACATGTTCGAGACCATGTACGACGCGCCCGGCATCGGGCTCGCGGCGATCCAGATCGCGCAGCCGTTGCGGCTGATCACCATGGACCTCGCCAAGCCCGACCAGGACGGCGAGACCAAGCCCGAGCCGCGCGTCTTCATCAATCCGGAAATCATCGCCTCTTCGGAGGACCTGTCGGTCTACGAGGAAGGCTGCCTGTCGATCCCCGAATATTACGAGGAGGTCGAGCGCCCTGCGAAGGTGCGGGTGCGCTACACCGATCTCGACGGCAAGGTGCACGAGGAGGACGCCGAAGGCCTCTACGCCACCTGCATCCAGCACGAGATCGACCATCTCAACGGCGTGCTGTTCGTCGACTATCTGTCAAAGCTCAAGCGCGACCGCGTGCTGAAGAAGTTCGAGAAAGCCGCCAAGCGCGCGGAGTGAGGTTCTCTGTCGATGCCCCTCCGCCTGATCTTCATGGGCACGCCCGATTTCTCCGTGCCGACGCTGCTCGAGCTCGTCGCGCATGGCCACGAGATCGCGGCCGTGTACACGCGCGCGCCGAAGCCCGGCGGACGGCGCGGGCTGCAATTGCAGCCGACCCCGGTGGAAGAGGCCGCGCGAAAGCTCGGTGTGCCCGTGCTGACGCCGAAGACTTTGAAAACGCCGGAGGCGCTGGAAGAGTTTCGCGCCTTTGACGCCGATGCGGCCGTCGTCGTCGCCTATGGCATGATCCTGCCGCAGGCGATCCTCGATGCGCCAAAGCTCGGCTGCTACAACCTGCACGCCTCGCTGCTGCCACGCTGGCGCGGTGCCGCTCCCATCAACCGCGCGATCATGGCCGGCGATGCCGAGAGCGGCGTGATGGTGATGAAGATGGATGTTGGCCTCGACACCGGCGACGTCGCTATGGCGGAACGGCTCGCGATCACGGACAACATGACCGCGCTCGATCTGCACGATCGTCTGTCGCGGCTCGGTGCCGATCTGATGGTGCGCGCCATGGCCGCGCTGGCGCGCGGCGGGCTTCAGCTGAAGCAGCAGAGCGAGGACGGCGTCACCTATGCCGCCAAGATCGACAAGGCCGAGGCGCGGATCGACTGGACCAGGCCCGCGCGCGAGGTGCTGCGCCATATCCACGGCCTGTCGCCGTTTCCCGGCGCCTGGGCCGAACTTGAGAATGCGCGGGTCAAGATCCTGCGCTGCGAGCTGGCGAAAGGCACGGGCGCACCCGGCGAGGTGCTCGACGATCACCTCACCATCGCCTGCGGCGAGGGTGCAATCCGTCTGATCGAGCTCCAGCGCGAAGGCAAGGCACGCATGCAGGCCGCGGACTTTCTGCGCGGCGTGCCGTTGAAGACCGGCGCCAAATTCACCTGACGCTGTCATACCCTGCGAAGGCGGGGTATCCAGTACGCCGAGGCTTCTCGGTCGAACGGATAGGCTGCGGAGTACTGGATTGCCCGGTCGAGCCGGGCGATGACAGCGAAACTGGACAAGATGCCCCGCTACAAGCTCACCATCGAATATGACGGCGCGCCGTTCTTCGGCTGGCAGGTGCAGGAGACGCTGCCCTCGGTGCAGGGCGCGTTGGAGGCCGCTGTGAAGGCGATGACCGGCGCGGATGCGCGCGTCCATGGTGCCGGCCGCACCGATGCCGGCGTGCATGCGCGCGGCCAGGTCGCGCATGTCGATGTCGGCAAGCAGTTTCCGCCGGGCCGTTTTCGCGACGGCTTGAATGCGCATCTGCGCCCGCATCCTGTCGCGGTGCTCGAAGCGGATATCGTGCCTGATAGTTTCGAGGCGCGCTTTTCAGCCATCAAGCGCCACTACCGCTACCGTATCGTCAACACTCGCGCCAATCTCGCACTCGATGCCGGCCACGCCTGGCGCGTGCCGCGCCGGCTCGACGCCGATGCGATGCATGCGGCGGCACAACGCCTGCTCGGCAAGCACGATTTCACCACCTTCCGCGACACCGAGTGCCAGGCCAGGTCGCCGGAGAAGACGCTCGATCAGCTCGACGTGCTGCGCGACGGGCGCGAGATCACCATAGTCACCTCGGCGCGCTCATTCCTGCACAGCCAGGTGCGTTCGATGGTGGGGTCGCTGATGTGGGTCGGCGAAGGCCGCTGGACCGCCGATGATCTCTCCGCAGCGCTCGCCGCACGCAACCGCGCCGCCTGCGGCATCGTCGCCCCGCCGGACGGGCTGTATCTGATGCAGGTGGATTACTGATGGGATGAGGGCGCGTACTCTCGCTACATCCCCCCACTGTCATGCCCCGGCTTGACCGGGGCATCCAGTAGCCGTGGCCTCTCGGCTCAGTCACTGTCGTCTCTGGAATACTGGATCGCCCGATCAAGTCGGGCGATGACAGCGGAGTGGGCAGGCGGAAGAGCCTACCCAAAATACCTCGCCAAAATCCCGCGATACACCTTGGTCAACCGCTCCAGGTCCCTGACCGGCACGCGTTCGTCGATTTGGTGCATGGTCTGGCCGACCAGGCCGAATTCGATCACCGGGCAATAGCTTGAGATGAAGCGCGCGTCCGAGGTGCCGCCTGAGGTCGACAGCTCCGGCTTGCGGCCCGTCACTTCTTCGATCGCGGACACCGCGAGATCGGTGAACGGGCCGGGCTTGGTCACGAACACGTTCGAGTTCGAGGGCTCCCAGACGATGCGGGCGCGAATGCGGTTGCCGCAGGCTTTTGTCAGCCGCATCTCGACCAGCTCGCGCAGGCTCGCCTGAGTGTGGTTGTCGTTGTAGCGGATGTTGAATTTTGCGCGCGCTTGTCCCGGGATGACGTTGTTGGCGGTGTTGCCGACGTCGACCGAGGTGAATTCGAGGTTGGAGGCCTGGAACTGCGCGCTACCATGGTCGAGCGGCTCGTCCGAGATGGCCACGATCAGCCGCGCGATATCAGGCACCGGATTGGCGGCGCGGTGCGGATAGGCGACATGGCCCTGCACGCCGTCGACATACAGCGTGCCGGATTGCGAGCCGCGGCGGCCGACCTTGATGGTGTCGCCGAGGGTCTCGACATTGGAGGGCTCGCCGAGCACGCAATGGTCGAATTTTTCGCCGCGCTCGGCCGCCCACTGCAGCAGCTTGATGGTGCCATTGATGGAGACGTCTTCCTCGTCGCCGGTGATCAGGAAGGAGATCGAACCTTTGCCGTCGCTGCGCGGCTTGCCGTCGTTCGCGGCCAGATGCTCCAGCACCGCGGCGACCGAACAGGCGATGCCGCCTTTCATGTCGACCGCGCCGCGGCCGTGCAGAAAGCCGTCCTTCACCTCGCCCGAGAACGCGCCGACGCTCCAGGCGCTCTCGTCGCCCGGCGGTACCACGTCGGTGTGGCCGGCAAAGGTGATGTGCGGCCCGTCAGTGCCGATCCGCGCAAAGAGATTGTCGACGTCGGCGGTGCCGGGCTCGCTGAAAGTCACGCGGTGGCATGTGAAGCCTGCCGCATTGAGGGCTTTTTCGAGCACGCCCAGTGCACCGGCATCGGCGGGGGTTACCGAGGGGCAGCGGATGAGATCGCGGGCAATCGAGAGAGCATCGGTCATGCGCCCCGCTTAACATGCATGCCGCCGGGTGGGCTAGCACTGGGCGGGACAAATTCGATCTCGCTCTGCTGGTCCCAGCTTTTCGTCGAAGGTGCGGGCGCGGAGCCATCTTCAAGGACGGCCAGTGGATCGGGGCCGAACCGGTTGTCGCCCGAGGTGCCGGGCACAATGAACATTTCCACGAGGCCCCAAAACCACGGAATGTGCACGGCCCAGGCGACGGCAAGAACCCAGTTTGAATTGGTGGGCAGCAGGTCCGAGAACTGGTCGAACAACGCAGGCACGACGAAGAACGGAACCAGCCACCAGCCGCTCCGGTCGCGATCGTGCAGCCGCTTGGTCGCGGTTGCGAGATAGATCCACAGGAATAGCAAAGTGCCGAACACTTTGAGGATGAGGGTCGCGCGATCGGCCGTAGCCAGCTGACGATAGGCCCTGGGATCGACCACGTTGAAGATGTCGTCGACACCGAAATCGAAGTCGACCTTGAAGTTGAAGGCGAAAGTTGCCGCCCCGTTCAGCACCTTGATGGCCTGGTCGATCATCCCGAGCATGCAGGCCAGCATCATGACGAGCAGCAGCGCCTGCCACAGCAGCGCGCGGTTGATGCGGCCGTCGAAGCGGAAGAGATACCAGATCCAGTCCATTCCAAAGGCTCCGGGCGGGAAAGGTCGCCCGGATGTTGGTCGCGATGGGGGGAGGGCGGGTTCGATGGACCCTCGGTGTCGTACGGCAGCTGGTGCCGCGAATCAATCCCGCAGCAGCTCGTTGATGCTGGTTTTGGAGCGCGTGCGCTCGTCGACGCGCTTGACGATGACGGCGCAGGCGGTGCTCGGGCCGATCTGGCCGTTCTTCATGGGCTTGCCGGGCAGCGCGCCGGGAACGACGACCGAATATTCCGGCACCTCGCCGATGAAGATCTCGCCGGTCTCGCGATCGACGATCTTGGTCGACGCCCCCAGGAACACGCCCATCGACAGCACCGCGCCCTTGCGCACGATCACGCCCTCGGCGACCTCGGAGCGCGCGCCGATAAAGCAATCGTCCTCGATGATCACGGGCTCGGCCTGCAGCGGCTCGAGCACGCCGCCGATGCCGACGCCGCCGGAGATGTGCACGCGCTTGCCGATCTGCGCGCAGGAGCCGACGGTCGACCAGGTGTCGATCATGGTGGATTCATCGACGTAGGCGCCGAGATTGACGAAGGACGGCATCAGCACGACGTTGCGGGCGATGAAGGCGGAGCGGCGCACGATGGAGCCGGGGACGGCACGGAAACCGGCATCCCGAAAGCGGTTCTCGCCCCAGCCGTCGAACTTCGAGGGCACCTTGTCCCACCAGGCCGCCTTGCCGGGGCCGCCGGAAATGGCGCCCATGTCGTTGAGGCGGAACGAGAGCAGCACCGCCTTCTTCAGCCATTGATTGACCTTCCACTTGCCGTCGGCCCCGCGCTCGGCAACGCGGGCCTCACCCTTGTCCAGAATCTCCAGCGCGTGATCCACGGCCTCGCGGACCTCGCCCCTGGTCGAGGTCGAGACGCCGTCGCGCGCCTCGAAGGCGCCGTTGATGGTGGATTCGAGGACGGACAGGGACATTTGGCGATCCTTGAGCAGCATTTGCGGGGAATTTGGATCGCTTTTTCGGGACTTGGAGCGAGAGAGTCAAGAACGCAGTCGGCCATGTCCCGGCGCGTTCGGACGCGCCCGGGACATGGCCGGCGGCTATTTTGATGTGCCCGCGAGATCGATGCCGTTCACGATACCCTCGCAGAGGCCGGCGAGCTCATTTCCGAGTTCGGTCAATGCCGGTGAACGGTAGCGCGCGAAGGCCATAGCCGGATCAAGCCATCGCAGTTCGGCTTGACCGTCTGGAAAGCCGATCACGGCGAACTTCAGGGGGGCCTCGAGCAGCGCCGCGCTATCGGCGGTCAGCAGCCGCGACATCAGGCGTGGGTGGAAAAACAGGACCTGACGCGCGGGGCCGATGGCGAAGCCGCCACGACTGAGCAGCATTTGCGGGTCGATCTCGTGCAGGATCCAGAGGTCTGCCGCAATGATTCCCTGCTTCAAGCGGGTGACCACCTCTTCGACGGTCAACGAAGAGGTGACCGACCGTTGAAACGAGCTTGCGGCCGAACCGCATCCGGAGAAGGCCACAGGTTGCGGTGTTTGCGTCATCGGATCAGCCTTCGCCCGGCTTCGGTGCCCGGCTCGCATCGAACGCTTCGAGCGTCCGTGCCGAGTAGACCAACGACGCCCCCGCACCGATCGCAATCGCCACGCCGAGGGCCTCGGCGAGCTCCTCACGGCTCGCGCCGAAACGTGCGGCGGCGGCGGCGTGAACCGCAATACACCCGTCGCAGCGGGCGGTCACGGCCGCCGCCAGCGCGATCAACTCGCGCGTCTTTCCGTCCAGCTTTCCTGTCTGGGGGCCAGCCGCGCCAAGTTCGCGATAGCCCTTCAGCGTCGCCGGGCTTAGGGCACCAATGTCGCCGATCCGCGCCAGCAAGTCGCTCCGATAGGCGCTCCAATCCATCATCATTGTCTCTCTCCTCGAACGGCGGGTTGTTGCCGAGCTCGAGAGATAGACGTGCGGTCTCGCGGGAGCCATCAGCTATGGGCGTATGGCCGCTATACAGCTTGCCGAAGCGTCAGGCGAATTGACGGAATTCTCCCGCGATGAAGTCCACCACGGCGCGAACCCGCCGGACCTTGCCGGTGTCGCGATGAAATCCCAGCCACAGCTCGCGGCTCGGGACGGGCGCCGGCGTCTTGATCGAACGAAGCGCGGGATAGGCCGAGGCCAGCCGAGTCGGCAAGCAAACCAGCCCCGCGCCGGCGGCGGCCGCAGCGGCCTGACCATCGCGGCTATTGCTGCAGAATCCAACATGTGCCTGCGGCAAATAGCGACGCAGCCACTTCGTCTCCGCAACGCTTTCGGCGAGCGCCGCGTTCATTGTAATGAGCGCAGCGTCGGCGCCACCGTCCGAAAAATCGGGCGGTCCCTTTGCCTTGAGATAGGCAGCAGCAGCATAAAGCTGGAACGGAATGCTGCCGATCTTCCGCTGCATCAGTCCGTCCTGCTGGAAGCGCCCGAAGCGTAGGGCGACATCTATCTCCCGCCACGTGAGGCTCAGGGCCTCGGCGTCAGTAACCAGCTCGACGGTGACGGTCGGATGCGCCGCGCAGAACTTCGCCAGCAAAGGCGAGAGGATCCGTGCCCCGAGCCATTCGGGCGAGGTCACGCGCACCGTTCCGGTCAGTCCAGCGCTGCTGCCGACTGCGATCCGCTGCGCCGCCAGTGCTGCGTCCTCCATCCTCTCGGCATAATCGAGAATCTGCCGTCCGGTGTCGGAGAGCCGAAGGCCGGACGGAAGGCGGTCGAACAGGATCGCACCGAGCTTGCTTTCGAACAGTTCGAGGCGCCGGCTCATTGTCGGTTGCGTGGTGCCCAGCTTTCGTGCGGCACCCGAGAGGCTTTTTTCGCGAGCCAGGTGCAGGAAGTAGCGCAGGTCTTCCCATTCGATCGCAGCCAAGTCTGTCGGCTTCTGAGGCACGGTCGCTCCTGCGTTGCTGCGGGGGTCAGCCGATCGCGAGCGACTGCAGAAACCCAGTCAGATCGTCGGTGACGTGGTCGACATGGGCCGCATCACGGCCCGCCAGTTCCCAATCTTCACGCACCACTTGCTTGGTGCCGTCCGACACCACGAGTATCGTGGTCATGCCGAGCTCGTGCGGAACGGTGAGGTTGCGGGCGAGGTCCTCGAACATCGCTGCGCGGGTCGGATCGACCGAATGGTCGGCGAGAAACTTCCGGTAGGTCTGTGGCGCCGGCTTCGGCTCGAATTCGGCGGCGATGATGTCGAACACGCCGTCGAAATGCGTGGCAAAGCCGAGTCGCGCCAGCACCGCATCGACATGATCGACCGAGCCGTTGGTCAGGATCAGCTTTCGTCCCGGCAGTTTTGCAATGGCCTCGCCCAGGGCCGGGTTCGGCTCCAGCGGGGAATGGTCGATCTTGTGGACATAGGCGAGATAGTCGTCGGCGCGTACACCATGCAGGGTCATCATGCCACGCATGGTGGTGCCGAAGCGCTGGTAATAATCCTTCTGGATCTTGCGCGCTTCCACCGGTGTCAGATTGAGCCAGTTGCAAACGAACTCGGTGATCCGCGCATCGACCTGCTGCCACAGATTGACGTGGTGCGGATAGAGCGTGTTGTCGAGGTCGAACACCCAGGTGTCGATATGGGCAAAGGCGCGGGAGGAGGTCATTTTCACTCTCTATCCGTTGACCGCGGCGGCGCCCCACCCTCAATCGTCGTCCTGGCGAAAGCCAGGACCCATACGCCGTGACCGATCATTGGGACACTGCGGTCGTCGTTCTTCGCCAAATCCAATCCTGGGGTAATGGGTCCTGGCTTTCGCCAGGACGACAGCGGCGTGCGTGGCACCCGTACCATCACAACAGCACCCGTCACGGCATTGCAAACCGCAGCGTCTTGCCGCCGCTCGACATGTCCACCGCGCTAAAGCCCGTGGCCGCGAAACCGCGCGCGCCGCAGTCGGTCTGCTCGTTGGTCTCGAACTTGGTCTCGCGCGTGCAAAGCTGCTTGTCGCCGCCCCAGTTCAGCGGCTTGTCCTTCAGCTTGACGATTCGGTTATCGGCGTCGATGGCTTCCGCGAAGCTGAATATCTGCTTCGGCTGGCCGCTCACATCAGGGTGCAGGCAGGTCTTGGGGTCGATGCGATACCAGCCACGGCTCGTCACCGATTTGCCGTCGTCGGTGGCGACCGCCGCCATCACCTTGTGCGCGGTGTCGTTGCACCAGGTGAGGCCTGTCGCAGACGGCGTCTGCACGGCATCGACCATGGTCTTGAAGAAGTTCGGCGACGACAGGATGTCGGACGACAATCCGCGGCTCTTCAGGAAAGCGGCCAGCGCGCCTTGCGTCTTCGGCCCGTCGACGCCGTCGATCGGCGCGGCGTCGTAACCTGCGATCACCAAAAGCCGCTGGATGCCGGCGAGGCGGGCCTGCTCGTCGTCATACTCGGAGTCCTCGGCGAGATAGGCGACGAAATTGCCGTCCGCGCCTTGGGTCGGGGTGATCTGGGTGAAGGCGGCTTGGGTCTGGCCGCTGCGGCACTGCCGCGCTGCCGCGATGACGAAATTGTCCTGCGCGACGCACAGCGTGTCGCTGCCGTTCTGCGGGATCGGGGATGCGCCGTAGACGCCGAGCGCGCGGGCGTTGAGCAGGATGCGGTCGGCGGAGAGCGTGCCCTGCACCACCACGCGGCAGGTGGCGGGGTCGATCCTGAACCAGCCGCGCGTCGCGGTCGCCGCCTTGTCGTCGATGCCGATCGCGGCCTCGACGACATAGGACATGCGGTTGCAGATTTTCAGGTCGGCGAAGGCCGGTGCGGAGGAGAACACGAACGAGATGGCTGCGGCAGGGAGCGTCATCAGGAAGCGCGTGAGGACGGAGCGGCGAGGCCGCCGCTCTCCCAGCACTGTTCCTGTCCGCTCTTCTCTCACTTGTGGATCAGCGTGCCCGTGCCGGTATTGGTGAAGAGCTCGAGCAGCACCGCGTGCTGCATCTTGCCGTCGATGATGACGACGCCCTCCACGCCCTGTTCGAGCGCGTAGATGCAGGTCTCGACCTTCGGGATCATGCCGCCCGATATGGTGCCGTCCGCGATCAGCTTTCGCGCGTCCTTGACCGAGAGCTGCGGGATCAGCTTCTTGGACTTGTCGAGCACGCCCGGCACGTCGGTGAGCAGCAGCAGCCGCTTTGCCTTCAGCGCGCCGGCCACGGCACCTGCGAAAGTGTCGGCGTTGACGTTCAGCGTCTGCCCCTCTTTCGAGGTCGCGAGCGGCGCGAGCACGGGGATCAGCTCGTAGCCGATCAGCTGGTTGAGCAGCGTGAGATCGACTTTCTCGGGATCGCCGACGAAGCCGAGATCGACCGCCTTCTCGATGTGCGAGTCCGGATCCATGATGGTGCGCGTCGTCTTGGACGCCTTCACCATATTGGCGTCCTTGCCAGAGAGCCCCACGGCCTTGCCGCCGGCCTCGTTGATGTAGCCGACGATCTGCTTGTTGACGGAGCCGGCGAGCACCATCTCGACGATCTCGATGGTGGCGGCATCGGTGATGCGCAGGCCGGCTGCGAATTCCGAGACGATGCCGAGGCGCTTGAGCATGGTCGCGATCTGCGGGCCGCCGCCATGCACCACCACCGGATTGATCGCGGTCTGCTCGAGCAGCACGATGTCGCGGGCAAAATTCTTCGCGGTCTCCTCGTCCCCCATGGCATGGCCGCCATACTTGATGACGATGGTTTCCTCGTCATACTGCTGCATGTGCGGCAGCGCTTCGGACAGGATGCGGGCCTGGTCGAGCGGGGAGATTTCGGTCATGAGGCGGATCTCGCTGGCGGGATACTCGGGCCGCGTTCTATCCGATTGGCGGGCGGGGCGCAAAGTGATGTTCTTCCCCTCTCCCCTTGCGGGAGAGGGTGGATCGCCGCGATAGCGGCGAGACGGGTGAGGGGTTCTCTCCGCGCGCGCAATAGTGAGTTCGTGGAGAGAACCCCTCATCCGGCGCTTCGCGCCATCTTCTCCCGCAAGGGGAGAAGGAACAAAGAGCCACTATTTCTTTCCCACCACCGCCGCGAGCGTCACTGCCAGCCAGCTCAAGATCATCACCGATCCACCCGTCGGCGCCGCATATGGAAACAGCGAATGGCCGGCATATTGCCGCAAGGTGAGGTCGCCCGCGAACAGCGCGGCGCCGGCTGCGAAGCCGGACGCGGCGATGATGCCAATTCCGCCGTGCAGAAGGCCGCGCCCGAGCAGGGCGACGGTCGCGAGTATGGCGGTTGCATGAAACAGCAGCATGGCGCTTGCGGCGGCGAGCCGGCTCGCATCGCCGCCATGCGCGGAAGCGGCGGCCAGCGCGACGCCGGCGGCGCCCATCATACCGGCAAGCCCGATCAACAGGCGGAACGCCGCCATTACGAGGTGCGCTCTTCCAGCAGCTTGGCGATCGCGGCGCGCAGCTCGGCCATGCCGGTTGCGCTCCGCGACGAGGTCGCGAGCACGTTCGGGAACGCGGCCGGACGCTTGGCGAGCGCGGCCTCGGTCTCGACGATGCGCGATTGAAGCTCGGCGGCCTTGATCTGGTCGGCCTTGGTCAGAACCAGCTGGTAGCTGACCGCGGAGCGATCGAGTGTCTTCAGGACTTCGAGATCGACGTCCTTGAGGCCGTGCCGCGCGTCGACCAGCACGTAGACGCGCGCGAGGCTCGCGCGTCCGAGCAGGAATTTGTGGATCAGCTCGGTCCAGGACGCGACCTGGCTCTTCGGTGCCTTGGCATAGCCATAGCCGGGCATGTCGACCAGGCGCAGGTCACTTTTCCCGGGGACCTCGAAGAAGATCAGCTCCTGGGTGCGGCCCGGCGTATGCGAGGTGCGCGCGAGCGCGTTGCGGCCGGTCAGCGCGTTGATCAGGCTGGACTTGCCGACATTGGAGCGGCCGGCAAAAGCGATCTCCAGCCCCGCCATCGGCGGCAGCGTTTCAGTCGAGGGCGAGGCCCAGATGAACTGCCAGTCGCGCGTGAACAGCTTTCGCCCGACCTCGATCAGCTTCGCATCTTTGTCGTCGGTCATGCGAAGGCTTTCTGTTTGTCCGCGTCATTGCGAGCGAAGCGAAGTAATCCAAAAATGCATCCGCGAAGGGACTCTGGATTGCTTCGTCGCTTTGCCTCGCAATGACGACCGCTACGTCGCCTTCTTCGCGAACGTCGCCTTGAGATTGTCGAACAGCTCCACCTTCACGCCGTTGCGGCGCATGATGAAGCTCTGCTGAAGCACCGAGAGCGTGTTGTTCCAGGCCCAGTAGATCACGAGGCCCGCCGGGAAGCCCGCCAGCATGAAGGTGAAGATCAGCGGCATCCAGTTGAAGATCATCTGCTGCGTCGGATCCGGCGGCGTCGGATTCAGCTTCATCTGGAACCACATCGTGATGCCCATGATGATCGGCCAGATGCCGAGCGCGAGGTAGTGGCCGAACACGGGAATGGTGGTCGGATCGAACGGGATCAGCCCGAACAGAGTGAACAGGTTGGTCGGGTCCGGCGCGGAAAGATCCTTGATCCAGCCGAAGAACGGCGCGTGCCGCATCTCGATGGTGACGAACAGCACCTTGTACAGCGAGAAGAACACCGGGATCTGGATCACCACGGGAAGACAGCCGGCGACCGGATTGATCTTCTCCTTGCGGTAGATCTCCATCATCTCCTGCTGCTGCTTCACCTTGTCGTCAGGGTAGCGCTCCTTCAGCGCCTGAAGCTGCGGTTGGACCGACTTCATCTTCGCCATCGAGGCGTAGGACTTGTTCGCCAGCGGGAAGAACAGGAGCTTCACGATCACGGTCACGAGCAGGATCGAGATGCCGAAATTGCCGAAGAAGCGGTAGAAGAAGTCGAGGCCGAGGAACATCGGCTTGGTGATGAAGTAGAACCAGCCCCAGTCGATCAACAGATCGAAATGGTTGAGGCCGAGTTCCTTGTTGTAGCCGCCATGGCCGGCGAGCGGGAAGTTGATGCCGACAACGCTGGCTTCCTTGGCGCCGGCGAACAGCCGCGCGTTCGCGGTCGCGGAGCCGCCGATCGCGACGGTGACCGGATCGAGCAGATAATCGGTCTGGTAGGTGTGGACGTTGCCACTCGGATTCGACGAGAAGCGCGCCTGAATCTGCGCACTGGTGTCCGGCAGCAGCGCCGAGGCCCAGTATTTGTCGGTCATGCCGAGCCAGCCATTGGTGGCCTTGAAGTTCACCGTCCTGGCTTCGTCGATTTTCTTGTAGGCGTATTCCTGCAAGCCATCGAGATAGCCGATCAGGCCTTCATGCAGGATGTAGTAGCCGGAGACCTGCGGCGTGCCGTGGCGCGAGATCAGTGCGAACGGATAGAGCGTGACCGGCGCGTTGCCGACATTGCTCACCTCGTCCTTGACGGTAAAGAGGTAGTGGTCGTCGACCGAGATGGTGCGACGGAAGTTGAGGCCCTCGCCATTGTCCCATTTCAGCAGCACCGGGGTCGTCGGCGTCAGGCTGCCGCTGCCGTCCTGCTGCCAGACGGTCTGCGCGTCCGGCAGTTTCGCCGTCACGCCCGTCGCCGGTACCCAGCCGAACTCGGCGTAATACGGCTCCGCGGTCCCCGAGGGCGAATACAGAATAATCGGCGGTGACTTCGGATCGACCGTTTCGCGGAATTGCACCAGCGCGACATCGTCGATGCGTCCGCCCTTCAGCGAGATGCTGCCGGCGATCCGCGGCGTCTCGATCTTCACGCGCGGGCTGGCAGCAATGGCGGTGTCACGGCTTTGAACCGGCTGGGCTTGCTGGTTCGCGCTCGGCGTCGACGGCTGGGCCGTGCTGCCGGCCTGCGGCGTGGCGCCCGGCGTAGCGGAAGCCGTCGGCTGCGGCGTGGTCTTCTGCAGCTCGGCCTGCGCCTGTTGCTGGGCGCGCTGCTTCTCCATCGCCGGCATGTTGTAGAAATATTGCCAGGCGATCAGCACGAAGCCCGACAGAATGACGGCGAGGATGGTATTGCGGTTGTCGGTCATCATTCTCTCGTCATCAATCCGGTTTGCGGCTGGTCGCAGGAGCGGGGCCGGGCTTTAAGCCGTCGGTTGTTGGGCTGCTTTTTGAGCCGCGTCCCTTGTGCGTATGCCGCGCGGGCTTCGCGAACGCTATGCGCAGATCGTCGAGCATGGTGGCGAAGCCGCGCGAGAGCGCGTCCCTTCGGCCGACCAGCACATAATCATGATGGGGCTGCATCGACACCGGATCGAGCCGCTTCACCAGTTCGCGAAGCCGGCGCCGGATGCGATTGCGCTCGGGGGCGTTGCCGTTCTTTTTGGTGACGGTGAAGCCGATCCGGATTGGGCCGCTATCGTCGCGACCGCGGCTTTGCAGGACGAACGCGGGGCTATTCACCCGCGCGCCATTGGCAACGGCGAGGAAATCCGCTCGCTGCCTCAGCCGATCCATGATGAAATCCCAAAAAGGGGGTCCGGCTCAGGCGCTCAGACGCTTGCGGCCGCGAGCGCGGCGGGCGGCGAGCACCTTTCGGCCGCCGGCCGTGGCGAGACGGGCACGGAAGCCGTGACGGCGCTTGCGCACCAGTTTGCTGGGTTGATAAGTCCGCTTCACGGGTTTTTCTCCGCTGACCGGGCAATTTGCCTGTAGAATTGATGATAAAGTCCGGAAGATGCTGCCCAAAACGGGCCTTTTTCGGCCCCAAGAGAGCCGCTCCCGGCGGTCACACCGGGTCATCGCGGACAATTGCGCGGCTTATAAGCGAGCGCCTTCTTTTCGTCAACGCCGCACAAGAGCTCAATTCCGGCGAATATCGCTGTTTGTGCGGGGTTTTTTACCCTTGAGGTAGCGACTCGCCAAATCTGCGCTTACATCCGACCTTGGCAGATTGACGATCTGTAATTTGACCGCGCTGGGGGCGGGCCGCATCTTCGTACGCGCCAAACCCTTCACCAGCCAAATCTTCAACCCGGTAAAGGCAGCGAGGGCGAATTTCGTGGCAGCGACAGACCTCCAGCCGATCCAGGATGGGGATCAGCGGGACCCGCCGGCGGCGCTGCCGCGTGGGACGCGCGGACTTGGGCTGTCCGGCAAGCTGCTGCTGCTCACCGTCCCCCTGGTGATGATCGCGGCCATCCTGCTCTACGTGCCGGCCATCGCCAACTTCTGGGTCAACCGGCTCAACGACCGCGTCGCCGCGGCCAACACGGCGGCGCTGGTGCTCGATGCGGCGCCGCTCGGCATGGTCCCCGATTCGCTCTCGCGCGAGATCCTGAAAAGCATCAATGCGCGCGCCGTCGCCATCAAGATGGGCCAGCAGCGCCGTCTGCTCGCCAGCGACAATCTGCCCGCCGCGATCGAGCACGACATCGACCTACGCGACATGACGGCGTGGGAGGCGATCACCGGCTCGTTCCGGATGATGCTGGAGACCGGCAACCAGGCCATCCGGATCGTCGGGCCCGGCGTCGGCAACGCCCAGTTCATGGAGATCGTCACCGACGAGCTGCCGCTGCGGCAGTCGATGTACCGCTTCTCCCGCAACGTCGTGGTGGTCGCGCTGATCATCGCTGTGTTGACCGCGGGCCTCGTCTATCTCGCCATGCATTATCTCTTCGTGCGCCCGATGCGGCGGCTGACCGCGAGCCTGGTCGGCTTCCACGAAAATCCCGAGAGTTCGGCGGGGATCATCGTGCCGAGCCAGCGCAGCGACGAGATCGGCGTTGCCGAGCGTGAATTGTCGGACATGCAGCGCGACCTGATGTCGATGCTGCATCAGAAGAGCCGGCTCGCCGCCCTCGGCCTCGCCGTCTCCAAGATCAATCACGACCTGCGCAATCTGCTGGCCTCGGCACAACTCCTGTCGGACCAGCTCGCCAGCGTGCCGGATCCGCGGGTGCAGCGCTTTGCGCCAAAACTCGTCCGCTCGCTCGAGCGCGCCATCGCCTTCTGTCAGTCGACCTTGTCTTACGGCCGCGCCCAGGAAGCCGCGCCCGACCGGCGCATGATCATGATCGAGCCGGTGGTGCTTGAGGTGCGCGAGACCGCTGGCCTTGCCTCCGACGCCTCGATCTCCTGGGTCGCCGCAATCGAGCGCGGGCTCGCGGTCGATGCCGATCCCGACCAGCTCTTCCGCGTGCTGCTCAACCTCGTCCGCAACGCCGCCCAAGCGCTGGAAAGCCATGCGTCCGCCGAGGGCGGCGCGCAGCAGATCCGGATCACGGGAAAACGCGAGGGCGCGGTCGCCATCCTCGAGGTCTCCGATACCGGCCCTGGCGTGCCGCAGAAGACTCGCGAACACCTGTTCGAGGCGTTCCAGACCTCCGGCCGCCCCGGCGGCAGCGGCCTCGGCCTTGCCATCGCCGCCGAGCTGGTCCGCGCCCATGGCGGCGACATCCATCTGGTCGAAGGCACCATCGGTGCCACCTTCCGGATCGTCATCCCCGACCGCCCCGTGGAACTGCTCTCCGTCCGCAACGAGCGGGCGCGGGCGTAGGTCGGCCGGCGGCTGAGTGCGGAAACCGTCATTTCCCAGCAAAATCACCTCAATCCGGACCTTGCCAATTGGGGCAAGAGCGGTTAGTCAGGGCGCTCTTTCGCACCCCTCCGGCGTCGCCGGGGGCTGCCTGCGGGCCACGCCCGCAATGTCAGCGAAAAACGCGCCCGTAGCTCAGCTGGATAGAGCATCAGACTACGAATCTGAGGGTCGGACGTTCGAATCGTTCCGGGCGCGCCATTTTCGAATACGCGATCGACGCCGATTTCCCGCATCCATTCGTTTCGTCCGCAGGCGGCGCACCCGTTTCGGCGCGATGACAATCAATTGCACTGTTCGGGATTCTGCGTACCGCCGACAAAGCCCGCTTTAGCGCCGCCCTACATCTTGCGCCGCCGGATCCGAACCAAGCCCCTTGCTCGTCAGCAAACGGTTGAACTGATCGGCGGAAAAAAGCTGCCCGTCCGGAGCCGTGATCGACACCACAAAACCATTCACCGCATGCTTGCGGGCCAGGATCACCGCAACGATCGCGCTGTCACGGAAATCCACGGTGCGGCAGTCGTCTTTTACAGCTTCGATGATGAATGTCATTTGGCCCACGACCACCGTTGGCACGCGCCAATTGCGCGCCCGGCCACTCAATCCCGTATCGGTGAAAATGATATTGCCGACAAGCCGGCTATTGACCCGATTGAACCGCAACCATACCCATATTGGGGGAACAGCAGACCGGTCCTGCCTCACGCGTGGTGCGCCACGGATACATAGAACCGGCTTGTGGGCGTCGGACCGGACATCTGTAGAAGCGGGGACTGGTGATGGTTGGTACGACTGAAGGCGAGGACATCGCGTCGGATTTGATCCGAACCGTCTCCCGCCACTCGTTGGCCTACATGCTGTGCGCAGCCAGCGAAATGTTCCGCCACTACGATTTCGATCCGCTGGACTTGATGATCATTCATGCGGTCCTGAACGCCAACGTTCTCAAGATCATGAAGACCCCCGAACTCGACCGGCAATTTGGCAGTATCCAGGCGGTGGAGCCGGACAAGATCAAGCAGGGCGTTTCCCGTGCCGCCCTGTCCCGCTTTTTCGGTCTGCCGATCGAAACCGTTCGGCGGCGCGCCGATCGCTTGAAGAAGCAAGGCATTTTCCGCGAGACCGACCAGGGTCTGATCGTAACCGAAGCCAACCAGTTCAAGTTCGGCAATAATCACGAGTTGCAGAGAACTAACATGCTCCTGGTGCGGAAATTCCTCCGTGACCTGACGGAAGCGGGCGTTGAGCTTCCCGGCGGGATTTGATGGACCATTGGCGCTTCCGAATCGGGACCGCACCAGACGGTGCGCCATTCATCATCCGGCTTTCACGCGCTCTTCGGCCGAAAAGCGACGATGGATCCGCTTGGCTCGTCTTCGCGCATTGCCGCCTCGATTGCCTTCGCCAACGCAGCCTGGTCGAATGGCTTTGATAAACGCGGCAGGCTGGATCGTTCGTTGCTGGGAATCTCTGCGTATCCCGTGCTCAGGAGGATGACCGTCCCGGGGCGCTCCGCGGCGACAGCGCCGGCCAGCTGCAGTCCAGTCATCCCAGGCATGGCAAATTGTCCTCCCCTGACGACGCCGAATCATCCTCGGCACCAAGATCGTTTCCGCCTGACAGGGACCGCGCCGATGAGCGGCCGCGACATCCGTACCTCGTCAGACGAGAATCAGTTGAGAATAATACCGGCCGCGAGCCTGCACCGCAAAGTGGCAGCAAGTCGGCTGTTTCCCGCATAAGATGTAGGTCGCGCGACCGCCCGTGATACGCGAGGGGCACGTCACGCGCTGCTGCGCCGGCAAGAGCGTGGTGCTCTATGAATGGTAAGATCCAGGCACGCTCGGCCGGCGGTGTAAGGTGCAGCACGCAACATCACTTGTAATCTGCTTCACACGCAAATGCGCCCAATGACGCTAGACAAAACAGGTCGCGCCTTCGCGCGGCCTGTTCGGAGCTGGCGATGATGGCTGCACTGGCAAAGGCGATATCCCGCGCGACGAGAACCAACGTTGATGTCGAAACTCTGAAAGTCCTCGTGATCTTTTCGGGCGCGGGCTTGCTGCTCTCTCTCGTGGCCGCAATGATCTACGGGCAGGCTGGCAACGCCGCTTTGTTTTGAGATCCGGCGCGCCGGGTCGTCGAAGCGCAAGAAAGTCTTCCGCAAGCGTCCGCGCCAACCAATAGCGGACTTTATGCATTCGGTGTCGCCCGGTATCCGGACGCACGGAACCCCTCTCCGCGCAGGGCCGTGCGTCGTCTCCTTAACGAATCGTTTACCGAGCTTCGCGGCAGCCGTAACCGCGGGTTAACCATGGATATTTACGGTGCAGCAAGTCTCTAGGCTGTGCCTGTTAGTTGATTTCGAGTCCAACCCCATGGCGTTCGGTAGAAGCGCATCTCCGCGAAGCATCGCCCCGACGGAGCCCGCGGCTTCGTGGGAAGCGCCGCGGGCTGCGGCGGCGACCCCCGACAACACCGCCCCCGCGCTGATCAAGGGATCGCTGACCCTCACCGGCGCGTTCTCTTTTCTGCGTGAGAACGGCCGGCGCATCCTGATGCTGGCGCTGGCACTCTTCGCGCTCGGCGTCGCCGTGCTGATGGTGCTGCCGGTCCGCTATGCCGCGACGGCGCTCGTCGTGGTCGATCCCCGCGAGCTGCGCGTGACCACGGACCAGGACGTGCTGCCTGGCATCGGCCAGGACGCCGCTGCGCTTCAGAGCCAGATCGAGATCGCCAAATCGGACGGCTTTCTCCGGCCCCTGATCGAGAAGCTCAAGATCGCCGACGACGAGGATATCGCAGGCGGTCATACCGACATGACGCGCCTGCTCGAAAAACTCCGCAGCCGCCTCGATATCTCGCGTCGCGGCCTGACTTACGTCATCGCCATCTCGTTCACCTCGAACAGTGCGGAGCGGGCAGCGTATTATGCCAATGCCATCGCAGAGGCGTTCGTCGCGACCCAGAGCCGCGTGCGCAGCGATGCGACGGACGAGGCGGCCGACTGGCTCAAGGACCGGCTGAAGACGCTCAGCGAGCGCCTGCGCGTCTCGGAAGACGCCGTCGCAGCCTTCCGGCTCGAGCACAAGATCCTCAATGCCGGCAAGGATTCCACCACCCAGCAATTGCGGGTGACCGACCTGAACCAGCAGGTCTCCGCGGCTCGTGCGCGCACCGAGGAAGCCAAGGCGCGTTACGAGCAGGTGCAGCGCGATCTCAAGGCCAATGTCGAAGGTCCGGTGAAGCAGGATCTCCTGAGCATGCTGCGCGCGCAGCGCTCGACCCTGAACGACCAGATCGCACAGAAGAAGGCGGTCTACGGCGACCGCCATCCTGATCTTGCGATCTCCTACAGCCAGTTGGCTGACATCAACAGGCAGATCGAGGTCGAGCGGAAGAAGAACATCGACACCGCGAAGTCCGAATACGAGGCCCAGCTCGAGCAGCAGGCCGCGCTGGAAAAGCAGCTCAAGGCGGTCGAGACGCAGATGCTGGTGGACGGCCAGGCGCTCGTGAAGCTGCAGGAGCTGCAGCGCGATGCCGATGCCAACAAGAACATCTACGAGCAGTTTTTGTCGCGGTTCAAGACGACCAACGAGCAGCGTCAGCTTCAGAGCTCGCAGACCAAGATCGCTTCGCCCGCGATCCCGCCGCTGCGCTCGACGCGTCCGCCGCTCGCCCTGCTGCTCGCCGCGCTCGCGATCGGCTCGCTGCTGACGTCAACCGCTACGGTTGCGGCGATGACGAGCATGTCCGACAAGTCCGATCCTGCCGAGGCTCCGGCTCGAACGCCCACGCGTGCGGAGGCGAGGGAGACGCCGAAGCGGCAAGCCAAGCGTCCGGCTCCGGCCGTGCAGCAACCCGAGGCGATGCCGAACCTTCCGGTCTGGTCCCGCATTCCCGAACTGATGTCGGGAGCTGCGCCCAACACTGTCTGGCAACGACCGATTGCCGCCCCAGCCGAGCTCGATCTCGGCGCTTACTTGCGTCCGCTGCTCGAGCGTATCGATCGTGCCCCGGTGCGTGGCTGCAAGGTCGCCCTCGTGCTGTCGGTCGGCAAGAGCGCCGGCGGCAATACCGTTGCGCGCTCGCTCAACCGCGCGGCCGTCAATCGCGGCATGATGAGCGTGCTGATCCGGCTGCAGCCGGAATTCGCGGGCGCCCAGCCGCCGGTGACCGAATGGCAGGACGGCTCGACCACGGCAGGACTCCAGTCGATCGACGAGCTGCTGAGCGCCGGCAGGAAGGCCGATGCGCGGCCGGAGGACGACATTCGCTCGGAGTTCGACCTGATCATCGTCCATGCGAACAATCTTGCCTTGCAGCCAGATGCGATCGCGCTCGCCGCGCACGCGGACCTGATCATCCCGGTGGTGCGCGCCGGCGAGCTCGGTTCGGCGGCGATGCGACGGGTGACCGCCGCGCTGTCGAAGTACGACACCGTGCCGACCGGTCTCGTCGTCAATCATGCGCCCGCCGGCTCTGCCGCGCCTCACCCTGACGGCGGTGCGCTTAGCAGGGCGGTTTGACGATGGCGACGCCGTGCCGTCGTCTGCTCCTTGCCACGATCTTGCTATCCACGATCTTGATGCCAACGTCGCTCGCCTCCGCGACATCGGCCGAAACTTGCGTACCTGCCTCGCAGACCGTCGCGCCGCACAGGCTCGCCGCACTGTCGCGCGGGTTCAATGCCGACGGCTGGATCAATGGCGAAAAATCCGCGCCTCCAACTCGCGAATTGCTGCAGCAGCTTCGCAAGGCGGGGATGAGTCATGTCCGCTTGCCGGTGCCGGCCGAGCGCGTGATGCTGCGCTTCGCTTCGAAAGCGGAACGCGATGAGACGCTGCGTGCGCTCGACAAGGCATTGAAGCAGCTCATCTCGCTCGGCTATTCAATCTCCGTCGATCTTCATCCCGGCGATCGTTTCAATCGCCTGCACAAGGACGACGCCGACGCCTCGCTGCGCGAGCTGGAGGATGCGTGGGGCACGCTCGCCCGGGTCATTCAATCGTTCCCGGCCGACCGCGTGTTCGCCGAGCTGCTCAATGAGCCCGACATCGAAGCCGGCAGATGGCAAAAGCAGGTCGAAACGCTCGCCGCCTTCGTTCGCCAATTGCTTCCCGCGACCACGCTGATCGTCGGCCCGGTCGACTGGCAACGCGCGGACTCGCTGCCGCGGTTTCGCCCGTTGCCGGATCCAAACGTCGTCTACGCCATCCATTTCTACGATCCCATGGTGTTCACACACCAGGGCCACTGGGACGTGCAGGATCCGCTGCACGACATCACGGATCTGCGTTATCCGATCAGCGCCGGCGATCCCGGGGTTCAGGCGCTCCGCCGGGATTTGCAGGACAGAGGCGCGACGAAGGCGCTCCTCATGCTCGACACGGCGATTGCCGCCGCCAGGGACAAGCCGGATGTCAGCCGCTGGCTCGCGCCCGCGGTCGCGTGGCAGCAGCAATTTTCGCGGCCGATCATCATCAACGAATTTGGCGTGTTGAAAGCCGCGGCGCCCCGGGACAGCCGCGTACGCTGGCTCGCGGCCGTGACCGCATATGCGCGGGCGCATTGCTGGGGCTGGGCGCATTGGGAGCTGGCGCAGGGATTCGGCCTGCTCGAAAACGGGACCGGCAAGCCCGATCCCGACGTCATGCGCGCGCTGTTCGGCGCCGCGAAGCCGGGCCGCCGCTGAAGCCGGTCCGTCATCGCTAACGAATCCTTACGCATCCTGCCGCTATCGTGGCCGCCGCGCTGCGCCAAAGGACGAGTCATGAGTGGCGGGACCTCACCGCATCTTCAAGCCGTGCAGGCGGGCTGTCCCGAGCCTTCGCGTTCGCCTTCACGTTCGCCTTGGCGCGAGCTGATCCCGACGCTCTGCATCGCCATCGCAACCATCGGCTTTGTGCCGGTCCTGCACGGGGCGAGCCCGGTCCTGTCCCTGACCGTCGAAGTTCTCGTCGCCATCGCCATCGTGGTTGCGGCTCCAACCTACGCGCCGGCGATCGCGATCTTCGTCCTGTTCTTCCAGAACCTGTTCGTCTCGATCCTGTCGCCGCTGATTTCGGCGCCGTCCGACCTGGACTTCATCAAAGGCTATAATTTTCTCGTCTGCTCCGTGATGTGGCTGACGACATTTGGGCTCTACGTCGCCGGCCAAAGGAACCGGTCGACTGAGGTCAATCAGATCATGCGCTGGGGCGTCGTGACCCTCGCCGTGGTGTCGTTGTATTTCGCGATCGGCTTCGTCCAGGACGGCCAGGCGGCAACGGTCTATCTGCGCAACATCGTGCTGCCGCTGTTCCTGTTTCAGCTCTCGCTGCTGACGGCCGCGACCTATGAGGTTCGCGCCACGCCGTTCCTGGTGACGCTTGGAGTCATTCTGATCCTGTGCGGATACGTCGAGTTTGCGTTTCGGGATTTCTGGCTGGCCGTCACCAACGGCTACACGTTCTGGGGTTTCGACGAGCTCAAGGCGGCCCGCTCCGGCGCTTGGGAAGCCGAGATGCGCGCCACCGGCAACGTGCCGGTCGATCTGAAGGATCGCTTCAGCTTCGACTTTCTCAATACGCCCCTGCTCGAAGGGTTCGGCGTGTCGAAGATCCTCCGCATCCACGGGCCGAATATGCACCCGATCAGCTTCGCGTACGGGATCGCGTTTTTCGGGCTTTTCCTGTTTTCGGTAGGGCGTCCGGTTCTGGCCCTCGTGGCGTTGCCGCTGCTGATCGTTTGCAGCGTGAAGGGAGCGCTCATCGTGGTGGTGTTCGTCGCCACGGCCTGGATATCGACCCGTCTGCTCGGCGCCGTGGTGACGCTATGGCTCGGCTTCGTGGCCTTGATCGTGTTTGCAATTGTCGCGATCCGCGTCGGCTTGCAGATCGGCGACTATCACGTCCTCGGCCTCATGGGCGGCTTGAACGGATTTCTCGAAAAGCCGTTTGGCCGCGGCCTGGGCGTCGGCGGAAATCTGTCGGACGATTATTTCTCGATCGACTGGAGCGCCGCGCAGGCCGCCGGAACGACCAACGGCGCCGTCGAGAGTGCGATCGGGGTCCTGCTGTACCAGATGGGCATCGCCGCCCTCGTTCCGCTGGCGTTTCATTTCGCGGTGGCGCTGAAGGCCTGGCGTCTTTATGCGTTCTCCGGATATCTGACGCAGGGGCTCGCGGGCTTCGGCGTCATGGTCGTGCTGCTGAATGGATTGTTTCAGGAAGAGGCCTTGTTCGCGCCGCTGGCGCTGGGGCTCATGCTCTCGCTCACCGGACTGGTCATCGGCAGCCAGATCAGGGCGCAGACGGTCTCCGTTCCGGATGCCGATCCGGAGCGGCTGGCACACTACCAGCCCGCGACGTAGCCTTTAAAAGCCGTAACCTTTAAAAATTGTGCGGCAGTCCAGGCGTCACCGCACCCCAGCGCAGGCGCCACATGCGTGAGGATCGCCTCGATGGCGTGCGCGCAATAGTCGACGCCGAGCTGGTTCGGAATCGTCAACAGCAACGTGTCCGCCTCGGCGATCGCCTCGTCCGTTCGGAGCTGCTCGATCAGCACATCAGGCTCCGCCGCATAGGAGCGGCCGAAGATCGCGCGGGTGCGCGGGTCGATGAAGCCGACCTGGTCCTCGCTGCCGCGCTCGCCGCCGAAATAGGCGCGGTCGCGATCGTCGATCAGCGCGAAGATGCTGCGGCTGACGGAGACGCGCGGCTCGCGGGGGTGGCCGGCCTCTTTCCAGGCTGCGCGATAGGTACGGATTTGCGCGGCCTGCTGCACGTGGAAGGCTTCGCCGGTCTCGTCGTTCTTGAGCGTCGAGCTCTGCAGATTCATGCCGTGCCTGGCGGCCCAGACCGCCGTGGCGTTCGAGCCGGCACCCCACCAGATCCTCTCGCGCAGACCTTCCGCATGCGGTTCGAGCCGCAACAGCCCCGGTGGATTTGGGAACATCGGCTGCGGGTTGGGTTTTGCAAAACCTTCGCCGCGCAAGATGTCGAGAAAGACCTCGGCATGACGCCGGCCCATGTCGGCGTCGCTCTCGCCGTCGGCCGGCCCGTAGCCGAAATAGCGCCAGCCATCGATCACCTGCTCGGGCGAGCCGCGGCTGATGCCGAGCTGGAGGCGCCCGCCGGCGATGAGATCGGCAGAGCCTGCGTCCTCCGCCATATACAGCGGGTTCTCGTAGCGCATGTCGATCACGGCCGTGCCGATCTCGACCTTGCTGGTCCTGGCGCCGACCGCGGCCAGCAGCGGAAAGGGCGAGGCGAGCTGGCGCGCGAAATGGTGCACGCGGAAATAGGCGCCATCGGCGCCGAGCTCTTCCGCCGCAACCGCAAGCTCGATGGATTGCAGCAGCGTGTCCGCAGCCGAGCGGGTCTGCGATTGCGGCGAGGGCGTCCAGTGCCCGAAGGAGAGGAATCCGATCTTTTTCATGGAGGCAACATATGGAGGACGGGAGGAGTTTGCGACACTTCGGCCGGAGGAAAGATGACGACCTGGGAAGCGCGTATGGGTAAGTGCCGCTCCTCGAGGGGGAAGCGGACCGAAGCAGACATCGCTGCCAGCTGGCCTTTTGGCCTAACTGAGACATGTGCGCCGCAGGATTGTTGCGTTGCAGAGCGCGTGGATATAAAAGGACGGCGGCGGCAAGATCCTCTGCAACGCCGGCTGCGCTACGCGCCTCCCCGGCATGCGGTACCTGATCCCATGACAAAAGCGCGCGCCGTGCCGATGCCCAGCAACAGCGTGCTTGCGCCGCTTTACGCGGGCGCGGACCTTTTGGACGCCTTTGCAATTCAACTGCCGGCGGGCGCCAGCGATGATGTAGAGGTGCTGGCACGCGCCGCGCTCGAGCGACAGGCGTGGTGGATTCGTGCGCTCACGCGTGTCCGCGATGTGGTGATGGCGGCAGTCGCGGTCAAATCGTCGCGCGCCGTCGGTCTTGCCGCGGCGGCGCGTGGGCCGGTTATCGGCTTCTTCCCGGTGCTGTCAAAGAGTGCGACGGAGTTGGTCGTGGGTGCGGATGACCGGCATCTCGACTTCCGCGTCACCATTCAACTTCGCGCCGATGCAGCAAATGGGCGCGAGCTGGTCGCGGGTACCGTGGTGCATTGCCATAACCGACTGGGGCGCATCTATCTTGCTACGATAGCACCGTTTCATCGCGTGATCGTTCCGGCCAGTTTGGAACAGGCGGCAAGAGCAATGAAGAATTGAGCAGGCTTGGTGGTCGTGACCGGCTGCGGTCGACCAACGAGTCGGCTTCTGGCCCCTCAGCTGACTTGCCGCGCAATCTGTCGAGGACCGCTTGTGACCCTGGCTGTGTGAAAAGCCACGAGTCGGCTACTATTCCTCCGCTTCCTGATTGGAGGATACGGATGGGACGCTTCGTTGAAGGCGCGGACAGATCCCAGCTGACGCTCTTACCGGACTGCCTGGAGGATTGGGTAAGCGAGGACAACGCGGTCCATGTGATCGATGCGTTCGTCGAGGCGCTCGACCTGCATGGACTGGGGTTTGAGCGTGTGATCGCCAAGGAGACGGGTCGGCCCTCCTATCATCCGGCAGTTCTTCTGAGGCTTTACATCTACGGTTATCTCAATCGGGTGCAATCCAGTCGCCGCCTGGAACGTGAGGCTTGCCGCAATATCGAGGTGATGTGGCTGATCGGGCGCCTGGCTCCCGATCACAAGACAATCGCGGACTTTCGGAAGGACAATGGCGTGGCGATCCGGAAGGTTTGCGCGAAGTTCGTTGCCCTATGCCGGCAAATGGGCCTGTTGCAGACCCCAAGCGTCGCCATCGACGGCAGCAAGTTCAAGGCGGTGAACAACCGAGACCGCAACTTCACGCATGCCAAGATGGCGAGGCGGATGGCGCAGATCGAGGAAAGCGTCGGTCGATATCTGCGTCAACTCGATAGTGCCGATCGCCAGGAGCCATCGGAAGCGATCAGCATCAAGACGACGAGGATCAAGGAAAAGATCACTCGGCTGAAGCAGGAGATGAGCCGCCTCGAAGTGCTTGATGCGCAGATGCGCAACGCACCGGATCAACAGATATCGCTCACCGATCCGGATGCCCGTTCTATGGCCACCAGTGGACGCGGATCGGGCGTCGTCGGCTACAATGTCCAGGTCGCGGTGGACACCGAACACCATCTGATCGTTACGCATGAGGTCGTAAACGTCGGCAACGACCGTGGGCAGCTTGCTCGGATGTCGAAGCAAGCCAAAGAAGTGCTCGAAGCGGACAAACTCGAGGCAGTCGCCGACCGTGGCTACTTCGATGGAGAAGAGATATTAGCCTGCGAACAGGCTGGCGTTACAGTCACCTTGCCCAAGCCCATGACGTCGAACGCCAAGGCGGAGGGCCGGTTCGGCAAACAGGACTTCGCCTACCTGCCCGATGAGGACGTCTACCGCTGCCCATCCGGCCAGCTGCTGCCCCATCACTACACCAACATCGAGCACGGAATGACGCTGCGCCGTTACTGGTCGACAGCAGCGTGCCAGGGCTGCGCGATCAAGAGCCAATGCACGCCGTCAAAGGAGCGCCGCATAACGCGCTGGGAGCATGAGTATGTGATCGAGGAGGTTCAGAGACGGCTGGATTCCAATCCCGACGCCATGCGGACGCGGCGCGAGACGGTCGAGCATCCCTTCGGCACGATCAAAGCCCGTATGGGTGCGACACACTTCCTGATGAAGCGCCTACGGAATGTAGCCGCTGAGATGGCCTTGCACGTCCTGGCCTATAACCTCACTCGGGTGATGAACATCGTCGGCAAACCGAGCCTGATTGCAGCTATCCGAGCGACCTGAAGGCGGGAAGTGCGTCCAAAAGCGACGCCGCGCGTCCCAATAACCACCTCAGCCGGTTACATAGACGATCCGACGCGAAAACATCGGCGGCCTGCAACGATTGTCGACCACGGCCGCCTTTGAGCTGTGTTTCCACACAACCAAGACCCGAAGCGGACCTAAGCCGCGAGGAAAACCCCTGGCTGTTTCCGGATGTCTTTCAATCATTGGAGGTTCCCGCGTATGATGGGAGGTCACAAGAGGCCGGCCCATCACAGTACTTGGCGCCGGCCGTCGGGATGAGAATCGCGCCTGAGACGCGATCAAGAACCGGGGGATCGACATGGGTGTGGTGGGTACGACAGCGCGCTGGACGTGGATTTGGCCGGCTCTCGCCTGGGCCATCTTGTTGCTCAGCCTGGTTCTCGGCGGCGGCGGAATTGTATACGCAGCCGCCGGCGCGGCCCTGTTCGGCACGGTCTTCGCCGCCGTATACCACGCCGAGGTGGTCGCTCACCGCGTCGGCGAGCCGTTCGGCACCCTGATCCTCGCGTTAGCGGTGACCGTGATCGAGACGGCGCTCATCGTCTCGGTGATGATCGCAGCGCCTGCCGAGAAAGCCGGACTGGCCCGGGACACGGTCTTCGCGGCGGTCATGATCGTCTGCAACGGCATCGTGGGGGCCTGCCTGCTGTGGGGCGGCGTCCGGCACCGTGAACAGGGTTTCCAGGCGCAAGGCGCCGGCGCCGCTCTCGCCGTGCTCGTCGCTCTCACCAGCCTCACGATGGTGCTTCCGAACCTTGCGGCGCAAGAACTCGGCCCGCTGTACAACACCTCGCAGCTGGTGTTCGCCGCGCTTGCGTCCTTGGTTCTGTACCTGGCGTTCGTTTTCGTTCAGACGATCAGGCACCGTGACTATTTCCTGGCCGCGAAGGGTGCCACGGCGGACGAGCATTCGCCTCCTCCGGACAACAGAACGACCGGTCTGAGTGCCGCTCTCCTCGTCGTCTCCCTTGTGGCCGTCGTGGGCCTTGCAAAGGTCCTGACCCCCAGCGTGGAGAGCGCCATCGATTATCTTCAGGTGCCCAAGGCAGTCGTCGGCACGATCATCGCCGCGCTCGTTCTTCTTCCCGAGGCGGTGGCGGCCGTGAAGGCGGCCCAAAGCGACCGGCTGCAGACCAGTCTCAACCTGGCCCTGGGCTCGGCGCTTGCGACCATCGGGCTGACGATCCCCGCGGTCGCCGCGGTCTCGATCGCGATGGGTTATCGGCTCGAACTCGGGTTGGACATAAAGGATTTGGGCCTGCTGATGCTCACGCTGCTGTTGAGCGTAATCACGCTCGGGACCGGGCGCACCACGGTGCTGCAGGGCGTCGTCCACCTGGTCATCTTCGCCGCGTTTCTGTTTTTCGCGGTGGTGCCGTGATTTGCCGGAACTACGCGGCCGCTCCGAACGGTCGAATTCGGCAGGACTCGAGGAATGCCCGATGATCCGACATCTCGCGCGATTCACCGCTTTGGGCCTCCTTGTCGTCGGCCTGCAGGGCTGTGGAGAGAAGAAGAAGGAAGCGAACGAACAGCCTGTCCGCGGTCTGCGCGCCTACAAGGTCGCTGCGACAGCCGAAAGCCGTGTTCGGCGCTTTCCGAGCGTGCTGCAGCCGGCCGACGTCAGCAGCCTCTCGTTCGAGATCGGCGGGCAGTTGAAGACCGTTGGCCTCACCGTCGGCCAGAAGGTGCAACTCGGGGACGTCCTCGCCGAAATCGACCCGAGATCGCTGCAGAGCCAGGTGGACCAGGCCAGCGCCGGTGTGCAGCAGGCGCAGGCGCAGCTCGACAACGCTCAGTCGGACTTCCAGCGCAAGGAAGAGCTCCTGAAGCGGGGCGTCTCCACCCAAGCGGCTTTCGAACAGTCGAACGCCACCCTGCTCAGCTCCAGGGCCCAAGTTGACCAGGCACGGCGCCAACTCGAATTGGCCAACCAAAACCTGGACCGGAGCAAGCTGCTGGCCCCCTTCGCCGGGACCATCTCCCGGGTCGAAGTCAAATCGTTTGCGCAAGTCGCTGCGGGGCAGCCGGTGGCCGCGCTCTACAGCGACGACAGCTTCGAGATGTCCTTTCTGGTCCCGGCCGCGACTTTCCAGAATCTAAAGGTTGGAGCCAAGATTGCGGTCAAGGTCGCCGACAAGCCTGACCTGCCGCTCAAGGGCGAGATCAAGGAGCTCGGGTCGAAGGCGGAGCAAGTGTCGGCCTTCCCGGTTGTCGTCCGGCTCGAGAACACCGCCCCGGGTCTGAACGCCGGCATGTCGGTCGAGGTCACGATCGAAGAGCCCTTGGTCGTGGGTCGCAGCGGCTTCCTCGTCCCGCTCAGCGTGCTTGTGCCCGACGGCGGAAGGGTGCTGCAGAATACCGGGACCGTGTTTGGTTACGACGAGGCAAGTTCGACTGTGAAGAAACGCACCATCACCGTCGGCGGGATCCGGGACAATCGCCTGGTCGTCGTGGAGGGCGTCAAGCCAGGCGATATCCTGGCCTCGGCCGGGGTGTCGTACCTCGCCGACGGACAGAAGGTGAAGCTGCTTCCCTTGGAGGACGCCGCGCCGTGAATCTCCTCACCCGATTCGGACTTGCACGGTCTCGATTCACGATCATGGCCATGATCGGGCTTCTGATCGCCGGGATCGGGCTCTATCCGAACTTCCCGAAGCGCGAAGACCCCGTGATCGTCATCCGGACTGCGGTCGTGTCGGCCCTCTTCCCGGGCATGGCCCCCGAGCGGATGGAAAATCTAGTCGCGATTCCCATCGAACGAAAAGTACGCGAGCTCGCCGAGGTCAAGGACATCAGGACGCTTGCGGGCGAAGGATCCCTGACGATCTATGTCGACTTGAAGGACGAGGTCGCGAACGTCACTGCCACCTGGCAGCGGCTTCGCGACAAGATGGCCGATGCTAAGGTCGAACTGCCCGACGGCGTCGTTGGACCCTTTGTCAACAGCGACTTCGGCGACGTTGCGATCGCCACCATCGCCATCACGGGCGAAGGCTTTTCGCCGCGCGAGCTGAAGGATGCGGCCGAGGATTTCCGGAAGAAGCTGTACCAGATCGCCGGCATCTCCAAGGTCGAGCTTCACGGCGTACAGGACGAACGGGTCTGGCTCGAACTCGATACCCGGAAGTTGGCCGCGATCGGCGTTCAGGTGAACGCTTTGATCAAGGACCTACAGGGGCAGAACGTGGTGCTGCCGTCCGGCAACATCAACGCGGACGGCACGCGCCTCCTGCTGGAGACCTCCGGAGATTTCCCGAACGTGCGGGCGATCGAGACCATGCTGACCCGTGTGGGCAGCACCGACAGCCTGGTCCGGCTCGCTGACATCGTCACTGTCCGCCGGGATTACGTCTCTCCAAAGGTTAAGCCGATCTATTTCAACGGCCGTCCTGCTGTAGTCCTCAGCGTGATCATGCAGCCGGACCAGGATGTCACCCAGATCGGTGTCAAGCTCCGTACGGCGGCACGCGAATTTGAGCAGCGGCTCCCGATCGGCTTCGCCCTCTCCTTCCCCACCTACCAGGCCGATCAGGTCAGCGCCTCCGTCAATTCGGCCCTCTCCAGCGTGGCCCAGACCTTCGTCGTGGTGGCCGTGCTGGTGGTGGTCTTCTTGGGCCTGCGGGCGGGCACCATCGCCGCGATGATCGTGCCGTTCGCCGTGATGTTCTCGTTGATCGGGATGCGGGCTCTTGGGATCGCGCTTGAGCAGGTCTCGATCGCGGCGATCATCATCGCGCTCGGTCTGCTGGTCGACAATGGCGTCGTGATCGTCGAGGACATCGTGAGCCGGATCGGCCGCGGAGTGCCTCCCGAGGAGGCCGGATTGGCGTCCGGAGCACAGTATGCGCTGCCGCTCCTGATCTCTTCGATCACTACGATAGCGGCGTTCTTGCCGCTCATGCTGCTGTCCGGAGCGTCCGGCGAGTATGCGTTCTCGCTCGCGGCCGTGGTGGCGCTCACGCTTGGGGGATCCTGGATCACGGCGCTGTACATCCTTCCCGCTTTGACCGTGTGGCTCATCGGCCGGCGAGCCGGCTCCGGAACGGAGGATGCCGCGCCCTCACGGCTGCAGCGGCTCTATGCCACCGCGCTCGGCCGGGCCTTGCGCTTCTCGCCCATCGTCCTCGCCGGTTGCGTCGCGCTGGTCGTGATCGCGCTTACACAATTCCCACGCATTCCAAAGGAGATGTTTCCGCTCAGCGAACGGAGCCAGTTTCTGGTCTACATGAACATGCCTGACGGGACCGACATCTCGCAGACCGAAGCTCGCGCGCGCGAGATCGAGCGATGGCTGGGCGACAAAACGGCCAACCCTGAAATCTCCAGCCAGATCCTGTACGTCGGAGATGGCGGCCCGAGGTTCTACCTCACCTTGACCCCCGTCCCTCCGGACCCGGCGTCCGCTTTCTTCCTGGTCAATACCACGGACTATCAAGGCGCGGTGCGTGCGGCCGATCGCGCCTGGAAGTATCTCTACGCCAACCATCCGGAGGCAAGCTTCAAAATCAAGCGGCTGGCCATGGGCGCGGTGGAATCCGGCGTCGTGGAGCTCGAGATCTCGGGGTCCGATGGGGACCGGCTGCTTGGCTTCAGCGAACGGGTCCGATCCCTGCTGCAGGCGGCTCCGGACGTGCGCGAGAACGACGACGATTGGGGCAACAAGATCGTCAAGGTGGTCGTCGAGATCGACCAGGACCGTGCCCGCCAGCTCGGGGTGACCTCGGAGGAAGTGACCCGACTGCTGAACACCTACTTCAGCGGCACCGCGGTCTCGATATACCGCGAAGGCGACAACGCCATCCCCATCGTACTGCGCGCCGGCGCCTACACCTCGCAGAGCCTGGAAGGCCTCACCAGCGCCACCTTCGCGAAGAACGGCGGGCTTATCTCGCTGGCGCAGGTCGCCAGGCTGAAGCCCGGGTTCGACTTCGCGCGGATCCGCCGCAAGAACCAGGAACGGACGATCACGGTCACGGCCCGCAGCACCTCCCTGACGGCCGGGCAGCTACTGGAATCGATCCAGCCCCGGCTCGACGAGATGGACATGACCGGCGGCTATCACGTGACCGTGGGGGGCGAGATCCAGAAAAGCGCCGAGACGAACCAGAAGCTGGCCGCCGGCTTTCCCGTCGCGCTCGCCGTGATGGTGCTGGCGATCATCCTGCAATTCAACTCCTTCCGTCGTACGCTCCTGACCTTCGTCAGCATACCGCTGATCCTGATTGGCATTCCGTTCGGGCTGTTGGCGACGGGACAACCGCTCTCGTTCTTCGGCACGCTGGGCATCATCAGCCTGTCGGGGATCATCATCAACAACGCCATCGTGCTGATCGATCAGATCGACATCGAGCGCGAGACGCTCCCGCTGCGGAAAGCCCTCGTCGCTGCGTCGGAAAAACGGCTTCGTCCGATCCTCCTGACGTCCGCCACCACGGTGCTCGGGCTCGCACCGATGGCACTGGCCGGCGGCGCGTTGTGGCAGCCCATGGCGGTGCTCATGATGTCGGGACTAGCCGTCGCATCCGTCCTGACACTCTTCTTCGTGCCGGCAGGATACTTTCTGCTGTTCCGCTCGGCTAAAGGAGCCTGACTCCCTTGTGGCGCGCGCCCCTCAGCCATGGCGAAACCGGGAAGATCTGCCGGTCAACCCTCGGCCTCATCGTCTTGGCGCTGTGCTGCTGCGCCTGCAGCCGCGTGCCTCTGGACACGCTGCTACCCGTCGGACAGGTCGAAGCGGAAGGCGTGTCGGTCGTCCCGCTGCTGGTGGCAACGACGCGCAACCGAACGGCTGCCGGAAATGCAGCGATGTTCGACAGCGAACGGGCGGACCAGGTGAACTACGCCTCCATCGCCGTTTCCATCCCGCCGGACGCATCGCGCACTGTCGGTCAGGTTCAGTGGCCGACTTCCTCGCCCGGGGATCCACGACTAAACTTCGTGACGGTCTCGGCCGAAGCGGCCGAAAAACCGGCATTTGGCGCTGCGCTGGCGGCGGCCGCAAAGAAGCCGCGAGCACGTGGAAGAGTCCTTGTATTCGTCCATGGCTTCAACAACAGGTTCGATGAAGCCGTGTACCGGTTCGCCCAGATCGTTCATGATTCCGGAGCGCCGGGGGCTCCCGTCCTGTTCTCCTGGCCGTCGCGGGGGTCCGTCAGCCTGGAAGCCTACAAGGAGGATGCGGAGAGCGCGGCGCAGTCTCGAGATGCATTTTCGCAAGTGCTCGATGCGATCGCCGCTACTCCGAACGTCAAGGAAGTGACCGTCCTGTGTCACTCGATGGGGTGCTATCTCACGTTCGAAACCTTGCGCGCGCGAGCGATAGCTGGCCGCATTGGGGCCAAGATCAAGAACGTGCTGTTCGTTGCGCCCGACGTAGACGCCGACAGTTTCCGTACGCAATTGCACGACATGGGAGCGGTACGGCCACGCTTCGCATTGTTCGTGTCGCGGGACGATGCCCCATTGAAGCTATCGAAGTCTCTCCATGGAGGCGCAATCCGCCTCGGCGGCATCGATCCGGACCAAGAGCCGTATGCCGCTGAATTTCGGCGGGAGGGCGTCGAGCTATTCGATTTGACCCGCCTGCATGGACGCGCTCATTCGCGAGCGTTCGACGACGTGACGACCGTCATGAGTATGATCCAGGCACGCCTTGTCGGCGAGCAGCAGGGTACGGGCGGCGTCTCGAGGCGCCAGGGAGCCGCGCTGCGATGATACGGTGGAGTGGACTCGCATTGCTCATTCGGAAGGCATCGGCCGAAATCGAAACCCAATCAGTTGGAAGGCGCCCTTGATCAAGCGCGGAGAAACACCATCCGATTCCATAGCTGAGGAAATCCCTGAGCCCCTGGCAGAGCCGATTTCCCATTCTTCCGCGGGGCGCGGTGTGCTCACCTACCTGCTCTTGATGGCGGTCCAATTGTTCGGATCGGATTTCATCGTATGGAAGGGCCTGCCGGCCTTCCGGGAGCTAGTGCTCGCGCCTGGTCAGCAGCCGGCCAATACGCCCTATGACGACAATCTGACCCTTGCTGTTCTCATGCTTATGCAGGCGGCTTACTGGTACCGCCTCTTGAAGGTGGCGATCCCGTTCAAAGGCGGACGGCTGTCCCTGAGCCACCTCTTCCTGTTCCTAGGCCGGCTGAACTTCATCTTCGGCAGCGCTGTGTTCTCGATCGTGCTGTTTCGCCACCTTCCCGAACTCGGCCCCGATACCGACGTGGTCTTGATGGCCCGACGTGGGGTGTTGATGGTGATTACGCTGTTCGCGCTGTTCTGCTTCACGTTAGAACTCGAGCGTCTGGGGGATGCACTTGGCGAGAACAAACGAGAGTAGCGCATGCGGCTCGACCGCGCTCTCCACCGAGGTCTGCCGGAGACTATCACCGCTACTACCAGGCCGCCGCGATTACTGTCCAATTTCCTCCTGTGCTTCGGAGGGACCAGGGATCCCGAGCGGAGCGACGCGAAGTCACCGTACTCTGCGATCGCCCCCCTTTAAGAGAGCACTGTCATGACCGCTGTTGGCCCCTAGCTGACTCACAAGGCGGGACTGGCTATGTCCGGTTTCGCGGACAGAGCGGACACCGGCTACCCCGCGAGCTATCGGGTTTACGACTACGCTCCCCAGCGCATCCGGGCGCGCATCGACGCCTGCTGTGTTGAATGGATTCAAGTCGGAGGACGGTTGCTTCGAGCCTCCGCGCGGGACGCGGTGTGAAGCTCGAGGATATCGATACGGAGTAGCGGTTGGGGCTCGCCCTGCCACGCGTGCCGCGACAATGGCATCTTGCGCCTGTTTTGCCCGACGAGTCAATATTTCGTCAAAACATAATTTCGGTTTTTCCGTTATCTCACCCCGCGGATTCAACGGATTCGGCAATCGCCTAAGTCATTGATCCCGCTCATGCCGGCTACTGTGCATGGGGTTGTTTTCGAGGTTTTTGTTTTGAGGGCGACAATGCGAAGCTGAACCGGACCTGATCCGGCTCGCCCGCTACTTCATCACCCGCAAATTCTTGGTCGTGAACCGCTGCGTCTTGCCGTCTGGACGAACCGGCCGCCGCGTGCCGGCGGCCTTGCCGGTGCCGGGCGGCTGGTGCGCGGGGACCAGCTGGTCGGGGCGCGAACCGATCAGATCGGCGCGGCCCATCTCTTTCAGGGCTTCACGCAGCACCGGCCAATTGTCGGGGTCATGGTAGCGCAGGAACGCCTTGTGCAAGCGACGCTGGCGCAGGCCCTTGATCGCCTCGACCTTGTCGCTGCCACCGCGCCGCACGCCGCGCAGTGGGTTGACGCCGGTGTGGTACATCGCCGTCGCGGTCGCCATCGGCGAGGGCAGGAAGGTCTGCACCTGATCCGCGCGGTAGCGGTTCTTCTTCAGCCATAGCGCCAGGTTCATCATGTCCTCGTCGGTCGTGCCCGGATGTGCCGCGATGAAATACGGGATCAAATAGTATTTCTTGCCGGCCTGTTCGGCCGCGGCATCGAACATCCGCTTGAACTGGTTGTAGGCGCCGATGCCGGGCTTCATCATCTTGTCGAGCGGCCCGCGCTCGGTATGTTCGGGCGCGATCTTGAGATAACCGCCGACGTGATGGGTGACGAGCTCCTTGATGTATTCGGGGCTCTCGACCGCGAGGTCGTAGCGCACGCCGGAGGCGACCATCACCTTCTTGATGCCCTTGGTCTCGCGCACCTTGCGATAGAGCCGGATCAGATCGTCATGCGAGGTGTTGAGATTCGGGCAGATCTCGGGGAAGACGCAGGACGGCCGCCGGCACGCGGCCTCGACCTTCGGGTCCTTGCACGCCATCCGGTACATGTTGGCGGTGGGACCGCCGATGTCCGAGATCACGCCGGTGAAGCCCGGCGTCTTGTCGCGGATCTTCTCGATCTCGCGCAGGATCGAGCCCTCGGACCGGTTCTGGATGATGCGGCCCTCGTGCTCGGTGATCGAGCAGAAGGTGCAGCCGCCAAAACAGCCGCGCATGATCGTCACCGAGAACTTGATCATGTCCCACGCCGGGATCTTCGCGTCAACGTAGGACGGATGCGGGGCGCGCGCGTAAGGAAGATCGTAGACGGCGTCCATCTCCTCGCTGGTCAGCGGAATCGGCGGCGGGTTGAGCCAGAGATCGCGATCGCCGTGGCGCTGCACCAGCGGCCGCGCATTGCCGGGATTGCTCTCCCGGTGCAGCACGCGTGACGCGCGCGCATAGGCTTCCTTGTCCTGCTCGACCTGCTCCAAAGCGGGCAGCCGGATCACGGTCAAGCCTTTCGTGCGCGAAGCGCCCTCATCGGCGGAGTCGATATCGTCGGCGTGCAGCTCGGTGTAATCGTCGGGCACGCGGCGGAACAGCGCGACGCCCCTGATGTCGTCGAGCTCGCGCGGCGCCTCGCCGGCGGCGAGACGATTGGCCACTTCGACGACGGCGCGCTCGGCATTGCCGTAGAGCAGCAGGTCCGCCTTGGCGTCGGCCAGCACCGAGCGGCGCACCTTGTCGGACCAGTAATCGTAATGCGCGATCCGGCGCAGCGAGGCCTCGATGCCGCCGAGTACGACCGGGACGCCCTTGAACGCCTCGCGGCAACGCTGCGCGTAGACGACGGTGCAGCGGTCCGGCCGCTTGCCACCTTCGCCGCCCGCGGTATAGGCATCGTCATGGCGCAGGCGACGATCCGCGGTGTAGCGGTTCACCATCGAATCCATGTTGCCGCCGGTGACGCCGAAGAAGACTTTTGGCTTGCCCAATGCCTTGAACGGCTCGGCCGAATGCCAGTCCGGCTGCGAGATGATGCCGACCCGAAAGCCCTGCGCCTCCAGCAGCCGGCCGATGATGGCCATGCCGAAGCTGGGATGGTCGACATAGGCATCGCCCGTCACCAGCACGATGTCGCAAGCGTCCCAGCCGAGCGCATCCATCTCGGCGCGACTCATCGGCAGGAACGGCGCCGGCTTGTGCGGGCGTGCCTGCGCCATCAGGGGTTTTTCGGCGGCGATGATCTGGATGTCCATGGCGCATACGCATAGGACTCCGGGCCTCCGAATACAACCGACGGGCAGGTGAAAGATCCGGTTCCGCGACCGGCAGCCCGGGCGTGCGACCGCGTTAACGGTTTCTAGCGCCGCCATCAGCTGTCTGCACCTTCTCGGGTCACGCGCAGGAACCAACTGCCCTCGCGAACATTCTGAAGCAGGGTTGCGCTGGGCCCGGCTGGCGCGCGCTCGCCTCCGGGGTGTAATATTGCCTCGATGTTCGCCCCTGGCGGATGGGGGAGCCGTGAGTACAGTCATAGAGAACTTGCTGCTCCGAAAGCAGAAGCTGGTTGAGCAGCTCGAGAAGGCGCCCACGGCCGAGGACCGCGACAAAATCGAACACCAGCTCGAACAGATCAACACCGCGCTGGATTTTCTGGACAGGCCCGGCACGAAAAATGCGCGGTAGCAGCGCTCAATCGACCTGCAGCGCTTTGGCGTAGACCACGCCAGAATTGGTGACGTGCGTGGTCATCAGCGTCGCGAAGGCGGCAAACTCGCCGCGGGCGAACAGATCGAGCAGCTTGCGATGCTCGTCGAAAGACGTGCGCGTGCGCACGTCGATCGGCGAAGTCAAATTGGTGCGGAGTGCCGCGACGCGGCTAGATGCGAGCTGATAGGATTCGGCGAGATAGCGGTTGCCGCAATGGGCGAACAGCGCCTCATGGAAAGCGGCATCGGCGCGGCCATAGGCGATGTTGTCCCTGGCTGCAATCGCCGGCTCCATCGCCGCGATCGCCTCGCTCATCGTCGCGATCGCACCGGCGCGATCATGGCGGAAGGCGAGCTCAGCGGCCTTGGGCTCCAGCGCGATCCTGAACGTGCAGAGCGCGGTGATGTCTTCCGCGCTTGGCGTAAAGACAAAACTGCCGACCTGCGGCCGGATCACGACGAGGCCCTGCGCCTGCAGCTGACCCATCGCCTCGCGCACCGGGGTGCGGCTGACGCCGAAGGAGTTTGCCACCATCTCCTCGGAGATGGCGGCGCCGAGCGCGAACTCGCCGTCGATGATGGCCTGGCGCAGCCGCTGCATCACCCGCTGCGACAGCGATTTCGGCGCATCGAGCTTCAGCGATCGCATTGGCTCTCTCAGATCACCTTGCCGGGGTTGAGCAGATGATCGGGATCGAGCGCGGCCTTCAGCGTTCGCATCAGCGCGATCTCGGCCTCGCTGCGGGCATGACCCAGCCACTTCTTCTTCAACGTGCCGATGCCGTGCTCGGCCGAGACGCTGCCGCCCATCTCGCGCACGAGACCGTAAATGATCGCGTCCATCTCTTCCTTCGGCTGCTGCTCGACGGCAAGGCCGGTGACCCAGGAGACGAGATGCAGATTGCCGTCGCCGATATGGCCGTAATAGACGCTTTCGCATCCCTCGACGCCATCAGCCAGCGCCGCCTTGCAGCGCGTGACGAACTCGTCCATCCGCGCCACGGCGAGGCCGATGTCGTAGGAGATGTGCGGACCCAACACCTGGCCGAACTCGGCGCAGATGTCGCGCACGCGCCAGAAGCTTCGCGTCTGCGCCAGCGATTGCGCCACGGCGGCGTCGGCGAGCAGCCCGCGCTCCATCAGCTCTTCGAGCCAGCTTTGGAAGCGCGGTGCGTCGAGGCTCTCGTCGGTGCCCTGCGCTTCCACCAGCACGTAGAGGCCATGGCCTGCGGCGACCGGCGGCTTGACGCCTGCGCGCGACGTGATCACGTCCCAGTAATCCGGCCACATCACCTCGAACGCCGACAGCAGCGGGCCGAGCCCGCTTCGCGCGGCGCCGAGCAGCGCGATCACCGCGGCATAGTCCTCGAGCGCGCAGAGCGCGGCCATGGTCGAACGCGGTTTTGGAAACAGCCGCAGCACCACGCGGGTGATGATGCCGAGCGTGCCTTCCGAGCCGATGAACAGATGCTTCAGATCGTAGCCGGCATTGTTCTTCATCAGCTTGTTGAGGCTAGTGATGATGGTGCCGTCGGGCAGCACGACTTCGAGCCCGAGCACCAGTTCGCGCGTCATGCCATAGCGGATCACGCGATTGCCGCCGGCATTGGTCGAGAGGTTGCCGCCGATGGCGCAGGAGCCGCGCGAGCCGAGATCGAGCGGAAAGAAGAAGCCGGCTTCGTCGGCTGCCATCTGGATCGTCTGAAGCGGCGTGCCTGCTTTCACCGTCATCGTCATCGAGGCGTGATCGATCTCCTCGATCCCGCTCATGCGCTCGAGCGAGATCGCGACCCAGCCTGCTTCAGGCGATGCGCCGCGGCACAGCCCAGTCAATCCGCCCTGCGGCACGAACGGCAGATGCGCCTGCCGGCAGGTCAGAATCGCGTCGGCCACGCCTTGCGCATCGACCGGGCGGATCACCGCGAGCGGCGTTTGCGGCAGGCTCGCGCTCCAGTCGTTGCAATTGCGCGCGGGCACGTCCGGGCCAACGAGCACGGCGGCCGCGCCGAGGCTGTCGCGCAAGGCGCCGAGCAACTGGGTGGGCCGCTCGACCGGGGTCACCATGTCCATGCGAGACCTCCTCGGAATCTGGCTGCGTGTTATGCGCGCCATGACGGCGGAAAGGATTTGCGCCTTTGTTGTATGTAAGGTACAAGCCCGAAAGTAAAGCAAAAACAAGGCTTGCCAAGCTCTGGTTTGATCGTCCGAGACCAGACGCCTGGTCCGAAGCCACAGCAACGGATGGTGTGTGATGACGGAGGCAATTCGCGGGTTCTGGGTGGCTTCGGCGACGCCGCTGGCGACGGACGGCAGCGTGGACTCCGCCAAGCTCGCCGCCCACGGCAAGCAACTCTTCGGTAAGGGCATCGACGGTGTCGTGCTGTTCGGCACCACCGGCGAGGGCACCTCGTTCAATGTCGCCGAACGCGTCGCGACCATCGAAGCCGTGCTCAAGGCCGGCGTTGCGCCGGACCGAATTGGAATCGGCGGCGGCTTCCCCGCGATCGGCGACAGCATCGCATTGACGCGTGCCGTGCTCGGTCTCGGCCTGCGTCACGTGCTGTATCTGCCGCCTTACTTCGACCGAAGCGTCAGCCCTGAAGGCATCGAGGATGCCTTTGCGGCGATCCTCGACGGCGTCGCCGACGATCGCCTGCGTGCCTACCTCTATCATATCCCGCAGATCTCGGGTGTCGCGATCCCGACCGGCGTCGCCGCGAATTTGCGCAAGCGCTACGGCAAGGTCGTTGCGGGCCTGAAAGACTCTAGCGGCGACTTCAAGCAGTTCCAGGCGTTCCGTGCCGCCGCTCCCGAGCTCGCCATCACCGTCGGCAACGAGGTTGACATCACCCGCGCGATCGCCGCCGGCGGTGCCGGCACCATCTGCGGCATGGCCAACATCGCGCCGGAGCTGGTCAAGGCAATGATCGACGGCAAGGATGTCGAAGCACGCATGCAGGCTGCCGTGGACATCGTGGTGAAATCACCATCCTTCCTCACGACGCTGAAAGCCATCCTCGCGGCACAGACGGGCGACGCGAGCTGGCTACGCGTGCGGCCGCCGCTCCGGGCCTTGTCCGACGGCACCGCGCTCAAGCGCAAGCTCGACGAGCTGATGGCTCCCGCGATCGCGTGAGATCGCGGGAAGCCGCGACACGTTGCCGCGAATTCGCGCGCTGCGTGTCGCGGTCGCTGCGCAATCCATCGAGGATTGTCGAATAGCGATCAAAGCCTAGAACCATTCAACACTAGAGCGATTCAAGGCCGCTTGCGGTTCTCTTCACGAACAACGGCTGTTAGACGCGCCAGCTTCTGCGTCTGACTTGGAAGTGAATCGAAAGTGCGTGCTCATCTGGATGGCCAGCGCGTCAGCGGCCGTCGAACTCCTGCCGGCACGAGCTGCGCAGTCCTCCTCATTGGAGCAGCCGTTCTGCTCGGCGCACCTTCCTTCAGCGCGACGGCCGCCCAAGCGCAATCGGCTCTGCCGCCGGTGACGGTCGAGGCGCCGGCACCGCGGCCGAAAGCGGCGCGTGCATCGGACCAGTCCCCACGCCGCGCTCAGACCGCCGCGCGCCAGCGCAATCGCAATCCCGCACCCGCAGCGCCGACGCTCTCGGAGCGCGCGGCCGCGGAAGCCGCCGCGCAACAGGCCGCCAAGCTCGGCTACCGCGCGATGCCGAGCGCGACCACGCTGCGCAGCGGCGCTTCGCCGCTCGATACGTCGCAGGCCGTCAACGTGGTGCCCGAGCAGGTGCTGAAGGACCAGCTCCCGCGAAACATCGACGACGCGCTGATCAACGTCAGCGGCATCACCCAGACCAACACGCTCGCCGGCAGCCAGGACGCGGTCATCCGCCGCGGCTTCGGCGACAACCGCGACGGCTCGATCATGCGCAACGGCATGCCGCTGGTGCAGGGGCGCAGCTTCAATCCCGCAGTCGAAAGCGTCGAGGTGCTGAAGGGGCCGGCCTCGCTGCTCTACGGCATCATGGATCCCGGCGGCATCGTCAACACGATCAGCAAGCGGCCGGAGCTGTACCAGCACGGCTCGGTTACGCTGCTTGGTTCGGCCTTCAGTGCTTCCAAGACCGGCGCCGACGGCTTGCTCGACATCACCGGTCCGATCGGTGATCAAGGCCTCGCCTATCGCTTCATCGGCTACAGCGTCAGCGAGGATTACTGGCGGAATTTCGGCCGCCACCGCGAGATGCTGGTTGCGCCGTCACTGGCCTGGTATGGCCAGGACACCACGGTGCAGCTCAACTACGAGCATCGCGAGTTCATCTATCCGTTCGATCGCGGCACGGCGTTCAATCCGGTGACGAAGGCGCCGCTGGCAGTTCCCACGACGCGCCGGCTCGACGAGCCCTTCAATAACACGTGGGGCACGTCGGACCTGATCCAGGCGTCGGTCGAGCACCGTTTCAATCATGATTGGAAGCTCTACGCCGGCTACAGCTACAACACCGAGACCTTCAGCGCCAACCAGCTTCGTATCACCGGCATCAACTTCACGACAGGCGCCGAGACCCGCAGCAACGACGGCACGCAGGGTTCGCTCAGCAACGCCAGCTATGGAACGTCCTATATTTCAGGCGGCTTCTGGCTCGGCGACATGCGCAATGATGTGGTGTTCGGTGGCGACGGCCAGTATCGCACCATCTACCGGGACAATCTGATCCGGCAGATAACGCCCGCCTTCAATGTCTACAATCCCGTTTACGGCCTGATCGGGCCGGGAACGACGGTGTCCAATCCAGACAGTGCGCAGACCGACAAGCTCGGCCAGTGGTCGATGTTCGTCCAGGACACGTTGCATCTGACAGAGCGGTTCGCCTTGGTCGGCGGCGTGCGCTACATGGACTACGACCAGATCGCCGGGCGCGGGAAGCCGTTTGTCACCAACACCAATGTGTCCCAGGACAAGGTGCTTCCGCTCGGCGGCGCCATTTTCAAGCTCACCGACCAGATATCGCTCTATGCGAGCTATACTGAATCGTTGAAGCCGAATTCGACCATTGCGCCGATCGGCGTCACGATCGGCTCCAACGTCGCGCCGGAAGAAGGCGTGTCATACGAGACCGGCGTCAAGTTCGATTTGAACAAGCGCATCTCCGGCACGCTGGCGCTCTACGATCTCGACAAGAAGAACGTGCAGACGACGAAGACGAACAGCGCAGGCGTGGTAGAACTCCACACCGTGGGCCGTGCCCATTCGCGCGGTGTCGAGTTGGACGTCACCGGCAGGATCACCGATAGCTGGGCCTTGATCGGCAGTTATGGCTACACCGACGCCCGCGTGACGGCATCCGAGGACATCACGCTGCTCGGCAGGAAGTTGCAGAACGTCGCGCTGAACACGGCCTCGCTCTATCTGGTCTATGACTTCGGCACAGCCCTGCCGGGTCAGCTCCGCCTCGGCGGCGGCGCGCGTTATGTCGGTGATCGTCCCGGCGATTCGATCAACTCCTTCTTCCTGCCCTCTTATGTGGTCGCCGATATTTTCGCGACCTATGAGATGAAATACCAGAACACGCCGGTGATCTACCAGCTCAACGTCAAGAACCTGTTCGACACTGTCTACTATCCCTCCGCCGTCAATAATCTGAACGTCGCCCTCGGCGACGCGCGGCGGGTCTCGCTGTCGGCGACGGTGAAGTTTTAGCGATGGGCATGTCGCGCAGGGACGCCCTTCGGATGATCGCGCCGAGCAGGAGGGCTCGCGCCGATGCGTGAGTCCTGGCGCGCGATCAAGGCCGCTCTGCTTCATGTCCATTCCATCGCGGGCCTCGTGCTGGCGCTGCTGCTCGCCGTGATCGCACTGACCGGTGCGATCATGAGTTTTGAGGACGAGATCGTCGATCATCTCAACGCCGGCATCATGCAGGTCGCGCCGCGCCAGGCACCGGCGCTGATGCCGGACGAACTGGTTGCGCGCCTGACTGCGGCGCAGGACGTCGGCAAAATCTCCGCGGTGACGCTGGCGAGTGATCCGTCCGCCGCGGTGCATGTGCGCTTCGCCCGCGACGAACGAGGCGCGCGGCCGTCCTCGCTCTATGTCGATCCCTATGACGCGCGCGTGTTGGGCACACCGGACGGCGAAGAGTTTTTCGCGACCGTGCGCAAGCTTCATCGCTGGCTGTTGATTCCCGGCGATGCCAAGGGCTGGGGGCGCCAGATCACGGGCGTGGCCGCGCTCGGCCTGATCGTGATGCTGATCTCGGGCCTCGTGCTGCGCTGGCCGCGTCGTGCAGGCAGCGTGAAGATGTGGCTGAAGCCGAATCTCGGGCTCAGTGGCCGCGGTCTGCATCGGTCGCTGCATGCGGTGATCGGCACCTGGGTCCTGCCGGTCTATCTGGTGATGACGTTCACCGGGCTCTGGTACTCGTTCGACTGGTACAAGGATGGCGTCGTCTGGTTGCTGTCGCGCCCGCAGATCGCCGCGGCGAAGATGCAGCCCAAGATGCCCACAAAGGCGTCGCGTGCTGCCGGTGTCAGCGAGACGGCACAGCCGATCGGCTTTGATCGCGCGTGGGCCGCCTTCCTGCACGAAGAGGGCGGCCGTTTCTCCAAGGCGTTGCTGACGCTGCCCGCCGGTCCGGGCACGGTGATACGGATCCGCTCCTGGGGGAAAGACTCGACCCTCGACACCACCCGTGACGAATTCCGCGTCGATGCCATCACAGGCCAATTCGTGTCTGCGGAGCGTTATTCCGATAAGACCCTCGGCGAGAAGACCATCGCGAACGTGCTCGATATCCACCGCGGCGCATTTCTGGGCTGGCCCGGCAAGCTCGCGTTCATGCTCGCGGCTGTGCTGATGCCGCTGTTCGCGGTCACCGGCGTTTTGCTTTATTTGTCGCGTCGAAAGCTGAGGCGGCTGGCGCAGCCACGGCTCGGGCGGCTCGTTCCCGGCGAATGAACGGGCTGCCGCAAAGGCTAGCCAACACTTCTGCAATCGTTCAAAAGCCCATGGCCAATCCTCGTCAGGGTTTACGCCATGAAGATCACCACCGTCACTCCCGCCGACATCCGCCGTGCACTGCTGCTCCGCGAGGAGATCGCGTTGCTTGATCTCAGGCACGAGGCTGGTTTCGCGACGGGACATCCGCTGTTCGCCGCCAACATGGCTGCCGATCGGATTGCGATCGAAGCGGACGTCAGGCTGCGGCGCAAGAATGTGCCGATCGTGCTCTATGATGACGGCGAAGGGCTCGTCACCGCGGGTGCCGAGCGGCTGGCCGCGCTCGGCTATACCAACGTCCGCGCGCTCGAGGGCGGACTGAAGGCCTGGCGCGACGCGGGCTATCAAATGTTCGAGGACGTCAACTCCTACTCCAAAGCCTTTGGCGAGCTGGTCGAGTCGCGTAGGCACACGCCCTCGTTCAGTGCCGACGAGGTGGCAAAACTCATCGCGGACAAGGCCAACATTGCCATCCTCGACGTCCGCCGCTTCGACGAATATGCTACCATGAACATTCCGGGCTCGGTCAGCGTGCCCGGCGCGGAGCTGGTGCTGCGGGCAGGACAGGCGGCACCCGATGCCGACACCACCATCATCGTCAATTGCGCCGGCCGCACCCGCTCGATCATCGGCACCCAATCGCTGATCAATGCCGGCGTGCCGAACAAGGTCCGGGCGCTGCGCAACGGCACCATCGGCTGGACGTTGGCGCGGCACACGCTCGACCATGGTGCTAACAGGCGTGGCGCGATCGGGTCGTTCGAGGGCGGCCCGGCCAATGCGCGCGACGTCGCCTATCGCGCCGGTGTCCGCCATATCGGCGCGAGCGAGATGGCTGCGCTTGTCGCGCAGACCGATCGCACGCTCTATCGCTTCGACGTGCGTGACGCCGAGGGATATGCCGCAGGCCATCTCCCGGGCTTTCGCCACTATCCCGGCGGACAGCTCGTCCAGGAAACCGACATGGCCGCACCGGTGCGCGGCGCGCGTATCGTGTTGACCGACGATAAGGGCGTCCGCGCCGACATGACGGCGTCCTGGCTCGCGCAGATGGGCTGGGAGGTCTATGTGTGGGAGGGCGGCTATGACGGCGCGCTCGAAATCGGTCCGCCGCACGTCCTGCCCAAGCCCGACCCCGCCCACCGCTACCGCCGCCCCTATGAAGGCACCGGCGTCGACGAACGCGCGATGCAGGCCTATCTCGACTGGGAATATGGCCTGGTCGAACAATTGCGTCTGGACGGGACGCACGGGTTTTACGTGATCTGACGACCGCTCCGCCATCTTCTCCCCGTATCCGAACCCTATTGTGCTGCGCATCCCCCGCGGTCTATGAGCTGCGGCGAAGCTGTGACCCACGGAGATTTCATGTCAGTCCCAGGCCGAAGCCCTGAGCGGAGCGCGAAGGCGCTGCTGCTCGAAGGCGTCAATGACAGCGCCGTGGACCTGTTCAGAACGGCGGGTTTCACCAATGTCGAGCGCCTGACCAAGGCGCTGGACGGCGAGGATTTGCGGCGGGCGCTCAAGGGCGTGTCGCTGCTCGGCATCCGCTCGCGCACCCAGATCACCGATCAGGTCCTGGAAGCGGCCGACCAGCTTCTCGCCGTCGGCTGCTTCAGCGTCGGCACCAACCAGGTCGATCTGCTGGCGGCGCGCAAGCGCGGCATTCCGGTGTTCAACGCGCCGTTCTCCAACACGCGCAGCGTCGCCGAGCTCGTGATCGGCGAGATCGTGATGCTGCTGCGGCGCATTTTCCCGCGCTCGGTGTCGGCCCATGAGGGCGGCTGGGACAAGTCGGCGACCGGCAGCCGCGAGGTGCGCGGCCGCACCCTCGGCATCATCGGCTACGGCAATATCGGCTCGCAGCTCTCGACCCTGGCCGAGGCGATCGGCATGCGCGTGATCTATTTCGACCGCACCGACAAGCTCCGCCACGGCAACACCGAGCCAGTCGAGAAGCTGGAGGAGCTGCTCGCGCAGAGCGATGTCGTCAGCCTGCACGTGCCGGAGACGCCGGAGACATCAGGGATGATCGGCGAGAAGGAGCTGCGGGCGATGAAGCCCGGCTCCCTTCTGATCAACAACAGCCGCGGCACCGTCGTCGATCTCGATGCACTGGCGGGGGCTCTGCGCGACGGCCATCTCGCGGGTGCCGCCATCGACGTGTTTCCGGTCGAGCCGTCCTCGAATTCGGACCGCTTCAACAGCCCGGTGCAGGGCCTCGGCAATGTCATCCTCACGCCGCATATCGGCGGCTCGACCGAGGAGGCGCAGGAGCGCATCGGCGGCGAGGTGGCGCGCAAGCTGGTCGACTTTTTCATCACCGGATCGACCACGGGCGCGGTGAATTTTCCGGAAGTGCAGCTGCATCTGCGTCCCTCCGGCGCGCGCTTCAGCCACGTCCATCGCAACGTGCCCGGCATGCTGCGCCGGCTCAACGAGGTCTTCCTCCAGCGCGACATCAACATCGCTGCGCAGTATCTGGAGACCTCCGGCGACCTCGGTTACGTCGTGCTCGATGCCGACCTCGGCGGCCAGGATTCAGGCGCGCTGCTCCAGCAGATCCGCGCCCTCGACGGCACCGTCGGCGCGCGGCTGGTGTTTGAGCACTAGCACTGCATTGACGAGCGGCCGCAGGGCGCCTTGAATGCGGCCTGCTGACATAACGAACAGAAACTCAGGGGGAAACGATGGCGCAAATCCATGTGAAGCTGTGCGCATTGCTGGTGGGCGCAGCGGGCGCGCTGGGCGCGAATTCCGCTTCAGCGGTGACGCTGACTGAGGATGCGGACACTGTCTGCAAGGGCCTCGTCGGCGGCGCTGACGCCGTGAAGGTGGATTCGGCGACGTTGCTGGCGCCGTCGCAACTGGCCGTCGCCGAACGCGGCCCGACGCCGTCGGGGCGCGTCACGCCCGCCAATCCCGGCTTCTGCAAGGTGCTCGGCCACATCGATCCCACCGATCCCAAGGCGCCGCCGATCAAGTTTCAGGTCAATTTGCCCGTCGAATGGAACGGCCGTTCGCTGCAATATGGCGGCGGCGGATTCAATGGCGTGCTGATCACGGGCCTGGCGCTGCCGCCGGCCTATCCCTTCGACAAGCCGTCGCCGCTCGCGCGCGGCTTCGTCACCTACGGCACCGATTCCGGTCACGAGTCCAAGCCGGGCGAGCCGCCGCAGCTGTTCGCGCTCAACGACGAAGCCTTCGAGAATTTCGCCCATCGCGCCTACAAGAAGGTGCGCGATGCCGCCGTCGCGCTGATGCAGCGCGCTTACGGCAAGGCGCCGGAGAAAATGTACTTCATGGGGTCGTCCGAAGGCGGCCGCGAAGGCCTCACCATGGCGCAGCGCTACCCTGATGATTTCGACGGCATCTTTGCTCGCGTGCCCGTCATCAACTGGGTCGGCCTGCAGCATGCCGGCACGCGTTCGGGGCTCGTGACCATGGGTGATGGCTGGATCAATCCGGCGCAGGTGAAGCTAGTCGGCGATGCCGTGCGGGCCGCTTGCGACAAGGCCGACGGCTCCGATGACGCGCTGGTGCAAGATCCCGTTTCCTGCAAGGCGGCCTTCAAGGTGGAGACGCTGCGTTGCGCGAGCGGCAAGACGGGCGATCAGTGCCTCACCGACGCACAGATCAAGGCGATCGAGACCTTGCATGCGACCTACAAATTCCCGTTCGCGCTCGCCAATGGCCTCGACGATTATCCGGGCTGGGGCGTGTCGGGCGATGACACGCCGGCGGTCGGCCCGACCGGCGGCTGGGTCGCGTGGTGGCTTGGCACGGCGCCTCCCGCGCAGCCGCCCGCGCCCAATAATGGCATCGCCTGGATCTACGGCGCCGGCGGCATCCAATACGTGTTCGCGCGCGATCCCAAGCTCGACGTGACGACGTATAAGCCCGAAGCGCACAAGGCGCGGCTGCTCGAGGTCTCCAGCCTGATGGATTCCACCGACCCCGACCTCAGCCGCTTCCGCGCTCGCGGCGGCCGGCTGATCATGCTCGAACATATGGCGGACTACGCGCAAAGCCCCTATGCCGGCATCCGCTATTTCGAGAACGTCGAACGCAAGGTCGGCAAAGCCGAGACGGCCGAGTTCGCGCGGCTCTACACCGCGCCAGGGGTCGACCATGTCGGCTCCGGCGCGCCGGCCAATGTCGACATGCTGAGCGTGCTGGTCGACTGGGTCGAAAAGGGCAGGGCGCCCGGCGATCTGGAAGTTACCGAGCAGAAGGTCGAGGCGCCGTCGTTTGCGACGCTTCGCGCGCTGCCGCTGTGCCGCTGGCCGGCCTGGCCGCACTACAAGAGCGGCCCAGTGACGGAGGCGTCGAGCTTCATGTGCGCGCCGTAGCAGGCGCGCCACTTCGGAGCGTCACCCGGTGGCCATTGCCTGCGCGCCGCCGAGCAGCTGCGCGTTAAGCCGGCCGCCGGAGAACAGCATGTCGTCAAGCGCCTCGTCGATATCGGCCGAGATCACGGTGTTGCCGCCGTCCCGCGCGATGCTTCCTTGCGCCAGCCGCCGCATCAGCTCCTTGATGAAGGCGCAACTCGTGCCCTCGCTGCGTCGGGCAGCCTCCGCGATCACGGCCCCCTCGAGCGGCAATCCCCTGCCGTAGAGCCGGACCAGCTTGCCGCGGCCGGTCTCGTCTGGCAGCGGCACTTCGATGGCTTGATCGATGCGGCCGGGGCGACCCGCGAGAGCTCCCTCGAGGTCCTCCGGCCGGTTGGTGGTCAGGACGAACAGGATGTCGGCGTCTTCCTTCAGCCCGTCCATCTCGTTGAGCAGCTTGTTCAGCATGGATTCCTCACACGGCCCCATGTCATCGCGGTCGCGGGCGATGAGATCGACATCCTCGATCACCACCATCGACGGCTGGAGCAACCGTGCCAGGCTCATATAGGCGCCGAGCAGACCGATCTGCTCGGCCGTGATGATCAGCGTCGTATGCCCGGGCAAATGCGTTGCGAGATAACGGATCGTGTGGGTCTTGCCAGTGCCCGGCGGCCCGTACAGCAAGATGCCTTTGCGTGTCGATTGACCCAGCCGGCGCAATTGGTCTCGGGTGTTGACGAAGGTCAGAACGTTGCGATCGAGCAGCCGCAGGGTCTGCTCCGGCAGGATCACCTCGTCGCGCGCGACCTGCGGCAAGCGATGCACCGTGATGCCGCGCGAGCGACCGCGATAGTCGGAATCGGCATCGAGCGACAGGATCTTGCCGCGATAGGTCCGCGCAGCCTGTACGGCTTCTTCCAATTCACTGAAGCATTGCTGGACGAGAGCCGCGCCTGCGGAACCTGAGGGTACCAGGATTTCGATCCGAATTCCGGGCTCGCGACTGTATTCGCGGTGTGCGCAGAGCAAAACCGCATAGCGGAGATGATCCTGCTCACACAGCCACAGCCCGTTATCCAGACACTTGACCGGGCTCTTCTCGCCTACGTCGACGTCGGAATATTGCAGCGGGGCAATCGCGATCGCATAGCGGCCCTCCTTGAGCAGTCGTGGAATCGACAGCGTTTCGTAGCGCTGCTCCTCGTTCAGTCCCACCAGCCGGATGGCCTTGCCGAAGAGCCGGTCGACGGCGGCCTGGAGATCGACCCGCATGTGGCCGGGAAATTGGCGGATCGTGGTCACGAGTTTGCTGCGCGCAGTGCTGGCAAGGTGCCAATCGAGAATGTCGCATGCAAAGTCGAAATTCTCCTCTCGCTCGTTCGAGGGCTCATCCGCCGCACGCATGCATTCGCTGCACAGCCAGACCGTGCGGCTGCCGATACGAACGTCGGTCTGTCCCTCAGGCTTGCCACAGAGTTCGCAAGGACTCTTGACCGCCTCTAGCGTGACCTGCAGTTGGTGGCCGGCCAATTCGATGGATTGTTGCGCAGATTTGAAAAGGGCTTCGGCAACCGATTGCGGGTAAGGTCCGCAAACCGCTTTTTCCTTCTGCTCGATCTGGGTGATCAGCGCGGTCGCTTCACGGTCTGATTTGCCGAAAACCTGCCGAAGCAGATCCATCACGAATTGGTCCGGCGTATCATCGTCATTATGAATTATGAGCTGGGTCGGCTGGTTCTCGCCACGCATACTGTTCATCACGAAAGGCCTCCGGGACAATCTATGATTGAATAGAACGAATAGAGAACATAAAGGGAAGCGGCCGTCAAGCGTGACGGCGGCGGCTAATTGCGATTGGTGGGTGAGGTCCTGGTGCGCCGGGGCGGCCCTGTTCCTCGACGACTGCCGCGGCACATGTCCAGCTGCCGTCCTTTGACAATCTGATCCGCCTCGATTATCTATTTCGCATGCGAAATAAAGACGAGGGCGCGAGACACCATCGGTTGATCTACCTGTTGAGCGTGGCGCAGCGGCGCGTGCAGCGCTGGATGGCGGCGCAGCCTTCGAGCGAGGTCACGCCGGCGCAAGCGGGGCTGCTGTTCATCCTCGGCAAGCAGAACGGCGTCCTGATGGGTGAGGTGGGCGCGGCGCTCGACATGGGGCCGGCCGGCATCTCGGGGCTGGTCGACCGTACGGCGGCGGCTAAACTGGTCGAGCGGCGCGCGGATCACGAGGATGGTCGCGCCTGGCGCGTCTGGCTGACGCCGAAGGGGCGGACGGCACTGGCGCAGGCGAAGGCCAGCGCGGCACGGGTCAACGCGGCGTTGACGGACGGATTCACCAGTGCGGAGATCGATATCGTCGCGCGCTGGCTGACCAGCATTCAGGACAAGTTTCCAAGACAGCTTTCAACAGAGCTTTCTAGAGATCCATAGGAATAGAGGAGAGACCCATGACCGAGCACGTCCGGATCCGGAACGACGGCGGAATTCTCACGCTCACGCTGGCACGCCCCGACAAGAAGAATGCGCTGACGGATGCGATGTACGGCAAGCTCGCCGATGCCATCGAATCAGCCGAGCACGATCCGTCGGTCCGCGTGATCCTGATCCGCGGCGAAGGCGACATGTTTACCGCCGGCAACGATGTCGGCGAGTTCGCGGCGGTCGCGGCGGGCAAGTCGGAAGGAAGCCGCAACGTCGTGCGCTTCATCCAGTCGCTGGCGCGCTGCTCCCGGCCCTTGGTGGCCGCGGTGCAGGGCCGCGCCGTCGGCGTCGGCACCACGATGCTGCTGCATTGCGACCTCGTCGTGCTTGCCGCCAACGCGCAATTGTCGACGCCCTTCGTCAGCCTCGCACTGGTGCCGGAAGCAGCTTCCAGCCTGCTGATGCCGGCGCGCATCGGCTATGCGCGGGCCTACGAGATGTTCGCGCTGGGCGAGACGGTGCCGGCCAAATCCGCGCTGGAATGGGGGCTCGCCAACCGCGTCGTGCCGCTCGACAAGCTCGATGCCGAGGCGCTCGCGCTGGCGCAGCGTCTTGCCCGTCAGCCGGCCGGCGCACTCACCGCCACCAAGAAGCTGATGCGCAACGGCGAGACGCTGGTCGCGCAGATGAATGCCGAAGGCGAGCAGTTCGGGCTGCGCCTGCGCACCGCTGAGGCGCGCGAGGCCTTCACGGCGTTCGCGGAACGCCGCCCGCCGGATTTCACCAAGGTTGCGTGATATCCGGGACTGCGCTGAGGCTCGTCGGGCCGGAAACTCACGCCCATTCGATTAAAACCTTAACGGAACATTGGCATGTCGCGGGCAAGGTGGCGCTCGAAAGAATAGGCCCCCGACCCAGGCCCCCGACACCATGGCAATGTTTAAGAAATCGGTAAGTTCGCTCCTTCTGACCTTGATGGCCCTGCTGGCTGCGGGTGCGCTGGCCTCCACGGCGATCCAGATGGTTGGGGCGTTCGGCCGCTATAGCGACAGCCTCGAGACCGCGCGGCTTGCCGCGGCCGACAAGGCGATCTTCCATGGCGTGCTGGCGCTGCGCAACAATCGCGGCGATGCCCAGAGCGCGATCCTCGGCGAGGATGATCCGCGAGCAAAACTCGAGGCGGCGGAGAAGGCCGAGCAGGGCGGCTATGACGCCATCGGCGCCGCGCTCGCCACCGTCGATTTCGCCCGCCGCGACGAACTCGCTGGCACATTGAAGCAGGGCTGGAGCGCCGCCGCGCCGCAGTTCCAGCTGTTCTACGACGAGGCCAAGCGCCCGCGCGCGGAGCGCAAGATCGAGCGCACCAACTCCTGGTATGATGGCGTCACCAAGGTGATCGAAACGGCCAACCTCGCTTCCACCGCGGTGTCGAACCGCGCCTGGATGGACGACCCCTTCATCGCCCGCATGATCCAGGTCCGGCGCTTCGCCTGGCAGGTGCGCGATCGTTATGGTATCCATTGTTCGTCCCTTCGCTCCAACGTCAACGCCAGCAAGCCGCTCGACGACGCTCAGAAGCGGTCAGTGGCGCAATGGGATGGCACGATCGCCTCCGGTTGGGCGGGCATGGCCGAGTTGCTGGCCGCGCCCGGCGTGGCGGCGGAGCTGGTGACGGCAGCGGCGGACGCGAAGGCCAAGACCGACGGTGCCCTCAAGCAGATCGGCGACCTCACCAAGAATTTCGACGGCAGCGGTAAGCCCGCGATGCCCGCCGCGGAATGGAATACGCTGTGTCAGTCACCCTTTGCGTCCATCGTCGCGGTGGCGAACAAGGCGCTCGACCAGTCGATCGTCCGGGCGGAAACGGTGCAGGCCAAGGCGCTCACCAATCTCGTCGTGCAGTCGCTCGCGTTCCTGCTCGCGCTGGCCGTGACCCTGACCGGCGTGTACGTGGTGCGCAATCGCCTGATGCGCCCGGTGCGCGCCATCCTGGACGCGATCGCCAAGATCAGCGCCCGCGACTACGCGACGCCCGTCCCGCAATCCAGGTATCCCGACGAGTTTGGCACCATGGCGGCCGCACTCGAAAGCCTGCGCGAGAGCGCGGCGACCGCGGAACGCCTGGGCCAGGAGCGCGAATCGCAGCAGGCGCTCCAGCTCGCCCGCTCCGGCACCGTCGATGCGGCCTGCCGCAGTTTCGACGACACCGTGCAAGCCGTCATTCACAGCGTTGCGGCGTCGACCAAGGAGCTCGATGCCACCGCGACTGACGTCCGCTCACTGGTTTCGGAATCGAGCAGCCAGACCGCGGCGGTCTCCTCCTCCGCCGAGCAGGCCACCAACAATCTCGAGACCATCGCAGCGGCGACCGAAGAACTCTCGGCGTCCGTCGGCGAGATCTCCGCGCAGGTGCAGGCCAGCGCCCGCGAGGCCCGCGAAGCCGTGTCGCAGGCAGCGCAGACCAATGCGACGGTCGAAATCCTCGATCAGACCGCTGGCCGCATCGGCGAGGTCGTGAAGATGATCAACGCCATCGCAGGGCAGACCAATCTCCTGGCGTTGAACGCCACCATCGAAGCCGCGCGCGCGGGCGAGGCCGGCCGCGGCTTCGCCGTGGTCGCCGGCGAGGTCAAGAGCCTCGCTTCGCAGACGGCGACGGCGACGGAAGAAATCTCCCGCCAGGTCGCGGAGATCCAGGGCGCGACGGGCCAGGCGGTCGCGGCCATCCGCGCGATCGGCGGCGCGATCAGCGGCATCGACGAAAAGATGACGGCGATCGCGGCAGCGGTCGAACAGCAGCGTGCGGCCACCACCGAGATCTCCCGCAACTTCCAGCAGGCCGCGCAGGGAACCCGCGAGGTCACCGACACCATCGGCAGCGTCGCCAGGCTGAACCAGGAGACCGGCAATGCCGGTTCGGTCCTGTCGGTGTCCGTGACGAAAATGTCCGCCGACGCCGATCGTCTCCGCGTCGCGGTCGAGGGCTTTTTGGGCGCGGTGAGGACCGCATAGCTTCGACAATCTTCCGTCCTTACGTCGCGCGATCGGCATTGCCGCCGATGCGCGCGGCGGGTACATCTGTGGCGCTGTGCGAGCGTCGCGGCAGATGTAAGAGATATCAGGGATGGAGAGTTCGATGCCGGTCACGCCCCACCACAAGGCCCAGCGCCCCTATCGCGGCGTGTTCCCGGTCGCACCCACCATCTTCGACGAGCGCGGCGAACTCGACCTTGAGGGACAGCGTCGCTGCATCGATTTCATGATCGACGCAGGCTCGAACGGTCTGTGCATTCTCGCCAATTTCTCCGAGCAGTTCGTGCTCACGGATGCCGAGCGTGAGACCGTGATGCATGCGGTGCTGGAGCATGTCGCGGGCCGCGTTCCCGTGATCGTCACCACCACGCATTTCAGCTCGGCCGTCTGCGCCGCGCGCAGCCGGCAGGCCGAGGCGGCCGGTGCCGCCATGGTCATGGTGATGCCGCCCTATCACGGCGCCACCTTCCGCGTGCCCGAAAAAGGCGTCGTCGAATTCTTCAAGGTGCTGTCGGGCGCGATCAAGATTCCGATCATGATCCAGGATGCGCCTGTCGCCGGCACCCCCCTGTCGGTTGAGCTACTCGCGCGGCTGGCGCGCGATTTCGCCAACATCCGTTATTTCAAGATCGAGGTGCCGGGCGCGGCTGCAAAGCTGCGCAGCCTGATCGACGCCGGCGGCAGCGATATCGAGGGTCCCTGGGACGGCGAGGAAGCGATCACGCTGCTCGCCGATCTCGATGCCGGCGCCACCGGCGCGATGACCGGCGGCGGCTATCCCGACGGCATCCGCCAGATCGTCGATCCCTATTTCGCCGGCAAGCGTGAAGAGGCCAAAGCCGCCTACGAACGCTGGCTGCCGCTGATCAACTACGAAAACCGCCAATGCGGCCTGATCGCCTGCAAGGCGATGATGCAGGCCGGCGGCGTGATCAAGTCGGACACGGTGCGGCATCCGCTCCAGCCGTTGCACCCGGCGACGCGGGCCGGGCTGCTGGAGTTGGCCAAGGAGCGCGATGCGCTGGCGTTGAGGTGGGGGAAGTAGCGCAACGCTGTCGTCCCGGCGAAGGCCGGGACGACGCTGAGTGTGAGGTGCGCACCCCTGGCCTGATCCCGCCAGCTTCCATCTGGCTGAAGGCGTCGAATTAACGCGGTTCGGGCGGTTTCCCGCAGCCCGGCGATGACATATTGTACGCTCGCCAACCTGGCCCGCGGAGCAACTCAAGACATCGCGCAACAGCTCTTCATTATGCCGCTATTCCGAACCAGGTTGGTGCGAACCAACGAAACAGGGAGGCAGTGCCATGACGATGAGGCCGGATCCCACCTTTCACGCATCGCCCAAGCTTGCGATGGAAGCTCCTGCGGAGAACTTTGCCTACACGTTGCTGCTCAGTCCGGATTTCTCGAAACCGGATGCTCTCGCGGTGATCGACGCCAAGCCGGGATCGCCGACCTACAGCCAGATCGTCCACACCGTGACGATGCCCAACAAGGGCGATGAGTTTCATCACTTCGGCTGGAATGCCTGCTCCTCCGCCTTGTCGCCGCTCACTGGGCATGCCTTCATCGAGCGGCGCTATCTCATCATCCCCGGGCTGCGCTCGTCGCGGATTTACATCATCGATACCAAGCCCGATCCGACCAAAGCCAAAATCCACAAGATCATCGAGCCCGAGGAAGTCTTCAAAAAGACCGGCTATTCGCGGCCGCACACCATCCATTGCGGGCCGGACGGCGTCTATGTGAGCACGCTCGGCGGCGGCGGCAAGGACGGCACCAACGGGCCTCCAGGCGTCTTCATCATGGATTGCGAGACGTTCGAGGTCCTTGGACGATGGGAGATCGACCGCGGTCCGCAGACGCTGCACTATGATTTCTGGTGGAACCTGCCGCGCGACTACATGGTGACGAGCGAATGGGCATTGCCGCCGCAGTTCGAGAACGGGATCGTCCCGGAAGATCTGCTGGCGAACAAATATGGCCATCGTCTCCACTTCTGGGATCTCCGCGCCCGTCGCAACGTGCAGACCATCGACCTCGGCGCCAATCATCAGATGGCGCTGGAGGTACGGCCGGCGCACGATCCGGTTCGCGAATACGGCTTTGTAGGCGTTGTGGTCGACACCACGAATCTCGAAGCCTCGATCTGGACCTGGTGGCGCGAAGGCGGAAAATTCCATGCGGAGAAGACGGCGACGATCCCGCCCGAGCCTGCGCCAAAGGAGAAGCTCCCGCCGCTGCTTCAGGGCTTTGGCGCCGTGCCGCCGCTGGTGACCGACATCGACCTGTCGATGGATGATCGTTTTCTCTATGTCTCGTGCTGGGGCACGGGTGAAATGCGCCAGTACGACGTGAGTGATCCGCGAAAGCCGAAGCTTGCGGGCTCGGTTCACATCGGCGGCATCGCGCGCCGCACCCCCCATCCGAACGGCAAGGCATTTGCGGCCGGTCCGCAGATGGTCGAGATCAGCCGGGACGGCAGGCGGGTGTACTGGACCAATTCGCTCTATTCCACCTGGGATGACCAGTTCTATCCCGATGGCGTTCCGGGTTTGGAAGTCATGGCCAATGTCGGTCGCAATGGTGGCTTCGAGCTCGACAAGAACTACTTCGTGAGCTTCCCCGACGGATATCGTGCGCACCAGATCAGGCTGGAGGGCGGCGATTGTTCGACGGACTCCTTTTGCTACCCGTCGGCCTAGATTGGGCACACGCGAGCCTCGGCTGGCTGTGGCTCGCTCTTGTTGCGAGCGGTCTCTATCACGGGGTCAATCCGGGAATGGGCTGGCCGCTCGCCGTTTCGGCCGGGCTCATGGACAAGAGCCCGCGCGCGCTCTTTCGTGCGTTGTGGGCTCTGGCCGCCGGACATCTCCTGGCAACGCTTCTCGTGCTGCTGCCATTCGCGTTCCTGCTCGTGCTGGCCGAGTGGCAGCGTTCGATCCAGCTCGGCGCGAGCCTTTTCGTCATCGGCTTCGGCGTCTATCGGCTGGTCGAGCGGCGCCATCCGCGCGCGCTGGCACGAATTCCGCCGACGCAATTGGCGCTCTGGTCATTTGCCGTTGCCATTGCTCACGGCGCCGCCTTGATGCTCGTGCCGATCTATCTCGGGCTCTGCCAGGCCTTCGAACTCGATGCCGGCCATGAGGCCGCCGGCGCGCTGATGAAGGCGAGTCTCGGGATGGCGGTTCTGGTGTCTTTGGTGCACGTCGCTGCCATGGTCAGCGCCGGCGGATGTCTGGCGTGGCTGGTCTACCGCCATCTGGGATTGAGGTTCGTCTCGCGAAGCTGGTTCAATCTGGATGTAATCTGGGCCACCAGCCTCATTCTGGTTGGCGTTGTGGCCTTCGGCTTCAATCTCGCGAGCTGGCACTGACACTTACTGGGTCAAAGCCCACTCGCCGATGATGCGGAAGCGAGCCTTGGCGTGGTCCTGTTTGAACAGCGCGACGCGATCGATCGCAAGCGTCTTGAGGCCGAGCGCAGCAAACCTTCCCTGCAGCATTTCCAGAATCGGCCCGCGCCGCTCCACGTCGAGCCGGCCCGTCAACGTCATGTGGAAACGGAATTCCTCCATCACGTAAGGATAGCCCCAGCGGTCGAGATAGTGGCGCTGCCGTTCGCTCAGCTTCTCCGGCTTGCGCCGCGCACGGTCTTCCGCGCTCAGCGGCGCGCGGAAGGAGTCGAAGTCGCGCGCGCAATCGGCGGCGAGCTGCTGGAGTTCGCCGACCGGCTCCCCGGGAATGACGGCGATGAAGCCGCTGATGGAATCGACGACCGGGCGGATCACCGGAATTGCGCGTGCCCTGCCGGCGAATGTCGCGCAGGCCGCAACAAGCTCGACCTCGCGCCTGTCGGACGCCAGCGCCATCGGCGCCTTCAGCGTGGCGTGAAAGCCGTATTTGCGGGGATCGGCGGTGACATCACGCCAGTCCGGCGCGAGACGCGATGCGTCGGCGGGAAACGGCAGCTCGTTGCCGGTATAGGCATCGTAGCCGAGCAACTCCGCGCCGAAGCGGGTGAGCGCGCTGTCGCTGCCTGCGGCAAAATAGATCGCGTAGCGGGGGAAACTCGTCATCGTCCGAGCATAGCGGGTTTATGCCGCGGCGACAGCTTGGCGCGGGGTAGCTGGCATGCCAAGCAACCGCGTCGCCTCGGTGAGATGCACGAGCTTGCCGCCTGATATCACGGCGATCAGCCGCGGCCGCAGCGGCATGCTGTCGTCGACCAGCAGAATGTCCGCGCGCCGGCCTTCCGCGAGCACGCCGCGATCTGCAAGACCGGTCGCGCGCGCGGGCGCGGCGGAGACCAGATTCCAGGCCTCGGTCAGCGGCAGCACGCCATCGGCGGCGAGCCGGAACGCAGCGAGCAGCTGCGCGGGATAGTAGTAGTCCGAGGCCAGAACCGAGCAGAGCCCTTTGGCGATCATGTCGGATGCCCTGGTCCAGCCCGTGTGGCTGCCTCCGCGCACGACGTTCGGCGCGCCGTAGACGATGGCGTCACCGTGGCTTGCTGCCGCCCGCGCTGTCTCCTCGTTGATCGGAAACTCCGCAATCGCCACGCCCATGGCGCGAAAGCCTTCGCGCATCGCCGGCGTCGCATCATCGTGCGAGAGCATCCGCACGTCGGCGGCGCGGGCCGTCGCGGCCAGCCGTGACACGGAAGCCGGCACATCCGCGGCGCGGGACATTATGTGTCCGACCAGCCGGTCGAATTCCTCGCTCGACAGGCCGGTGCGCTCCACCATGCGATTGCGCTTGCGCGGCTTGGCCATGTCCCCAACCGTGCCGTCCATGTGGTCGTTGAAGGCGAACAGGTCGACGCGGCCCTCAGTGAGCCATTGGCTGATCTCGGTTTCGGCGTCGAGATTGTAGGTCTCGTGGCGCAGGTGAAAGCGGGTGTCGGCGGCGAATTGCGGGCGCTGCCGTTCGATCGCCTCCATCAGGCTGCGCGCATTGCCGGCGCTGCGCAGGCCCGGCTCCCACGAACAGGTCGTGGCGTGAAAAACCGTGGTGATGCCGTTGCTGATCGCCTGGCGGTCGCTGTCGGCGAGCGCGACGTCGATCGGGAAATCGACCCCGGCGCGCGGCATCATCTGTCGCTCGAAGGCATCGCCATGCAGATCGACGATGCCCGGCAGGACCAGCAGATCGCGCGCCTTGATCGCCAGCCGCGCCCGGCTGCGCGAGGCATTGATCTCTGCGATGTCCGTTCCGGACACGAGAAGCGACGTTTCGGCGAACTCGGAGCCGATCAGGGCCCGCCCGCCCTCGAGGAATATGTCTGTCACGCGACCGCGCTTCGTTTGCTGGCAGAAGAGGGTGCCCCTGCTTCGTATGCCGTGAGGAAATCCTCAATCCCGAGCTTGCGGAAATTGGGCAGGGCTTCACGCAACTTGTCGTGATCCCAGTCCCACCAAGCGAGCCTCGCAAGCCGCCCCGCAACCTCTTCCGAGAACCGCCGGCGCACGATGCGCGCCGGATTGCCGGCGACGATGGTGTAGGCCGGAACGTCCTTGGTGACGATGGCGCCGGCCGCGATCACCGCGCCGGTGCCGATGTTGCGGCCCGGCAGAACGATCGCGCCATGGCCGATCCAGACGTCATGGCCGATATGGACGTGATGCTGGCGCCGCCAGTCGAAGAATTCCGTGTCGTCGCTCTCGCCTTCGAAATAGGCGCTCGAACGATAGGTGAAGTGCGCCTGCGTGGCGCGTTGCATCGGGTGATTGCCCGGATTGATCCGTGTCATCGCCGCGATCGAGCAGAATTTTCCGATGGTGGTGTAGGTGATCTGGGCGTCGTTCACGACATAGGAGTAATCCCCCATCGTCACCTCGTGCAGCATCGTGCGCGCGCCGACCTCGGTGTAGGCCCCAAGCCTGGCGTCGTGCAGCTTCGCGGAGGGATCGACAGTCGGCTGGACCGAAAGAGCTTTGGCGGCCATGTTGAATCCGAACGAGAGGGCGGGCGTTTCTCTTCGAGCGGCTTGATGACAATGTCATGACGACGCCATGACAGGGGATGAACAGGAGATGAGGTGTGTAGGATCGCCGCACCGCAACGTCCGTGTCACACAAGTGTCAAGCGCCGGCGTTAGCGGTGGGTCCCAGCTACTCTGGAGCCCTGCATGCTGGTGGTTGAAGGTCTGACGTGTCGCTTCGGCGTGAAAGCCGCGGTGGACGACGCCTCGTTTCAAGTCTCTCCCGGCGGCTTCGTCGGCGTGATCGGACGCTCCGGCGCCGGCAAGTCGACCCTGCTGCGCACCATCAACCGTCTCGCGACCCCTGCACAGGGCCGCATCCTGTTCGATGGCCTCGACGTCACGGCGCTGCGCGGCAAGGAGCTGCGGCAGTGGCGGGCGCGCTCGGCGATGATCTTTCAGCAGTTCAATCTGGTGGGCCGGCTCGATGTGCTCACCAACGTCCTGATGGGACGGCTTGCGACGATGCCGGCCTGGCGCTCGCTGTCGCAGACCTGGCCCGAGCAGGACAGGGCGCTGGCGATGTCCGCGCTCGAACAGTTCGACATTGCCCCGCTCGCGGCCCAGCGCGCCGATCAGCTCTCCGGCGGCCAGCAGCAGCGCGTCGCGATTGCCCGCGCGCTGGTGCAGCAGCCCGACATCATCCTCGCCGACGAGCCGATCGCCTCGCTCGATCCGCGCAACACCAAGATCGTCATGGATGCGCTGCTGCGCATCAACAAGCACTTCGGCATCACGGTGCTCTGCAATCTGCATTCGCTCGGCCTGGCGCGCAGCTATTGCGACCGCCTGATTGGCATGGCGCAGGGCCGCGTGGTGTTCGACGGCGCGCCGGCCGAGTTGACCGACCACGTGGCGCGCGAGCTCTACGATCTCGAAGCCGCCGAAGTCATGGGCGGCACGCCTGCACCGGTGCGACAGGGCATTCCGGCGCTTGGAACGGCGGCCGCCGCCTGAGCTGCGCCGCATCAGGACTTACCAATTTTGCGTCAACCGACCTCAACCAATGAAGAGGCTATCATGATTACTCGCAGATTGATTCTCGCCGGCGCCGCCGCGCTCGCGTTGACGACTTCGGCCTCCGCCGAAGACTGGAAAGCCAAATATCCCGAGCTGACCTTCGCGGTCATTCCGGCGGAAAACGCCTCGGGCGTGACCGAGCGCTGGGCGCCGTTCATGAGCTATCTCTCCAGGGAATTGGGCGTGAAAGTCACGCTGCGCATCGCCAACGACTACGCTGCCGTAATCGAAGGCCAGCGTGCCGGCAACATTCACATCGCGAGCTACGGCTCGGCCTCGTTCGCCCGCGCCCGCCTGACCGGCGTCAAGACCGACGCCTTCGCCAACGACATCAACTCCGACGGCTCCACCGGTTATTACTCGGTGTTCTTCGTCAAGGCGAGCAGCGCCTACAAGAGCATCGACCAGCTCAAGGGCAAGAACCTCGGCCTGGTCGACCCGAACTCGACCTCCGGCAACAACGTGCCGCGCTTCGAGCTCGACAAGATGGGCATCGCGGACGCCGACACCTATTTCAGCAAGGTCGTCTTCACCGGAAGCCACGAGAACGCGATCCTGGCGCTGGCGCAGGGCACGGTCGACGTCGCGGCCAACCAGTGGACCAGCGACAACGACTCGACATTAGCGCAGATGCTGACCAAGGGCATGCTGAAGAATGCCGATGGCTCGGCGATGAAGAAGGATGATTTCCGCATCATCCACAAGTCGGCGCCGATCATCAACGGCCCCTATGCCTACAATTCTGACCTGCCGGAAGAGGCCAAGGCCGCCATCGCCAAGGCGTTCTTCGACGCGCCGGCCAAGGACAAGGCTGCGTTCCATCGCCTCCAGGACGGCCAGAAGAAGGGTTTTCATCCCGCGACCACCAAGGATTGGGATGGCACGATCGAGCTGATCAAGTTCGTCGATGCGCTGCGTAAGAAGAAGGCGTCCTGAGTTTCGGGACGATGCCACTGGAGCCGGGTCGATGGACCCGGCTCTTTCTCTTTGATTGACCATTTTCCTGGCCAAGATGACCGTCGCGGTTTCGATCCTCCCCGAGCAACAGCTCGCCGTGCTCAACGCCGCCTATCGCCAGGCGGTGGCGCGCAAGCGGCTCCGAATCCTGTCTGGAGCCGTGATCTTCGCCGCAGCACTGTGTCTGGCCGCGATCGGCGCTGAAGTGAATCTGCGCACGCTGTTCGCCCACTTTGGCAACTTCATCAGCTATTTCGACCGCATCCTCACACTCGACACCGGCCAGCGGGTCTGGACCGATGTCGGCGAGTGGCTGTGGGGCTGGCGCAAATGGCTGAGGATGCTGGGCGAGACTTTGCTGATCTCCTATGTCGGCACGCTGATCGGCGCGACTTTTGCGTTTTGCCTGAACTTCTTTGCGGCTGAAAACACCTCGCCCGCGCCGTGGTTGCGCTTCGTCGTGCGGCGCCTGCTCGAATTCGCCCGCACGGTCCCCGGCATCGTGTTTGCCCTGATCTTCGTGATCGCCTTCGGGCTGGGGCCGATGGCGGGCGTGCTGGCGATCGCGATTCACTCCACCGGCGCGCTTGGAAAGCTGTTCTCGGAGATCGTCGAGAACGCCGACATGAAACCGGTCGAAGGCGTCCGCTCGACCGGCGCGAGCTGGCTGTCCTGCATGCGCTTCGCCATCCTGCCGCAGGTCACGGCGGGCTATGCCAGCTACGCGCTGCTGCGTTTCGAGATCAACGTCCGCGAGGCCTCCGTGATGGGCTTCGTCGGTGCCGGCGGCATCGGCCAGGAGCTCGTCGTCGCCATCCGCAAGTTCTACTACTCGGACGTCAGCGCCATCCTGCTCACCATCATCGTCACGGTTTTCATTATCGACATCAGCACCGGCTGGCTGCGCGGCCGCCTGTTCGGCAAGGAGGCGCGGACGTGACGGGGCCGCAGGACATTGACACATCAGCGCTTCGCGCGCGCTACCCTGATGTGTTCGACCGGCCGGCTTCGGCGCGGCTCCCGATGCCGGCGATGATCGTCGCGGCGCTCGCGGTTCTGATTTATGGCCTCATCGATCTCGACTTCTCGCCGTCGCGGTTGTTCGCGGGGCTCAGCCAGCTCGGTTGGATCAGCCTGATGATGATCCCGCCGGATCCCGGCTCGTCGCTGCCGGTCTATCTGAAGGCGCTGGGCGAGACGCTGTCGATTGCGCTGCTCGGCACGACGCTGGCCGCGGTCTTCGCGCTGCCGGTCAGTCTTCTTGCCGCGCGCAATGTGGTGCCGTCGAGGATTTTGCGGTTTCCGGTGCGGCGCTTCCTGGATTCAATCCGCGGAGTCGACACGCTGATCTGGGCGCTGGTGTGGATCAACGTGGTCGGGCTCGGCCCGTTTGCCGGCGTGCTCGCTATTGCCGTGTCGGATTTCGGCGCGTTTGGAAAACTGTTCTCGGAGGCGATCGAGGGCGCCGACCAGAAGCAGGTCGAGGGCATCCGCGCCTCCGGCGGTAGCGCGCTGCACGAGATTCGCTTCGGCCTGCTGCCGCAGGTCCTGCCCGTGATTGCCGGGCAGGTGCTCTATTTCATCGAGTCGAATACGCGCTCGGCCACCATCATCGGCATCGTCGGCGCCGGCGGCATCGGCCTCCAGCTCGCCGAGCAGATCCGCGTGCTGGAATGGCAGAAGGTGTCGTTCCTGATCCTGATGATCCTGGTCGCAGTCGCCGCGATCGATTTCGTTTCGGGCAAATTGCGTTTTGCGATTATCGGGCGGCGGGCGGTGGCGTAACCTTCTTCCTTCTCCCCTTGTGGGAGAAGGTGGCGCGAAGCGCCGGATGAGGGGTCTGCATCCTCAATTCAGATCAGTGCGCGGAGGCAACCCCTCACCCGTCTCGCCGCTAGCGCGGCGAGCCACCCTCTCCCGCAAGGGGAGAGGGGCAGAGGGCAGCCAGTTCACCCGTTCTCCACCAGAAATTCCACCCGCTCCGCCGCAAAGCGCGAATGCTTGGTGACCAGCGGCTTGCCGTCGAGATCGTGATCGGTGGCGTCGACCACCAGGATCGGCCGTCCCAGCGCCAGATCGAGCCGTGCGGCGTCGGTTGCGTCGACGATACCGGCGGTGATCCGGGTCGCGCCGCGGCGATAGTCCCGGACGCCGTAATGCTCGAGCAATTTCGTCATCGAGCGGGTCGCGGCAAAGACGTCGCCCGCAGCGGGGAATAGCTGTGCCGATAGCCACGTCGTGGAGACACAGATCGGCGTGCGGTCGGCGAGGCGCATCGCCTCGATCCGGACCAGCGGTGCGCCGGTCTTGAGGCCAAGCTCCCGCGCGAGTTCGCGGGTCGCAACGTCAGCGGACGCCTCGATCAGCCGGCCATGCGGTTCGCGGCCGTCCGCGCCGACGATCTCGGAGAAACGGGTCCGCGAGCGCAGTGGATAAGCGAGCTTCTGCGCCTCGACATAGGTTCCGCTGCCGCGTTCTGCCCGCACGATGCCGCGCTCGGCAAGCGCGGCCAGCGCGCGTCGCACGGTGTGGCGGTTGACGCGATAGGTTTCGGCGATCTCCACCTCGCCCGGCAGCTTGTCGCCCGCCGCAAAGCGGCCGTCGGCGATGCCGCGCTCGATGCCGTCGGCAACGAGGCGCCACAACGCGACGCCGGAGGAGGCTGTGTCCTGCATGCTCATGTGGCCGGGAAGCTACTCCAGAAATCACGCCTTTGTCACGAAACAGTCATGGCGCTCCCGTATCAAGTTGTCTAGTATCATAGACAACTTGGATTCGGCAAGTTCTGCAGAGAAGTCGGTGGATGCGGTGACCCAGCACAATAATCAGCAAGCCCAGCGCAAGGCCGCAATGTCCGTGCTGGCGCACGCGGAGGCGGGCGAGATCGCCGCTCGCCTCCACGCTCTCGCTTTGCCGGCGCATCAGGATCTGCGCGCGCCGGAAAACGGCCTCGTCATGCTGCGCGGCCGGGTCGGCGGCGATGGTGCGCCGTTCAACCTCGGTGAAGCCACGGTGTCGCGCGCCGCGGTGCGGCTTGCGAGCGGCGAGGTCGGTTTCGGCTACACGCTCGGCCGCGACGGCGAGAAGGCGCGGCTGATCGCGCTGTGCGATGCCCTGGTGCAGTCCAGCGATTTCGGCGCCGCGGTGGAGCGGGACATTATCGCGCCGTTGCGTGAGCAGCTGATGGTCAGGCGCAAGCAGGTGGCGGCCCAGACCGCCGCGACGAAGGTTGATTTCTACACCATGGTGCGCGGTGAGGGGTGAGATCATGACCACGATTGCGGAACTGCCGCCGGGGTTCGCCGATAAGGTCTTGTCGGCGCAATCGACCTTTCGCTCGGTCATGGACGCGATGGCGCGGCCGGGATCGGTGCAGCGCATCGTGCCGACATCAGGAGCGCCTCGTGTGATGATGCGCGGGACGGCCGCGATCGCGCTGACGCTGTTCGATCACGACACGCCGCTCTGGCTCGATGCGCGCATGCATGAGACTTCCGACGTCGTGAAATGGCTGAAATTCCATACTGGTGCGCCGGTGGTGCAGGATTCTTCCATCGCCAGCTTCGCGCTGATCAGCGACGGCGGGGCGCTGCCTTCGCTGGAGCGCTTCGCGCTCGGCACCAGCGAATATCCGGATCGGTCGACCACGTTGATCCTGCAGGTCGAGAGTCTCGATTCGGGACGCAGCTTCGAGCTGCGCGGGCCCGGCATCGACGGCGTCGCCACGCTCCAGGCGTCGATCAAGCCGTTCGACGTGTTCGAGCGACTTCGTATTAACGAGGCGCTGTTTCCGCGCGGTATCGATGTGGTGCTGGTCGCCGATGACGCCATGGTTGCGATCCCGCGCACCACGCGTATCGTGAGCAGGGGAAGCTAAGCATGTATGTCGCAGTCAAAGGCGGCGAACGCGCCATCGAGAACGCCCATCGCCTGCTCGCCAGTGCGCGGCGTGGCGACCAAAGCGTTCCGGAAATCTCGCTCGACCAGATCTCCGAGCAGCTTGGTCTCGCCGTGGACCGCGTCATGAGCGAAGGCTCGCTCTATGACCGCGAGCTCGCGGCGCTCGCCATCAAGCAGGCGCGCGGCGATCTGATCGAGGCGATCTTCCTGGTCCGCGCCTTCCGCGCGACGCTGCCCCGCTTCGGCGCCAGCGAGCCGGTCGAGACCGGCGCGATGCGGATACGGCGGCGGGTGTCCTCGACCTTCAAGGACATTCCCGGCGGCCAGATCCTCGGCCCGACCTTCGACTATACCCACCGCCTGCTCGATCCCTCGCTCGCCGAGGGCTTTGTGCCGGAGACACCGGCGACGGCCGAAGCATCGTCTGCGCCAACCCCGCGGGTGACCGACATCCTCGGCCGCGACGGGCTGATCGAATCCTCGCCTCAGGCTGAGGACGGCGCCAGCGTCGGCGATCTCACTCGCGAGCCGCTCAATTTTCCCGCCGATCGTGACCTGCGCCTGCAAAATCTCGCGCGTGGCGACGAAGGTTTTCTGCTGGCGATGGGCTATTCCACCCAGCGCGGCTACGGCCGCAACCATCCCTTCGCCGGCGAGATTCGCTTCGGTGAGGTCGAGGTTGAATTCTCCGCGGAAGACGTCGGCTTCGCCGTGCCGCTCGGCTCGATCGAGCTCACCGAGTGTCAGATGGTCAATCAGTTCAAGGGCTCCGCGACGGAGGCGCCGTGCTTCACCCGCGGCTATGGCCTCGCCTTCGGCCAGAGCGAGCGCAAGACGATGTCGATGGCGCTGGTCGACCGCGCGTTGCGTGCGCGCGAGCTCGGCGAAGAGGCACTCGCCCCCGCGCAAGACGAAGAATTCGTGATGTCGCATTCGGACAACGTCCAGGCTACCGGCTTCGTCGAGCATCTGAAGCTACCGCATTATGTCGACTTCCAGTCTGAGCTCGGCCTGTTGCGCAAGCTGCGGAAGGAATTCACTGAGGCCAATGCGCCCGATGCCATGAAGGAGGCCGCGGAATGAACGCGCCCGCCTACAATTTCGCTTATCTCGACGAACAGACCAAGCGGATGATCCGCCGCGCGATCCTCAAGGCGATCGCGATCCCCGGCTATCAGGTGCCGTTCGCCAGCCGTGAAATGCCGATGCCCTATGGCTGGGGCACCGGCGGCGTGCAGGTGACGGCCGCGATCCTCGGGCCCGAGGACGTGCTGAAGGTGATCGACCAGGGCTCCGACGACACCACCAATGCGATCTCGATCAGGAAGTTCTTTGCCAAGACCGCCGGCGTCGCCACGACGACGGCGACGATCGATGCGACCGTGATCCAGACCCGCCACCGCATTCCGGAGACGTCGCTACACGCAAATCAGGTGCTGGTCTACCAGGTGCCGATCCCGGAGCCGCTGCGCTTCCTCGAGGCGCGCGAGACGGAGACGCGGCGCATGCACGCGCTCGCCGAATACGGCCTGATGCATGTGAAGCTCTACGAGGACATCGCCCGCTTCGGCCACATCGCGACGGCTTACGCCTATCCGGTGAAGATCAATGCGCGCTACGTGATGGACCCGTCGCCGACGCCCAAATTCGACAATCCCAAGATGGACAATTGCCCGGCGCTGCAACTGTTCGGCGCCGGCCGCGAGAAGCGCATCTATGCGATCCCGCCCTATACGCAAGTTGTGTCGCTCGACTTCGAGGACCATCCCTTCGAGCCGTACCGCTTCAACGCGCCGTGCGCGTTGTGCGCCGCTGAAAATTCCTACCTCGACGAGATCGTGACCGACGACAAGGGCGGGCGCATGTTCGTCTGCTCCGACACCGATTATTGCGAGGGACGTCAGGCCGCCGGCCATCACGGCAGCCTCAGCGCCGCGCCGTACAAGGACAAGGCGCAGGAGGCATCGAATGGCTGATCAAGACATGCTCGAGAACGACGAGCCGCTGCTGGTCGCAAAATCCCTCAGTAAGTCCTATGGCCGGATCGCGGCGTGCCGCGACGTGTCCTTTGCGCTCTACCCCGGCGAGGTGCTGGCGATCGTCGGCGAATCCGGCTCGGGCAAATCGACGCTGCTGCAGCTGCTGTCGGGTCAGCTCGCGGCCAGCGGCGGTGAGGTGTCCTACCGGATGCGCGATGGCGTCACCCGCGATCTCACCACGCTGGGCGAGGCCGAGCGGCGCTTCCTGTTTCGTACCGATTGGGGCTTCGTTCATCAGGATCCCGCGCAGGGGCTGCGCATGACCGTCTCGGCCGGCGCCAATGTCGGCGAGCGGCTGATGGCGGTGGGGTGGAATCACTACGGCCGCATCCGCGATACCGCGTCGGACTGGCTGACTCGCGTCGAGATCGACATCGCGCGCATCGACGATGCGCCGCGGACCTATTCCGGCGGCATGCGCCAGCGGCTCCAGATCGCCCGCAACCTCGTCACCGAGCCGCGGCTGGTGTTCATGGACGAGCCGACCGGCGGCCTCGATGTTTCCGTGCAAGCCCGTCTGCTCGACCTCGTGCGCAGCCTGGTCGCGGAGCTGCATCTCGCGGTCATCATCGTCACCCATGATCTCGCGGTCGCGCGCCTGCTGTCGCATCGGGTCATGGTCATGAAGGGCGGCCGAGTCATCGAGACCGGCCTCACCGATCAGGTGCTCGACGACCCCCGCGAGCCCTATACCCAGCTGCTCGTCTCCTCGATCCTGCCGCCATGAGCCTTCCAACGTAATGAGCCTTGCAAGAAGAGTTCTCCAATGACCGCCATGATCGACATCGCCGACGCCAACAAGACCTTCACGATGCACCTGCAAGGTGGCATCGAGCTGCCCGTGGTGCGCGGCGTGACCTTTCACGTCAATCCCGGCGAATGCGTCGTGCTGTCGGGGCCATCAGGCGCCGGAAAATCGTCGATCCTGAAGATGATCTTCGGCAATTATCGTTGCGATTCCGGCCGGATCGGCATCCACCATCGCGGCGCGCTGGTCGATCTCGCCACCGCCGAGCCGCGGCAGGTTCTCAACATCCGCCGCGCGACCATTGGCTATGTCAGCCAGTTCTTGCGCGCGGTGCCGCGCGTCGCGACCCTCGACGTGGTCGCCGAGCCGCTGATCGTCAACGGCCTGGCGCGCGCGGAGGCGCAAGCCCGTGCTGGCGAACTGTTGCATCGCCTCAACATCCCCGAGCGGCTCTGGCAGCTTCCGCCCGCGACCTTTTCCGGCGGCGAGCAGCAGCGCGTCAACATCGCGCGCGGCTTCATCTCGGATCTGCCGATCCTGCTGCTCGACGAGCCGACCGCGTCGCTCGACGCCGCCAACCGCGCCGTCGTGGTCGGGCTGGTAGCCGAAAAGAAGCGCCAGGGCGTCGCCATGGTCGCCATTGTCCATGACGACGAAATCCGTCATCAGATTGCCGACCGCACCGTCGACGTCACCAGCTTCGCCGCCGCGGCCTGAAGGAAATGGACATGAACGCCAAGAAGGACATCGTGATCGCCAACGCCAGGATCGTGCTGGCGGAACGGGTGATCGAGCAGGGCTGGCTTGCCCTCGCCGATGGACGCATTGCCGAGATCGGCGAGGGCAGGGCGCCCGCGGGGGCAGAGGATGCCGGCGGCGATCTGATCATGCCCGGCTTGATCGAGCTCCACACCGATCACCTCGAGGCGCATTACGTGCCGCGACCAAAAGTGTTCTGGAATCCAGTCGCCGCCGTCGTCTCCTATGACGGCCAGCTCGCGACATCAGGCATCACGACGGTGTTCGACTCGCTCCGGGTCTGGCGCGAGGATGGCGCCGAGGAAGTCGACGGCCGCGCCGGCACGCTTGCCGCCGCAATCACGACCGCTCGCGATGCTGACCTGCTCCGCGCCGATCACTTCCTGCATCTGCGCTGCGAAATCCCGATGCCGAGCGTGGTCGAGGAGGCCAGGGAGCTGATCGACCGTCCCGACGTGCGGCTGATGTCGCTGATGGACCACACCCCCGGCCAGCGCCAGTTCCGGGACGAAGGCAAGCTGCGCGACTATTATCGCGGTAAGGGCGGCGGCAAGACCGACGCCGAGCTCGACGAGCTGTTCGCGAAGCGCTTCGAATATCAGAAGGCCTATGCCGCGACCAACATGCGCGAGATCGTGGCGCTGGCCCACAAGTACAAGATCCCGCTGGCGAGCCATGACGACACCACTGAGGAGAACGTCGTGGACGCCGTGCGCGATGGCGTTTCGGTGGCGGAATTTCCGACCACGCTGGAGGCCGCGCGCGGCCTGCACGAGGCCGGCATCGACATCCTGATGGGCGCGCCGAACGTCGTGCGCGGCGGCTCGCATTCCGGCAATATCGCCGCGGTCGATCTCGCCCGCGAGGGCCTGCTCGACATCCTGTCGTCGGACTACATCCCCTCGAGCCTTCTGATGGCCGCGCTGCACTTGCCCGAGCACGTGCCCGCCATCACTCTTCCGGCGGCGATCCGCACCGTGACGAAGGCGCCCGCGGAGGCAGTCGGCCTGTCCGACCGCGGCGAGATCGCGATCGGCAAGCGTGCCGATCTGATCCGCGTGCATGTCGCGGGCCGCGTCCCCGCGGTCCGCAGCGTCTGGCGCGAAGGAAGCCGTGTCGCATGAGCGAGGCCGTCACCGTGGCGGGAAAGACAACGGGTGCGATCGGGCCCGGGCGGCTCGTGCTCGTGGTCGGTCCCAGCGGTGCCGGCAAGGACACGCTGCTGCGGCTGGCGCGGGCAGCCTGCATCGAGGATCACGACATCGTCTTCCCGCGCCGTGTCGTGACGCGGGAATCCTCGGCCGACGAAGACAATATTGCGGTGAGCCCTGACGAATTCCGTCGCGCGCGCGAGCATGGCGAATTCGCCGTGCATTGGGAGGCGCATGGGCATTGTTACGCGCTGCCGCTCGACCTCAACGACGATATTCGTGCCGGACGCGCCGTCGTGGCCAATGTTTCGCGCACGGTGATCGGCGTGCTGCGCCAGACCTATGCAAACGTCGTGGTGGTCGCGATCACGGCGCCTCCGGATGTGCTGGCGCAGCGGCTTGCCGCTCGCGCCCGGCACAGCGACGGCAATATCGCGGAACGGCTGACGCGCAGCGTCGACGACGCATCGACTCAGGCCGACGTCACCATCCTCAACGCCGGCAGCGCTGAGTATCACGGCCGCCAGCTTCTGCGCGTGATCAGGAACCAGGGCTGGCACGAATAGCCCGCACAACAAGGAGACTGGAATGTCGGTGATCGAAACGGTCGAGCAGCTGGAGGCCATCTACGGCGTCACCAACGACGCATCGATCGTGAAAGTCGCCGACCACGTCACCCCGCTCTATCGCGTCTTCATCGAAAAGGCGCCGTTCGCCGCGCTCGCTACCATCGGACCCGAGGGGATCGACTGCTCGCCGCGCGGCGATCTCTCCGGCTTCGTCCGCATTCATGACCCGAAGACGCTGATGCTGCCGGATCGCCGCGGCAACAACCGGGTCGATTCCTTGCGCAACATCGTGCGCGATCCCAGGGTATCGCTGATGTTCCTGATCCCCGGCTCCGGAAATGCGGTTCGGGCCAATGGCCGGGCGCATCTGTCCATCGATTCCGAATTGCTGGCCTCGTTCAAGGTCGACGGCAAGGCGCCGCGCAGCGTCATGGTGATGACGGTCGACGAAATTTACTTCCAGTGCGCCCGCGCCATCGTCCGCTCCGATCTCTGGAATCCCGACAAGCGCATCGACCCCAAGACGCTGCCGACGCCCGGCCAGATCCTCGCCGAGATGAGCGAGAACAAGGTCGGCGGCGCGGAGTATGATCGCGCCTGGCCGGAGCGTGCGGCCGCGACGATGTGGTGAGTTCGTTCTTCCCCTCTCCCCTTGCGGGAGAGGGTGGCTCGCCGCGTAGCGGCGAGACGGGTGAGGTCTCTCTCCGCGTGCGACTCTCTTGAGGATTCGCGGAGGCAAACCCCTCATCCGGCGCTTCGCGCCACCTTCTCCCGCAAGGGGAGAAGGAAGAACTCATCGCGAGATGAATTCGTTTGTCGGCGCTCGCACCCGGAGACGCGCCCCTGCGCGCTCATCGCAATTATGGATAGACATTTCATTGACCGTTCGCGCTAAACGCTCGATATTCGACGCATCGACACTGCTCCTTCGAGCCGAAGCCGCGATATGAGAACCGATCACCCGCGCAGTAACAATGACATGCATGCGTGCATGACGCGCCGCTGTTTCTCGGCGGCCACCGGCGCATGTTGTTGTTGCTGACCGCCGCCTCCTAGCAGCACCTCACCCAGCAAATCCCAAGAAGCAAATCCAAAGACAGGAACGCCGAGACCCGGCGGACGAGCAGTCATGTCCCGAACTCAATCGAATGCCTACGTCATCGAGATCCACGACCGCGCCGCCGGCATCGTCACGAGGGATACGCGCGGCTTCCGCTTCTTCTCCTCCGAGCGTCTGTTCGACAGCCTCGAAGGCCGCCAGTTCCGCTCGGCGCGCGAGGCGGAGCGCGCCGCCCGTGCGGTATTCTCCGAGCGGGGCCGGCGCGCGAACTGATCAGCTCCGGCGGCGCGCCCTGGTGCGTGCCGCCTTCTTTGCGGCGCTGGAGCGGGCCTTGGCGCCCTTGGTGCGGCTCGCCTTGCGCGCGGCGGCTGAACGCGACGCGGCCGTTCGCCGGCTCGCGGCACGTTTGCCCTGCTTCGACAGTGCACTGCGCGAGGCGGTCGAGCGCGGCTCCTTCTTCAAAACCTTTTCGACTGCTTGCGACACGAGCGGCCGGCGCTTCGGGGTGCGCTTGCCCTGACCGACCTCGTAGGCATATTTGGCGCTGCGTCGCGTCGATTTCTTGACGCTTTCCTTGCGCGGTGGCGGCAGATCGATGCCGGCGCGGCGCGCTTCGGAGAGACCGATGGCAATGGCCTGCTTCGTCGAGCGGGCGCCATGCTTGCCCTTGCGGATCTTGTCGATCTGGTCCTTGACGAATTCGCCGGCCTGCGTGCTTGCCGATTTACCGGCACGCTTGTCTTGCCTGGCTTTGCGAATGACTTCCTGTCTTGGCATGGGTCCTGTTCCCTCGATCTTCACAGGGATATCTGACCGCAACGCGCAAGATGGATGATTGATCCTGTCAGTTCCGGAGCGCAGCCAACAACTCATCCGGGCGTTCGGCCATGATCATGTGGCCCGCGCCGGGCACCACGACGGTCTTCGCATGCGGGATCGCGGCGGCAAGTGCCTTGCCGGCCTTCACCGGCGTCATCATGTCCCGTTCGCCGAGGATGAGCGTCGTGGGCACCTTCACGCTTGCGGCTGCTTGCAGCGCATTCGCGTAAGCATTGCAGGCCGACAAATCCCGGAACAGCACGCCCGGCTCGCAGTGTTTCAATACGGCCTGCGCCCCGCCATGCATCCACAGGCCCGGTGCGAGGCTGCCACCGAGCTCGGCGTTGAAGCCGAGGCCCCAGATCGAGACCATGTCGTTTGCATCCTGCGAATTGGCTTCGGCCGCCTTCAGCAGATCCGGGCCGACCGTCATGGTCGCGGCCGTGCCGATCAGGCTGAGCGCGGAAACCTTGTCGGGGTGACGTGCGGCCGTCTCCAGCGAGATCAGCGAGCCCATGGAATGGCCGATCAGATGCGCTTTCGTCACTCCGGCCGCATTGAGCAGGGCCGCCGTCCAGTCGGCCATCTCGGCGATGCTGCCGAGCGAAGGTCCGGGCGAGCGGCCGTGGCCGGGCAGATCCGGCGCCAGCACGCCAAAGCCATGATGGGCGAACCAGCGCGTGTGCAGCGCCCAGGTCGAATGATCGAAGCCGGCGCCGTGGAGGAAGGCGACCGCGGGCAGGGATCTGTCGAAGTCGCGGCCGCCGGTTGCGACCAGCACCTCGGCGCCGTTGACGGAGAGCTTCATGGTGTCAGACCTTTTGCGAGATGCGCAGCGCTTGGGTGAGATCGTCGACGATGTCGCTTGCGGTCTCGATGCCGACCGAGAGTCGCACCAGCTCCTCGCCGATGCCGGAGGCCTTGAGCTGCTCGGCGTCCATCTGCTGGTGTGTGGTCGAGGCGGGGTGGATCACCAGCGTCTTGGCGTCGCCGACATTGGCGAGATGGCTGATCATGCGCAGCGATTCGATGAACTTGCGGCCGGCGGGCCGCCCGCCCTTGATGCCGAAGGAGACGATCGAGCCGGCGCCGCGCGGCAGCAATTGTTTTGCGAGCTGGTAGTCCGCATGATCTTCCAGCGAGGGATGCAGCACCCAATCCACGGCCTTGTTGGACTTCAGTGCTTCCAGCACGAGCTGGGTGTTTTGCATATGGCGGTCCATGCGCACCCCGAGCGTCTCGACGCCCTGCAACAGCTGGAACGCGTTGGTCGGGGATAGACAAGCGCCGAAATCGCGCAGGCCTTCGGTACGCGCGCGCATGATGAAGGCGGCGGTGCCGAACTGCTCGTCGAAGACGATGCCGTGATAGCCGCCATAGGGCTCGGTCAGCACGCCGAATTTTCCGGATGAGCGCCAGTCAAAACGACCGCCGTCGACGATGGCGCCGCCGATCGCGATGCCGTGGCCGCCGATCCATTTGGTCGCCGAATGCATGACGATGTCGGCGCCGAGCTCGATCGGACGGCTGAGATAGGGCGTGGCAAAGGTGTTGTCGATCAGCAGCGGAATCTTCGCGTCATGCGCGATCGAAGCGACTTTCGGAATGTCCAGCACCTCGAGCCCGGGATTGCCGATGGTCTCGCCGATCATCAGCTTCGTGTTCGGCTTGATCGCCGCGCGGAACGCGTCGAGATCGCGCGGCTTGACGAACGTTGTGGTGATGCCGAAGCGCGGCAGCGTGTGCGCCAGCAAATTGATGGTGCCGCCATAGAGCGAGCTCGATGCCACGATATGGTCGCCGGCGTTCAGAAGCGTGGCGATGGCCAGATGCAGCGCCGCCATGCCGCTCGCGGTGCAGATCGCGCCGACGCCGCCTTCCAGCGCCGCAAGCCGTTCTTCCAGCACGCCGGTGGTCGGATTGGAGATGCGCGTATAGATGTGGCCGGCGCGTTCGAGATTGAACAGCGCGGCGGCGTGATCGGAATCCTGGAACACGTAGGACGTGGTCTGGTAGATCGGCACCGCGCGGGCGCCGGTCGCGGGATCCGGATGCTGGCCCGCATGCAGGCTCAGGGTCTCGAAGGCAGGCGGTTTTGGCGCGGGCATGCGGGGCCTCGTTGCTCGGTCGGCGGAGGCGGCTCTTGTGCCATAAAATGGCGCGCTGCGTCAGCCCATTGACAGCGTTGTCTAACCCCGGATCGCCTGCTCGATGATCCGCGCCTCCCGCAGCAGGATCTCCGCGACCTCCTGTTCGCGTCGTGGGCCGAGCCTGGTGCGAACGGCGGAGACGGTCATCGCGGCAGCGGGACGGCCGTCCGGGGTCTCGATCCAGGTCGAGATCGACTTCGTACCCTGCACGAGACCAATTTCCCTCCTGCCGTATCCCAGCCGTCTTGCGGCGGTGACCTGGCCCAGCACCGTCGCAACATCGGTCCGGTAGGCCTCCAGTCTCTTCTCGTTGGCTGCGACGATTTTTCGCGCGTCCTGCGCCGGCATCGCGGCGAGGATGGCGACGCCTGCGCTGGAGACGCCGAGCGGTCGGCGCGCGCCGACCTCGATCGACAGCACCTGGATCGGATAGACGCCAATCCGGCGATCAACGCACAGCGTGTCGTTGCCGGTCCGCACCGTCAGGAACAGCGTGTCGCCGATCTCGGCCGAGGCGCGTTGCAGCGACGGATTTGCCGCGATCAGCAGCCGCGACGGCCGAGGCCGTGCGAGCGCGAGCTCCGGCACCTGGTTGCCGATCGCGTAGCGGCCGGTCCGGTCATGCCGTTCGACGATGCCTTCCTCGATCAGCACGTGGACGATGCGGTGCACGGTCGGGCGGGTGAGGCCGGTCGCCCGCACCACCTCGGCCAGCAGCACGCCGTCTTCGCGGCCTGCGGCAAGGATGCGCAGCACCGCGAGCGCGCGCCGGATCGCCTGCGCGCCCTGTCGCGGTCCCGTGATGCGGCGGGTGGATTTCGCGGAAGTCGTCTTGTCCATAATATGGACGAGAACGCCACAATTCACTCGACAGGTAAAGCGCCCATCTGGAGATTGCGCTCCGAATCGACATGCCGTGTACGACGTCAGGCAAATCGACGTAAAATTGGAAGCGCCGCCGGGAGGTTAACATGCGATTAATCTGGATTGCCCTAGCTGCCGCAGCGGCGATGTTGACGGGACCGGCGTCGGGCCAGCAATGGCCGGCGCGCAACGTCAAGCTGATCGTGCCCTATCCGGCCGGCGGCAATGTCGATAGCGCCGCGCGCATCATCGCGGACAAGCTCCAGGAAAAGCTCGGCCAGCCCTTCATCATCGAGAACAAGGCGGGCGCCGGCGGCATGATCGCGGGCGAGGCGTTCGCGAAATCCGCGCCCGACGGCTACACGCTGTTCGTCGGCGCCAACGGCCCGGTGCTGTTCGCGACCGAAATCAACAAGCGCGACGCCTACAATTGGAAGAAGGACTTCCTGCCGATCACGACGATCTCGATGACGTCGTTGGTGCTCGAGGTGCATCCGTCGGTGCAGGCGACCACCTTCAAGGAATTCATCGACCTCGCCAAGCGCGAGCCGGGCAAGCTGACGATGGCCTCGCCCGGCCCCGGCACCACCAATCATCTGCTCAGCGAGCTGATGCAGTCCAGCCTCGACCTGCAATGGGTCACCGCGCATTATCGCGGCAATGCGCCTGCCGTCAACGCTCTCTTGGGCGGGCAGGTGCAGTTCGCGTTCGACCAGCTCACGGTCAGCCTGCAGCACATCAAGGCCGGTCTGTTCCGGGCGCTGGCCGTCACCAGCCCGCACCGCCTGAAGTCGCTGCCCGACGTGCCGACCTTCGCCGAGCTTGGTTACAAGGATTTTGACGGCCAGACCTTCACCGGCCTGTTCGCACCGGCAGGCACGCCGGCGCCCGTGATCGACAAGCTGCACGAGGCACTGACCGCGATCCTGAAGGACCCCGCCGTGGTCGACAAGTTCGAGAAGCTCGGCGGTGAAGCCGTCGCGATGACGCCCGACGAATTCAAGGCCTATCTCGCGCGCGAGGACGCCAAATGGATTCCGATCGTGCGCAAGGCCAACATCAAGGCGGATTGATCGATGCGGATCGACCCCAGCGAGCTCGGCGCCGAGCGCATCTACCGGCTGATGACCGGCATCGTGGTGCCGCGTCCGATCGCCTGGGTGACGAGCCTGTCGCGCGCAGGCGTGCTCAACCTCGCGCCGTTCAGCGCCTTCACCTTCGTCTCGCAGAAGCCGCCGATGCTCGCGATCAGCGTCGGCCGCAAGGGCGCGGACTACAAGGACACCGCGCATAACATCCTCGATACCGAGGAATACGTGATCCACATCGCCGATACCCCGCTGATGCAGGCGGTGCACGACTCATCGGTCGAGCATCCGCCCGAGATCAGCGAGGTCGCGGAGCTCGGCCTTGAGACGCTCCCGAGCGAGCGCATCAAGGTGCCGCGGCTCAGCGTTGCACCCGTTGCGATGGAGTGCCGCTTTCGGCAGTGCCTCGAATTCGGCGACGCCCGCAGCCGTCTCATCGTGGGCGAAGTCGTGATGTTCCACCTCCGCGACGGCCTCGTGAACGACGGCAAGGTCGAAACCGTCGCGCTCGATCCGATCGCGCGCATCGGCGGGCCGCGCTACGCCCGGCTCGGCGAGATCGTGACGCTGCACGGCGTGTTCCAGACTCCCAAATCGAAAGACTGAGCGCGCCGCCCCCGCGCGCGCCCCAAGACCATTGGAGAACGACCATGCGACTCCTAAGCTATCTCGTGGACGGAGAGCCGCGCTACGGTGCCGTCATGGAAGGCGGCGTCGTTGATCTGACCCGGCGGATCGGCCGCGACTTCTCCGATGTCAGGGCGCTGATCGCAGCCAACGCGCTGGCCGACGCGCAGGAAGCCGTCGCCGGACAAAAGCCGGACTACGCGCTGGAAGAGCTCGTGCTGCTTCCGCCGGTGCTGGCGCCGGAAAAGCTCTGGTGCATCGGAGTCAATTACGCCGAGCGCAATGCGGAGTATAAGGACAGCTCTGACCTGCCCAAATATCCCAGTCTGTTCGTGCGCAGCATGTCCTCGATGACGGGCTCAGGCCAGCCGCTGGAGAAGCCTCACGTCTCCGAGCAGCTCGACTATGAAGGCGAGCTCGTCATCGTGATTGGCCAGGGCGGCCGCCACATTCCGCGCGAAAAGGCCTGGGCGCACATCTTCGGCATGACGCTGTGCAACGAGGGCACGATCCGCGACTGGCTCCGCCACGGCAAGTTCAACGTCACGCAGGGCAAGAATTTCGACCGCTCCGGCAGCATCGGTCCGTGGATCGTCACCGCGGACGAGCTCGATCCGCGCGGGCCTCATGACATCGTCACGCGCGTCAACGGCGAGGTGCGGCAGCAGGACACCACCGAGCGGCTGATGTTCCCGTTCGATTTCCTGATCTCCTATCTCTCGACCTTCGCAACCCTCAAGCCCGGCGACATGATCGTGACGGGCACGCCGACCGGCGCCGGCGCCCGCTTCGACCCGCCGCGCTGGCTCAAAGTCGGTGACGTCGTCGAGGTCGAATCCAGCCGCATCGGCGTGCTGCGCAACACCGTCGCGGCGGAGCAATAGGTCATGCTGGATACTGCCACGATCGAACGTCTTGCCACGCGGCTCGACGAAGCCGAACGCACCAAGACGCTGATCACGATGTTTTCGAAAGACCATCCCGATTTCAGCATCGAGGATGCCTATGCCGTTCAGCGCGCCTGGACCAGACTCCAGCTCGGACGCGGCCGGGTCATCAAGGGCCACAAGATCGGCCTGACCTCGAAAGCGATGCAGAACGCGGTCGGCATTTCCGAACCCGATTACGGCGTGCTGTTCGCCGACATGTTCTATGCCGACGCCACGCCGATTCCGTTCGACCGCTTCCAGGCGCCGCGAATCGAGGTCGAGCTCGCCTTCGTGCTGAAGGCGCCGCTGCGCGGGCCCGATTGCACCATCTTCGACGTGCTCAACGCCACCGACTACGTCACCCCGGCGCTGGAGATCCTGGAGACGCGCATGCACCGCGTCGATCCCGAAACGGGCAAGGCGCGAAAGGTCATGGACACGATCTCGGACAACGCGGCGAACGCCGCGCTGGTGCTTGGCGGCCGGCCTTTCCGTCCGATGGACGCGGACATGCGCTGGATAGGCGCGCTGTTGTTCCGCAACGGCGAGGTCGAGGAAACCGGGCTTGCCGCCGGCGTGCTCAACCATCCCGCCAACGGCATTGCCTGGCTCGCCAACCGCCTCGCGCCGCATGACGAGCATCTGGCCGCCGGCGAGGTGGTGCTGGCGGGATCGTTCACGCGTCCGGTCGACATTCGCCGCGGCGACACGTTTCATGCCGATTATGGCGCGTTCGGCTCGGTGTCGTGCCAGTTCGTCTGAATCAACACATGAAAGGGAGCGCATCATGACCGGTCACACGCGGCGCAAGAGCATCCATATCGGCGGCTTCAAGCATGCCAACCCGATTCCGAACGCCTGCCGCATCGGCAATCTCGTGATGTCGGGCGTCATTCTCGGCCGCGATGCGACTGGTGCGATGCCCGAGAGCCTGGAGGCGCAATGTGCCAACATGTTCGCGCATATGAAGGCGACGGTCGAGGCTGCCGGCGGCACCACCGACGACATCATCAAGATGACGGTGTGGCTGAAGGACCGTACGCAGCGCGGCCCGGTCAATGTCGAGTGGCTGAAGATGTTTCCGGACGAGCATTCGCGCCCGGCGCGCCACGCGCTGCCGATGGACAACATGGACGGCGGCGCGCTGGTGCAGTGCGACTTCACCGCCGTAATCGACTGAGGGAGTTTTGCGCATGCCGACCTATCTTCCGTTCGACCCGAACCCGCGCCGCCCGGTCAAGGGGCCGCCGCCCAAATCCCTCGACAGCCAGTTTCACGTGCTCGGCCCCCTCGACAAATATCCGGAGCGTCCCGGTGCTGCCTATCGGATGCCGACCGCGACCTGGGAGGCGGCGCTGCGCGTGCACAAGACGCTCGGCATCGAGCGCGGCATCATCGTGCAGACCACGACGTATGGCGCCGACCATGCCGTCGTGCTCGACGGTCTCGCCGCGATGGGCCCGAACTATCGCGGCTGCGCCAACGCGCTGGTGTTCGCCGAGGCGAACGATTCGTATCTTGCCAAGCTGCATGATGCTGGGGTCCGCGGCGCGCGCTTCAGCTTCCGCCAGGAGCTCGGCGCTGTGCTGTCGGATGCCGATTTTGCCCGCGCGATTGCGCGCATCCGCGAGCTCGGCTGGTACGTCAAGATCCAGCCCGAGAAGGACGGCATCGTCTCCAGCGTCGCCAAATACGAGAATCTCGACGTGCCCGTGCTGATCGACCACATGGCACGGCCCGATCCTGAAGCCGGCAGGAACGATCCGAACCTGCGCAAGATGCTGGAGCTGCTCGGCAAGGGCAATTTCTGGGTGATGCTGTCGCTCGGCGAGAAGTCCTCGAAGCTCGGGCCGCCCTACGACGACGTCATCCCGATCGCGCGTGCCTATATCGAGGCAGCAGTCGACCGCTGCGTCTGGGCCAGCGACTGGCCGCACCCGGTCTCGGTCAAGCAGCCGCCCAACGACGCCGATCTGCTGGAGTTGATGTACCGCTACGCGCCCGACCAGTCGACGCTGGAGAAGATCCTGGTGCACAATCCGGCCAAGCTGTTCGGCTTTCCGGACTAGGGCGCTCACGGCCTGCCACGAGCGCAGCTTCACCGTCGCAACAATCGCACCCGCTCACCCCGCCAACCGGTCCCTTACCCCGGCTGCGATCTCGAACGAGCGCAGCCGTGCGGCGTGGTCGTAGATCTGCCCCGTCGTCATCAGCTCGTCCGCGCCGGTGTCGGCGATCAGCGCCTTCAGCTTCGCTTCGACCATGTCAGGCGTGCCGACCGCCGAGCACGACAGCGACTGGCCGACCATCGCCTTCTCGGCTGGCGACCACAGCGCGTCCATGTCGTCGACCGGCGGCGGCAGCGGGCCGGGCGTGCCGCGGCGCAGATTGATGAACTGCTGCTGCAGCGAGGAGAACATGCGCTGCGCGTCCGCGTCGCTGTCGGCGGCGAACACGTTGACGCCGACCATCGCATAGGGCTTGTCGAGCTGCGTCGAGGGTTCGAACCGCGCCCGATACTCCCGCAGCGCCGGCATCATCATTTGCGGTGCGAAGTGTGAAGCGAACGCGAACGGCAGGCCGAGCATCCCTGCGAGCTGCGCGCCAAAGGTGCTGGATCCCAGGATCCACAGCGGCACCTTCGTCCCCATGCCCGGCACGGCCCGGATGGCCTGGTTCGGCTGCACGTCGCCGAGCAGCGCCTGCAACTCCAGCACGTCCTGCGGAAAGTTTTCCGAACTCGTCGCGAGGTCGCGCCGCAGGGCGCGTGCGGTAAATTGGTCGGTGCCCGGTGCCCGCCCGAGCCCGAGATCGATCCGCCCGGGATAGAGCGAAGCCAGCGTGCCGAACTGCTCGGCGATGACGAGCGGCGAATGGTTCGGCAGCATGATCCCGCCGGACCCGACCCGGATCGTCTTCGTCCCGCCCGCGATATGCCCGATCACCACCGACGTCGCCGCGCTCGCGATCCCCGTCATGTTGTGATGCTCGGCCAGCCAGAACCGCTTGTATCCCCAGCCCTCCGCATGCTGCGCGAGATCGAGCGAATTGCGGAACGCTTGTGACGCATCGCCGCCTTGGCGGATGGGCGCGAGGTCGAGCACGGAGAAGGGGATCATGGAAGGGTCCGGATGGAGCGTGCGGTGGTAACGTGGACTCGACATGTAGGAGCCGGTCGCAGGAATACCAGCCGAAACGATCATGGTGCTGCGCCGGCGGCTCCATCGCGCGGAGACGGGGCCATCGCTGCGCTGCATGCGGCAAATTCGCCTGTATGGAAACCGCGGGCCGCATTGCCGCGTTGCCGGCCGGTTTGATCAACGGCGACGATTTTCATTTCGGGGGCTTTCTTTGGACAGATTCAACATTGGTGTTCATGTCGTTGCGCTGGCTGCGGCCTTCGCACTCGCCGTTCCCATTGGCTGGGACCGCGAGAAGCGGGCGCGAAGCGCGGGCTTGCGCACCTTTCCACTGGTCGCAATGGCAAGCTGCGGCTTCGTGCAGGCCAGCGAAAGCCTGCTCGTGCATTCGCCTGACGGAATGGCGAAGGTGATCGAGGGCCTCATCACCGGCATCGGCTTCATCGGCGGTGGCGCAATTCTCAAGCAGGGGAATTCGGTGCAGGGGACCGCGACGGCCGCGAGCCTCTGGGCGACCGGCGCCATCGGCGTCTCCGTCGGGCTCGGCGCTTTTGATGTCGCGGTGACGGTCGCCGTATTCACGTTCCTGACGCTTCGCTTGTTGACGCTGGTCAAGGAAGAAGACGATCACTGATGCATGTGCGAGCGGCCTGCACCCCGTTCACAACAACGTCATCGCGACCCGCTGCGTCCCCCGGCCCAACTGTGCGTCTGGCGCGTTTTCTTGTACACTCACTGAGCCTTTGGACGCTCGCCAGGAGGAACCGACATGACCACGGTCGTACTCAATCGCCGGAGCCTCCTCGCCGCGGGCGGCTCGATCCTCGCAACCGGGCTCTTGGCGACCGGCGTCCCCGGCCTGCTGTTGCCTGCACGCGCGGACGGCCTCGCACCGACCGAGACGATGTCTGGCGGGGCGAACAACTACCGCAAGGGCGCGGCGATCGTGGAGCGGATCGGAAAGGGTGGCTTCTGGATGAGCGGCACCGTGCGCCGCGCCGGCGACGGGACTCCCTTGGCCGGGCAGCGCATCCAGATCTGGGCGCACACGGTCGAAGGCCAGGAGCACGAGCCGCAGAGTCATGGCGCCACGCTCACCGACAAGGACGGCAAGTTCCGGCTCGAAATGCCGCAGATCATTCCCATCTTCGGCCAGCCGCATGGCCACCTCGCCTATGACAGCGGTGAATTCAAAACCGTCTTCCTGCGGCCGATAATGCGGAGCGCAAAGGAAACCAGCCTCGAGGCGCACTTCGTCCTGCAGCCGGCCTGATCGCATTGGAGATGAAGGGGCGGAGATCGGCCCGGGCGCCCCTGATCTGGATCGCCCTTGCCTTGGCCATCGGCGTGCCGATCGCGCTCGCTGCGGGAAGCGAACAGCTCACATGGCGCGGCCCGGTCTACATCCTCGCCGGCTTCGCTGGCATCATTGCGCTCGGTCTCGTGCTCGCTCAGCCCCTGCTGATCGGCGGATATCTGCCGGGACTGTCGGCCTATCGCGGCCGGCGCGCCCACCACTGGATCGGCGGCACGCTGGCTCTGGCGGTGGTGATCCACGTCGCCGGCCTCTGGATCACCAGCCCGCCCGACATGATCGACGCCCTGACTTATACGTCACCGACACCGTTCTCCCCCTTCGGCGTGACCGCCATGTGGGCCATCTTCATTGTTGCGCTCCTGGCTCTGCTGCGCCGGCGGCTGGGATTGCGGTTGCGCACGTGGCGCATCGTCCATATTCCCCTCGCGATCGTCATCGTCGCAGGCAGCGTCGCCCATTGCCTGCTGATCGAGGGGACGATGGAGACGATCTCGAAGGCTGCGCTTTGCGCAGCTGTGCTGGCGGCGACCGTCAAGGTGATGGTTGATCTCTGGAGAAGGCGGACGTTGCGCGATAGCAGCATTGCGCGGCCGTAAGCGTAGGGTGGGCAAAGGCGCGTAGCGCCGTGCCCACCATCTATCTATCAATGGTGGTTGGTGGGCACGCTTCGCTTCGCCCAGCCTACGAGCTCCGAAACTTTCGCTGACCCCCTTGTTCCAACACGTTCGGCGTCGTTACCGCTGGTATCGGCTCCGCTTGCCCGGGAAGGCGGTCAAGATTATCCTCGCGCGATGGCCGTCAGTGTCCCCGACCTGAGAGCATTCCTGCTCGCCACACCGTTCTTCGGCGGTATCCCGGATCAAAGTCTCGACCTCCTGATGTCGATGCTGGTTGAGTGCCGATTTGATACCGGAGCAACCGTCGTGACGGAGGGCGAGCCCGGACGCTCGCTGTTCATCGTCAAATCCGGCCGGCTGGCGGTGAGCAAGCGGGCGAATGCGGGCAACGTCATCCCGATTTCCGTTCTGGAGCCCGGCGATTTCTTCGGTGAGATGACGCTGATTGAAATGCAAAATCGATCCGCCACGGTGGTCGCGGAGAGTCCGACCGTGCTTTACGAGCTGACCGCCCAGAAGCTCTACGCTTGCTACAAGGCCGATATCCACACCTATGTGATCGTCCTGCAAAACATCAATCGCGAGCTATGCCGACGGCTGCGCCGTTCAGACGATCGGTTAGCGGGGCATCAGGTGGGTGACGAGAGTTGACATGCGTAGCATGGGTAGAGCGAAGCGAAACCCATCATGTCTCGTCACCGCGCAAATCTTCCATGGATTTTCGTTTCGCTGTACCCATCCTACGAACTCCCCGGCACCGTAGGCTTCGAATAGGAAACTAACATGGCTCAAGCCGGAGATAATGGACGGTTCGCGGCGTTCAAGCACCACGCCAAGGTGCACTCCTTCAGAGTCAGCACTGCTTTTCTGACTTGGATTCTGCTCGGCGCGACGCTCTTTTACAAGCCTGAGTGGGTCCGATGGGCCCTGCGAACAGGCACGCACGCTATTGAAGCTGTCGGCGATGCGCTTCCTGGTTATTGGGGCGCTCAGGCCGAAATTGTCTTGCGCGAACTCGGTGGTTTCCTTTGGATCCAGATCACGGCCGCGATCCTGTTTGTCCGGTTCGTGTTCTGGCTGATCGGGGCCTCGTGGCGACGTGGTCGGCGGTAGATCCAGTCAGCTCGCGTAGGATGGGTAGAGCACTTGCGAAACCCATCATGCTTCGTCACCGAGCAATGCTATGCAATTCCTGGCCAAAACTGACTGGAGCTCTCGCTCGGGCGATGCCCGCAAGTGACCCCGAAGCGGCGGTCGCGGGGAAGTTGAGGTTCGCTAAGGCCCCACAGGCCTAAAATGTGCTTTAAGGAATATAAGAGACATCCTCAGCTGAGGGAGCCAACCTCAGCGGCGATTTCTTCCGTCAACCACGCAATGCCCGCATCCATCATTGCTGCCTTGGTCGTAATGGCCATGATTGCATCGGACTTCCGCTTCAAAGGAAGCTCAACCAATTGCAGCGCGAAACGAGCCGCGTATCTCTCGACGAGACGGCGCGGCAATGTTGCTATCAAGTCCGAGTTTGAAATTTGCGTGAGTGCCATCATAAAGGTGGGCACGGTCAGGACAATGCGGCGCTGGAGGCCGCGCTTCTCCAGGAGTTGGTCGACAAAACCTCGCGGATCGCCGTCGAGCGACACAAGAAGATGCTGTGCTCTGCAGAATGCAGCAATCGTTGGTGCGCGGGCGAATCCGTTTCCCTTGCGCATTGCGACCACGAAACACTCATCGTAAAGCTTTCTTGCCTGGAAGCGGGTTGGCACTGTGCCCAGGGGCAGGATGGCCAAGTCGATTTCGCGCTTCTCCAGCTTCTCCAGGCTTGACCGCCAAGGGTGCTCCACAGCGCTTGCATGCCTCCCTGGCATCAGATGGATCAAGCTCAGGTCGGCACGGGGTGCCTTTCTCCTGAGCCGCCCCGCAAATGGTCCCATCACCGTGTCCATGATCGCATCAGGAGCGCCAATGGAAAAACGGCGGCTACTTGTAGTCGCGTCGAAGGGCGTAGCTGAAGCAAATACGCGCCCTACGCGAGAAAGGATATCTGCTACTGGCTCGCCGAGTTCCAGCGCACGCTCCGTCGGCACAACACCCTTCGGCGTCCGTAAGAACAGGGGGTCATTAAATAGATGCCGTAGCCGCCCAAGTGAATGACTTACGGCAGAAGGGGTGATGTTCAAGCGGCTAGCCGCTCGCGCCACGTGGCTCTCCTCCAGCACAGTGTGGAAGACCAGCAGCAAGTTAAGATCGACTTTTGACAAGGAAATGTGGTTCAGCATATTGCTGAGGTTATATCACTGGATTCATGTCTCTGAAAGCTCCATGGATTGCGCAACGTTAGCCACAGGAGCTGAAATGACCAAACACCATGCAAACTGGCCAGGAACGCTGTCACGGCGGTCCGCGATCACGACAGTCGCTGCGGCATCGTTGACCCCTCGATTTTGCGCTAGTGTGGCTGCCATGACGACGTCGCTCACCTTATCGAGCGCGCCGCTGCGAAAAACGCGGCCTTCATGCGCGGGGACATGGATCGTTGGCTGGCCCTTGTTCGCATCGCCAGTGACTTCACGTTAATGCAACCATTCGGCGGCCCAACTAGCCACGGGTTCGACGCAAGTCCTGAACGTTTGGCGAAGCTATCCCAGTTTTTCAAGAACGGTGAGACGACCTTGGAGGTCGTGCAAACCTATGCATCGGACAAGCTGGTCGTTCTCGTCATGGTCGAGCGGCAATATGCCGAAGTCGGGAGCTTACCAAAACAAGACTGGTCGCTCCGAGTTACGGAAATCTATCGCAAGGACGGTTCTGAATGGCAGTTAGTCCATCGCCACGCAGACCCGCTGGTTCATGGCGTTACGTTGCAGGAGGCGGCGACGATTGCTCGCGGCGGACGTAAGGATGAATGACCGCGGCAACTGGCGTCTTATCAGAAGAAGGATCGATTGCGCCGAAGACTGCATTACATGCAGGTCCACTTCCCCTTTTGGCCCCATAGCGGAAGTCTGCTCGACGTCGGCTTGTATCCCCTTCCATAGGTTGGGCGATATACGTGCTTAGGCGCGCGCTAGGCAGGCAAATCTGACCCGTCGGGCAAAACACCTCTCTCCTGCAAAATCTCGTCAACCCTCCCCCACAAAAATATTCCACTTTACCGAAATTCGGAATCGCAGTATCAATCCGCCATCCCGGTCCAGGGAGAGGGGCGATCGTCCGTCGTAACGTGCGTGGGTCGGGGGGCGGTGGACGCGGCAGTGTCGGGCACGCGAAGGCGGAACCAGGGCGAGATGAACCTCGTGAGGTCCTGTTGCGTGCGGACGAACGGCGCCTGTGTCCGGCGAGCCTCTTGGCGAAGCCGGATCGCTGCGTACGGCAAAATCGTGTGGTCCTGGCCGTCGTTGCTACGGTCAAGCCTTGCGGAGATGGATCGAGGCTCAACCGGGTCTCAATGCATCGTCAATTCGCAAGGCGACGGTGACAAAAAGGAACTCGTCGCCGGGGAGAGCGCGGCATAAGCCGTCAACCCACTGCGCAGGGAAGGCCGAGTGTTCGGCGTCACCTGTATGCTGCTGTGCGGTCTTTTTGCGCTACATTTTCGCGCAGCGGACCGCGGGTGCTAAGCCGGCACCCGGTCTTCCCTGCGCCTCTTCACAGAGGAGGGTCAAGGTAGAAGCAAAACTCGGGCATCTCATGCCGCGAGAAGGCTGTTTCATGTGTGATTTGAGCGAGGGAATGGTGCTGCCAGACAGGATTGAACTGTCGACCTCTCCATTACCAATGGAGTGCTCTACCACTGAGCTACGGCAGCATGTGCTGGGATAAGAATCGGCCGCCACGAGGGGCCTACCAAGCGGGCCGATATCTGCCACAAGGCCCCCTCCTGTGCAAGCTTGCTAGCTCCGCCAAAGCGATAAAATCGGGTCGATATCGGGGCCAAAATGCCTGTTCTGGCGCGAAACGGCCGACTTTCCGCGGAATAGGTTCCGATATCCCCACCCAACTGGCCAGTTGCCCGATACGCCGGATTCGATCCATTTCGATTTTCGCACGATCGGATCGCGCGGGCCTCTTGAGCCGCCTTATTCCTCGGGCATGTTATCGCCGATCGCTGTAATGGACCGGTGATGGCAGACGAGAACGACAAGAGCACGAAGCAGGACTCCAGACAGGCGAGGGCGTTCCGCGACGACCGGCTCAAATCGGCGCTGCGCGAAAACCTGAAGCGGCGGAAGATGCAGGCGCGCGAACGCGCCGCAAGCACCGACCCCTCGCAGAATGAAGATGGTTCCCTAGATGAGGGGGCCGCCGGCGAGATAGCCGGCAAGACCGGCGACTAGAATTTTTGGAGTGCATGGACGTGGCAATGGGGCAGGACGAATCGCAACGACCCGAGAGTGACGCGCGGATGTCGCGGTTCACCCGCCCTGAACAGACCTTTCCGGCGCTGACACCAGCCGAGATCGGGCGTGTCAGGCATTTCGGCGAGGTCCGCAACTATGCCGATGGGGAATTCCTGTTCGAGACCGGTAAGCCGGGACCCGGCATGTTCGTCGTGCTCAAGGGCCACGTCGCCATCACCCAGCGCGACGGCCTCGGCCATGTCACGCCGTTGATCGATCAGGGGCCGGGGCAATTTTTGGCCGAGCTGAGCCAGCTCTCCGGACGGCCGGCGCTGGTCGACGGCCGCGCCGAAGGCGATGTCGAGACGCTGCTGTTGCCGCCGGAGCGGCTGCGCGCGCTGCTGGTCGCCGAGGCCGAACTCGGCGAGCGCATCATGCGCGCGCTGATCCTGCGCCGGGTCAATCTGCTCCAGGGCGGCGTCGGCGGCGTGGTGCTGATCGGTCCGTCGCATTCGGCAGGCGTGGTGCGGTTGCAGGGCTTCCTCACCCGCAACGGCCAGCCGCATCATCTGCTCGATCCCGCGCGCGATCGCGACGCCGCCGACGTCATCGCGCGTTATTCGCCCAAGCCGGACGACTGGCCGCTGGTCGTCACACCCGATGGTGCGGTGCTGCGCAATCCCGGCGAAACCGAGCTTGCGCGCGCGATCGGCATGATCGGCGGTCCGCGCAACGACCGTATCTACGACGTCGCGATCGTCGGCTCGGGGCCAGCCGGGCTCGCCACGGCCGTGTATGCCGCGTCCGAAGGCCTCTCCGTCGCCGTGCTCGACACCCGCGCCTTCGGCGGCCAGGCCGGCGCCAGCGCGCGCATCGAAAACTATCTGGGCTTTCCGACCGGCATTTCCGGCCAGGCCCTGACCGCGCGCGCCTTCAACCAGGCACAAAAGTTCGGCGCGGAAATCATGATCCCGGTGACGGTGAAGTCGCTCGACTGCACGCGCAAGGACGGCGCGTTCTCGGTGGCGCTTGACGGCTGCGATCCCCTGCATTCGCGCGCGGTGGTGGTCGCAAGCGGCGCACGCTATCGCCGGCCCGAGATCGAGAACCTCGACAAGTTCGAAGGCCGTGGCGTCTGGTATTGGGCCTCGCCGGTCGAGGCGAAGCTCTGCGCCGGCGAGGAAGTGGCGCTGGTCGGCGCCGGAAACTCGGCGGGGCAGGCCGCTGTGTTCCTGTCGGGGCACGCCAAAAAAGTGCTGATGATCATCCGCGGCGGCGGTCTCGGCGCCAGCATGTCGCGCTATCTCATCGAGCGCATCGAAGCCACGCCGAACATCGAACTGATGTTCAACACCGAGATCACGGCGCTCGAAGGCGACGAGGCCTCGCTGCTGCGGCGCATCCGCTGGAAGAGCCGGCTCTCGGCCGACGAGGATTTCGCCGACATCCGCAATCTCTTCCTGTTCGTCGGCGCCGATCCCGCCACCAGCTGGCTCGACGGCTGCGGCATCACGCTCGATCGCGGCGGCTTCGTCGTCACAGGCGCGCAGTCCGAGCAGAACCAGGGCCGGCTGGTTGCGCCGCTGGAGACGTCGGTGCCCGGCGTGTACGCCGTCGGCGACGTCCGCTCCGGCTCGGTCAAGCGCGTCGGCGGCGCCATCGGCGAAGGCGCCCAGGTCGTGGCCTCCCTGCACGGCTTCCTCGGCGACGCCGCAAAACCGGCGCTTTAGTCAAGGACAAGGCAAGTAAATGGCAAGTCGAATGAGGCTTGCCATCTTGCGGTGTGATGCGTGACTATCTCCTCATCCTGAGGAGCGCGCATTGCGCGCGTCTCGAAGGATGAAGGCCCAGCTGCCAAAGCCGGGCCTGCATGGTTCGCGCGGCGATGCGCAAGCATAGTCCGCAGGGGCGCTCGCGCGCCTCCTCACCATGAGGATCGACAAAGAAGCGCTTAACGGGAGGACTAAATGGCTGAAATCGTCGTGCTGTATAAAACGCCCACGGATGCTGCGGCCTTCGACAAATACTATGCCGAGACCCATATTCCGCTCGCCAAGAAACTTCCAGGCTTGAAGAAGTACGCCATCAGCAAGGGGCCGGTCGGCTCCCCCGCTGGACCTTCCGGAATCCATCTCGTCGCCATTCTCACCTTCGACAGCACAGCCGACATCCAGGCGGCATTCGCTAGCCCGGAAGGCAAGGCGACCGGTGCCGACGTGCCGAAATTCGCCAGTGGCGGCGCCGACCTGTTGATCTTCGACACCAAGGAAGTGTGAACCGCGATTCGACTTCGTCGACTCGTAGCCCCGGATTTCGCTTCGCTCCATCCGGGCTACAACTGCCGTCGTTTGTGACAGCGGTGCAAATAATTCAGCCATGCGTTTTCTATTCGCACGAAGACGCATGGCTGCGCACGCATGTGTGACGCCAGCGCGTGTGGCAATTCGATGAGGACCGTAATATCAATCCCGACCTCAATATGGAGAGTAGGAGAGATGTCATGGTTCTTGGGTTGAGCTTGCCCGCCTTCACGCTGGTTCATGTCATCATCAGCCTGATCGGCATCGCCGCCGGCCTTGTCGTGATGTTCGGCCTGCTCGGCTCGAAGCCGATGCCGCGCCTCACCACGATTTTCTTAGCGTTCACGATCCTCACCAGCGCCACCGGCTTCCTGTTTCCGTTCAAGGAGCTGCTGCCGTCGCATATCATCGGCATCATCTCGCTGGTCCTGCTCGCGATCGCCTGCGTCGCGCTCTACGGCATGAAGCTCGCTGGGGTGTGGCGCCCGGTCTACATCGTGACCGCGATGATCTCGCTCTATTTCAACGTCTTCGTGCTGGTGATCCAGTCGTTCCTGAAGGTGCCGGCGCTCGCCGCGCTCGCTCCCGCCGTGGCGCCGGCGCCGCCCGGAGGTCCGGTGTTCGCCGTGGTGCAGGGCCTCGTGCTGGTGTTCTTCGTGGTGTTCACCATCGGCGCCTGGCGCCGCTTCAAGCCGATGGCGGTCGCCTGAACATACAAGGAGCCTAGCAATGCCCACCATCACCACCAAGGACGGCGTCGAGATCTTCTACAAGGACTGGGGAAGTGGCCAGCCGATCGTGTTCAGTCACGGCTGGCCGCTGTCGGCTGACGACTGGGACGCGCAGATGATGTTCTTCGTCACGCGCGGCTATCGCGTCATCGCGCATGACCGTCGCGGCCATGGCCGTTCGTCGCAGGTCGCCGACGGCCACGACATGGATCATTATGCCGATGATCTCGCAGCCGTGACGGCCCATCTCGATCTCAAGAACGCGATCCATGTCGGCCACTCCACCGGCGGCGGCGAAGTCGTGCATTACATCGCGCGCCATGGCGAGAGCCGGGTGGCGAAGGCCGCGATCCTCTCCGCAGTGCCGCCGCTGATGCTGAAGACGGAGGCTAATCCCGGCGGCCTGCCCAAGAGCGTGTTCGACGATTTCCAGGTGCAGCTCGCTGCCGGCCGCGCCAGCTTCTACCGCGACATCGCGGCCGGCCCCTTCTATGGCTACAACCGTCCCGGCGCAAAGCCGTCGGAAGCGGTGATCCAGAACTGGTGGCGCCAGGGCATGATGGGCGGCGCGAAAGCCCATTACGACGGCATCGTCGCGTTCTCGCAGACCGACTTCACCGAGGATCTGAAGAAGATCAATGTGCCGGTGCTGGTGATGCACGGCGACGACGACCAGATCGTGCCCTTCGCCGATTCCGCGCCGCTGTCGGCCAAGCTCTTGAAGAACGGCACGCTGAAGACCTACAAGGGTTTCCCGCACGGCATGCCGACGACGCACGCCGAGACCATCAACGCGGACCTGCTTGCGTTCTTCAAGGGGTGAGCGGCCTCAGTCCACGCGCGGACCGATCTGATTTCGAACCGGCCGGGTGCGAACACGTTCCAGTCGCGTGTGAGCCGGTGGTTGCAGCCTTTCATTAGTCAGTCTGCCGCGGAAGGCGCGCTGCGGGGAGATCCCGATGCAGATCATCATCTTCGGCGCGACCGGCATGGTCGGGCAGGGCGTCTTGCGCGAATGCCTGATCGATGCCCGCATCGATCGCGTGCTCGTGGTCGGCCGCAGCCCGACCGGCGTGCGCCACGCCAAGCTCACCGAGATCACACACGGCGAGTTCACGGACTACTCGGCGATCGAAGCGCAGCTCACCGGCTTCGATGCCTGCTTCTTCTGCCTCGGCGTCTCCTCGATCGGCATGAGCGAGGAGCGCTACCGCCATCTGACCTATGACATCACGCTCGCAGCGGCGACCGCGCTGGCACGGCTCAATCCGCAGATGACATTCGTCTATGTCACGGGCGCCGGCACTGATTCCACCGAGCAGGGTTCGCGGATGTGGGCGCGGATCAAGGGCAAGACCGAGAACGACCTGCTCAAGCTGCCATTCAAGGCGGCCTACATGTTCCGGCCCGGTGCGATCCAACCGCTCCACGGTGCCCGCTCCAAGACTGCGTGGGTGCAGGCCGTGTATGCAGCAAGTTGGCCGCTGTGGTCGGTGCTGCGCCGGCTCTCGCCGCGGCTCGTTACCTCGACCGAGCAGATCGGCCGCGCCATGATCCGGGTTGCGCGGGAGGGGTATCCGCGAAAGGTGCTGGAGATGGAGGATATCAATAGCCTCTAGTCCCGTAGGGCATTAGTTCTAGGGAAATTTCGCCGCCCGCGCGCGTTGAGCCCTATCCGCCCGAAGGAGAAAGCGCCGTCGATGTCTCCCCAGCTCAAACTGATCGCACTCGACGCCGACGACCTCTCCGTAATCTCGGCCCACGTCCAGGACGCCCGCGTGCAGCCCTCGGACATCATCTGGCGGCAAAGTGAAAAGCGGCTGGTCGTCGGCATGAGCCGGTTGGACTGGGAGCAGACGCTGGACGGCGAAGCCGAGCCGCGCAGGCTGGTGGCGGCTCTCCGGTTCGACCGCGTGCTCGCCTGCAAGTCGCGCGACATCGACCTCGACGCGCCGGACACTGTCCTGGACCTTGTCGGCATCGAATTCCACGGCCAGGACGCCCCCGGCGGGAGCGCCCTGCTGCTGTTTGCCCAAGGCGGCGCCATCCGCCTCGACGTCGAATGCCTGGAATGCGAGCTGACTGATCTGGGGGCGGATCAGCTGGGGACGGGGTTGGAGGCTGAAGGCGAGGGGTGAGGTGGCATGCCAACGCCACGCCTTCCGGTTTCGCCAGGACGACGCCGGAGGGGAGCGGCCCGGCTCAAGGGTTGACGCAGCTTCCCCGCCGCGCCATTGAGCAGGGGCCTGGTGAGCCAAACCGCGCCCCCAAAAACCAGTTAGAAGCCAAGATGCCCGTTCGTCTCGACCGCAGCAGCGCCGATTTTGACCAGCGATTCGGGGCCTTCCTCGCCGCCAAGCGCGAGGCCTCGGCCGATGTCGAGGCGGCCGCGCGTGCCATCGTCGACGACGTGGCGAAGCGGGGCGATGCCGCCTTGCTCGAGGCCACGGCAAAGTTCGACCGGTTGACGCTCGATGCATCCGACCTGCGCGTCACCGCCGCCGAGATCGAGGCCGCGGTGAAAGCCTGTGATGCAGCGACGCTGGATGCGCTCAAGCTCGCGCGCGATCGCATCGAGACCTATCACCGCCGCCAACTGCCGAAGGACGAGCGCTTCACCGATCAGCTCGGCGTCGAGCTCGGCTGGCGCTACACCGCGATCGAATCCGCCGGCCTCTACGTGCCCGGCGGCACCGCGGCCTATCCGTCCTCGGTGCTGATGAATGCGGTGCCGGCAAAGGTCGCCGGCGTGACGCGTCTCGTCATGGTGGTGCCCTCGCCCGACGGCAAGCTCAATCCGCTGGTGCTGGCGGCGGCAAAGCTTGGTGGCGTCACCGAGATCTATCGCGTCGGCGGTGCGCAGGCGGTGGCCGCGCTCGCCCATGGCACCGCGACGATCGCGCCCGTCGCCAAGATCGTCGGCCCCGGCAATGCATATGTCGCCGCGGCAAAGCGGCTGGTCTTCGGCAAGGTCGGCATCGACATGATCGCGGGTCCCTCCGAGGTGCTCGTCATCGCCGATGACACCGGCAATGCCGACTGGATTGCCGCCGACCTGCTGGCCCAGGCTGAGCACGATGCCAGCGCGCAGTCGATCCTGATTACCGATTCCGCGCGCCTTGCCGCCGATGTCGAAAAAGCCGTCGAGGCGCAGTTGAAGACGCTGCCGCGCGCCGTAATCGCCAGCGCCTCGTGGGCCGATTTCGGCGCCATCATCATGGTGAAGAACCTCAACGACGCCATTCCGCTCGCGGATGCGATTGCCGCCGAACATCTCGAGATCATGACGCAAGATCCCGACGCGCTCGCCGCAAAAATCCGCAACGCCGGCGCCGTGTTCCTCGGGCCGCATACGCCGGAGGCGATCGGGGACTATGTCGGCGGCTCCAACCATGTGCTGCCGACGGCGCGCTCGGCACGATTCTCGTCGGGGCTCTCGGTGCACGATTTCCTCAAGCGCACCTCGATCCTGAAATGCGGCCCGGATCAGCTGCGTGCGCTGGGACCAGCCGCGATGATTCTCGGCAAGGCGGAGGGGCTAGATGCCCATTCGCGCTCGATTGGATTGCGCCTCAATTTGTCATGACCCAGCCGCCCGAACAGGACGACTCGACCAATCGCATCGTCGGCGTCACGCTCGACGAGGACTCGATCGGCCGTTCCGGGCCTGACATCGAGCATGAGCGCGCGATCGCGATCTACGATTTGATCGAGCAGAACCTGTTCGCGCCGGAGGGCGCCGACGGGAAGGGGCCGTTCACGCTGCATATCGGGATCACCGGCAGCCGGCTGATGTTCGACATCCGTCGCGAGGACGGCACGCCCGTGGTCGCGCATCTGTTGTCGCTGACGCCGTTCCGGCGGATCGTGAAGGACTATTTCATGATCTGCGACAGCTACTATCAGGCGATCCGCACAGCGACGCCGGACAAGATCGAGGCCATCGACATGGGCCGCCGCGGCATCCATGACGAGGGCTCGCGCACGCTGCAGGAGCGGCTGAAGGGCAAGGTGCGGGTCGATTTCGAGACCTCGCGCCGGCTGTTCACGCTCATTACCGTTCTGCACTGGAAGGGTTAAGCGCGATAACGGGTCCGCCACGCGCACGCGATCCGCAATCGGTGCTGTTCGCTTGCGCCATGAACAGCGTGCGCTCGCCGATGGCCGAGAGCCTGCTGCGGCACATGTTTCCGCAAGGGCTCTACGTGAAATCGGCCGGCGCCAGGCGCGGCGAACTCGATCCGTTCGCGGTGTCCGTGATGGCCGAGCTCGGCCAGGACATCTCCGCCCACAAGCCTCAGACCTTCGACGAACTGGAGGATTGGGAGGGGTTGAATTTCGACCTGATCATCACGCTGTCGCCGGAGGCGCATCACAAGGCGCTGGAGCTGACCCGCACGCTTGCCGCCGACGTCGAGTATTGGCCGACGCATGATCCCACCACCATGGAAGGCAGCCGCGACCAGAAGTTGGCTGCCTATCGCGACGTCTGCGACCAGCTCCTGCTGCGCATCCGCCGGCGGTTTTCGAAGGTGGGCGCGGCGAACGGGTAGCATTCGGCGCCCGTAACACCCGCGTCACAGACTGCAGGCACACGCATCCTGTACCCGTCGAATCAGTAAAGTCCGGGTTCCCGGGTTGTGAAATCAGCCCCCGTCCGATAGGTTCCGCGCGCAATTCACCCCCTGCTTCATTCCCCAAATCACCTGATGCTCGGCCGCCCCAAATTCGTTCTCGCCTCCGGTTCGCCGCGGCGCCTGTCGCTGCTCAACCAGGCCGGCATCGAGCCGGACGCGCTCCGGCCCGCCGACGTCGACGAGACGCCGAAGCGGGGCGAGCTGCCGCGCGCCTGCGCCAACCGGCTCGCGCGGGCCAAGGCGGATGCGGCGCTCAAATCGGTGCAGCTTGACGACGAGCTGCGCGGCGCCTTCATCCTCTCCGCCGACACGGTGGTGGCGGTCGGCCGCCGCATCTTGCCCAAAGCCAACCTCGTCGACGAGGCCGCGCAGTGCCTGCGGCTGCTGTCGGGTCGCAACCACCGCGTCTACACCGCGATCACCCTGGTGACGCCGCGCGAGGCCTTCCGCCAGCGCCTGGTCGAGACCCGCGTCCGCTTCAAGCGCCTCTCGGAGGACGACATTCAGGCCTATATCGGCTCCGGCGAATGGCGCGGCAAAGCCGGCGGCTACGCGGTGCAGGGCATCGCCGGCTCCTTCGTGGTCAAGATGGTGGGGTCCTACACCAACGTGGTCGGCCTGCCGCTCTACGAGACCACCACGCTGCTGGGCGGCGAAGGTTTCCCGATCCGCTTCGGCTGGCTCAACGCCACCGCCGTCTGAGCCGAAAAGCCGCTCCTGCAAAAATCGCGAAAACAACCCCATGCACAGTAGAATTGCCCCGCGGAAATCTGGCCGGGACGCCTGCGCTTCCGCCGGAGGAACCCCTTTGGCGACGGGCTCTTGAACTCTCTCACCTCGTGTAAGCTGAGCACCCTATGGACGACCAGGTGAAAAAGCCCGCAAGCCCCCTCAAAACCTGTCCGATCTGCGGCAAGCCGCAGTCCGAGGCCACCCGCCCGTTCTGCTCCTCGCGCTGCCGCGACGTCGATCTGAACCGCTGGCTGAAAGGCTCCTATGTCATTCCCGGCCGGGATGACGAGGCAGACGGAGAGGAATAACCCTGTTCTATCAAGCATTTAAATTGTAGATGCACCGCTACGCGGCGTTGCCTCCGAGCCACGTCCTGCCTTGTGCACAGCCGGGCCACGCCCCGCGAAGCCATCGGCGAAGCGTGGGTGGACAGGCAGCCTTCAGCCCACTATAAACCGCCCGCTCGATGGGCTTTGGCCCCTCTTTGGAGCACGCCCAGGTAGCTCAGTTGGTAGAGCATGCGACTGAAAATCGCAGTGTCGGTGGTTCGATTCCGCCCCTGGGCACCATTTTCGCTCTCCACGGGCAACATCTTGCCCAGCGCCAAGCCTTGAGCGCCAAGCCTTGACCAGCCGGCTCGCGCAGCAATCCGTTCCGGAACCAGATCGCGCCCGCCGTTGCTGGCACTCTGCTTGCTCAGCCAGGACCAAAGTCTGGCCTTGGAAGAGAGGCCGTTTCAGGTTGAGGCAAGTGATGCAAGAAATGTCCCGTTCTGGTGCTGCCGGCGAACTCCGGCTCGATGCGTTGGTCGCCGATTTGTGGTGGCGCGTTAGACTCATCAACACCGACATTCTCGAGGAAGAGGCGAGAGCAGGGGTGTTTGACGTGCTTCAGCCGACCTATCCGCTTCTTGCGCTGAATCTTCGCGCGCGACGCGACAATTTGGTCTCGACGATCGGCGTGCTCGAGCAGCGTGCGCGATCAACGTCGGAAGCGGCTTGAGCGCGGTCTTCTGTTACACCGGGAACGTCAGCGATTTCGCGAGCCTGACCAGATCGACCTGGCGCCGGCAGCCCGTCTTTTCGAAGACGTGAATGAGATGGCTCTTCACGGTGCTGACGGAAACGCGGAGCAAGGCCGAGATTGCGTCTCGTGTGTGTCCCTCGCAGATGAGCTCGAAGATGCGAATCTCGGCCGGCGTCAGGTCATAGAGCTGGTTGAGCGCATCGTGAAGCAATCGCGGCGGCCCGGAGGCTGACGTCACGAACACGGCGGCAGCGGCGCTCTGGATCAGACCGGATCGTGTGTGGCTGCGTCGCAGCGGCAGAACGTGGATGACGAGAGGCTCACCGCTTTGGCGAGGGATCGGGATGCCGATGCCTTTTTGCCCGAGCGTCGCCTCGTCCTTTGCCGCCTGCGCGACGGCTGATTGCAATGTGGCCGTGCTCGCCGCGGATTGAACCGCGATCCTGCCATGCCTTGCCACGATCGGATCGCCGGCCGCGAGCATCGCCGCGGCTGCGGCGTTGGTGTGAACGATCTTCGAATCCTCGTCGGCCAGGACGACGCCCACCGTCAGGGCCTCCACCGTCGCCGCGAATGTGTTGGCTTCCACCGCCTTCATGTCGAACAGATTGCTGATCGTCACGGCGCGGCGGATGTGAGGCGCCAGAAGGCGCAATCCGTCGACCTGCGCATCGTCGATCCGGCCTGCCGACTCATGCTGGCTGAATATCGCATTTCCAACCATCGTCCTGTCGCGAACGAGGCCGACGGCAACGGCGTCGAACAGGCCCCTGGGCATGGCCCATTCGCGATAGTAGCGGTTGCTGGAAATAACGTCCGGCCGGACGGCTTGGGATTGAACGACCGGCTCGCCGAGCGGGTATTGCCGAATGCGTTCGGCGCCGCCCCAGAGCTCGATGATGTCGGGGCCGTAGCCGACCCCGTTCTGGGCCATCTGGGCCAGGTCGGACCCGGAGACCGCATTGACGACGGCCTTCATGTTGGTGAGGCTGGCGACCGAGAGCGCGCCGGTGGCAAAGCCGAACTGGGCGCAGATCTGATCTAGAACTTCGGTCCAGCCTTCCGGCGCGATCACACAATCATAGACACTGCCGATGAGGTCCGAGAACTTCTCGACCGAAGCCTGCTGCATTCCAAACCACTCACTTGAAAATAACGGACGTCACGTGAACGCTAGTTTAGGAGTGGCTTCGTCGCCTATGGTGTATTTCACAATCCTGAGGTGATCTTATCATCGTGATTCCGTGGCGCAAACGGGAACACCGAACACAAATGCTTATGACGCTCTCCTGGGCAGCTGCCATGATTTTCACGAATTACGGAACGTCAACGCCTTGGCTGCATAAGCCCGACGCTCGGGTGTCTGATTAAAACTGCGGCAGATTCGACGTCGATTGCAAAATCTACCTTGTTGTCAGGTAGCTCGCAGTGATCCACCAAGCGAAAGGCAGAACTCCATGCACAACTCCATCCAGCGATCGCATTGGCGACGTGGTTACACCCTCGAGCGCGACGACGCATCGTCTGCGACCATCGCGACCAGCCCATCGTGGGCGACCATCGCAATCAACCCATCGTCCGGGACCACCGCCACTAAGCGTCCTGGCGACGGAGCCGAACTGAGGAGGTTCGGCTCCGCTTCGCGTCATGCATCGTCTGCGCGTGGCGCCTATGTCCATTCGCGATTGTGAGGCTGGAGAACGAGCCACGCCCGCGCTCTCATGCTATTGCTGCCTCGCAACGACGCGAGGACACCCATGCTCCCCCTTCCCGCCGATATCTTCACCGAGCCCGAGGACGTCTCGCCCGACGGACTTGCCAATCTCGGCCCGCTCCGCCGTCTCGCCGGTGTCTGGCAGGCCGACAAGGGTATCGACATCAATCCGAAGGCCGAGGGGCCGGAGCGGCGGACCTTCATCGAGCGCATCCGGATGGACCCGATCGATCCGCAGGCCAACGGGCCGCAGCTGCTCTATGGGCTGCGGTATCACATCCACATCAACACGCCCGAGGAAGACATCACCTTCCACGACCAGGTCGGCTACTGGTTGTGGGAGCCCGCGACCGGGTTGATCATGCAGACGCTGGCGATTCCGCGCGGGCAGGTGCTGCTGGCGTCGGGCAAGGCCGGGCCGGGCGACAAGGAGATCTCCGTGACCGCCAAGCGCGGCGACACCGCTTACGGGATCTGCTCGACTGATTTTCTGGAACAAGCGTTCCGCACCGATGCTTACCGCTGCGACATCACCTTCAACGACGACGGCAGTTGGACCTATCTGATCCAGACCGAGTTGTTCGTGCACGGCGCGCCGTTCAACCATCGCGACACCAACACGCTGAAACTCATCGCGCCGCCAAAGCTCAATCCCCTCGCTTTGATCGTGAACGATCGCGCCACGGGGAATGAGAAGGGCAATGAGCCGGCTGCCTGAGCGCGGCCCGGAGATACGCATGAAGCCTTACGTCATCTGCCTGATGCATTCGAGTCTGGACGGCCGCACCCATCCGAGCCGCTGGCGCCCGAAGGGGGCAGGAACGGACTGGTTCGAGAAGATCCACGACGAGCTCGGCGGCGACGCCTGGGTGATCGGCCGCATCACCGGCTCGGAGTTCGCCAAGGGCGATGCCTATCCCACGACGGCGGACGCGAAATTTCCGCGCGAAAACTGGTTTGTGCGACGCGACGCGAAAACCTATGGCGTCGTGCTCGATGCGCAGGGCAAGATCGGCTGGGGCCGCTCCGATATCGGCGGCGATCCGATCGTCGTCGTGTTGACCGAGAGCGTCGCCGATTCGCATCTCGCGGGGCTCCGCGGCGAGGGCGTGTCCTATATCTTTGCCGGCAAGTCCGAGATCGACCTCGCGCTGACGCTGGACATCCTCAACCGCGAGCTCGGCGTGAAGCGCCTGCTGGTGGAGGGCGGCGGTGTCGCCAACGGCGCGTTCCTGCGTGCCGGCCTGATCGACGAGTTCAACCTGATCCTCAGTCCCGCGATCGACGGTGCCAAGGGCGCGCCCTTCGTGTTCGATTCCACGGACTCGGACGGCGACCGGCGCGCACCGCTGAGCGCGATGACGCTGGAGAGCACGCGGGATCTCGGTGGCGGCGTCCTGCTGCTGCGTTATCTGATCCAGAACGATCCGCAGGCCGTGGGCAAGTAACAGCACCGAGATGTCGGCAACATCCGAGCATATCGTCATTGTCGGTGCCGGCGCGGCCGGTCTGATGGCGGCGCGCGAGCTGGCGCGCGCGGGCAGGACCGTGACAATCCTGGAGGCGCGCGAGCGCTGCGGCGGCCGCATCCACCCGCTGCCTGCTTCGGAGTTCGGCTACCCCGCCGACGGCGGCGCCGAATTCGTCCACGGCGAGGCGCCGGTCACGCGCGCGTTGCTGCGTGAAGCCGGGCTGTCCCTACAGGAGATCGAGGGCGAGCGATGGGGCTTTGACGGCGCTGACATCGTGCGCGAGGATCGCCACGATCCGCATCAGGCTGAGCTGCACGCCGTGGTCCGGGAATTGAACGACGACCTCACTGTCGCCGATTTCCTGCGCCGGCATTTTGCCGGGGATGAGCATGCGCGGCTGCGCCATTCGATCGAGCGAATGGTTGAGGGCTATGATGCGGCCGATCCCGAGTCCGCCTCCACGCTGGCGCTGCGCGAGGAATGGATGGCTGGCGGGCACTCTCCGCAGGCGCGCATCAAGGGCGGCTATGGTGGGATGATCGACTTCCTGGCAGCCGAGTGCCGCAAGCTTGGCGTGACGTTTCGCTTCGGCTGCGTGGTGTCGGCGATCGAGGAGGAGGGCGGCGCGATCGTCGTTCGCTGTGTCGGCGGCGACGTGCAGGGCTGCGATCGCGTGATCATCACCGTTCCGTTGCCGTTGTTGCGCGAGATCGGGCTGCCGAGCCGCGCGCGCGCGAAGGCGGCGGCGGCCGACGATATCGGCTTCGGTAACGTGATAAAAATCCTGCTGCGCTTCAGGCGGCCATGGTGGCGTGAGCGCAAGGAAGAGCTCGCGGACATGGCCTTCCTTTTGTCCGACCAGGCCATCCCGGTGTGGTGGACGCAATATCCGAACCGGCATCCCGTGCTGACCGGATGGTTCGGCGGCCCGCGCACGGCAGCGCTGTCGCGTCTCGACCCGCAAGCGCTGATCGATACCGGGCTCGATTCGCTTGCGATCGTCTTTGGCCTGTCGGGCCAGGACCTCGCACGCGAACTCGTCATCGCGGTCGCGACAAACTGGGCGCACGATCCCTACGCCCGCGGCGCTTATTCCTGGGCGACGCCGCGAACGCGCGAGGCGCAAACGATCCTTGCGCGCGCCGACGGTCCGGTGCTGTTCTCCGGCGAGGCGCTCTATCGCGGAGCCGACATGGGTACAGTCGAAGCGGCGCTGGCGAGCGGTCAACAGACGGCGGGGATAATCTTGCGGGAATAGGCTGACGAGCAAAGAAAGGCCCGCGTTTCGCGAGCCCTTCGTCTTGCTGCCTTTCGTCTTACCAGCGGCTGCCGCCGAAGCCGAACGTCACGCTGGGACCGCCGCCGCCGTAATATCCGTACGGTCCACCGCCGTAATAGCCGTGGTGCCGCGGATAATAGCCGTAGCTCCGGTAGTGCGGACGATGAAATCCGTGATGGTGGTGAGGACGCCAGTGATGGCGATAGCCGTGATGGTGGTGCCTGTGCTGCGCGCTGATATCGGTTGACTGGGCGGCTGGCGCGTTCTGTTTCGCACTTGAATGATTGGCCGCGTTCGCCGCGGATCCGCCGACAAGCGCCGCAGCACCGACGGCCATCGCGACAAAGAGATACTTCATGTCATCACTCCGGTTGAATGTCGTGTGACAACACATGGTCATCCGGCACGTTCCGGCCAGTGCGGGCGTCGAAACGACGCAGTTACATTGGTCCGGTTCGCGCGGCTGCGTGCGTCTCTTGAGATCTATTGTCGCATCACCGGCGTGATCGCAACTCTGCCATCACTCTGCCGCGAATGACGCAATCACGTCATCGGTGGTGACGATGCGCGCGAATTCGTCGGTGAGCAATCTCGGCTTCGACACACAGCTGGTGCGCGGCCATCTGAATTCGACCCTGGCGTCTTCGAGGATGCGATCTGCATTCCCTGCCGCATGCCCTACATCACCAGCATGTTCATGCCGCGCAGCGCGGCCGACCGCTGCCGGTGCCCAGGAATTCCGTCAATCTCGCCTTCTTCGCGACGCTGGAAAGGCGTTCACGTAACGGATGGAGCTATTTGAACGGATCCTGGATCGACGGCGCCGACTGCCTGATGCGGCGCACGCTCACCGGCGTGCCGTCGGAGACGAACAGGAGTTCGTACTTCCGGCCCTCGCTGTCGGTCGCGGAGCAGGTGACGTCGTTCACCTTCTTGGCGGCGAAATTGCCGGTCTGGCGGCAGAGGCCGGTGGAGGTCTGCTCGGCCGGCACCGGCAGCCCGTCGACCTTGGGGCGGTCCTTGGAGTTGAGCAGCATGCGGTCGATCGGCAGCTCGTAGGAATTGTCGTCGGCGCGCTTGCCGTTCTCGCCGGAGAACGACACGACGTGATTGTCATCAGCGGGATCGTCGACCGCGACCGTGAAATTGACCCGGCCCTTGTCACCATGAGCGTAGGCGACCGTCTTGCAGGGGAAGGTGCGGCCGGCAACCTTCAACGTCTTGCAGTGGCCGGACATCAGCGCCAGCAAGTCGATAAAGGCGGTCTGTTGCCCGGGCGGATTGTTGACGGGAATCGGCGCGGAAGACTCGGCAAAACAAGGGCTTGCCAAGAGGACCAAGGTGGCGACGAGGGCAGCAGCGAGGATGGGGCGGCAGAGGCGCATCGGAAGGCTCACATGCCAGGGAACGACCGAAAAGTCCCGTCGGATAACCAGCGAACCGTAAATTGGTTGCGATCCCGTTTGTTCTGCCGGACTCGTCTGAAATACCACCGCGCCACCCCAACGGCAATTCGCCCATATCGCCCAACCCATTCCCGGCCAGCACTTGCCGTCAGGCCGGTGTTTTTTTCGTGGCGGGCTACCCCATAGCCGCCCGCCAGCGCGTATCGCGCAAGGATGGGCGGCGGTGCAGGCGGGCGTCGAGCAGGGCGCGGGCGCGCGGCAGGTCGCCGCTGCGCATGAGGGCAACGACAAAAGTGTCCTCGATCAACTCGCGCTGGGCGTGGCTGCCGCCGAGACGCACGACCTCGTCGAGGACCGGCGCGAGCATTTGCACGCATGCCGCGTAATCCTCGTCCGCAAAGGCTGCCAGCGCGCGGCAGACCGCCGGCACGACGGGGCCGGCCGGCAGCTTGCCATCGGCGAGCCGCTGCTCGATCGCGGTCAACCGCGCGACAAGCGCCTCGCGATTTTGCGTTGCGGCTGCGAACAGTGCCATGTGGATATCGGCGAAGGGCAGGCTCGATTTCGGAAACAGTCTTTGCGCGGTGGCATCGGCTTCGACCCAGAGCGCTCTCGGCACGACGTGGCCGTAAGCCGACAGGCGCCAGAGCAGTGACGCACCGTCGGTGACGAGATTGAGCGGCGGCGCCTGTGTGGCCTTTGGCTGCAGCACATCGGCATAGATCGCGAGCGCCCGCGCGGCATCGCCATGCTCCAGCGCGCCGAGCGCCTGATGCCAGCGGATGTGGCCGTGCAAGATCCCGGCGCGGTCGTAACAGGGGATCCAGTCGTCGACGAGCCGGTCGGCCGCTTCGATCGAACCGTCCTCGAACATCGCATGCAGCACGGCGTGCACGGCATGGGCATTCTGCCGGCGCAGCTCGAAGCCGCGCTCGGTGACACCGCGGCCGCGACTGACATTGCCGTTCTCGGTCATCGCCCAGCCGTACATGGTGAGGAACCACCAATCCTCGCCATAGTCATGCGCGACGCGCTCGCACAGCTCCTGCCGGGCGCGGTCGTGATCGGCCATGCCGGAGAACGCGAACAGGCCGAAGGCGCCGAGCGGCAGCGACAGCACCAATGCATCGCGCGGCCACGCCTCGACGTGCTTCATCGTCGCCGCGATTGCCTCGGGCAGCCGGCCCTCAATTGAAAGCGCCAGCGTCTCGACATGCGAACGCTCGCGTTCCGTGCCGCGTGTCGCCACGAGCTCACGGGCGAGTGCCGCCTTCTGCCGTGCCAGATCGCCTTGCTGATAGAAGCCATGCAGGCGGGCGCGGGCGATATGGGCCAGCGCAAAATCCGGATCGGCCGCAATCGCGCACTCCAAGGTTTCCGCCGTGCCGGTCCAGCCCGCGAGCATGAGGTCGACGCCTTCGCGATAAGCGGACGCCGCCTTGGGCGAAGAGGTAGAGAGCGGCAGGCCGTAGCGATCTTCGAGGGCCATTCTTGTCTCCGGCTCAGGCCGTCCGCGCGCGACGTCCTTCAATCGGATAGGCCGGGTCGTTGTAGCCTGGCGTCGAGGGATGACCCGGCACGACCAGTCTGTCGATCAGCGCCTCGTCCTCGGCGGTGAAGCGATAGTCGAGCGCGCCGGTATAGCCGTCCCATTGCTCCTCGGTGCGCGGGCCGGCAACGATCGAGGAGACAAAGGCGGAGTTCAGCACCCAGGCGACCGCGAACTGGCCTGCGGTGATGCCATTTTTCTCGGCGTGGGCCTTGATCTCCTGCGCCAGCTGGAGCGATTCCGGCCGCCATTCGGTCTGCATCATGCGGGTGTCATTGCGGCCCGCGCGCGTCTCCTTGTCGGGAGCCGCGTCGGGCGTGTATTTGCCGGTCAGCACGCCGCGCGCCAGGGGGCTATAGGGCACGATGCCGAGGCCGTAATAGGAGCAGGCCGGGAAGTGCTCGACTTCGGGCATGCGATTCATGGCGTTGTAATAGGGTTGGCTCACCGCGGGCCGGTCGATGCCGAGCCGGTCGCAGATGTTGCAGATTTCGGCGACGCGCCAGGCGCGGTAGTTCGAGACGCCGAAATAGCGCACCTTGCCGGCGCGGATCAAATCGCCCATCGCGCGCACCGTCTCCTCCAGCGGCGTCGAATGGTCTTCCTTGTGCAGATAATAGATGTCGATGTGGTCGGTGCCGAGCCGCTTCAGGCTCTCATCCGCCGCTTGCAAGACCCAGCGTCGCGACAGGCCGACACGGTTGGGATCGTCGCCCATGGGATTGGCGAGTTTCGTGGCCAGCACCCAGGCGTGACGGTTGTTGCCGATGGCGCGTCCCACGACCTGTTCGGATGCGCCCTTGGAATAGGCGTCGGCGGTGTCGATGAAATTGACCCCGGCCTCGTGCGCCTTCGCGATGATCCGCTTTGAGGTGGCTTCATCGGTCGGCCCGCCGAACATCATGGTGCCCAAGCAGATCGGCGACACTTTCAGGCCGCTGCGGCCGAGTTGGCGGTATTGCATGGGCGCGTCCTTGCTGCTTCTTCTGGCGACAGCATAACCGTCTCACTCCGTCATTGCGAGCGCAGCGAAGCAATCCAGAGATGCGTCTGCGGCGGCAGTCTGGATTGCTTCGCTGCGCTCGCAATGACGCGGTTGGCGGAGATGCTTGCTACGCTCTCAGCTGTCATCGCCCGGCTTGACCGGGCGATCCAGTATTCCGAGAGGGCTGTAGTTCAATCGAGAAGCCGCGGCGTACTGGATTCCCCGCCTGCGCGGGGAATGACAGCGGTGGGTATCGCTCCTACCCCGGCCCCTTCAAGATCTTGAACACACCATTGGCCATCACCACGCAGCGGCCGTCCACCGTCACCTCGGTGCTCATGAAGATCAGGCTGCGGGTCGAGCGCACCACGCGCGGGCGGGAGATCAGGATGTCGCCGATCTGGCCGGCTTCGACGAAATGTGTGTCGAGCTGCACCGTCGCCATGAACTCCTTGCCCGAGACATAGCGGGCAGTCATGCCGCAGGTACGGTCCGCGAACGTCATCATCACGCCGCCCTGGACCATGCCGCGGCGATTGTGGTGCTTGTCCTCGGTCGCAAGTGCGAATTCGTACTGGCCGTCGACCTTGCGCTCCCACAATGGGCCGATCAGGTGCATGAAGCCCGTGGTCTCCAGGATGGTCCAGCCGTCTGCTTTCAGCCTCGCGGCGGTCTTGTTGGTCATGTCGTCCATTTCCTGAGCGGGTCGTGCGATCTCGTTTCATCGGGGCCGGACGTGGTGTAGTCAAGCATGATGAGACCGTTCGACGATGCCACACGGCGGAATATCGCGGCTGCCTGTGCGGCCTTCACGCGGCTGCCGGAGGATGAGGCGCCGGCGGCGTTGAAGCGTGCCGCTGTGGTGATTGCGCTGACCGCAGCCAGCGAGCGCGATGACACGGCGTTCCTGCTCACGCTGCGCGCATCGCATCTGCGCGCCCATCGCGGCCAATGGGCTCTTCCCGGCGGACGCTGCGATGCCGGCGAGACGCCGGTCCAGGCGGCACTGCGCGAGCTCGACGAGGAGCTTGGCCTGCGCCTCACCGGCGCGGAGGTGCTCGGCACGCTCGATGACTATCCGACCCGCTCCGGTTATCTGATCACGCCGGTCGTGGTCTGGGCCGCCGATAGTGCCGCGATCAAACCAAACCCGGACGAGGTCGCCTCCGTCCATCGCATCGCGCTTGCGACGGTCGAGCGCGCCGACGCCTTCGATTTCGTCGCGATCCCCGAGAGCACGCGCCGTGTGATCCGTTTCCATCATCAGTCGAGCTTGATTCACGCACCGACGGCGGCCCTGATCTACCAGTTCCGCGAAGTGCTGGCAGGACGGCACACCCGCGTCACCGAGCTGGAACAGCCGGTATTCGCCTGGAAATGATGCGAGGGGCGAAAACGAGGTAAACGGCGCGTTAACGTGACAGTTACCGGATGCCTGCTAAGAGGGCAGCATGCATCAATCGATTCGAAATGCCGTGAGACTGGTTCCACTCGCGCTCGTCCTGCTCGCGCCTGCCGTGCGCGGCGGCGAATCCGACGCGCTGCCGCCGGCCGTCCGCAATGCCAATGCCCAGCTGTTGTCGCAGTTCTTTGCGCAAGGCGGCGTGTCGCCCGCCGTGCTGGAATATCGCCGCAAACTGCAGGAGTATCAGGCGGCGCGCGCGGCCTTTGACGAGGAAGCCGGCGCCTATTGGAGTCAGATCTCCGAGAAGCGGAAAGGCCGTAATGCCAAGCGGCGCAGCGGGCAGCAGGTCACGCTCGACGATTACGTGCTGGAGCATCCGCCGCTCTATAACGGGCCGAAACGGCCGGTGAATCCGGAGCCGGAGGAAACCCCGGACCGCCCGACGAAAAAGCCGATCCCGGTGGTCGCCGATCTGCTGCGCGCGGCGCAGGAGCTTTATCAGTTCACGCCACAGCGGCCGGCCAACGAAGTCGAATTCAAGCGCGTCTATGCACGCTACGCGCTGGCCTCGGGGCTGACGCGCGAGCAGGCGGTGCGGGTCTACGCGTTCGAGACCGGCGGCACCGGCAGTTACGACGTGCAGGCGGGAATCGAACATGGCGGCAAGCGCGCCATTTCGACCGCGATGGGCTACAACCAGCTGCTGACGACCAACAGCGTCGAGCTGCTGGCCGAGCAAGGCCATGAATTCATCCGCGCTCTCTCTGACAAGGTGGCGCGGACCTCAGGCCCGGCGCGTCAGTCGCTCGAGCACAAGCTCACTGTGCTCAAGAAAATGGTGGCGCACGCCAAGTCGGTGCCCGACACCTGGTCGGAGCACGAGAAGATCGGCAACACCGCGCAGGGCTGGGCCATGCATGCCATGGTGCTCGACATCGATATCGGGCCGATGCTGCAGACTCACAAGCTGCTCACCTCGGTGCTGTTCGCGCGTGCCAAGGGCTACAACCGCCCGCTCAGCGCGGCCGAGCTCGAGATGATGAACCTCACCGGCGACGGCACCGGCCTCGACATGGTGACAATGCCGCAGGTAATGCGCGAGCAGGTGCCGACTTCGAACTTCTTCCAGCGCGGCGGCTACGAGCGTAACCCGGTCGCGATCCGCCACAACACGGTGGCGAAGCTGCTGGCGGTGACGGATACGAGGATGGACAGCAACAGCAACAACGCCGGCGCGCGCGAGCTGGCGGGGGCGTTTTAGGCGGCGTCGTCCGGCGAAGGCCGGGACCCATTACCACAGGGCATAGTTTGGGAGGACGGTCGTTCGGTACTGCGGCCGTACGCAATCGAGGGATCACGCGGTATGGGTCGCGGCCTTCGCCGGGACGACAGCAGTGTGTGGCGTCGCCGCGACCTCGCCCTACTGATCCGACCCGAACTTGAACTTGCCGTCGCCTTCCAGATACGGGCCGCTGCGCATGTAGAGCTGGCCGTTGTGGCCGAGGAAGAACAGCGTGCCCTTCGGCACCTTCTTGGCGCCCTTCAGAAGTTCGCCGGCATTGCTGGTGCCCATCTTGTAGGAGAAGGTCTTGCCGTCCTTGTCATAGGCGTAGCCGGTGTCGGGCTTGAGCTCCCAAGGTGTTGCAGCGGTCTGCGCCAATGCGGGTGCAGCGAACGCGCCGAGCACGGCCGTCACCAAAAATATCCTTGTCGAAAATGCCATCACCCTATCCTCCCCATCGAGGCTCCCGGCTTGAACAAATCACGAACGGCGCTTCCAGGTCAATTTGCGAAAGCGCCGCAGCGCATCACGTCTTGCCGAGCAGTTTGTGATTTTCCCTTCGTCCCCGCGCGACTATGTTCCGCTTTCCGTCTAGAACGCAATTCGACAAAAACATTGGGTAGGGGATGATTCGAATGAACCTCGTCATTAAAGCTTGCTGGGCCGCCGGCCTGTTGCTGACGGTGCTCGCGCCGGCCGCCCGTGCCGATGATTACCAGCTTAGCCACAACCAGAGGATCTCGTGCAGCCGCGGCCTGGCCCCGGGCAAGCTGAACACCGCGACCTGCAAGTCATACACCTACCTCTTCAACACCAAGACCTCGGAATATTTCCGTTGTCAGGTCTCGCTGGCGCTGACCCGGGACAACAAGGAAGTCATCAACGTCCAGACCGACGGCGGCTGTACCAAGAAGCCGCGCATCTTCGACACCGACGGCCATTACGATTTCGACGCGACCGAGACCGAGCCGCCGAACACCAATTCGTTCTTCGGCCCTGGCGGCTACTCGGTGTGGGCCGCCGACGTCGGCGCGCAGAAGGTGCGCGGCTGCATCATCATCTCCTCCGGCCTCGGCTCCGACATCTCCAAATGCCTGGACATGACCTTCCAGTGAGGGGCTGACCAGACCTGGCTGCGCCACCTCGCCGCACCTGGCGAGTTCCCCAAAAATCGAACCAGCACAGCCATTTACTGCAGTCCTGTTTTGACTTTTGGATGGGTTGACCCGCCCCCCTCATCCGGCCAACTTCCGGCCGGTTTGGGGAGTAGAAAGATCATGAAACGAACGATTTTCGGCGTGGCCGCGGCTCTTGCTCTGGCGGCCTCGGCACCTTGCGCGCAGGCGCAATCCTTTATCAATGTGCTGACCGGTGGCACCTCCGGCGTCTACTATCCGCTCGGGGTCGCGATCGGGAAGATCTACGGCGACAAGATTCCTAACGTGAAGACGCAGGTGCAGGCCACCAAGGCGTCGGTCGAGAATCTGATCCTGCTCCAGCAGGGTCGCGGCGAGATCGCGTTCACGCTGGGTGACTCGCTGAAAGCGGCCTGGGATGGCGACGAGGAAGCAGGCTTCAAGTCCAAGCTCGACAAGCTGCGCACGATCGGCGCGATCTATCCGAACTACATCCAGATCGTCGCGACTGCCGAGAGCGGCATCAAGACGCTTGCGGATCTCAAGGGCAAGAGCCTGTCGGTCGGCGCGCCGAAATCGGGCACGGAGCTGAATTCGCGCGCCATCCTGGCGGCGGCCGGCATGAGCTACAAGGATCTTGGCAAGGTCGAGTATCTGCCGTTTGCCGAATCCGTCGACCTCATGAAGAACCGCCAGCTCGGCGCGACGCTGCAATCGGCCGGGCTCGGCGTGGCCTCGCTGAAGGATCTGTCGACCTCGAGCCCGATCGTGGTGGTGTCGGTGCCGAAGGAGACCGTCGACAAGATCGGCCTGCCCTTCATCGCGGCGACCATTCCCGCCAACACCTACACCGGGCAGGACAAGGACGTGCCGACTGCGGCGGTGGTCAACTACCTCGTCACCAGCTCGGCGGTGTCGGACGATCTCGCCTACCAGATGACAAAACTGGTCTACGAGTCGCTGCCCGAACTCGCCAACGCGCATGCGGCCGGCAAGGAGATCAAGCTCGAGACGGCCGCCAGCGGCAGCCCGGTTCCGCTGCACCCCGGCGCGATCCGCTATTACAAGGAAAAGGGGCTGATCAAGTAACGTCGGCCTCGTTATCGGACGTCATGGCCGGGCTTGTCCCGGCCATCCACGTTCTAAGGCCAGGCGAGAAAGATCGTGGATGCCCGGGACAAGCCCGGGCATGACGGCGCGGATGGACCGTGCCAATGCTATAAGCGCTCGACGATTGGGGATGGGTTGAAATGCTGGAGAAGGCAGAGGGCGCTCAAGAGCCCATCAAGGTCGAGTTCGACAATTTCGAGCACGGTTTTCCGGAAGGCTTTGGCCCGGGCTGGTGGGGCACGCTCGCCTACTGGATCGGCATCGCCTTCGCGATCTTCCAGCTTTATGTCGCGGCCTTCAATTATCTGCCGAGCCAGGTGGTGCGCGGCGTCCATGTCGGCTTCCTCATTCTCCTCACCTTCGGCCTGATCGGCAACTTCACCGCCAAAAGCGATTTCGGCCGCGCGATCGGCTGGCTGATCGGCGGCATGGGCTTTCTGTGCGGGCTCTATCAATGGATCTTCTATGCGGATCTGATCGCACGTGACGGCGATCCGACGCGCCTCGATCTGGTGGTCGGCACGCTGCTCGCCGTCCTGATCTTCGAGGGCACGCGGCGGCTGATGGGCGCAGCGCTCCCGCTGATGTGCGGCGCCTGTCTCGTCTACTGGTTCTTCGGCCAGTATCTGCCGTCACCGCTCAACCATCGCGGCTATGATTTCGACCAGATCGTCACGCATCTGTCGTTCGGCACCGAAGGTTTTTACGGCGTGCCGATCTACGTCTCGGCGACCTACATCTTCCTGTTCATCCTGTTCGGCTCGTTCCTGGAGCGCGCCGGCATGATCCAGCTCTTCACCGACGTTTCTCTTGGGTTATTCGGCAGGACCCGCGGCGGCCCGGCCAAGGTCGCGGTGTTCGCCTCGGGCATGATGGGCACGATCTCCGGCTCCGGCGTCGCCAACGTCGTCACCGTCGGCCAGTTCACGATTCCGCTGATGATCAGGTTCGGCTATCGCCGCGCGTTCGCGGCCGGCGTCGAAGCGACAGCGTCGATGGGTGGGCAGATCATGCCGCCGGTGATGGGCGCGGTCGCCTTCATCATGGCAGAGACGCTCGGCGTCCAATATTCTGAGATCGTGAAGGCGGCCGCGATTCCCGCGATGCTCTATTTCGCCTCCGCCTTCTGGATGGTGCATCTGGAGGCCGGCAAGCACGGGCTCACCGGCATGAAGCGCTCGGAGATTCCGAGCGCCTGGAAGGCCCTGGTGACGCGCTGGTATCTCGTGCTGCCGCTCGCGGCGCTGGTCTACATGCTGTTCGAAGGTTTTACGCCGCTCTATGCCGGCAGCATGGGCCTCGCGCTCACAGTGGCGCTGATCCTTGGCACCGCCATCACGACAGGCGCGTCTTCGATGGCGATCCGCTATGTCTTCTGGATCGGGCTCGCGCTCGTCGTCGCGGCGCTCTCGCGCGACGGCCTTCAGATCGTGCCGGTCGCAGGCGTCGTCGTCGCGCTGATCGTGATCACTGCGTTCGTGCGTGGCGGATTTTCCGCCCTGCGCGCCTGCCGCGATGCCTTGGCTGAAAGCGCCAAATCCGCGATCACCGTCGGCATGGCCTGCGCCATCGTCGGGGTCATCATCGGCATGATGTCGCAGACCGGCGTCGGCACCATCTTCGGCGGCTGGGTGATCGGTCTCGGCGAGAAGAGCCTGTTCCTGGCGCTGATCATGACCATGCTGCTGTCGATCCTGCTCGGCACCGGCATCCCGACCATCCCGACCTACATCATCACGGCAGCGCTCGCGGCGCCCGCGTTGGCCAAACTGGGTGTGCCCCTGATCGCAAGCCACATGTTCGCGTTCTATTACGGCATCATGGCGGACCTCTCGCCGCCGGTGGCGCTGGCCGCGCTTGCCGCAGCACCGATCGCGAAGGAGAATCCGGACAAGATCGGCTGGGAGGCGATGCGCATCGCGCTCGCCGGCTACGTCATCCCCTTCATCTTCGTCTATTCGCCGGCGCTGATGCTGCAGGGCGGCGATCCCATGGCGGCCAAGCTCGGCTTCTACGGCGCGGTGGCATTGGCGACTGTCAAGGCGCTGGTGGCGATCGCGCTGTTCGGCATGGTCGCGATCGGATTCCTGTTCACGCGCCTGACGTTCCTCGAACGTTTGGTCGCGCTCGGTGCCGCGCTGTGCCTGCTCGGCGACTTCCCGTTCAGCGACACCGCGGGCTTCCTGCTCGCCGCTGCGATCGTGCTGTGGCAGTGGCGGCGGCGGCCGCCGGCGCCGGTCGAGGCGGTGTGAGCCTCTGCCTCGTCACAGCCTCAGGCCTGAAGGCGCTGGCGCTGTCCGCGTTCACACTGGTGTGGACGCATTCGATCGCGAAGGTCGACTGGCAGGAAGACTGGCGCGTCACCCCCGCCGGGCTCGAACTGGTGCAGGCACGCGTGAAGGGCACCGGCCCCGGCATGGAGCCGCCGCCCGAGGCGCGCCTCGTCGACGGCTGGTTTCAATGGAGGCCCGCGCGCGCGCCGATGCCGGAGGTCGTGCTGGGCAATTCGGACGCGGCTGGCGAATGGCGGCTATGCCATGACGGCAAGTGCCGGACGTTGTCCGAGATTGTCGGTCATCCCATTGGTGCTAACGTCACAAAGATGATCGTCTGCAAAGAACAATAATAAGGGAGACACGCGATGGGTCGGCTCAAGGGCAAGGTTGCGATGGTGGTGGGTGCCGGCTCGATCGGGCCTGGTTGGGGCAACGGCAAGGCCACCGCGGTCACCTTTGCCCGCCAGGGTGCGCAGGTGTTTTGCGTCGATCGCAACGGCGCGGCCGCCGAGGAGACCGCGAAGATCATCGCGGACGAAGGCGGCCAGGCGAGCGCGTTCACGGCCGACGTCTCGCATGCGCGCGAGGTCGAGGCGATGGTCGCGGCATGCCTCAAGGCCTACGGCCGCATCGACGTGCTCGACAACAATGTCGGCATCGCCGAGATGGGCAGCGTGGTCGAAGTGACCGAGGAAAGCTGGGACCGGGTCTTCAGCGTCAACCTCAAGAGCGCCTATTTCGCCATGAAGCACGTCATCCCCGTGATGGTGAAACAGGGCGGTGGCTCGATCATCAACATCTCCTCGATCGCTTCGATCCGCCACATGGGCATCTCCTACGTCACGTACGGCACCTCGAAGGCGGCGATGAACCAGATGACCCGCACCACCGCGATCGAGTTCGCGCGCCACCATGTCCGCGTCAACGCGATCCTGCCCGGCCTGATGAAGACGCCGATGGTGGAACATTCCGCAGGTCTTGCGAACAGCTATGCCAAGGGCGATGTTGAAGCGATGTGGCGGGCGCGCGATGCGCAAGTGCCGATGGGCCACATGGGCGACGCTTTCGACGTCGCCAACGCCGCGCTGTTCCTGGCCTCGGACGAAGCGAAATATGTGACGGGCATCGAGCTCGTGGTGGACGGCGGGATCACGTGCAAGGCGGGGGCCTAGGCGTCGTTCCGTGTTCGCCGTCGTCCTGGACAAGCGAGCGTAACGAGCGCTGATCTAGGACCCATAACCCCAGGGAGAAGTTTGACGAAGGCTGGCGGCTCCGGCTACTTCAACATTCGGCATTCGGGGTAATGGGTCCTGGCTTTCGCCAGGACGACATCATTGCGCCAGCGCCAGAATCCCGCCGGCGAATGAATGCCATGCCGCCGTTTCGCTGATCGGCCAGTTCAGCACCTTCACCGCCAGCAGCGCGAGCGTGCCGGTGATGTAGACTGGATGCACTCGGCCCGCGGTGCGCCAGTCGCGTACCATGGCGACGACGAGCAGCAGCGAAGCGACCATCGCGGGCGCGATGGTGACGGGCACCGGCGGCGGCCCTGGCGGTCCCGAAGGCGCGAGGAAAGTGAGAAACCAGCGCGCGATCGCGGCATCGAGGATGGAGACCGCCGCGAGCAGCATCAGGCGTTTGTGAATCTCCGGCTTTCGCGTGTTCATGATCGCGAGCACGAATACACCAGCGAAGAACGCGATCCCGCTCATCGGCACGATCGAGAAGGCGATGCCGGCCTCTTTCTGGCCGAGCGCCGCGGAATGCTGCATCACATGGACGGAGGCGAGGAAGCCGAAGATCGTCATCGCGGTCGCGAGCGAAACGCCGGCTATGCCGAGCGCACGGTGATTGACCATGCGGCCTGAGGCGGCGAGCCACGTCTGGATCACGAAATAGAGAGACCAGGTGAAGAACAACAGGCCGTGGAAATGAATGACGGGGCTTGCGGACAATGTCCGGTTCGCGAGCGGCACAAAATAGGTCGGTGCGAAGCCGAGAAAGGCGGTGGCCGCGCAGGCCAGTGCCATGTGGAGATAGAAATATCGTGCGGGCGACGCATCTCGCGCGCGCACACGACGGTCGTCGATCAGGGTCGTCATGAGGGATGAGTCTGGAGAGGCGGCGTTTGGTTCAAACCCCTAGCCACCTGTGCAGGGCGCTTGTCGGGATGACGAAATCTAACCCCCCGCGCTCAGTTCCGCGCGATCGAGCTCCTCCTCGATCCTGTGAAACGCGTCGTCACCGATCACCTCGGTGGCCCGGAGGTCGAAGATCGATTTTCGCGCGGCTTCGATGGCGCGGCGGCGCAGCGGATCGGCGGGCAATTCGCCGTTGGTGATGCCACCATGGGGATCGTCGTCGGCCTGCATCAGGATGGCACGATATTCGAGCCGCAGGATTTCGGCTTCCTCCGACGGATCGTCCTCGATCGCGTCGAGCGCCGCGCGATAGGCGACGGCGCGGGCGCGCGCGACCTCGATGCCGACGGGATTGTCGTCCTTGAGGCCGAACGCCAGGATCAGCGGCCGCAAGGTCAGGCCCTGCACGACCAGCGTGCCGAGCACGACCGCAAACGCCGAGAAGACGATGAAGTCACGATGCGGAAAGTTTTCCGGCAAGGCAAAGGCGGTGGCGAGCGTGACGAGGCCGCGCATGCCACACCAGGAGATGATGAGGCCGCCCTTGGCGGAGGCGACCTGCTTCGGATCCTTGGGGTGATAGATCCCGTGCGCCACCAGCGTGCGCAGCGTCGTGCGGTAGAGCGTGACCCAGGCCAACCGGACCAGGACCACGGTGAGCAGGATCCAGGCGGCGGCCAGGCAATAGTCCCAGCGCACGTCCGCGTCCAGCCGCGTCCAGATCGGTCGCATCTGCATGCCGATCAGCATGAACGCGAGCACGTTGAGCACGAACACCATCGTATCCCACACCGCGTAGGACGGCACCCGCAACCGCGCCGGCATGCGAGCGGGTGCAGCGCGTGCCATCGTGATGGCGTACACGACGATGGTGAGGATGCCGGAGAGGCCGAGATGTTCAGCGCCGATCCAGACCATGAAGGTAGTGGCGAATTGCATGATGATCGAACTGGGAGCCTCCGTGATCCGCACGATCACCAGTGGCATGACTCGCGCGGCGAGATAGCCGGCAACGACGCTGCCGACCAGGGCCAGAGCCATGGTTGGCGCGACCTGGCTCCATGCCAGATGCTCGGTGGCGGTCGCTCCGACGGCGATGCGATAGATCAAGAGCGCGGTCGCGTCGTTGAGCAGGCTCTCGCCTTCCAGGACCTTCACCATGCGGTGAGGCAGCTTCACCTGGCTCAGGATCGCGACCGCGGCGGCCGCGTCCGGCGGGGCCACGATGGCGCCGAGCGCAACCGCGGCGGCCCAGGGCATATCAGGCATCAGCCGGTGCGCGACGTAGGCCACAGCGGCCGTGGTCAAGCCGACCGCGGCGACGACGAGGGTGGAGACCGGAACCCAATTGTTGCGGAGATCGCGCAGCGAGGTGTCGAAGGCGGCATCGAGCAGGACCGGTGCGACAAAAAGAGCCAACGCCAGGTCGGGCTCCAGCGTCCAGGACGGGCTCGACGGCACAAAGGCGATCAGTGCGCCCCCGATTGCGAGAAAGGTCGGGTAGGGGACCTTGATCCGCCGCGCCAGCGCCGATAATGCAACGGCGCCGAGCAGAAGCACGATGATCCATTCGAATGTCGACACGTTGATCCCCGAACCCGATTTGAGCGGCGCCACAAGCTAGCACCAATCCGGTCGTATGATGGATGGTGCAGCCCCAAGGCAAGACCTCAAGGCGGACCTTAACTCAAGACTTTCCAACTGTGGCGAGCATGCGTTTTCTCATTCAATGGTCCGGCGCCGGGTTGCTCTTTGCGCTCTCGTTCGTTGCGGCTCATGCTGCGACCGGCGGCGAGCCGGCCGCGGTGCCGCAGGTCGACATCGCGCCGTGCCTCGCGGCTGCCGCAGCCGACGACATCGACAAGGCCGCCACGGCCTGCGCCGCCGTGATCGACAACGAGAAGACGGCGAAAGGGGACCTGATCAAGGCGCTGATCGCGCGCGGCGGGCTTTATGCGCGGCACGACCAAGTCGACCGCGCGATCGCCGACGACAGCCGCGCGCTGGAGCTCGATTCCGGTCTCGCCGATATCTTCAACGCGCGGGGCGAACTCTGGCTAAGGAAGGGCGACAAGCCCAAGGCGGTGCAGGATTTCGGTGCGGCGTTGAAAATCGATCCGAACCACGAGAAGGCCAAGCCCAATCACAAGGCGATGGCGCGCGAGATCGAGCGGATCGGCGCGCAGATGGCAGTCGCGGGCAAGCCCAGTTTCATTTGCAAGGGTGTGCGCCGTCCCGTCGAGAAGGCGATCTGCGCCAACCGCGAGCTCGCAGATCTCGACCGCGAGATCTTTGCCGCCAACGCGCGCGTGTTGCGCGAAGCCCGCAATGCAGGCGAAGCGAAGGCGCTTCAACGCGAGCAGGACGATTTCATCGCCGGCCGCAACGCCGGGTTCGGCCGGCCGGGGTACGATTTGAAGAAGGCGATGCAGGAGCGGCTGCAGCGGCTCAACGGGGTGGACGGGTATTGAGGCTCCTCGTCTCGCTCGTAAGAGCGGGACGAAGGAGGGAAGGGATCGGTGCGCCGCTGGCACGCCTCGATTTGAACCGATTCTTTGGCTGCCGCGACAATGGTGAAAGCCTGATGTCCCGGAGCCCTATGCCATGTGCGGCACGCATCCTTCCGCGCAAATGCTCTCGTTTGCAAAAATCTCGTTTCGCTCGCTCCTGCTCAGCGCGGCAATGAGCGTCGTTCTCGTCGCCCCTGCTTCGGCCGGCGTCGATTGCGTAATCGGGAGCAAGGCCGCTCCGGCTGAGCTGATCCCGGCCTGCAGCGCCATCATCGACCAGGCCTCGAATCCATCCCTCGATCGCGCCGCGGCATTGCTGGTGCGCGCCGACGCCAATGCGCGAACCTCGGGCGCCCTCACGCAGGCGCTGCGAGATATCGATCGCGCCATCGCACTCGATGGCAAGAACGCAAAAGCCTGGCGCCTGCGCGGTGATCTCCTGCGCGAGGCCGGCGGCGATCTCAACCGCGCCGCGGCGGACCTCAGCAAGGCCATCGAGCTCGATCCGCAGGATTCGGAATCTTACGAGCTGCGCGGCGTCGTCTACACCAACCAGCACCGGCTCGACCGCGCGCTTGCCGATTACGACCAGGCGATCAGGCTGAAGCCTGACAATGCACAGGCCTGGTCCGACCGCGGCGTGACCTATTATCTCGGCGGCGACAACGAGAAGGCGATCCGCGATCTCAGCGAGGCGTTGCGCCTCGATCCGAACCGGCCGCGCAGCTACACCAATCGTGGCGCCGCCTACAAGAAGCTCGGCCAGCTCGACAAGTCGGTTGCCGACGACGGCGAGGCGATCCGGCTCGATCCGAAAGTGCCCGAATATTACGACAATCGCGGGCTGGCGCTGGCCGCGATGGGGGAGTACGACAAGGCGATTGCCGATTACGATCAGGCGCTCCGGCTGGCACCGCGGCCGAATTTCTTCACAAACCGCGGCGATTCCTACCACCTGAAGGGCGAGCTTGGCGCGGCGCTGAGCGATTACGAGGCCGCGCTGAAACTCGATCCGAATTTCGCGCTGACCTACAACAACCGCGCCGTGCTCTACAAGAAGATGGGCGAGCGCAAGAAGGCGCTGGCCGACTACGAGACCGCGCTGCGGCTCGATCCCGGCAACGACAATGCGGCCGGCGGCCGCCGAACCATGATCGCGGAGATCGCGAAATTCGGCGGCGAGCCGCTGCGGCCGCTCGCGGCGAATTCCGGCAATGGCCCGTCGTTCGATTGTGCCACCGCGAAGCGCGAGGTCGAGAAGGTGATTTGTGCCGATCCGCAGCTGGGGGTGCTCGATCGCCAGATCGCCGAGACCTACGAGCGCGTGCTGAAATCGGCCGGGTCCCGCTTCGCCGGCGGCCTCCGTCGCACCCAGCGCGATTTCCTCACCACCCGCAATACGAGCTTCGGCCGCCCCGGCTATGATCTCAGGAAGGTCATGCAGGAGCGGCTGCAGCGGCTGAATGCGATGGATAGCTGAGCATTGTTCTTTTCAGCTTGAACCGCGGCCCGTTCCCGGGAAAATACCCCTCAAACAAGGCCGGTACTTGATCCCTGTCATGGCGGGACGTCTGTCCTGCAACAAGGTCAAGGCCAGGCGAATAAGGGAACGGGAGCGCGGGAATGAACGTCCGAGGAAACATCGACGGAAAAAGTCTCTATCACGAGGTTTATGCGCGCTCGCTGGCTGACCCCAAGGGCTTTTGGGCCGAGGTGGCCAAGGAGATCGACTGGATCGAGCCACCGAAAAAGATCTTCGATCCCTCGCAAGGCGTCTACGGCCGCTGGTTCAGCGGTGGCGTCGTCAACACCTGCTACAACGCGCTTGACCGTCAGGTCGAACGCGGCCGCGCCGACCAGGTCGCGCTGATCCATGATTCGCCGCTGGCAAATAGCGTCACCAAATTCACCTACGCCGAACTGCTGGCCGAAGTGCAGGCGCTTGCCGCCATCATGCAGGATTTTGGTGTCGCCAAGGGCGATCGCGTCATCCTGTATATGCCGATGGTCCCCGAGGCCGTCGTCGCGATGCTCGCCTGCGCGCGCATTGGCGCGGTGCACTCCGTGGTGTTCGGTGGCTTTGCCGCGAAAGAGCTCGCCACCCGCATCGACGATGCGCAGCCAAAGTTGATTCTGTCGGCGAGTTGCGGCATCGAGCCCGGCCGGATCGTGCAGTACAAGCCGCTGCTCGACGAGGCGATCAGGCTTGCGGGGGCAAAGCCGAAGGCCTGCATCGTGCTGCAACGTCCGCAGCTCGTCTGCGCCCTCACGCCCGGCCGCGACTATGATTGGGCGGGCCTGCGCCGCAAGGCGATGAACGACGGCAAGAAGGCGCCTTGTGTGCCCGTCGCCGCTACCGATCCGCTCTACATCCTCTATACGTCAGGCACGACCGGCATTCCCAAGGGTGTCGTGCGCGACAATGGCGGCCATCTCGTCGCGGTGAAATGGTCCATGTTCAACCTTTATGGCGTCAAGCCGGGCGAGGTCTGGTGGTGCGGCTCCGACATCGGCTGGGTGGTCGGCCACAGCTACATCGTCTACGGCCCGCTGCTGCATGGCGCGACCTCGATCATGTATGAGGGCAAGCCGGTCGGCACGCCCGATGCCGGCGCGTTCTGGCGCGTGATCAGCGAGCACAAGGCCGTCGCCTTCTTTACTGCGCCGACCGCGTTCCGCGCGATCCGGAAAGAAGATCCGGAAGGAAAATTCATCCGGCAATACGACCTCTCGACGTTCCGCACGCTGTTCCTGGCCGGCGAGCGCGCCGATCCGCCGACGGTGGAATGGGCGGAGCAGCAGTTGAAAGTGCCTGTGATCGACCATTGGTGGCAGACCGAAACCGGCTGGTGCATCGCCGGCAATCCGGTTGGCTTAGGTCAGCTGCCGGTGAAGCACGGGTCGCCGACGGTGCCGATGCCGGGCTATCAGGTCGACGTGGTCGACGAAGCGGCAAAGCCGGTCGGTCCGAACACCATGGGTTCGATCGTCATCAAGCTTCCGATGCCGCCGGGCTGTCTGCCGACGCTGTGGAATCAGGACGAACGGTTCAAGGAAGCCTATCTCACCGAATTCCCCGGCTACTACAAAACGTCGGATGCCGGCTACAAGGACGACGACGGCTATGTCTTCGTCATGGGCCGCACCGACGACATCATCAACGTCGCCGGCCATCGGCTCTCCACCGGCGGCATGGAGGAGATCCTGGCTTCGCATCCCGATGTCGCTGAATGCGCCGTGCTCGGCGTCAAGGACGCGATCAAGGGCGAGGTGCCCTGCGGCTTCCTGGTGCTCAAGGCGGGTGTGAAACGGGCCCCGGCCGAGATCGAGAAGGAGATCGTCGCGCTGGTGCGCGACAAGCTCGGTCCCGTTGCCGCGTTCAAGCTCGCCATCACCGTCGGCCGCCTGCCCAAGACGCGATCCGGAAAGATCTTGCGCGGCACGATCAAGAAGATCGCAGATGGTGAAGCTTGGACCATGCCGGCGACGATCGAGGACCCCAAGGTGCTGGACGAGATCGGCGATGCGCTGAAGGGGCGGGTGTGAGGTTTGCAATGGGGCTTGAATAGGCCGCATTTTTCCGCTCAATCCTCATCCTGAGGACCTGGCGCGCGTCTCGAAGGATGAAAGGCCCCGCTGCGGCAGCTTGGCCTGCATGGTTCGAGACGCCCGCTGCGCGGGCTCCTCACCATGAGGATGAAGGGCCTGCCATGAATTCGAAGCCGTTTCTAGCGATTGCATTTGCGGGCCTCATTCTCTCCGCCTGCTCCGCGCGCTACCAGACGCCGGTGGCGATGGGCGGCGATGATGACGACGCGGTCTGCCAGAGCCGCGGCTATGCGGCCGGATCGCCCGAATACGTGGCGTGCCGCAAGGACCGCGACGTCCAGCGCAGTTCCGCGACCACCCGCGCCGACCGCCGCCAGCGCGACCTCGGCGAATACATGCTGAACCATCCGGACCGGCCATAAAGGCTGCGCTGCGCCGCTGCGCTCGCAATGACGAGGTTGCTGAAGCTTCTTGCGTCAGACTAAAAACGCGGCGAGTTTCCCCGCCGCGTTTGCATTCGATGACGACTGAAGTGGAAGGATTACTCCTCCTCCTGGTCCTGCTTCTTGCCGCCGAGCGTCTTCAGCTTGGCGAACACAGCATCGACGTTGAGATCGTCGCTGGACCTCTCCGCGGGTTCGTACTCGTCCTTCTTGGTGGTTTCTGAGGCCGGCAGCAAAGTGGCGCCGCCATAGGCTGCGTCGATCGGCTTTTCCTTCGCCGCGCGCGCGACCTCGAAATCGAGCTCGATCTGCGAGCAGAGGCCGAGGGTGACGGGATCGATCGGCGTCAGCTGGGAGGTGTTCCAGTGGGTGCGATCGCGGACACTCGCGATCGTACTCTTGGTCGTGCCGACCAGGCGCATGATCTGGGCGTCCTTGAGCTCGGGATGGTTGCGCAGCAGCCAGAGGATGGCGCTCGGGCGTTCGTGGCGGCGCGAGACCGGGGTGTAGCGCGGGCCCTTGCGCTTGGGCTGCGGCGGCAGCACCACCTTGCTCTCCTGGAGGCGGAGCCGGTAGTCCGGGTTGTTCTCGCCCTTCTCGATTTCCTCGCGGGTCAGCTGGCCATTGGAAAGGGGATCCATGCCCTTGATGCCCTGGGCGGCGTCGCCATCGGCGATCGCGCGCACCTCGAGGGGGTGCATTTTGGTGAAATCGGCGACCTGATCGAAGGTCAGCGCGGTATTGTCGAGCAGCCAGACGGCGGTCGCCTTGGGCATCAGAGGTGCGTTGCTCATGGCAAATCTCCTTTGTGCTTCGCCCACCCCTTTGGAGGCGAAACCGGTGGTCATCAGCGATGACTGGGAATTCGCGCTATATAAGCCCGGAGGGGCTAGCCACGCAATGGTTCTGCTATAGATAGTGCCTTGACAGCGCCCGAAAGGGGGCCCAATTCCCTCTGAAGTCTCTGTAAGACCGTACCCAAGCCCTGTTCATCCATCGACCGCTTCCCGCCCATTTGGCGAGGTGATTCGGTCCCGAGATCGCTCAATGTCAGCCAAACCAGACCTCAAGATCGTGCTTTGTTCTCCCCGTGGCTTCTGCGCCGGGGTGGTCCGGGCGATCGACACCGTGGAACGGGCGCTCGATAAATACGGCGCCCCCGTCTATGTTCGCCACGAGATTGTGCACAATAAATACGTCGTCGATGGGTTGAAGAAGAAGGGCGCGATCTTCGTCGAGGAACTCGCCGAGATCCCGGAAAACACCACCGCGCCGGTGGTGTTCTCGGCCCATGGCGTGCCGAAATCGGTCCCGGCCGACGCCACCTCCCGCAATTTGTTCTCGCTGGATGCGACCTGCCCCCTGGTCACCAAGGTGCACCGCGAGGCCGCGATCCATTTCAAGCGCGGCCGCGAGATCTTCCTGATCGGGCATTCCCATCATCCGGAGGTGGTGGGCACGCTCGGCCAGCTCCCGACCGGCGCCGTGACCCTGATCGAGACTGCCGAGGACGCCAAGACCATCGCCCCGAAGGACCCGAACAACCTCGCCTTCGTGACCCAGACCACGTTGTCGATCGACGACACCGCGGAGATCGTGGCGCTCCTGAAGGAACGCTTCCCGAACATCAACGGGCCGCACAAGGAAGACATCTGCTACGCCACCACCAACCGCCAGCTCGCGGTGAAGAAGGTGGCGCCGGTGGTCGACGCCCTGATCGTGGTCGGTGCGCCGAACTCGTCGAACTCGCAGCGCCTGCGCGAAGTCGCCGAACGCGAGGGTTGCCCGATCGCCGTGCTGGCGCAGCGCGCCACCGAAATCGACTGGAAGCGGTTCGAGAACATCACCAGCCTCGGCATCACCGCGGGTGCCTCGGCACCGGAAGTGATCGTCGAGGAGATCATGGACGCGTTCGCCGAGCGCTTCACGCTGCATGTGGAGACGGTCTCGGCCGCGGAAGAGAACGAGTTCTTCCCGCTGCCGCGCCAGGTGCGCCCCGAAGCCGCCGCCGAGTAGACGTTCATGGCGGTCTACACCGACGTTGCCGCCGACGAGCTTGCGGACTTCCTCAACCAATACGATCTCGGCGAGTTGCTCTCCTACAAGGGCATCGCCGAGGGCGTCGAAAATTCCAACTTCCTGCTGCATACGACCAAGGGGTCGTTCATCCTCACGCTCTATGAGAAGCGCGTGGCGAAGAACGATCTGCCGTTCTTCCTCGCGCTGATGACGCATCTTGCCGAGCACGGCGTCAACTGCCCGCTGCCGGTGAAGGGAACGGACGGCGAGGCGTTGCGCGAGCTGTCGGGCCGGTCGGCCGCGATCATCACCTTTCTCGAAGGCGTCTGGCCGCGCAAGCCGAACGCGGTCCATTGCGCCGGCGTTGGCGAGGGGCTCGCCAGGATGCATCTGGCCGGCGCGAATTTCGCGATCAGGCGTGCGAACGCGCTGTCGGTCCCGGGCTGGCGGCCGCTGTTCGATGCCGCATCACACCGGGCCGACGAGGTGCAGCCCGGCCTGCGCGCGTTCCTGAGCCAAGAGCTCGACTACCTCGAGAGCGGGGTCTGGCCGACGCTTCTGCCCGAAGGCGTGATCCACGCCGACCTCTTCAACGACAACGTCTTCTTTCTCGACGACAAGTTGTCAGGGATCATCGACTTCACTTTCGCCTGCAATGACTGGCTCGCCTATGATGTCGCGATCTGCCTCAACGCCTGGTGCTTCGAGCCGGATCATTCCTTCAACGTCACCAAGGCGCGGGCCTTCCTCAATGCCTATGGCCGCGTGCGAAAGCTGTCCGAGCCGGAAGAGGCAGCGCTGCCGCTGCTCGCGCGCGGCGCTGCGATGCGCTTCCTGCTGACGCGGCTGGTCGACTGGCTCAACGTTCCGCCCGGCGCGCTGGTTCGGCCGAAGGATCCGCTGGAATATGTCCGCAAGCTGCGCTTCCACCAGAGCGTTTCCAGCGTGCGCGACTACGGGCTGATGCCGTCGGGGCTGGTGGCGTGAGCGAGCTTCCGATTGTCACGATCTACACCGACGGCGCCTGCTCGGGAAATCCGGGGCCCGGCGGCTGGGGCGCGATCCTGAAGTTCGGCGACAAGGAAAAAGAACTGAACGGTGGTGAGCGCCACACCACCAATAACCAGATGGAATTGATGGCGGCGATCTCCGCGTTGGAAGCGCTGAAGAAGCCGTGCACGGTCGATCTCTATACCGACAGCCAATATGTCCGTCAGGGCATTACCGGCTGGATCCACGGCTGGAAGCGCAACGGCTGGCGCACCGCCGACAAGAAGCCGGTGAAGAATGTCGAGCTATGGCAGCGCCTGGATGCCGCGCTGAAGGCCCATGACGTGCGGTGGCACTGGGTCAAAGGTCACGCAGGCCATCCCGAGAACGAACGCGCCGACCAGCTCGCGCGCGACGGGATCGTGAAGGCGCGGTTGCAGCAGAGGCTGGCGGAGTAGGCGCGCGGTCGGCGCTCCTTCCTCATGCTCCGCCGTCATCGCCCGGCTTGACCGGGCGATCCAGTACGCAGCGGCCTCTCGATTCAACAACAACTGCTCTGGAATACTGAATGCCCCGCTTTCGCGGGGCATGACAGAGTCGTTTGTGGCTGAAAGCGGCGTCTAAAGCTTACAGCTGCCCGAGCAGCGTATCGCCGCCGGACACCTCGACCTTGCCGGGCATCGCCTCGAGGTTCAGCTTCTTGACCACGCCGTCCTCGACCAGCATCGAATAGCGCTTGGAGCGGATGCCGAGACCGTTGCCGGAGGCGTCGAGCTCCATGCCGATCGCCTTGGTGAAGTCGGCATTGCCGTCGGCGAGGAAGATGGCCTCGTCGCGCTGGTCGGTATCGCGCTTCCAGGCGTTCATGACGAAGGCGTCGTTGACGGAGACGATGGCGATGGTGTCGACGCCCTTGTCCTTCAGGGCGTAGGCGTTGAGGAAAATGCTCGGCAGATGCATCTTGTGGCAGGTGCCCGTATAGGCGCCGGGCACCGCGAACAGCGCCACTTTCTTGCCCTTGAAGATGTCGTCGGTGGTCTTCACCTGCGGGCCTTCGGCCGTCATCACGCGGAATTTCGCCTCGGGCAGTTTGTCGCCAGTCTGGATCGCCATCGTCAGTCTCCCTGAAAATCGGTCCCGCTTTTTAGACCGTGCGGCGGCGCTGCACAATGTTGCCGGTAGGGCAGGCGGTGAGGGCGGGACCCTTCACCGTTATGTCATCAGCCGGCGAACCCGCCGCCGTCGAGGAAGGCCTGCTCGTCCGGGGTGGTGTCGCGGCCGAGCAGATGGTTGCGGTGGGGGAAGCGGCCAAACCGCCGGATGATGTCGGCGTGCTCACGCGCGTATTTCAGATTTTCGGCATTGTCGGTGTTTTGAAACAGCGCGACGCAGTGCAATTGGTCGGGCAGGTGCTCGGAATGCATGAAGGGCAAATAGAGGAATTCGAGCAGGACCGGATCGATCCTTTGATCTGCGCCCCGCGCAATGGCGCGGCGGGCGACGTCGCGCGCCAGCGCATCGCTGGCAAAGGCCTGCGACGTGCCGCGAAACATGTTGCGCGGAAACTGGTCGAGCACGATGACGAGCGCGAGTGCGCCCTCATCGGTCGCCTCCCATGACGAGAGTTCGCCGGCGACCGCCTTCTGCCACAGCGCGAGAAAGCGGCGCCTGATCTCCGCGTCGAATGCGTCGTTGCGCTCGTACCAGGCATCGCGGCCGGCCTCGCGCCAGAAGGCGAGGATGCCGGCCGGACTGATGTTGCCGTCGTCGGTCATGAACGAAAGAGGCGCTTACGCCGCCTCCGCCTTCTTCTCGTCGCGCAGCTGCCGCCGCAGGATCTTGCCGACATTGGTCTTCGGCAGGTCGGTGCGGAATTCGATGTGCTTGGGCACCTTGTAGCCCGTCAGCTGCTCCTGGCAGAACTTGACCAGGGCCTCCGCCGTGAGGTTCGGGTCCTTCTTGACCACGAACGCCTTCACCGCCTCCCCCGACTTGGAATCGGGAATGCCGATGACGGCGCATTCGAGCACCCCGGGGTTGCTCGCGATCACTTCCTCGATCTCGTTCGGATAGACGTTGAAGCCGGAGACCAGGATCATGTCCTTCTTGCGGTCCACGATCTTGGTGTAGCCCTTCTCGTCCATGATGCCGATGTCGCCGGTGCGGAAATAGCCGTCCGCGGTCATCACCTTGGCCGTCTCCTCCGGCCTGTTCCAGTAGCCCGACATCACCTGCGGGCCCTTGGCGCAGATCTCGCCGGGCTGGCCGAGCGGCATCTCGTTGCCGTCGTCGTCGCGGATCGAGATCCAGGTCGAGGGCACGGGGATGCCGATAGTGCCGTTGAACTCCGGATTGGTCGTGGTGTTGCAGGTCAGCGTCGGAGATGTCTCCGACAGGCCGTAGCCTTCGGCGATGGAGCAGCCCGTGATGGCCTTCCACTGCTCGGCGACGGGGCGCTGCACCGCCATGCCGCCACCGTTCGAGATCTTCAGCTTGGAGAAGTCGAGCTTTTTGAAGTCGGGATGATGCATCAGGCCGTTGTAGAGCGTGTTCACGGCAGGGAAGTTGTTGACCTGGTACTTCGCCAATTCCTTGATGAAGCCCGGGATGTCGCGCGGATTGGGGATCAGGAGATTGCAGCCGCCGGCGCGCACCGCGAGAAGGTAGCAGGCTGTCAGCGCGAAGATGTGATAGAGCGGCAGCGCGCAAACGACCATGAGTTGATCCACATGCGGCGGCGCGGCCATCGCCGGCTGCAGCCAGGCGTCGTTCTGCAGGACGTTGGCGACGATGTTGCGATGAAGCAGGGTGGCGCCCTTGGACACGCCGGTGGTGCCGCCGGTATATTGCAGGAAGGCGACGTCGCCGGGTGACAGCTTCGGCTTGTTGAAGGCCAGAGAGCGGCCGGCGGAGATCGCGTCGTTGAAGGACACCGCGCCCGGCAGCGACCATGCCGGCACCATCTTCTTGACGCGGCGGACGACCAGATTGACGATCACTCCCTTGAAGCCGAGCAGGTCGCCCATGCTGCCGACGATGACGTGCTTGACTTGCGTCTTGGCGATCACCTGCTCGACGGTGTGGGCGAAGTTCTCGAGCACGATGATGGCTTCGGCGCCGGAATCCTTGAGCTGGTGCTCGAGCTCGCGCGGCGTGTAGAGCGGATTGACATTGACCACCGCGAAACCGGCGCGCAGCACGGCTGCGGTCGCGACCGGATATTGCAGCACGTTCGGCATCATGATCGCGACGCGGGCGCCGCGTTGCAGGCCGCGCCCTTGCAGATAGGACGCCATCGCCAGCGACATCTGGTCGAGGTCGCGATAGCTGATCGACTTGTCCATGCAGATGAACGCCTTGCGGTCGGCGAACTTGGCGAAGCTCTCCTCCAGGAGGTCGACCAGCGATGAATATTGCGTCGGCTCGATATCGGCGGGGACGCCGGGCGGATATTGCTTAAGCCAGATGCGCTCCATGGAAACTCCCCTCATTGACCAGAGCCCGTTGTGTCTCGGGCTTGCCTCGTTGCCGTCAGTATCGAGCCTGCCGGAACGGGTGGCAAGCGGTCGAGGCTTAGGACAAACGTCAGGGAGTGGCTACCGGAATCCTTGCAAATGGCGCTGCCGCAACTGCGAAGTGCGGCGCGGTCTCGCCTCGCGTCGGCTGTTAACTGTTGTTGGCGGGCTTGGCGGGCTTGGTCGCGGCCTTGGGCTTGGCGGGCTTGGCCGCCTCGCCGCTCACCGCAGGCTTTGCCACCGCATCGGGCTTGGCTGCGGCATGCTTGGTACCGGCCGGCTTAGCTGCGGACTTGCCGTCGGCCGGCTTTGCGGCCGCCGCCGTCTTGGCATCGGGCTTCGCCGCCGCCGTCTTGGCATCCTTCGGCTTGTCTGCCGCGTCGGGCTTTTTGGCGACGCGCGACTTCTTGCCACGCGGCTTTGGCGTGGCCTGCTGGTCGGCATCGGCCGCGACCGCCGCGATCAGGGCGGTCCCGGTGCGGGTCGGACCGGTATACACCAGCACGGGCTCGGCCGCCGCCGGGGCCGAGGCCATCAGCTCGGAGGCCTTCATCAGAGGCGGCTGAAGCCCGGCCGTGAAGAAGGTGACTTGGGCTTCGCCGCCGGTGGCCGAGGCGGACCCGGACGTGCCGCCATTGGCCGCGATCAGCGCGTCGTCATCGTCGCTGGCCGGCCGCTTGCGATGGCCGCCGCACATGTCGTCACGCAGGTTCGGCGGCGAGGCGTCGACCGGGACCAGCTTGTCAACGGTGCCGAGCGAGGGGCGGAGCCAGGTGAGATTATCTTGCGAGAAGCCGCGCTCCAGCAGCTGCGCCGCCTTCACCGCGCGCGCGGTCCCGGAGTTGGCGCCCAGCACGACGGCGATCAGCCGGCGGCCGTTGCGGGTGGCCGACGCGACGAGATTGTAGCCGGAGGCGCAGATGAAGCCGGTCTTGAAACCGTCGGCGCCGGGATAGCGGCCGATCAGCTTGTTGAAATTGCCGGTGACGCGCTTGCCGAAGCGGATTGCCGGAATGTGCACGAAGTACTCGTACTCGGGCAGGTCGCGCAGGAACGAGCGCGCGAGAATGCCAAGATCCCGCGCGGAGGTGATCTGTCCGTCGGCGGGCAGGCCGTTCGGATTGACGTAGCTCGTCTGCGTCATGCCGAGCTTCTGCGCCGTGTCGTTCATCAGCGCCGAGAAACCATCGATCGAACCGCCAACGCCTTCGGCGAGCACGACGGCCATGTCGTTCGCCGATTTCACCATCATCATCTTGAGCGCGTTGTCGACGGTAAGCTGCGTTCCCGGGCGAAAGCCCATCTTCGAGGGCGACTGCGAGGCTGCCGTCGGCGAAACCGTGAGCAGTGTGTCGAGTGTGAGCTTGCCGTCCTTGACCGCCTTCAGCGTCACATAGGCGGTCATGATCTTGGTGACGGAAGCCGGATACCAGGGAATGGTCGCGTTCTCCGCCTGCAGCACCTTGCCGCTATCGGCCTCGATCAGGAGCAGCGCTTCGGCGCTCGCCGCGCGCGGCGCGAGCAACGCGGCACACGCGAGTGCCGCGGCGAACAGGTTGAACAGGGATTGACGAAGCAGCGGGCGAAGAGCGTGCACTATCCGATTCCGGTCCTTGGAGACCCGCCGGTTCCGGTCGGCTCTCCTGATCTGATGTTCGGTTCTGAAATCCAGCGCCGCCGCTTGCGGCGCCGCAAACCTATACCGGCTGGTGCGTCGGGAATAGGGGCATCAGCCGGGTATTCCGCAATGAAATGGGCCGAATTTCGACGATACGATGGGGACTTGCCAAGGCGGCTTGTTAAGGCGACTTGGCGGCCGTCGCGGCAGCCTCAGCCGCTGTCACGCTGGCCCGTGCGTTCTCCTGAACCATGAATTGAGCCCTGGCGAGGTCGGCGAAATGGCCGCCTTTGGCCACGAGTTCATCGAAAGTTCCGCTTTCGATCACGCGCCCGTTCTCGAACACCAGGATACGCGTGGCATTGCGGATGGTGGAGAGACGGTGGGCGATCACGAAGGTGGTGCGGCCCTTCATCACTTCGTCGAGAGCGGTATTCACCTTGGCCTCGGTGACGGCGTCGAGTGCGCTCGTCGCCTCGTCCAGGATCAGGATCGGCGGATCCTTCAGCAGTGCACGTGCGATCGACAGCCGCTGGCGCTCACCACCCGACAGCATCCGGCCCCGCTCGCCGGCATTGGTCTCGAAGCCGCCGCTGCGCTCGATGAATTCGAGCGCCTGCGCGCGCTCCGCCGCCTTGCGCATCTCGGCCTCGGTGGCGTCCGGCTTGCCGACGCGCAAATTCTCCGCGATCGAGCGGTTGAACAGCAGCGCCTCCTGAAAGACCACGCCGATGTTCCGCCGCAGCGATGTCAGCGTCACCCCGCGCACGTCCATGCCGTCGATCCTGATGAGGCCGGACTGCGGATCGAAGGCGCGATGCAGCAGCGCAATCGCCGTCGACTTGCCGGCGCCCGTCGCGCCGACCAGTGCGATGGTCTGGCTGGGAAGCGCGGTGAAGGAGAGGTCCTCGACCGCCGGCCGCTTGCCGTCATAGGAGAAGGTGACGTCGTTGAATTCGACGAGGCCGGAGAGCCGACCCGCATCGATCGCGTCGTGCCGGTCGTGCACCGCAGGAACCGCATCGAGCACGTTGAAGAACTCGCGCAGGCGCGGGGCTTCCATGAACACGTTGTTGATGAAGCTCACGACCTGCTCCAGCTTCTGGATCAGAAGCGTCGCGAAGCTCACGAACATGACGATCTCGCCGACAGAGGTCAGCCCCTGGTCGTGCAGCGCGATGCCGAAAGTGAAGATCGCGAGCACGGTGATCGTGGTGGAGGCGCGCGTGATGACGGTGACGAGTGCCCACCACGACAGCACCGGCATTTGCGCCGCTAGCAACTCGTCGGCGACGGAGCGCAGGCCCTTCACCTCGGATTCGACGCGGACGAAACTCTGCACCAGCGCGACGTTGCCAAGGGCGTCGGACGCGCGCGCGGAGAGCTCGCTGTAGTGCTCCTCCACCTCCATCTGCATGCCGAAGGTTCTGCGCACCACGAAGGTGGTCAGCGCGGTGAAGACGATGCAGAGCACGAACAGCAGGATTGCAAGCCGCCAGTTCAGGTAGAGCGATAGCGGCAGCAGCACCACGACCGAGAGGATCGCGGCAAAATGCTCTCGAAAGAAGCCGACCCATAACCGCCACAGCGCATCTGTGCCGTTCAGCATCACCTTCATCAACCGGCCCGAATGGGTGCCCGAATGGAAGGTCAGAGGCAGCTGCAGGATGTGCTCGAAATAGTCCGTCAGGACCGCCTGCCGCTGGCGGTGGGAGAGCCGGTCGGCCTGCAACGCTACGACCGCGCTGCAGACGATGGTGAACAGTCCGAACGCGACCCATGCAACCAGGAACGGCCAGGCCGAGTTGGAGCCTGCGACCGTCTTGCCGGAGAGCACATCGACGATCCGGCCGAACAGCACCGGTTCGGCGAATTGCGAGCCCGCAAGCAGGAGATTGACGACCGCAAGCAGCCAGCCCAGCCGTGCCTCCTTACCGAGCAGCTCGAGAACGCGGGTGTAGAGGCGGAGAATGGGCATGGGCGAGGAGCTCGGGCGGCTGGAACGGAGTGAGCGCATACTCTAATCAGGGATCGCCCGTGAGATATAGCGGAAGCTGTCGGTTTTGCTCAGTTGATCAACCGCCCTGCAACTGGCGGCAAGAACCCGCTGTCGAAGATGTCGCCCGCCGCCGGCCGGTTGCGGAATTTGAAATCCTGCCCGATCTGGTCGATCGCGCGATCCATGCGCGCCGGGTCGATGTCGCCGAGGCCGTTGCGACGGACCTCGTCCGTCAGGATGTTGTCGACGAGGACGGTGCGCAGCCGCTCCAGCTCAAGATCGCGATCGCCGCCGTCGATGCGGCTCGCGGCTTCGTCCGCCGCACGCGCCGGGTCCTTGACGGTCGCGTTGATGCCGGCGATCAATGCGCGGACGAATCCCTTCACGGTGTCCGGCTTGGCCGCGGCGAAAGCCGGGTTGACCACGACGGCAAAGCCATAGGCCTCGCAACCATAATCGGCATAGCGAAGCGCGACGAGATCGCCGCCTGGCACGCCGCGGTCGCGCAGGTTCACTGCCGAGAGATAGCTGAAGCCGGCGACGGCATCGACCTGTCCCGCGGAGAGGATCGGCTCGCGCACCGCGGCGCTGATCTTGTGGAATTTCACGTGAGCCGTGTCGATGCCGTTCTGCTGCGCCAGCGCCGGCCACAGCCGCATCGACAGATCGCTATCGGCAACGCCGACGGTTTTGCCGTCCAGGTCGGGCAGGAGGTGGATGCCGCGGCTCCTGCGGGCGACGATCGCGTAGGGCGCGCGGTTGAACAGCACGAATACCGCCTTGACCGGGGTCGCATCCTTGTCGCGGAAGCGGATCAGCTCGTTGATGTCGACGAGCGCGAGCTCGCTGTTGCCCTTGGCGACGCGCGCAAGCGCCTCCGGCGATCCGGCCGCGCTGCTGAAGGAGACGTTGAGACGTTCGGCGCCGAAGCTGCCGTCCTTGGCGGCAAGAAAGAACGGCGCCATGCTCGCATCGATCGGGCGGTCGAAGGTGAACTGGATCGCAATGGAGGGCACGACGGTCTCGGCCGCGGTAGCATCGCGCGCAGTCAGCACCGCAAGCGAGATTGCAGCGGCCAGCAGACCGCGAAGAGCAATTGTCGTGAATTCGAACATCAGTCGCGCCGGTCCGGTGTTGTTATGGCTTGGTGACGCTCGGAGCGCCGGCTGGCGACAAGCTTGTTCGCGCCAACATGAACGGCGGATGAGCGGCGGTTGCGTCACGATCACGCAACCCCGTTCAGCTTGTGTTGGGGTTGGGGAACCCAACATGGGATGCGGGTGTTTGAGAGACACGAGCCTGTCATCAGGCACCATTCGAGGTCCCAAGGAGGGTCCAGGACATGTTTGACAGATTTTCAGGATTTGCCGGCCGTAAGGCCGTTCTCGCTACCGCCGCGGTGCTGGCGCTGACCGCAATAACCCCGACCGCTTCCTACGCGGGCGGCCGTCATTGGCATGGTGGCGGCGGTGGCGCGGCGGCTGCTGCAGCGTTTGCCGGCATCGTCGGCACCGGTCTTGCGATCGCCGCGACCCGCAACGCCTACGCCTATGACGATGGCCCCTATTATGGCGGCCCCGCCTATTACAGCGGCCCTGCCTATTACGGCGACGGCCCGTATTACGGACCCGGCCCGAACTACCAGTATCAGCGTTACGGCGGCACGGCTCCGTCGGAGCTCTGCGGCCAAGGCCACCGCACCAACTGCTACTAGTTTTGGCCACAACAAAAGGTTGACCACAAACGGGCCGTCGTGCTTGCCGCGGCGGCCCCTTTTTGGGCTCTACTATCGCGCGTTAACGCGCTGGCCATGGGTTTAGAGTAGCGTCGCGTACATGAGTGATTCGCTTGAGCGGCTATATCTGGCTGTGCTCGCGGCCAGGGACCTTGATCCGGCAACATCGCGCACAGCGCGGCTGTTTCAGCGCGGCCCGTCAAAAATGGCGAAGAAGCTGGCTGAAGAGGCCATCGAGGTCGTCATCGACGCGGTCAACGGCGATAGCGAAGCCGTGATCCGGGAAAGCGCAGATCTACTCTACAATCTGACCGTGCTCTGGGCCTCGGCCGGCGTGCGCCCCGAGGACGTCTGGCGCGAGATGACGCGGCGTGAAGACATGCTCGGCATCGCCGAGAAACTGCCGAAGTCGGCTATGAAACTGCCCAAAGTTGCGTCACCGCGTGTCGCCGCCAGGCGGCCAATCGTCGCGCTCGAAGGCCGCACCGCGCGCAAGCGCCACTAGTATTGGCACAAATCGGTCCCATCTCGGCATGGACAAATCCGTCCCATGGTGCTTCATCGCGGCGCCATGCTGAAACGTATTTACGACTGGTGCATCGACGCCGCTCACAAGCCTTACGCGCTCTGGATCATGGGCGCCGTGGCTTTCGCTGAAAGCTCCTTCTTTCCCGTCCCGCCGGACGTGATGCTGATCCCGATGTCACTGGCGCGCCCGCAACGCGCCTGGGTCTATGCGGCGATCTGCACTGCGACGTCGGTGCTGGGTGGCCTTCTGGGCTACGCTATCGGTGCGCTGCTCTTCGACTCGGTCGGCCATTGGCTGATCGAAGTCTATGGCCTCGGCGGCAAGGTCGACGCCTTCCGCGCCTCCTATGCCGAATGGGGCGCCGTGATCATCCTGCTCAAGGGCCTCACGCCGATCCCCTACAAGCTCGTGACCATCACGTCCGGCTTTGCCGGCTACAATCTCGGGCTCTTCATCCTGTGCTCGATCGTGGCGCGTGGCGGGCGCTTCTTTATCGTGGCGATCCTGCTAAACCGCTACGGCGACTGGATCCGGATCAAGATCGAGAAGCATCTCGGATTGGTGGTGGCAATCGGCGCCGCGGTGCTCGTGCTCGGCTTTGTCGTCGCAATCAAATTGATCTAACGCCCAAGGCGCTTTGCCACCGCGCCTCGTTCGGCTACGGTTGCCGCCATGATGCTTCGATCCGGCAATCCGGTCCTGCGACTGGGCACGCTGACATTTGCGGCGCTTTCGGTCCTGCTCGCTGCCGGCGGTACCGGATGGCCGCAATCCGCACCGCCGGCGCTCGGCTTGCAGGAGCAAGGACCGCAGGCCGCACCGGCGCCCTCGACAGCTCCTTCGTCGCCGCCGGCGCACGAGGAAAACCCCGGGCTGATCAACGAAATGGGCAAGCTGTTCGAAAAGCTGCCCTCGATCCTGCCGCCGATCAAAAGCCCGAGCGAGACCATGAACGATTTGTCGCGCCTGGCGAAGCCGTCGACCATGGTGTCGGGACGCGTGGCCTGTCCGGCCTCGTCGAACGGCGCGCCCGACTGCAAGCTCGCCGCCGACAAACTCTGCCAGAGCAAGGGCTACACGGAAGGCAAGAGCCTGAATGCCGACTCCGCGGAAAAGTGCTCGGCCAAGGTTCTGATCCCGGGCAGGCAACGCAAACCGGATGACTGCCGCACTGATACCTTCGTCACCAGCGCGCTGTGCCAGAACTGAGGACGTCGCGCGAGCAAGCAAGGAGCGCCCATGAGCCGCACGGAGCAGGACTTCCTCGGACAGCGTGAGATCGCCGACGACATCTATTACGGCGTCCAGACCATCCGCGGGAAGGAGAACTTCCACATCACCGGCATTCCGATGAACCAGGAGCCTTACTTCGTGAAGGCGCTTGGTTACGTCAAGAAGGCCGCCGCCATGGCCAACCGCGATCTCGGCGCGGTGGACACCAAAGTCGCGGAAGCCATCATCGTGGGCTGCGATCGCGTCATCGCCGGCGATATGATGGACCAGTTCGTCACCGACTTCATCCAGGGCGGGGCCGGCACCTCCACCAACATGAACGCCAACGAGGTGATCGCCAATCTCGCGCTGGAATCGCTCGGCTTTGCCAAGGGCGACTACCAGCACGTCAGCCCCAACGATCACGTCAATTACGGCCAGTCCACCAACGACACCTATCCGACCGCCTTTCGGCTGGCGCTGATCCTGCGGCTCGAGAGCTACATGACGGCGCTGCGTCAGCTCCAGGAGGCGTTCTTCGCCAAGGGCAGGGAGTTCGAGCGCGTGCTGAAGATGGGCCGCACCCATTTGCAGGACGCGGTGCCGATGTCGCTCGGCGCCGAATTCCGCGGCTGGGGCACCACCATGGGCGAGGAGGTCGATCGAATCTCCGAGGCCCGCGCGCTGCTGCGCGAGATCAATCTCGGCGCCACCGCGATCGGCACCTCCGTCACCGCGGCGCACGGCTATCCCAAGCTCGCGGTCCGGCATCTGAGCGCGCTCACCGGCGTCGACTTCATCCTAGCAGGCGATCTCGTGGAGGCGACGTCGGATACAGGCGCCTATGTGCAGCTCTCCGGCGTGCTCAAGCGCACCGCGAGCAAGCTGACCAAGATCTGCAACGACATCCGCCTGCTCGCCTCGGGCCCGCGTGCCGGCTTCAACGAGATCAACCTGCCGCAGCTTCAGCCGGGCTCCTCGATCATGCCCGGCAAGGTCAATCCTGTCATCCCCGAGGTCGTCAACCAGACTAGCTTCCTCGTGATCGGGCTCGACACCACCGTGACGCTCGCGGCGTCCGCGGGTCAGCTCCAGCTCAATGTGATGGAGCCGGTGATCTCGTTCGCGCTGTTCTTCTCGATCCGCACCATGGAGCGCGCGGTCAACAGCCTGCGTGAGAATTGCGTCGTCGGCATCACTGCCAACGAGGAGCACACCCGCAACATGGTGCTGAATTCGCTCGGTATCGTCACGGTGCTGAAGCCGCTGCTCGGCTACAAGGAATGCGCCGAGATCGCGCGCGAGGGCTACAAGAGCGGCAAGTCGCTGCATCAGATCGTCGTCGTCGAGCGCAAGCTGCTGACCCAGGAGAAATGGGACGAGATGTTCTCGTTCGAGCGGCTGATCAATCCGGATTTGCTTGCGTGATGTCGTCGGTCCGCGCTGAATTCCGCGGCTTGGAATTGCGGTAACGGCGTCCCTCCACGGCGCTAAAACGCAATACTTGACAGTGGAAAGATTGCCTTGTTGGTATGGCTCCCAACTTCGATGTGACCGCCAACAGAGGATCGTCTCGCAATGTCCATGCCTGCCTTGTTCAAGGGACGCCTGTCGATCCCCGTGATCGGTTCGCCGCTCTTCATCATCTCGGTGCCCGATCTCGTGATCGCGCAGTGCAAGGCGGGCGTGGTCGGCTCGTTTCCGTCGCTGAACGCGCGGCCGCCGGAGCTGCTTGACGAGTGGCTGGCGCGCATCACCGAAGAGCTCGCGGCCTATGATCGCGCGCATCCCGACAAGCCGTCGGCGCCGTTTGCGGTCAACCAGATCGTGCACAAGTCGAACAACCGGCTCGATCACGACATGCAGCTTTGCGCCAAGTACAAGGTGCCGATGATTATCTCCTCGCTCGGCGCACGCGAGGAGCTCAATCAGGCCGTGCACGGCTGGGGCGGCATCGTCTTCCACGATGTGATCAACCAGAAGTTTGCGCACAAGGCGATCGAGAAGGGCGCCGACGGCCTGATCCTGGTCGCCGCGGGCGCCGGCGGCCATGCCGGCACGATCTCGCCATTGGCGTTCGTCGCCGAGACGCGAAAATGGTTCGACGGCCCGATCGCGCTGTCGGGCGCGATCGGCAACGGCAAGGCGATCCGCGCCGCGCGCATACTTGGCGCCGACTTTGCCTATATCGGCTCGGCCTTCATCGCCACCAAGGAAGCCAATGCCGTCGACAAATACAAGGAGATGATCGCGGGCGCGACGGCTGACGACATCGTCTATTCCAACCTGTTCACCGGCGTGCACGGCAACTATCTGAAGCCGTCGATTCTCGCCGCCGGTATGGATCCGGAGAACCTGCCGACGTCAGATCCCTCCAAGATGAACTTCGGCACCGACGCCTCCGGCGAGCGCGCCAAGCCAAAAGCCTGGAAGGAAATCTGGGGTTCGGGCCAGGGCGTCGGCAGCATCGACGGCATCGTGCCAGCCGCCGAAATGATCGCGCGCTTCAAGAAGGAATACGACGAGGCGGTCGATCCGCCGTTGTGAACTTCGCCGGGACGACAGCTTTTGCTCAGCACCGAATGTGCATCACGGAGAAACGATGCCTCCCATCTACCGCATCGACGGCGACAGCGTCGTCACCAGCCCGGATGCCGCGGGCCCGTGGGACCGGCGTATGCAGCACGGTTCGGCGCCGGCCGCGCTGGTGACGTGGGCGGCTGAGCGCATTCCGACGCCAGTTGCAATGGACATCGCGCGCGTCACCATCGACCTGATGCGCCCGGTGCCGGTGGCACCACTCACGATCGCGACCGAGATCTTGCGCGAGGGCCGCAAGATCCAGCTCTGCGGAGTCAAGCTGCTCGCCGACGGCGTCCAGGTGGTCGGCGCCACCGTGCTCAAGATCAAGCGCCAGGCGCTGACGCTGCCCGAGCACGTCAAGGCGCTGCCGGTTACGCTGCCGTCGCCGGAGGACTCGCTGCTCGAGGACGGTCATGCCGCTACCAGCCCGTTCGTACGTTCAGTCTCGATGCGCGCTGCGCGCGGCCGCTTCGGGCAAGCCGGCGCCGGCGCGATCTGGTTTCGCGTCGACCATCCCCTGATCGCGGGCGAACCGCTCTCCCAGGCGACGCGCGCCGTGGTCGCGGCCGATTTTTCCAACGGCACCGCCTCGTCGCTCGATTTCCGCGCCTGGACCTACATCAACGCTGACCTCACCGTGAGCTTTGCGCGCCAGCCGGTCGGCGAATGGATCCTGCTCGACGGTGATTCCTGGATCGGCCCCGATGGTGCCGGGCTTGCGATGTCGCGGCTCGCCGACCGGCAGGGCTATTTCGGCCGAGCCGTGCAAAGCCTGGTGATCGAGAAGCGGTGAGGCACCTTATCTATCCCACCATCCGGCCCCGCCCGCTCCAAAAGCTCGCGCGCAGCATCTTCTTGTCGACCTTGCCGACGCCGGTCATCGGGAGTTGCTTGACGAACTGGATCTGCTTCGGTGCATGAGCCGAGCCTTTTCGCGTCTTCACCAGATTGATCAGTTCATCGGCGTCAGGTTTTGCGCCTTCGCGCAGGACGACGACAGCGGTCACGGCCTCGCCCCATTTCTCGTCGGGGATGCCGACGACCGCAACCATGGCCACATCGGCGTGCTGTGACAGCACGTCTTCGATTTCCCGCGGAAAGATGTTGAAGCCGCCGGAGACGATCATGTCCTTCTTGCGGTCGAGGATGAACATGTAGCCGCGATCGTCCTTACGAGCGATGTCGCCGGTGTGCACCCAGCCGTTCTTGAGCGTCTCGGCGGTGGTGTCGGGCCGCTTCCAGTACTCCGCCATCGCATGCGGAGCGCGCACGCAGATTTCGCCGGCCTCGCCCGTCTTCACCTCCTGGTCGTTGTCGTCGAGGATCTTGACCTCGCACGCCGCGATCGGGAAGCCACAGGACAGGAACAGTTCGGGCCTTTTGGGATCGTGATCCGCCTTGCGCAGCACCGAGATTGGGTAGCATTCGGTCTGGCCGTAGAGCTGCGAGAACACCGGCCCGATCCGTTCGATGCCCTCGACCAGCCGGCTCGGCGACATCGCGGAGGCGCCGTAGAGCACCAGCTCGAGCGAGGAGAGGTCGGTCCTGCTCAATGCGGGATGATCGAGCAGCACATAGACCATGGTCGGCACGAACAGCGTGAAGTTGATGCGCTCGCGTGCGATAGTCCCCAGCACCGCCTCGGGATCGAAACCCTTCAGCATGTGCACGGTGCCGCCCCGCATCAAGGTCGGTAGCACTTTCGTGCCGGCGACATGGCTGATCGGTGCCACCGCGAGGTAGCGCGCGCCATCGGGAATCTCGAAGTCGGCGAGGATCGCGGCCGCGGCTCCGGCATTTTCGCGGTGGTAGCGCAACGCGCCCTTGGATTTGCCGGTGGTGCCACCGGTGTAATTCAGCGTGGAGAGGTCGTCGGGTCGGGCGAGGCAATGCGCGCTGGCATGGCCTTCGATCTCGATCGCCTGCAAGAGATCGACGCCATAGTTGGCCGGTCCCGTGGTGAACACCGCCTTGAGCCAGGTCGCCTGCGCGGCGAGCTCGCCGCCGCGATCGTGGAAGGCGGCCGCATCGACCACCAGCACCTCGGCCTCGGAATCCTCGAGCTGGAACATCTGGTCTCCCGGCGATCCCAAAGGATGCAGCCAGGTGACGCAGAGCCGCGACAATTGCGCGGCAACGCCGGCGCACCAGGTGTCGGCGCGGTTCGCGGTGAGGAAGGCGACCCGCGCGCCGGGCTGCAATCCAAGCCGCATGAACACGCCCTGGATGCGCCCGATCAGGTCGATGGTGCCCTGATAGCTCAGCGATCCGCCGGGCCACGCGAACGCGGTTCGGCCCGGATAGCGCGACAGCGCCCGCAGCGCCTGCGCGCAAGTCGGGGACGATGCATGGAGCGGATCGGACATATGTTTCCTCGCTGCTTTGTTATCGGCTTCCGGCGTGCCAATGTTTACCGCGACGCTAGCACAGGGAATGCGGGATGGAACGACTAAGCCCGCGCGAGGGAGGCACGCGTGACGTCAGATCGGCTGCAACATTTCCACGGTCGTCTCGCCCTGCCGCTGATTGCCGCGCCGATGTTTCTGGTGTCGGGCGTCGAGCTCATGGTCGCGGCCTGCCGCAACGGCGTGATCGGCAGCTTCCCCACCGCGAATTGCCGTAGCACCGAACAACTCGATGAATGGCTCACCGACATCGAAGCGCGGCTGCGGCGGCATGAAGATCAAACCGGCCGAAAGGCCGCGCCGCTTTGCCCAAACCTGATCGTGCACCGCTCCAATGCACGGCTGGAGCAGGATCTCGCCGTGTTGCTGCACCACAGGCCGGAGATCGTCATCACCTCGGTCGGCTCGCCCACGACGGTGCTCAAGCCGCTGCACGACGTCGGCGCATTGGTGCTTGCGGATGTTGCCTCGATCCGCCACGCCGAACGCGCGGCGGAAGCAGGTGCCGACGGGCTCGTGCTGCTTACCGCCGGCGCGGGCGGGCAAACCGGCTGGCTCAACCCGTTCGCCTTCGTCCGCGCGGTGCGTGCGTTCTACGATGGCATCATCGTGCTCGCGGGGGGCATCAGCGACGGCCACGCATTGCGCGCGGCCGAAGTGCTCGGCTGCGATCTCGGCTACATGGGTACGAAGTTCATCGGGACGCGGGAGAGCATGGCGGATGAGCGTCACAAGCAAATGCTGGTCGACGGCAGCGCGGACGACATCTTGCTGACCACCGCGTTCACGGGCCTGCAGACCAGCATGCTCAAGCCGTCGATCCTGGCAGCCGGTCTCGACCCCGACGATCTGCCGGCGCGCGGTGCAATCGACGTCGGCAAGGACATCGAAGTCAACGCGCGCGAGAGCCGCCCCGAGCGCTGGCGCGATATCTGGAGCGGCGGGCATTCGATATCGGGTGTAACCGAAGTGATGGAGGCCAACGATCTCGTCGCGCGGACGGTCGCGGAGTATCGAGAGGCGGGTGGCCGCCTCTCCCCGTAAAAACCGGAGACCGACAGGGCCCGTCCCCTCCATCACAGTTAGTCGAGCGCTCCTTAGAAGCGGTCACTTAACGGCAGATTAACCATCGATCGCCCAGAATCCCCTCAGGCGCCAATCAGGACCGAGAGGGACAGGCGATGGACTTCGACTTTCTCAACGCCAAGACGGCGGCTTCGCTGGACGAAATTCGCGTTCGCGTGGCCCATGCGCTGGCCCGCCACCCGCTGTGCCGCAATGTTCGCTTCGACATCGTCAGCGTCCCCCGCACCCGCCGGGGCGGCAATTGGACGGTGGCGCTGCAATCGGTCGAGCCGCGTGGAGTCTGGGAGGCCTCGGAGATCGTGGCCGACATCCAGGACGCTTACGATCTGGCGCTAGCTGCTTGATTTTGTTGACCTTTCCAGATCATGTCGCCGCAGTCCGCGCGATTGCCGCCGCGATGGCACGGTTAAGCCTTAATTTTCGCCCAGTTTGCGGGCAGTGATCACGTGGACTTGAAGCCGGTTGCGGAGAGACGTTTGTCGAAAGCCATCACCATCGTCGTGCTGACCTGCTTCCTCGTCCTCGGCGCCGCCACCACCGCCATTCTCGGCCGCGATAGCGTGCCCAGCGTCAGCGCCGAAATGATCACGCAGGCGCCGGCGCCCAAGCTGCTTGCAACCAATCGGGCCGCCAAGGCCGACCGTCTGGTTCCGACGCTGGCGCTAGCCTCGGCCGCCATCGACCCGGTTCAGGTTCCGGCGGACAAGCTCTCGCAAATGCCCGTGCTGACCGAGCCGCTGCGTCAGGCGTTTGCCGCCGCCACGCCATCCGATTTCCCGATGCCCAAGGCGAGCGTGAACGAGGCTCCGGCCGCTGCAGAGATTCCTGCCGTCGAAGTCCCGGCCAAGCCGAAGGTCGTCGCCAAGCCGCAGCCGCAGAAATCCTATTCGCTGTTGTCCGACGTACAGATTGCGGGCATCAGAGACCGTCTGAAGTTGTCGTCGTCGCAGGAATATTACTGGCCGTCGGTCGAGACCGCGCTGCGCAACGTTGTCCGCAAGATCTCGGCAAACAAGCTGTCCAATCCGAACGTGCAGGGCGTGCCGATCGATCCCAATTGCGACGAGGTCCAGCAGTTGAAGTCGGCCGCGATGCCGCTGCTGTTCCAGCTGCGTGACGACCAGAAAGAGGAAGTGCGCAAGCTCGCCCGCATCATTGGGCTCGAGAAGGTGGCGCAGCAGATCTGACGCGCAAGTTCCTTCCGGAACTGCGGCTATATCGGGAACATCCTGCAATTGACAAGCGTTGCCCGCTCCAAAGAGGGAGTGGACCAATGCGCGCCTCGACAGCCTATTTCGTCGGTGCAGGAACCATCGTCGCAGCCATCGCCATTGGTCTCGGCGGCGGCATTGTCGCCGGCAATATCATGAATCCGGTCTCGCCCAAGCAGGGGCCTGATACCAGCAAGATCGCGCAGCGCGCTGACGCCAAGCCCGCCACGACGGAAGCGCCATCCGAGCGCCTGCAATATCTCACCGGCTCGCAAGCCTTCGGCGCCATGGTCGCCGCGCCAGCGCAGGCCGAAGCCAAATCCGACGCCAAGGCCGAGTCCAAGCCTGAGGCAAAGTCCGAAGCGGTGAAGCCCGACACGCAGACCACTCAAGCCAACGCTGAACAGCCAGCGCAACAGCCTTCGCAGGCGGCAGCGGTGGAGCCCCCGAAACCGCCACCGGCGTCGCCTCCGCAAGTCGCAAAGCCTGCCGAGCGGCAAGCATCGACAGAGCCGTCATCCTCATCCGACAACGCCTATGCCAAGGCCAGGGATTCTGACGTCAAGCGCGCCACGTCTGAACGGCGCCGGACGGAGCGCCGTGAGCGCTGGGCCGAGCGCCGCCACTACGATTTCCGCGATCCGCGTGGGATGCGCGACCGCACCGATTGGGACGACGTCGCGCGCAACATCCGCGAAGATGCCGATGCGCGCGAGGTCCCGAGCAGGCCGCGCGGCGGCTTTCCGCAGATCAGGCTATTCGGCGACGACGATTAGCGTCCATCCTCGCCGTCGTGCGCGCGCCCGACCTATGACCGGCGCATCGACGTCTATGGCCTGACGGCTTTGACGCCGCCGAGATTTGTGTTGTGGACGCGAGCACTCACCCGCCGTGTGACTCCACGACCTTGCGGCAGCCGTCCGAAAGCTTCGACTTGTTCTCGCGCAGGCAGGCATTCATCTGTGGCGGCTTGCCGATATGTTCGGCGCAGAATTTGTTCGCGTCGCTTCGGCAGGTCATCTGCTCCTGCGGCGTCGGACCGGATTGCGCAGCGGCGGTCTGGGCGGTAGCGGCGAGCAGCAGCACGGCAAGAACCGAGATCTTCATAAAACACCTCCTTGGGAATGTCGTTGGTCCCGCCTGGGATCAAGCGGGCCGGACCATCTCGCGAGCGCCGGGCGCAGGTCCATGCCATGTTCATGGCATCGGCCAGCCCCTCCCGCCGCCGTACCCCCATTTTCATGGCATGTATCAGCGCGCCGTCTTTTGTCATTCAGGCTGCACGTCGGCCGCGAGACCCGGTGATTGCATCGGGACGCCGAACGGGAAGCAGGAGAGCAAGATGTCGAAAAGAGCGGGAGCGCTGAGCGCCGGGCTGACAATTTTGGCGCTGGCAGGTGCGGCGACGGTCTCGCTGGGCACGAGCCCGGCGCAGGCGGTGGTCTATTGCAAGACGGTCGGCATACCCAAGGGCTGCGTGGTGCGGCCGAGAGCGGCAGTGGTCGCTGCGCCGGCCGCCGCAGTCGCGGTCGCGACACCCGGGGTCGGTGCGCCCGGTGTCGGCGTGCGCGCGGGCACGCCGATGAATCGCGGTGGTCCGGTCAATCGCGTCGGCGTGCGCTGAGAAAGACGAAAGAGTTCGGGCGAAGGAGCATTGCGGACGAACCCCCGTCTTCCGCAGGCAAATCATCCGGCCCGTCCCTCTCTCCGCGCGTCCCACACGTTCGGAGAGGGGGCTTTTCAGCCGACGGCGGCACCGCTGTCGGGGAAAATCTGCGGCAATTGCAGCCGCACGCGCGTGCCTGAGGAATCCGAGCTCAGATCGAGCATCGCCCCGCAGCGCGCGGCACGGCTCCTCATGTTGCGAAGCCCCCGCGCGGTCTGGCCCGCGTCGGTGGCTCTGCCGCTGCCGACCGGCGCAGAACCGTTCGCAAAGCCCTTGCCATCATCCGCGACCTTGATCACACCGAACGGCCCCTGACCTTCGTCGACCGTCTCGATGGTGACCGCGATGCGGCGGGCCTGTGCGTGCTTGACCGCATTGGTCACGGCCTCGTCGAGGATGCGCACGATCTGGATGACATGCCATGGCCTGAGCTCGGGATGCAGCGGCAGCCCCTGCGGCGTGGCCACGTGCCAGTCGAGCGCGATGTCGTGCGGTCGCAATTGCGCGGTCGCTCGCTCGCGCCAGGAGCCGAGTGCGAGCATCAGGTCGCCGCCGATGTCGTCCATGGAGTCGATGACGAGGCGGAGGTCCTTCAGCGCCGCACGGGCAGCGTCGGTGATGGTCGCGCCCTCGTGCCCGCGCTCGGACAGTGCCACGATGCTGATGAGCTGGCCGCCGAGGCCGTCATGCAGGTCGCGCATCAGCCGCGTGCGCTCATTGGCGAGCGCGGCTGCCCTTGCGCGCTCCTCCTCGCGGGCAAAGCTCGCCTTCAGCCGCTCCTCGGCCTCACGTACGCGCGTCACGAGCTGGTCGGCAAAGCTGTCGACCTGGTTCAGCGCGCGCGCGAACCGCCAGGTCAAGCCGGCGCCGATCGCGACCAGCATCGCCGAGTAGGACAGGCGCGAGAGGAAGATGCGCTCGTCGGTCACGATCTCGAACACCGACAGCATGTCGTGGACCCAGCAGATCAGCACGATGGTCACCGCGCAGCCGAGCGTGAAGCTTGCCGCGTCCTGCCGCCGCACCACCGCGGCAGCGGTGACGCAGGCCATCAGGAGCAGGCAGAGACCGACGGTAGGAATGCCAAGCAGGAGAAACAGAATGCGCGGCAGCGGCGGGCCGGCGATCAGTCCGACGCCGAACACGACGAGCCCCGGCGCGAACAGCAGCATGCCGTAGCGCGGCCAGCGCCAGCCGAAGAACAGCACGCCGAAGACGACGACCAGGGCGCTCTCGATCGGTGCGGACGCGAGCAATACCGCGGCGAGCCGGGACGTGTTGAGGGGGGGCACCGGTGGCGGCGCAAAGGCCTGCACTACGCCGAGTACCATCGCCACGGCCAGCACGCCGTAAACCGGCTCGCGGCGGCGCATCAGCCACATGATCGCCAGGATGACGGCGAGGATCGACTGCCAGGCGGAGAACACCACGGGCAACGTGACGAACATCAGCGTGCGTGTCTCGTAGGCCGGCCGCAAGGCCGCATCCAGCCCGACATAGACGGTGTCGAGAAAGCCCTTGAGCGGTCCCCAAACCAACAGCCGTACCGCGATCTCGTTCGTGCCCTCGCGCAGCAGCGAGGACGGGATCGCCCCGATTTGCGGAGTGTTGCGGTCGGGTCGGTTGGCGTTGGCATCGCGTCGGGAATCCAGGATGACGACGCCGTTGATTGAGACTTCCACCGCGTTGCTGAAGCGCGGCAGGAATACCGACCATCCCGACGCGACATCGCCGCGGCGGAACGTGAAGGCGCCGGTGTAGAGCGGCGGGTCGGCCAGGGAATAGCGTGACGACGTGAAATGCGGCAGCGTCACGGGACGTGCCACGCCGTCCTCGCGCAGCGAGAATTCGCTCAGCGCAAAGTCGTCGGGGTCGCTGGGCTGGAGCAGCCGCAGCCCGAGGACGGTCGCGACCACTATCAGCGCCTGCAGCAGCAGATAGGGCACGAGACGCGAGACCAGCAGCCGGCGCCGCCCGGGTTTGACCGGTGCCTTGGCCACGATCTCGCTCACAGCTTGATCAGGCCCTGCTGCACCGCTTCGAACACCGCTTCGCTGCGGGTGTGCACTTCGAGCTTGCGATAGATGTTCTTGATGTGGCCGGGCACGGTCTGCCGGGACAGGCCGAGATGGCTTGCGATCTCGGCGTAGCTGAAACCTTTGGCAATGCCCCAGAGGATGTCGATCTCGCGTGGGGTGAGCCTTGCGGTGTTGAGCGCGGGGCCCGGCGGAGGCTCGGCCGCATTCTGCGCGGAACCTTGCGTCCTGCGCACGATGAAGCGGGCGATCGAGGCCGAGATCGGCGAATGGCCGGCGACAAGATCGCGCACGGTGGTGGCGATATCAGTGGGGAACGCATCCTTCAGGAGATAGCCGGTGGCGCCAACCGTGATCGCGGAGATCACACTTTCTTCGTCGCCGAGCGCCGAGATCACCATGATCTCGGTGTCGGGAAAGCGTTGCCTTGTCTCGCGGATCAGCTCGACGCCGTGGCCGTCGGGCAGCCGCAGATCGGTGAGCAGCACGCGCGGCACAGCCGCGCTCAGCGCCGAACGAGCCTCTCCCAGCGTACCGGCGCTTCGCACCTCGTAGCCGGCCTTGACCAGCGCGTCCTGGAGCCGCCAGCAGGTCGGCGCGTCGTCCTCGACGAGGAGGATGGTGATGGCTTCACCCGTCTCGCCCTGTTCGGTCATGATCATCGTCGTCCTGCACCGCGTGTCCCCCGCGGCGCAGGGCCAAGTTTAGCCGCGGTGCGGGCGCCGCGACACCCATAATCATGGGGGCGCAAGGCATCGGTCTGGCGTTCCCGACGCGATGCCTACTGCTTCGTCGCACTGGCTCGTCCGGCGGCATGGGCGGGCCCGGCAGTCGCTGCACCAGATGCGCGGTACCGGCATTGTTCTTGTAGAACTGCTGATACGGCTCCTTGATCAGGTCGAGCTTCGTCGGCCGCAGTCATGCCGCCGGAGGTTTGGCCTGACGCCCACGGCGGCACCGGGAAGTGAGATAGGCCACAGACGGGTTGACTTACGGGAGGAGACCCTCGAAATCATCCCGGAGCCAGCCTAGGGCTCCTTGACGGAATGAAGCCTGCACCATGGTCGGATTGATCCTCCCGGCTCCGATGTCACGCCTGCAGCGTCTGGCCGGCCGTGTTGCGCTGGCGATTGCTCTGATGCTGGCAGCGGCGACGACCGCGCAGGCCGACAAGCGAGTGGCGCTGGTCCTTGGTGTGTCCAACTACCAGAGCGTCGCGCGGCTGGCCAATCCCGACAGCGACGCGGCCGCCATCAGCGACGTGTTCAAGCGGATGGGGTTCGATATCGTGGAGCTTCGCCGCGATCTCGGCGTCATCGAGATGCGGCGGGCGGTGCGCGATTTTGCTGCGGTTGCCGCGGATTCCGACATGGCCGTGGTCTATTACGCCGGTCACGGCATCGAGGTGAACGGCGCGAACTTCCTGATTCCGGCAGATGCCAGGCTGCAGAGCGATTTCGACGTCGAGGACGAGGCGGTCCCGCTGGACCGGATTCTCCAGGCGATAAATCCGGCGAAGCGGCTGCGGCTCGTCATCCTCGATGCCTGCCGCGACAATCCATTTGCAGAGCGGATGACACGCAGTGTCGCCACGCGTTCGATGGGCCGCGGCCTCGCCAAGATCGAGCCCGCCACGGCGGATACGCTGATTGCGTTCGCCGCCAAGGCCGGCGCGGTCGCCGGCGACGGCGACGGTGCGCACAGCCCGTTTGCGACCGCGCTCTTCAATCATTTGGCGACACCGGGCCTCGACCTTCGCCTGACGCTTGGCCGGGTTCGCGACGAGGTGCTCAAGAGCACGGGGCGGCGGCAGGAGCCCTTCGTCTACGGATCGCTCGGCGGCGACACCGTGGCGCTGGTGCCGCTGATTGCCCCAAAGGTCGATCCGGACGCGGAGTCCCAGCGAGACTACGAATTTGCGGCGCAGATCGGCACAAGGGAGGCGTGGACCTCGTTTCTCGGCGTTCACGGTAGCGGCCCCTACGCTGTGTCTGCTCATGCGGCCCTCGACAAGCTGGATGCGGCGGAGAAGGCCCGTGAAAAGGCAGACCTGCTGAGGCGGCAAGCCGAACAGCAAGCCAGGCAGAAGAACGAGGATGTCAAGAAGCAGATCGAGGAGCAGGCTGCGCGCCAGGCCGAGCAGGCGAAGCTCCAGGTCTCAGAACAGGCCCGGCGCGATCTGGAGAAGGAGCGCCAACGCATCGCCGAGCAGGCCAAGCGCGAGCTCGACGATGCCCGGCGGCAGGTTGCGGAGGCGCGCCGGCAGGCGGAGGATGCGGCCCTTCAGGTCGAGCAGGCAAAGAAGCAGGCCGCGCTGGACGCGCAGCAGCAGATCGAGGCCGCAAGGCGCGAACAGGAACAGCGCGAGCGGGAGCGACAGGCCACACTCGCCGCGCTAACTCCGCCGGCTGCGCCTGCCCCTGCGTCGGTTGTCGTGCCGGCAATGGATCCGGCGGATATTGCACGCCTGCTCCAGGCCCATCTGAAGCGCGTCGGCTGCGATCCCGGGACCACCGACGGTGCCTGGACGGCGCCGTCGCAAAAGGCGCTCGACAATTTCAACCGAAACGCCGGCACCAGATTCGACGTCAAAGTTGCCAGCCTCGATGCGCTCGATGCGGTGCGCGGCCGGCCCGATCGTGTCTGTCCGCTGGTGTGCGCCAAGGGACAAAAGGCAGAAGGCGATCGTTGCGTCCAGATCGTCTGCGACGGCAATGACGTGCTGGATGCCCAGAGCACGTGCCGCCGGCGTCCCGATCCGCCGCCGCAGAAGCCAAAGGCGGTATCGCGCCAGGAGCCGAGCCCGCGCGGTCGCGCACGTCCGTCCGGCGGAGCCGATTCATGCGGAGGCAGCTGTGAGGGTGATTGAGACCGGTGCCGAGAGCACGGTGCTTCGGCAGCTCACAGGCTGGGAACGACGTTGACGTTGACTTTCAGATTCAGGAACGTGCGCTTGCCGGCGCCGTCCTCGAAGTAGAGTCTGCTCTCGAAATGGTCGCTGCCGGTAAAGCCGGAATTCGGCCGGTACACAGCCTTCGTCGAGTTGACCAGGCTGTAAGATCCGTTCGCCGGAGAGACGACGACGTCCTGGCCCACGAACGGACCCAGGGATTGGAAATTGAACCCGCAACCGCGGTCTTGCGCGACCCGCATCGGGATGACGACATTACAACCCTGGCAGATGTTGAAATGCGGGCGACGGCAAGCTGCGTTGGCATTCAAGCCGTGGGCGTTTCCGTAGCTCTTGTAGCCCGGGCGCATCTTGTCGGCGCTCGCAGTGCCGGAAAGAAGCAACGAGGCGCTGGTTACAATCGACAATACAACTGTCATGAAAGGACGGATCATTCTGAAAACCCCTTGGCGGCCAACGAAGCAAAAGCGATTTATGCCGACATAGAAGCTCAAGCGCCCCGGGGAGGCAAGTATCTGCGGAAGGTTGCTGGACAGCTTCCCAATGCCATGCCCCTTCCACTATCATTTCGAACAGGGAGTCGCCCGGCAGGACACTGCGCGGCGGCAACCGTCTCGCCTGACGGCCGGGCCTGATGTGTGATCGATGGCACAGACCCGAGGGCGGACCGCTATCGAAATAGTACTCATATCGATTGCAGCCACATTGCTGACGCGTGGAGCGAAGCCTGCATCATGATCCGATTGAGCCCTTCAGTCCCGATGTTGCGTTCAAGCCGGTTGGTCTGCCGGCTTGCGCTGTCGATGTTGTGGATGCTGGCAGCGGCGACGACCGCGCAGGCCGACAAGCGAGTGGCGCTGGTCCTTGGTGTGTCCAACTACCAGAGCGTCGCGCGGCTGGCCAATCCCGACAACGACGCCGCCGCCATCAGCGACGTGTTCAAGCGGATGGGGTTCGATATCGTGGAGCTTCGCCGCGATCTCGGCGTCATCGAGATGCGGCGGGCGGTGCGCGATTTTGCTGCGGTTGCCGCGGATTCCGACATGGCCGTGGTCTATTACGCCGGTCACGGCATCGAGGTGAACGGCGCGAACTTCCTGATTCCGGCAGATGCCAGGCTGCAGAGCGATTTCGACGTCGAGGACGAGGCGGTCCCGCTGGACCGGATTCTCCAGGCGATAAATCCGGCGAAGCGGCTGCGGCTCGTCATCCTCGATGCCTGCCGCGACAATCCGTTTGCAGAGCGGATGACACGCAGTGTCGCCACGCGTTCGATGGGCCGCGGCCTCGCCAAGATCGAGCCCGCCACGGCGGATACGCTGATTGCGTTCGCCGCCAAGGCCGGCGCGGTCGCCGGCGACGGCGACGGTGCGCACAGCCCGTTTGCGACCGCGCTCCTCAATCATTTGGCGACACCGGGCCTCGACCTTCGCCTGACGCTTGGCCGGGTTCGCGACGAGGTGCTCAAGAGCACGGGGCGGCGGCAGGAGCCCTTCGTCTACGGATCGCTCGGCGGCGACACCGTGGCGCTGGTGCCGCCGGTTGCACCGCCGATCGATCCGAACGCGGGAGCCCGGCGGGATTATGAGCTTGCGGCGCAGGCCGGCACCAAGCAGGCCTGGCTTTCCTTTCTCGCCGTTCATGCCACCGGCATCTATGCCAACTTTGCGCATGCGGCGCTCGACAAGCTCGAGGCCGCAGAAAAAATCAGCGAAAACGCCGATGCCGTACAGCGGCAGGCCGAGCAGCAGGTCCGGCAGAAGAGCGACGATTTCAGGAAACAGATCGAGGAGCAGGCGGCGCGTGAGACGGAACGGGCCACGCAGCAGATCTCCGAGCAGGCCCGGCGCGATCTGGAGAAGGAGCGCCAACGCATCGCCGAGCAGGCCAAGCGCGAGCTCGACGATGCCCGGCGGCAGGTTGCGGAGGCGCGCCGGCAGGCGGAGGACGCGGCCCTTCAGGTCGAGCAGGCGATGAAGCAGGCCGCGCTGGAGGCGCAGCAACAGATCGAGGCGGCGAAGCGCGAGGCAGACCGGCGCGAGAAGGAGCGCCAGGCTACGCTTGCCGCTCTGACCCCGCCCGCCGCGCCCGCTGCTGCTCTCGCCGTGGCGCCGACTAGCGTGCCAGCGATGGATCCTGCGGACATCGCCCGCTTGCTCCAGGCGCACCTGAAGCGTGTCGGTTGCGATCCCGGTGCGGCCGATGGCGCCTGGACTGCACCGTCGCAAAAGGCGCTCGACAGCTTCAACAGATATGCCGGTACGAAATTCGACGTGAAGGTCGCAAGCCTCGACGCGCTCGATGCGGTGCGCGCCCGGCCCGATCGCATCTGCCCGCTGGTTTGTGCGAGGGGGCAAAAGGCGGTTGGCGACCGCTGCGTCCAGATCGTCTGTGACAACAAATTCGTGCTGGACGCCCAGGGCGTGTGCCAGCGGCGTCCCGATCCGTCGCCCCAGAAACCAAAGGCGGTGTCCCGCCACGAACCGAGCCCGCGCGCGCCGTCTGCTCCGGCCAGCAGCGAGGGCGGCAAATGTCATACCTATGGCGGAAAACAGTACTGCCAGTGATGCGGCGTTGCTCGCCCTGGGTTGACGGGGTGGCGAGATCCTCGCGTCCGTCCAGGATGGCCCCTCTACGAAGCCTCTGCCCGCGGCGGCGGATATCGCCGGGCCAGCGCCGACAACGGCAAGTGTCGCTCGCCCTCAGGTAGCTCGAGATAGGCGAGCACGAGCGGCCGTTTCCAGTCACCGACGCCGAAATCCATCGCCATCCATTTCTGCGGTTCGGGGCCCTCAAGACCGCGCACCCAGACGAAATAGCGGGGGAGATCGTCGGCTTCCGTTTCCGTCACGCGTCTCCTGGCGATCAAAGCTGCTCGCTGTATCGTTACGTGTTGCCACACGATATGGGGACTGGCCTGGCAAAGTCGAACCGTCGAGGGAGGGGATGCCGGGAAGCACGCGGCCCTCTCCTGGCGAAGTGTCCGAAGGATGCGAGCCGTACATCCGCGAGGAAGCTCCGATTTGATCTTTCGATACTGTCCTTCTAGCCTCACGGTGACGTCTCCCGCGCACGGGTGGTGCGAACGCAAGGGTTTGTTCAGTGAGGATTCTGATTGTCGAGGACGATGCCGCCATGGCGCGCGGCCTTGCCGAGCGGCTCAAGCTGTCCGGGTTCGCCGTCGATATCGAGTCTGACGGGGCTTCGGCGGCGCAGACCGCCTTGCTGGAACCCTACAGCCTCATCATTCTGGACATCAACTTGCCGAACGTGTCGGGTTTCGGCGTCCTGCACAAGATACGGCAAGCCGGGTCGACCGTTCCGGTCATGATTCTGACTGCCCGTTACGCGACCGGCGATAAGGTCAGCGGGCTCGATCTCGGCGCCGACGATTATCTCTCCAAGCCATTTGATATCGCCGAATTTGATGCCCGCGTTCGCGCGCTCGTGAGAAGGGGACAGGGGCTTCCAAATCCAACCTTGATCTGTGGCCCGCTCGCGTTCGACCGCGCCGCGGGCACGATTACACTGAGCGGCCGGCCGCTTGAATTGCGACGGCGCGAGTTTGCCGTGCTGGAAGTGCTGATGACCCGCGCCGGCAAAGTCGTCTCCAAGGAGCGCCTGATCGCGGAGGTATTTGGCTTCGACGAGGCGGTAGCGCCGAACGCGGCGGAACTCTATGTTGGTCGCGTTCGCCAGAAACTCGGTCCTGACGGGCCGCGGATCCGAACCGTCCGCGGGCTAGGCTATCTGCTGGAGGTACAGTGATCGCCACCTGGCGGCCGTCGTTGAGGCGAACGCTCCTCACCAATCTGGTGGCGCCCGCCATTGTATTGGCGATGGTGCTTGGAATCGGCGGTATGTTGCTGATCCAGCGCGTTGTGCAGACAGTTCATGACCGGTTGCTCGATGGGTCGGTTCTCGCCATCGCCGAACGCGTCGGCGTGGAAGATGGCGAACTGACGGTCGACTTGCCGCAGGTTGCGCTCGGCATGCTGGAAAGCCAGTCGCACGACAGCATCTATTACAGCGTGACTTACCTCGGCGAATTGATCACCGGTTACAAGGATCTTCCACTATCCGGCTTCGATCGATTGAAGGCTGGCGAAACCGGCCATCGCGATGGCGCGTATCGCGGCAAAACGGTTCGTATCGGCGCGCAGGCGCGGCAGGTCTACGGCAGGCCGGAGCTGGTCCTCGTCGCAGTGGCCGAAACGGTGCAGGCGCGCCGCGTCGTCGAACGTGAAATGCTGATCGGACTGGCGATGCTCGAGGCCGGGTTGATTAGCCTCATCGCTTGCCTCGGCTGGTACGCCGTCGATCGAGGCCTGAGGCCGCTTGGCGAACTCAAGCAAGAAATCGACGCGCGCGGTATTCAGGGCGGTCCAAATCTCAGTCCGCTCGACCTTTCCCGGGTGCCGCAGGAAGCTTTAGCACCGGCGCTCGCGGTAAATTCCCTGCTACAGCGGCTGGATCTGGCCATCGGACTGGTGCGCCGATTCACAGCCGATGCCTCGCATCAGATGCGAACCCCATTGGCGATACTGCGGACGCATCTCGATCTGGTGCGACGCCTGGGGTCGGAAACGCCGGCGGGCCAATCTGCCCTCGACGAGGTCGATAACGCCATCAACCGCCTTGAACGGCTGCTCGGGCAGCTCGTGACACTGGCACGGGCCGACGAGCAGAACATTGCGCAACCGGCCGCGGAGAACGTTGACCTGAATGAGGTCGCCTTCAATGTCCTGTCGGAGCGTGCCCCACAGGCTTTCGCGAACGACATCGACGTCCAGTTCGATCGATCCGACTGTCCCGCGGTCATCGCCGGCAATACGGTCCTGATTGGCGAATTGCTGGCAAACCTGATCGACAATGCGATCCGCTACAACCGCCCCGGGGGGATGGTCCTGGTTCGCGCGGTTGTTGACGCCACGACCGCGCGAATTGAAGTCGAGGATACCGGTCCGGGAATTCCGGAGGCCCATCGGGCCCGCGTTTTCGAGCGTTTTTATCGGATTCCGATGGCGAACGGCCCTGCAGGCAGTGGTCTTGGACTAGCCATCGTGAAAGCCTTGTCGGACCGTCTCGGGGCCCAAATCGTGCTTGCACCTGGCCCGGAAGGCCGGGGTCTGCGGGTTTCCGTGAGCTTTCCTCTTGCCAAGCGTGATGGTGAAAGCTCAAGTTGAGGCCGGATTGTGCGCTGCCGTACGAATGGCTGCGGTCCTGAACAAACTGAAGTCCGCAAAGCGGCTCATGGACGAGGAAACGTCACGATGGCGGCTGCCAAAGCCTTGGCCTTGTGCGTTGGGATCTTGCTGACGTGGCCTGCCATGTCGGAGCAGGCGCAGCTCGGCCCTCTCAAAGGGCAAGCATCCGCTATCGCCGGAGCTCGAGAGCAGCTCAACATCGTATCGACGACCCAGGACGCGGACGTCGCCGACTTGCTTGCCGATTTCCGGGCAAGTCATCCGGACATCGAGATCGTCCATACAAAGATCAACTCGAACGATATCTACAATCAAGTCGTGGATCCCTCGACCTCCAGCGCAGCACCCGGAGACATTGTCTGGAGCTCCGCGATGGATCTGCAGATCAAGCTCGTCAATGACGGCTATGCTCAACCCTATGTCTCGAAGGAAATTGCGCATATCCCGGATTGGGCCATCTGGAAAGACGAAGCCTATGCCATCACGGCGGAGCCGATTGTCATTGTTTATAACAAGAACCTCGTTGCGGAGTCCGATGTACCCCGAACCCGCACTGACCTGAAGAGCCTTCTAAGCCGAAAGCCTGACATCTATCGAGGTAAGATCGCAACCTATGACCCGGAGCAGAGCGGGACCGGTTTCCTGTTCATCACGCGCGATGCCGGAATCACCAGGACAACGTGGGATTTGGTCCGTGCGTTTGGCAGCGCCGGTATCAAGCTCTATTCGACCACCGGAACGGTGCTTGATCGGATTTCATCCGGCGAACATCTGCTCGCCTACAATATGATAGGGTCTTACGCGATCGAACGGGCCAAGGAAGATGCCTCTATCGGAATCGTGTTTCCTGCCGACTACATCACCTTGATGTCGCGAATAGCCTTTATACCCGTCACCGCGCCCCACCCGGAATCCGCGAAATTGTTTCTTGATTACCTGCTTTCAGAACGCGGCCAGAAATTTCTCCTGGCCCGGTCAGTCGGTCCTGTGCGCCTCGGTCTCGGCGCGGAAGGCGTGATACCTGCGGATCGCAGCGGCGCAGTCAAGCCGATCCATATTGGTGCAGAATTGCTCACCTATCTCGATCAATCGAAACGAGCGAGCTTCCTCAAAGAGTGGCGCCGCGCGTTGCAGGATCGATAGAAATCCAGGGATCTGGATTTCAGACGGAATAACATCCGAGAGAAGCCCCCCATATCTGCCGGCTCATCAAGCGCGTCGTCTTCAAACCGATTTTCTTGCGGAGTGCGGCAGCGACAGGTTGGTGACAGGCAGCTGATATACGATGAGGCAGCAATCGTAGCTTGAACGATCGCTCCTCGCGTATCGGTCAATCCGGCCGCGATCAAGTTTGCAACACCTGCAAGACGGGTGAACAAGACAAAAAAACATAAACGATAAAAGGGAGGACGGCATGACGGTTACCACCGGACAGTCGAAGCTTGGCATGGTGCTCCGCGTCACCAGTGGCAACTTTCTTGAGATGTTCGACTTCTTTCTGTCGGGCGTCTACGCGTCGTACATCGCCAAGGCATTCTTCCCACTCGAAAATGAATACGCGTCACTGCTGCTGACCTTCGTTGCGTTTGGCGCAGGCTTTCTGATGCGCCCGCTCGGCGCCATCATCCTCGGCGCCTACGTGGATCGGATCGGCCGGCGCCAAGGCCTGATCGTTACACTGTCGATCATGGCTGCCGGCACGGTGCTCATCGCGTTCGTGCCAAGTTACGCAACCATTGGCATATTGGCCCCGATCCTCGTCTTGATCGGACGCCTGCTGCAAGGCTTCTCGGCTGGCGTCGAGCTTGGTGGGGTTTCCGTCTATCTCTCGGAAATGGCCACACCGGGAAAGAAGGGTTTTTACGCCAGCTGGCAATCGGCAAGTCAACAGGTCGCGATCATCGTCTCGGCCTCGCTGGGTTTCGCTCTCAATGCATGGCTTGCACCGGCGCAGCTTGACGATTGGGGCTGGCGTATTCCGTTCTTCATCGGCTGCCTGATCGTTCCTTTCGTATTCTTCATTCGACGCTCGCTGCAGGAAACCGATGAATTCCTGGCGCGGAAGCATCATCCGACACCCCGCGAGATCTATCGCTCCATCCTCGCAAACTGGAGCATTGTGCTTGCCGGGATGATGATGGTGATCATGACCACGGTGTCGTTCTACCTCATTACCGTCTACACGCCGACATTCGGCAAATCGGTCCTCAAGCTGAACGCGGCCGATGGCCTGATCGTGACGATTTGCGTGGGAATATCGAACTTCATCTGGCTTCCCATCATGGGCTCGTTGTCCGATCGGATTGGTCGTCGGCCGATCCTCATCGCCTTTTCGACTTTGGCATTTCTGACTGCATATCCCGCGCTTTCCTGGTTGGCCGCAGGCCCGACGTTCCCGAAGATGCTGACGGTCCTACTTTGGTTGTCTTTCATCTACGCCAGCTACAACGGCGCGATGATCGTCGCATTGACCGAAGTCATGCCGGTGGGTGTGCGAACGTCGGGATTCTCCCTCGCATATAGTCTGGCAACGACGTTCGGCGGGTTTACGGCAGCGATCTGCACCTGGCTGATCGCTGCCACTGGTGACAATGCGTCGCCGGGATATTGGATGAGCGCGGCAGCGCTCTGTGGTCTGGCCGGGACGTACCTCGTTTACAGGCCGCAACAACGACGCGCGCTATCCGGCGCCAATTCGGTCGAGACGGTGATAGGGACGTGACCACCAAAGTGCTCGATGACGTCGACCGTCATCGAGCAAGCACAGTCCTCGAATAATTGCATCGAAGGAAATTGCCGATGAGCGTGACGATCGTCGTGCGCAGGCGAGTTGCGCTAAGCTTGCTGATTGTCTTGGCGGCCGCGGCTGGAATCGCCAAGGCGTCCGAAGTCAGGGTCATGATCTCGGGAGGCTTGGCGACGCCTTATAAGGAGCTCGTACCGCAATTTGAACGCGCGACGGGAAATACGGTCGTCACGGCCTATGGCCCCTCGATGGGAACGACGGAGAACGCCATCCCCGTGCGACTGGCACGCGGCGAGGCGGCGGACGTGCTCATCATGGTCGGCGACGCGCTTGGCGAGATGATCGAGCAGGGCAGGGCGGTCAGAACCAGCCGCGTCGACCTGGTACGCTCGCCGATCGGGATCGCGGTACGCGCCGGAACGCCAAAGCCTGATATCGGTACTCCTGACGCATTGAAGCAGGCACTGTTGAACGCGAAGTCAGTTGCATACTCCGACAGCGCCAGCGGCGTCTATGTGGGCACCGAGCTGTTCAAGCGTCTCGGGATCGCCGCCGAGATGAAGGACAAGGCCAAAATGATTCCGGCGGAGCCGGTCGCGAGTGTTGTTGCACGCGGTGACGCCGAACTCGGCTTTCAACAGATCAGTGAACTTCTGCCGATCGCTGGAGCCGACCTTGTCGGGCCGCTCCCGCCAGACGTCCAGAAAATCACGATCTTTTCTGCAGGCATAACCTCCGGTGCCAGTCAGCCGGAAGCCGGACGGGCTCTGATTGCCTTCCTCGCTTCCGCTGCTGCTGCTCCGGCCCTGAAAAAAGCGGGTCTCGATCCCTTTGCAGCATCGGAGAAATAGACCGCTTCAGATCTGCGCGAGGCGGACGATTCCAGCGAAGGGGGACTTGATAATGAAGCAGTATCTCAACAGCTTCGGCGCACGCCAGACACTTGTCGTCGGTGCAAAGAGCTACGCCTACTATTCGCTTGCCGCAGCGGAAAAGAATGGCCTTCCCAGCATCTCCAGAAGCTCGCGATCGAGATCCGCGAGTCCGATGGTGCGAATAAGGCCATCATACCCTTGACCTGCCGCATCGATACGCTCGACGAGCTCGAATATTTCCGCAACGGCGGAATTTTTCAATACGTCCTGCGCCAACTCGCTGCCTGACCGTCAACCCGAAACGAGGACGCCATGCCAACGAATTCCGCGCCGCTACCGAGGATCGAAGCGGAAACCATGCGCCGCATTACATGGCGCCTGCTTCCGTTTTTCATGGTGTGCTATTTCATTTCATACGTTGACCGCGTTAATGCCGGGTTTGCGGCCCTGCAAATGAACAAGGATCTGGGCCTGACGCAGGCTGCCTTCGGGGCGGGCGGGGCGCTGTTCTATATCGCCTACATTCTTTTCGAGGTCCCCAGTAATCTGGCGATGCAGAAAGTTGGCGCGCGGATCTGGATCGCGCGCATTATGATCACATGGGGGATAGTCGGTATTCTCTCCGCTTTTGCGGTAGGGCCGATTACTTTTTATCTGAGCCGCTTCTTGTTGGGTGCAGCGGAGGCCGGGTTCTTTCCTGGTGTGATCCTGTATCTGACCTTCTGGTTTCCGGCGGCCTATCGCGCACGGATCGTTGCGGTTTTCATGGTGGCGATACCGCTATCGAGCTTTTTGGGATCGCCAATATCCGGCGCTTTGCTGGCGATGGATGGCGTGCTCGGCCTTCGTGGTTGGCAATGGCTTTTCATCGTTGAAGCCATTCCGGCCGTCCTGCTCGGCCTGGTCTCGTTCTTCGGGCTTCCGAACAAACCCGCTGATGCAAAATGGCTCGAGCCGGAGGCGCGCAATTGGCTCGACGCGCGCCTGCAGTCGGAACGATCGATGGCGAAGCAGGTCGGCCACATGTCGCTGTGGCAAATTCTGACCAACAAATATGTGCTCATCCTCGGTTTGATCTATGCGGGAAGCTCGGCCACGAGCAACGCGTTGTCGCTGTGGCAGCCTCAGATCGTGAAATCGTTCGGGATGTCCAACATGGAGACCGGCTTCCTGAATGCCATCCCATTTGGCATCGCCTCCGTTGCGATGATCTTTTGGGGAAGATATTCGGACAGGTCGAACGCCCATGCCCAAAACACCGCAATACCACTTGCGTTATGCGCAACGGCGCTGCTTGCGACCATGCTCACGAGCTCATTACCCGTGACGCTTGCTATTCTGAGCGTGGTCTTGATCGGTAATTATTCGATCAAGGGACCATTCTGGGCCCTGGCGACTGGGACACTCTCTCCGGCAACTGCTGCGGCCGGAATTGCCGGCATCAATACCCTGTCGCACATCGGCACTTCTGGCGCGGTGTGGCTGCTCGGCGTCATTAAGGAGGCGACGGGTAGCTTCCCCATGGCCTTGATACCGCTGGCTTTGCTTCAAATCGCCGGGATCATCGCGGTGCTTTGGATCAGCAAGCAGGAAACGCTACCCGCCACCTCCGCCGCAAGCCCCGTACATTGAGTGCAAGGCAGCATGTCTGACATTCACAAAACCCCGCGGCTCTCATCTTCGAGGACATAGTAATGCCTGCTCAATCCAAAACGAAGCGGCCCGCTACGCTCATTCCAGGCGATGGTATCGGCCCCGAGATCGTGAAATCGGCCGTCGACATTCTCGAAGCGCTCGGCTCTCCATTCGAATGGGACATCCAGCAGGGTGGCCTGGCCGCGATCGAGGAAAGCCGTGATCCGCTGCCGCAGGCGACGCTGGACAGCATCCGACGTACGCGGCTCGCCCTGAAGGGCCCGCTAACGACGCCGGTGGGGGGAGGATTCCGCTCGATCAATGTTCGTCTGCGCGAAGAATTCGGCCTTTACGCCAATTTGCGGCCGGTTCGAAGCATGGTTCCCGGAGGACGATTCGACGAAATCGATATCGTGCTGGTGCGCGAGAACCTCGGCGGGCTCTATGTCGCTTTCGAACACTATATTCCAATTGGGGAAGATCCGCACGCGGTCGCCATTTCGACCGGGGTCAATACGCGTGAAGGATCGCGCAAGATCATCGAATTCGCATTCGACTACGCGCTCAAGAACGGTCGCAAGAAGGTGACCGTCGTGCACAAGGCCAACGTGCTGAAGGCGCTGACCGGCATCTTTCTCGAGGTCGGTCACGAGGTTGCAAAGAAGTACGAGGGCAGGGTCAAGATGGACGATCGCATCGTCGATGCCACGGCGATGCAGCTCGTCATGAATCCCTGGCAGTTCGACGTCATCGTCACTACCAATTTGTTCGGTGACATCCTGTCGGATCAGCTCGCCGGTCTGGTCGGCGGCCTCGGCATGGCGCCCGGCGCCAACATCGGTCCGGATGCGGCGATCTTCGAGGCCGTGCACGGCTCGGCACCGGATATTGCCGGCAAGGGAATCGCCAATCCGCTCGCTTTATTGCTGGCGGTCGGGCTGATGCTGGAGCACATTGATCAGCCTGATCTCGCAAACCGTCTTAGAACGGCAATTGATCAGGTCTTGCGCGAGGACGGCGTTCGCACGCCCGATCTGGGCGGCAAAGCGTCCACTGGCGACTTCACTCAAAGCATCATCCGTCGATTGGGAGGGTAAGCAAATGACCGCTGTTGCTGCATCGCACCCGGCAATCCCCGCTGACAGCACGGCGCAAAAGCTGTCGCGTATCAAGGCGATTGTGGCTGCGTCGTCCGGAAATCTGGTCGAGTGGTACGACTTCTATGCTTACGCATTTACCTCGATCTATTTCGCGGCGGCGTTCTTCCCGTCTGGCGACCAGACCAGCCAGTTGCTGGCGACGGCCGGCATTTTCGCCGTAGGGTTCTTCATGCGGCCGCTCGGTGGCTGGCTGTTCGGCTGGATCGCCGATGCGCATGGCCGCAAGAATTCGATGGTGCTGTCGGTGCTGCTGATGTGCGCGGGATCGCTGATGATCGGAATGCTCCCCACGTACCAAACAATCGGCGCCGCGGCGCCGGCGCTCCTACTGTTTGCGCGCATGGCACAAGGCCTGTCGGTCGGCGGGGAATATGGAACGGCGGCAACTTATATGAGCGAGATTGCCGGCAAGGGCAACCGCGGGTTCTATTCGTCATTCCAGTATGTCACGCTCATCGGCGGGCAACTTCTCGCACTCCTCGTTGTCGTGGTTCTGCAGCAAACCTTGTCGCTCGACGAGCTGAAGGAATGGGGATGGCGGGTGCCTTTCCTGTTCGGCGCCGTCGCGGCCGTTGTGGCGTTGTATCTCCGCCGCTCGTTGCAGGAGACGGCCTCGGCGGAGACCATGCACCGCAAGGAGGCAGGTTCTCTCTCCGGCCTCTGGCATCATAAGCGCGCGCTGCTGATCGTTCTCGCATTCACGATCGGCGGATCGCTATTTTTCTATACGTTTACGACCTACATGCAGAAATTCCTGGTCAACAGCGTGAAGCTGGATGCCAAGACGGTCAGCTCGATCATGACCGCTGCCCTGATCGCCTTCATGCTGCTGCAACCGGTGTTCGGGGCGCTATCGGACAGGATCGGCCGGCGCAACAACATGATCCTGTTCAGCGCATGCGCTACCCTCGCTGCGGTGCCGCTATTGATGGCATTGTCCAGCACCACCAACGTCTACGCCGTTTTTGGCCTGATCATGATCGGTCTTGTGATTGCGTGCTTCTATACCTCGATCAGTGGCGTCGTGAAGGCCGAACTGTTTCCGCCCGAGGTGCGCGCCCTAGGCGTCGGACTTCCCTACGCGATTGCCAATGCGATGTTCGGCGGAACGGCGGAATATGTTGCATTGTCGCTGAAATCGTCCGGATACGAAACCCTGTTCTTCTGGTACGTCGCGGCGATGGCGCTGGTCGCCCTGGTCGCGTCGCTCTGGATGCCGGATACGCGGACGCGAGGCTATCTCGACGGCGATGGCCGGATCTGAACTGAAACACGACGGCCCCGTCATGCCTGCGACGGCGTCCGGAGAGCATTGAATTCGAATGGGAGAGACGCGCTGATGGCCAAGGGATCAGATTTGTTGGTTGCCGCACTCGAGAACGAGGGCGTCGACCGAATTTTCGGCGTTCCCGGCGAGGAGAACCTCGATGTCGTGGAAAGCTTGCGCAACTCGTCGATCAAGCTGATCCTGACACGCCACGAGCAGGGCGCGGCCTTCATGGCCGCGACTTATGGACGGCTGACCGGCAAGCCCGGCGTGTGCATCACCACGCTTGGCCCTGGCGCATTGAACCTGACGACTGGCGCCGCCTACGCGCTGCTCGGCGCCATGCCCATGATCATGCTCACGGGCCAGAAGGGCATCATGAGCAGCCGACAGGCCAAATTCCAGATCGTCGATGTGGTTAGCGCTTTCAAACCGTTGACCAAGCTGTCGCTCCAGATCGTCAGCACAAGCGGCATTCCGACAATCGTTCGCGATGCCTTCCGGATCGCCATGGAAGAGCGTCCGGGTCCGGTTCTTCTGGAACTGCCCGAGGACATCGCGGGCGAGGAATCCGAAGACGTCGCGATGGTGGCGCCGCATCCGATCGAGATCCCGGTCGCCCATCGTGCCTCGCTGGATCGCGCTGCCGACATGATCCTCAAGGCCAAGCGGCCCTTGATCATGCTCGGCGCCGCCGCGTCCCGGCCGCGCAGCACGGCCGGCATCGGCGGCTTCGTCCGCCGCACGAAAATTCCGTTCTTCACCACACAAATGGGCAAGGGAACGGTACCCGGCGGCAGCAACCTCTACATGGGGACGGCTGCACTCAGCGAGCGCGATTACGTTCATGAAGCGGTCGACCGAGCCGATCTGATTATTGCCATAGGTCACGACACCATCGAAAAGCCGCCCTTCATCATGGGCCCCAAAGGTCCTCAAGTCATCCACGTCAGCTACACGCCGGCCAACGTGGAGCGGGTCTACTTTCCGCAGTGCGAAGTGGTCGGCGATGTTGGACCGAGCCTGGAGTTGCTGGCCGATCGTCTCGAGGGGCGGCTGCATCATGCCGGCGCGCTGTTAAGCCTTCGCGAAAGTATCCTGGCCCGGATCGGCGATCGCGCGACCGAGGACCGTTGGCCCCCGACGCCGCAACGCATCGTGCACGATGTGCGAAAGGTCATCCCTGAAGACGGCGTCGTCGCGCTGGATAACGGGATGTACAAGATCTGGTTCGCCCGCAACTACCGCACCTATGTGGCGAACACGCTGCTGCTGGACAATGCCCTCGCGACAATGGGCGCCGGGCTGCCATCCGCCATGATGGCGGCGATGCTGCATCCGGAACGCCGCGTGCTCGCGGTCTGCGGCGACGGCGGCTTCATGATGAATTCGCAGGAGATGGAAACCGCGGTTCGCCTTAAATTGAATCTCGTCGTGCTGATCCTGGAAGATTCGGCCTATGGCATGATCCGCTGGAAACAGGCGGTCGATAGTTTCCCGGACTTTGGCCTCACGTTCGGGAATCCGGATTTCGTCAAATACGCCGAGAGCTACGGCGCGAAAGGCTCGCGGGTCGAAAGCACGGATTCGTTGATTCCGACGCTCGAAAACGCTTTCAAAGGTGGCGGTGTGCACCTCGTCGTCGTGCCGATCGACTACAGCGAAAATACCCGCGTGCTCGTGGATGAACTTCGCGAGAAGCTGAAGCAGGTTATTGAGCCGACCGTGTGAGCCGTCGGCGAGGGCCGATTGATGAGCTGAGCTGAAATTGGCGTGGTCGCAAGCGCCGGCAATGGAGAGTGCAATGAGTGAGCAGATCAACGAGCAGGCTGAGAAGATGCGGGAAATGGCGCAGACCACGCTGGACAAGGCGAAAGAGGCTGTGTCGAAATACATAACCGAATCCCAGAAGTTGAGAGAGAAGGCCGATTCCAGCGTTCGCTCAACCTATTCGGCGGCGAAGGAGATGAACGAAAGAGCCGTCGCGTTCGCCGAGGAAAATGTGGCTTCGGGCTTCGAGCTTGCGCAACGGCTGTTGCATGCCAAGGACCCGCAGGAAATGGGTGCAGTTTATCAGAGCCATCTCAAGGAGCAGATGGAAAAAATGAACGCGCAGTTTCGCGAGCTTGCAAGTGCAATGAACCAGCCGTCGACTGTTGACCTGAATAAGTAGCGCCGGTCGCCTCAGAGCGAAATCAAATCGCTGATCACAGGATGTTGCCTGCACGCGTTCCGAGCGCGGACGATGCATCATCCGATCAAGACAATCGCATCGCAGTGCGTCGGGGAGGCTCCAAGGTGGGCACGGAAAAGTCAGATACGCTGATCCATGACGTGCCGGCCGGCTGGGCACGGCGGGCTCATGCTGACGCTGCGAAATACAGCAGCATGTATGCTTCGTCGGTGTCGACGCCGGATGCTTTCTGGGCGGAGCATGGCAAGCGGATCGACTGGATCAAGCCGTTCACGAAGGTGAAGAATACCTCCTTTGCGCCCGGCAAGGTCTCGATCAAGTGGTTCGAGGACGGCACCACGAATGTGGCGATGAACTGCATCGACCGGCATCTTGCCCGGCGTGCCGGTCAGGTCGCGATCATCTGGGAGGGCGACGATCCCGCCGAATCCAGGCACATCACCTACGCGGAGTTGCACGATCAGGTCTGTCGTTTCGCGAATGTCCTGAAAAGTCACGGTGTGAAGAAAGGCGACACCGTCACAATCTACCTGCCCATGATTCCGGAAGCCGCCTATGCCATGCTCGCCTGCGCGCGAATCGGGGCGGTCCATTCCATCGTGTTCGGCGGGTTCTCGCCGGATGCCCTGGCCGGACGTATCGAGGGCTGCCAGTCCAAAGTCCTGGTCACCGCCGATGAGGGGCTGCGCGGCGGGCGCAAGGTACCGCTGAAGGTCAATGCCGACGATGCGCTGAAGAAGGTGGCCGGCATCGTGAAGACGATGATCGTGGTCAAGCGCACCGGCGGTGGCATCGACTGGGTCGACGGCCGCGACGTCTGGTACGCGGACGAGGTGGCAAAGGCCTCGGCCGACTGCGCGCCGGTCGAAATGAACGCGGAGGATCCGCTATTCCTTCTTTACACGTCGGGTTCAACCGGTGCTCCAAAGGGCGTCGTTCACAGCACGGGTGGCTATCTCGTTTTTGCGTCGATGACGCACCAGTATGTGTTCGACTATCACGACGGCGACATCTACTGGTGCACCGCCGATGTCGGCTGGGTCACCGGCCACAGCTACATCGTCTATGGGCCGCTGGCCAACGGCGCGACCACGCTGATGTTCGAGGGGATCCCGAACTATCCCTCAACATCGCGCTTTTGGCAGGTCGTCGACAAACACAAGGTCAACATCTTCTACACCGCGCCGACCGCGATCCGTTCGTTGATGGGTGCGGGGGAAGAGCCGGTCAAACAGACCAGCCGTGCGTCGCTGCGCTTGCTCGGCTCGGTGGGCGAGCCGATCAATCCGGAAGCGTGGGATTGGTATCACCGCGTGGTCGGCGATGGACGTTGTCCGATCGTCGATACCTGGTGGCAGACCGAGACAGGCGGCATCTTGATCTCGCCGCTTCCCGGCGCGACGGCTTTGAAGCCCGGTTCGGCAACCCTGCCGTTTTTCGGAGTGATGCCGGAAGTGGTGGACGCAAGTGGTGCCGTGCTGACCGGCGCATGCGAAGGCAATCTCGTCATTGCCGATTCCTGGCCAGGCCAGATGCGCACGGTCTACGGCGACCACGAGCGCTTCATGCAGACCTACTTCGCGACCTATCCGGGCAAGTATTTCACCGGCGATGGCTGCCGGCGCGACGCCGACGGCTACTACTGGATCACCGGCCGCGTCGACGACGTCATCAACGTATCCGGTCATCGCATGGGGACAGCCGAAGTCGAAAGCGCGCTCGTCGCACATCAGAAGGTTTCCGAAGCCGCTGTTGTCGGTTTTCCGCACGACATCAAGGGGCAGGGCATCTACGCCTACGTCACCTTGATGTCGGATGCGGAGCCCTCCGGAGAGTTGCGCAAGGAACTAGTGGCCTGGGTCCGCAAGGAGATCGGACCGATCGCCGCACCCGATGTCATTCAGTTTGCGCCGGGCCTGCCCAAGACCCGCTCTGGAAAGATCATGCGTCGTATTCTGCGCAAAATCGCCGAGGACGAAGTCGGCGCGCTCGGGGACACCTCAACCCTGGCGGATCCGGCGGTGGTCGATGATCTCATCAAAAACCGCCATAGCCAAAAGGCGGCGCGGAAATGAATATCGACGCGATTTCGATCGGCGACAATCCCCCGGAGGACGTCAATGTCATCATCGAGGTTCCGATCGGCGGTGAACCGATCAAATACGAAATGAACAAGGCGGCGGGCGCGCTGTTCGTCGACCGCTTCCTGTATACGCCGATGCGCTATCCCGGAAATTACGGCTTCGTTCCGCACACGCTTTCGGACGATGGGGATCCGATCGACGTGCTCGTGGCCAATTCGCGGCCGATCGCTCCTGGCGCCATAATCAATGTGCGGCCGATCGGCGTGCTCAAGATGGATGACGAGGGCGGCGGCGACGAGAAGATCATCGCCGTGCCGATGCCGAAACTGACGATGCGCTACGCACACGTCAACGGGATCGCCGACATGCCGCAGATCGCGATCGAGCAGATCCAGCACTTCTTTGAACACTACAAGGATCTGGAGCCGGGGAAGTGGGTGAAGGTGATCGGATGGGGCGACAGTGCCGAAGCGCGCCGGCTGATCGTCGAGGCCATCGCGCGGGCAAAGAGCTGAAACCGAGATATGGGCAATGATATGAGACTGGTTCTGTTGGGGCCGCCAGGCGCAGGTAAGGGCACGCAGGCGACGAGGATCGTCACTCGATTTGCGATCCCGCAATTGTCGACCGGCGACATGCTGCGCCAGGCGGTTGCGGAAGGCACGGCTGCGGGATTGCGCGTCAAGCACATCATGGATCGGGGTGAACTTGTGCCCGACGACGTCGTGGTATCGGTGATCGCTAATCGTATCGACCATTCCGATGCGGTAAGCGGCTTTATCCTTGACGGCTTCCCGCGCACGGTCGCGCAGGCCGAAGCGCTCGATCAGGAACTCGCCACCCGGGGCATCAAGCTCGATGCGGTGCTTGAGCTCGAGGTCGACGAAGATGCGCTGCTCGACCGCATCAAAGGGCGCGCCGACGATGCGGCAAGCCGAGGCGAGCCGGTGCGCCGCGACGATAATCCCGAGGTCTTCAAGACCCGGCTCGGCGTTTATCGCGAGCAAACCGCGCCGGTCACGGAATACTACCGGTCGCAGGGACTGCTCAACGTCGTCGACGGTTTGCAGCCGATTGACGCCGTGACCGAACAGCTCGCCGCGGCGCTTGCGGCAGTAACGTCCGATCAGATCAGGAGTGATGTCAGATGAAAGCGTTTACCTTCCAGGCACCCCCCAACATCCTGTTCGAGGCAGGCGCATCGAAAAAGCTGGCGGAGTTGGTCGCTGGATACGGGGCAAAACGTGTTCTGCTGGTCACGGATAAGGGCGTACGCAATGCAGGCCTGACCAGAAACGCCGAGGCTGGCCTGGTTGCCGGCGGCTGCGAACTGACGATATTCGAAGATGTGGAGGCGGATCCGCCGTCGCATATCATCGAGCGGGCGGTCGCACTGTGTCGTGACAAGGACATCGAGCTGGTTGCCTCAATCGGCGGCGGCAGCGCGCTCGATACCGCGAAGTTGGTGGCCTATCTGGCCAAAACGCCTGATCGCCTCGAAGATATCTACGGCGTCGGCCTTGCCAAGGGCGAACGCCTTCCGCTGCTGCTGGTGCCGACAACGGCCGGAACGGGCTCGGAGGTGACCCCGATTGCGATCGTCACCACGCCGACGACCGAGAAAAAGGGCGTCGTTGCGCCCCGCCTGCTCCCGGACTGGGCGATCCTCGATCCGGAGCTGACGCTCGGCCTGCCGCCGCATGTCACCGCGGCGACCGGCATCGACGCCATGGTCCATGCGATCGAAGCCTATACCAGCAAGCACCGGAAGAATCCGATGTCGGACCAGTTGGCACGGCAGGCTCTCGCCCTGCTGTCGGCGAATGTCCGGACGGTCTGTGCGGACGGATCTAATCTCGAAGCGCGGTCGCAAATGCTGCTGGGTTCGATGCTGGCCGGCATGGCGTTCGCCAATTCCCCGGTCGCCGCCGTGCACGCGCTGGCCTATCCGATCGGCGCGCTGTTCCACGTGCCGCATGGCCTGTCGAATGCCTTGGTGCTGACCCAGGTGCTGCGGTTCAATTTGCCGGAGGCGGAAGGCCTCTACGCCGAACTGGCGCCGATCGTCGATCCCAAATCGGAAGGAATGAGCGTCAGCCAGCGGGCACGGCTGTTCGTCGATGCGATCGCGGCGATCTGCCGGGATTGCAACGTGCCGGCCTCGCTGGCCGATGTCGGCATTGCGAGGGGCGACCTGAAGAAGCTCGCCGAGGATGCGATGAAGCAGACGCGGCTTCTCGTGAACAATCCGCGGGAATTGAGCTTCGACGATGCGCTGGCGATCTACACCGAGGCGTTCGGCAACCGCGCGGCGGCCTGAGCGGCACAAAGAGTGAGCAGCATGAGCGAGAACGACAAATCGGCTTCCGCTGATTCCGATCCCGGCCTCGAATGGGCGAAGCTGTGGCAGACGATGGCCGAATCCTCGAACCGCATGGTCGAGGCGTGGTCGGGGTCGATGGCACCGTTCATGCTGGCGCGTCTGTCGGAAAAGCCGGGTGGTTTTGGCGACGGCAACGAACTGTCGGCAGCGATCGAGCGGATGGCGCAGGGGCCGCGGCTGGCCGACGTCTGGGACATCGACCGGAAAATGGCGTTGGCCTTTGGGGCCTGGATCGAGATGCGCCAGCGGCTTGCGAGCTACAATGCGGTTGCTGCCGCTCCATGGCCTGAAGCGTCGAAGCGGTTTTACGAGACGATGTCCGCCACCGGTAGCGATGGCTCCCCGCATCCGGAGTGGCGCGAGGCGTTCGCCAAATGGAGCGAAATCTCCAACGAGGAACTGATCCGGAATCAGCGCACCGACGGCTTCTTGCAAGCTCAGAAGGAACTGCTGCAGGCGGGATTGAAGTTACGGAGCCGGCAGGATGATGTCGCTGAGGCCGCGTCAGCCATGTTGGGGCTGCCGACCCGCAAGGATTTCGACGACGTGACGCAGCAATTGACCGAACTCCGCCGAGAAGTCCGTACGCTCGCCCGCCAGATCCGCGACCAGAAGAGCGAAGCCGCACGATGAGCGATCAGGAGAACCAAACCTCGCGCTTCGCCCGGGACATGGCGGCCAACGCCGAGAAGATGTTCAAGGCGACACAGTTGATCGCCAATACGCGGGATGAAGACGTCGCCATCGGCACGACACCGAAGCATCTCATGATGCGCCGCGACAAGGTCGAGCTGTTCCATTATGAGCCGATGGCGGAAGCGACGGCGAAGACGCCCGTCCTTTTGGCCTACGGCCTGATCGGGCGGTATACCATGGCTGATTTACAGCCTGACCGCTCGCTGGTGCGCAGCCTTCTCTCAAAAGGGCTCGATCTCTGGCTGATCGACTGGGGCCAGCCGGGCCGAACCGAGCGATGGCTGAAAATTGATGATTACGTCGATGACTACATCGATGCCGCAGTCGACCGCATCGCGCAGGAAACCGGCCATGACAAGATCACGCTGCTCGGCATCTGCGAAGGCGGCGTCTTTACGACGTGCTACACCGCTCTGCATCCGGAAAAGGTCAAAAATCTCGTCATCACCATTACCCCAATCGACTTCCATGCCGATGTCAAGGACAAGGCCGCGCACCACGGCTTCCTCAACCTTTGGACCCGCAGCCTCGATCCTGATGACATCGACAAGCTGGTCGATACTTACGGCGTGCTGCCGGGCGAGTTCATGAGCTCGGTGTTCTCGATGATGACGCCGATGCGCTCACTGACGAAATACAATGTCGATCTCATCGACGTCGTCGATGACGAGGCCAAGTTCATGAATTTCCTCCGCATGGAAAAGTGGCTCGCGGACCGTCCGCATCATCCTGGCGGAGCGGCGAAGCAGTGGCTGAAGGATCTCTACCAGGAGAACCGCCTGGTCGATGGCAGCTTTGAACTGTCCGGCCGTCGGGTCGATCTGAAGTCTATCACGGCTCCCGTGCTGAATGTTTTTGCGTTGGATGACCATATCATTCCGCCGGACTGCTCGCGCGCGCTCGGAGCGAAGATAGGCAGCACGGATTACACCGAAATTCCGCTGCCCGGCGGCCATGTCGGCCTGTTCGTCTCCAGCAAATCGCAGGGCAAGCTGAGCCAGAGCATTGCCGACTGGCTGGTCGCCCGCGACGCCAATCCCGGAAGTGAAGCCTGATGCGCAACAAGATCGTCGACGCCGCCGAGGCGGTTGCCATCATCCGTTCCGGTGACACCGTCGCCTCGTCCGGCTTCGTCGGCGTGGGAACGCCCGATGAAATCATCAAGGCGCTGGAGCGGCGTTTCGTGCAGACCGGAGAGCCGCGGGACCTTTCGCTGGTGTTCGCGGCGGCGCCGGGAGACGGCGCCGATCGCGGCCTCAACCGCCTGGCGCATCCCGGCCTGATCAAACGCCTGGTCGGCGGACATTTCGGCCTGGTTCCGAAGCTCGCCCGGATGGCGGTCGACAATCACGTCGAGGCCTATAACTTGCCGCTCGGATGCGTATCGCATCTGTTTCGTGAAATTGCGGGGCGCAAGGCCGGGCTTCTCTCCAAGGTCGGGCTCGGCACCTTCGTCGATCCGGCCAATGGTGGCGGAAAGCTGAATGCGCGCACCACCGAAGAGCTGGTGCGGATGATCGAAATCGACGGCGAACAATGGCTGTTCTACAAGGCATTTCCCATCAACGTTGCGATCATCAGAGGTACCACCGCCGACCACAACGGCAACATCTCGATGGAAAAAGAGGCGTTGACCCTCGACAATCTGGCGCTGGCAACGGCCGCCAAGAACTGCAAGGGATTCGTCATCGCGCAGGTGGAGCGCATCGCCGCCTCCGGCTCGCTCAATCCGCGTCACGTCAAAATTCCGAGCGTCTTGATCGACTGCGTCGTCGTTGCGCAGCCCGAAAACCATGTCCAGACCTATGCCACGGGTTACAACGGAGCATTTTCGGGCGAATTGCGCGCGCCGGCCGATCGCAATGTTCCGATGGCGCTGGATAACCGCAAGATCATTGCGCGCCGCTGCGCCCTGGAATTGCCGATGGGCGGCGTGGTCAATCTCGGCATCGGCATGCCGGAGGGAGTCGCCTCGGTTGCCGCCGAAGAAAAGCTGTTCGACTTTGTGACGCTGACTGCCGAGCCCGGCATCATCGGCGGTATTCCGCAAGGCGGTCTCGATTTCGGTGCTTCGATCAATGCAGAATCGATCATCGACCAGAACCAGATGTTCGATTTCTACGACGGCGGCGGGCTCGATCTGGCCTGTCTCGGCATGGCTCAGGTCAATGGCCGCGGCGACGTCAACGTCAGCCTGTTCAATGGCCGTCTGGCCGGCGCCGGCGGCTTCATCAACATATCCCAGAATGCGCGCCGGCTGATCTTCGCAGGCACCTTCACCACCGGTGGGCTCAAGACGTCGGTCGTGGATGGTCAGCTCAAGATCCTCAGCGAAGGCAAGTCCTCGAAATTCATCGACAAGGTGGATCAGATCACGTTTTCGGGCCAGCTTGCCGCAACCAACAGGCAGCCCGTTCTCTATGTGACGGAGCGATGCGTGTTCCGCCTCACTCCCGAGGGTCTCGAACTGATCGAGATCGCGCCGGGTATCGATATGGAGCGCGACATTCTCGCGCTCATGGGCTTTCGGCCCATCATCCGCGCGCCGAAATCCATGGATGTTTCGCTGTTCAGCGAGGCCCTGATGCAGCTCGACGACCGGCTGCTCAATCGGCCGCTGGCGGAGCGGCTGTCGTACGATGCCGATCGCAACACGCTTTTTCTCGGACTTGACGGCTATCGGGTCCATAGAGATGCCGACGTCGAGGTAATCCGGGCGTCGATCCTCGAACTCTTCCATCGTGTCGGACGCCGGTTTTCCGCAGTCGTCAACTACGATTCGTCTTACATCGCTCCCGACATGACGGAGAAATGGTTTTCAATGGCCGCCGAGGTCGAGCGGACCTGCTACGATCATGCCTCGCGCTACACCACCAGCGCATTCATGCGCCTGAAGCTCGGCGACGCGCTGGCCCGCCGCGACGTCGCGCCGCATATCTTCGAAACCTCGGCCGACGCCCACCGGTTTGTCGAATAGACCGATGGGGCTGAAATCCACCGAGTTGCGCCCCACGGACTGGCCTGAAGGACGGCAGAGGGCGCCCGACCGCACCGGATCGGTGCGCGGGCTGACCCGGCGCAGCTTCCATCGCATCGCATTCACGGATTGGGGGCCCGCGCCCGCGGTGCGGCCGGTGCTCTGCGTCCATGGCTTGACCAGAAACGGCCGGGACTTCGATCACCTCGCCGCAGTTCTCGCAATGGCAGGGCGGCAGGTCGTCTGCCCGGACTTGCCGGGCCGCGGACAAAGCGAACGGCTGCACGACAGCAGCGACTATGCCTTGCCGCAATATTGCAGCGACATGACCGTGTTGATGGCAGCTCTTGGTGCAACGGAGATCGATTGGGTTGGAACGTCGCTGGGCGGCTTGATCGGGATGGTGCTGGCTGCCCTTCCGGGCAGTCCGATCCGTCGCATCGTCATCAACGACATCGGACCCTATCTGCCCTGGACCGGATTGCTTCGTCTCGGTGCCAATCTCAACGAGGCGCCCAAATCGTTTGAGACGATCGAACAGGCCGAAGGCTACTACCGGCGGGTTCTGGCGCCTTTCGGGCGATTGGAGGATGTGCACTGGCGGCATCTGACAACGCATAGCGTGGCCTGGAGCGTGGAGGGGCGCTGCTTCAAGCCGCTGTGCGATGCGAACATCGCTCAGGCCTTTCGAAACCCTTGGCACTACAGCGTCGATCTCTGGAAATACTGGGATGCGATCGATGTCCCCATTCTGGTCATACGCGGGCAGCAATCGGATTTGCTTTCCGAAGGCGTCCTCAAGGACATGATGCGGCGCAATCGCAATGTCCGCGTTCACACCGTCGCGGACTGCGGGCATGCGCCGGCCCTGATCGCTGACGAACAGATCGAGGTCGTGACGCAGTTTCTGAGCGGCCACGACTCCACTTAGCGCTGAATGCTTCATGCCGAACTGCATTATAACGTGTTAATTCCAACCTGGCTGTCTTCATCATGGCTTCGAAACTCACGCTCAAAGATCCGACCCTGTTGCGCGATGCCTGTCCGGTGGCAGGTGCGTGGGTAGCCGCCGATAACGGCGCCACCATCACGGTCGATAATCCCTCGACCGGCGCCGTGGTCGGACATGTCCCCAACATGGGGATGGCCGAGACCCGGCGGGCGATCGAATTCGCCAACGCTGCGCTACCGGCGTGGCGAGCCCGTACCGCGAAAGAGCGCGCCGTGATCCTGCGACGCTGGTTCGATCTGATGATGGCGAACCAGGACGATCTCGGTGCGATCATGACGGCGGAGCAGGGCAAGCCGCTTGCTGAAGCCAAGGGCGAGATCGCCTATGCCGCAAGCTTCGTCGAGTGGTTCGGCGAGGAAGCAAAACGCGTCTATGGCGATACGATCCCGGGGTTCACGGCCGACCGACGCATCATCGTGCTAAAGCAGCCGATCGGCGTTTGTGCCGCAATCACCCCGTGGAATTTTCCGGCCGCGATGATCACGCGCAAGGCGGGCCCGGCCCTGGCGGCGGGTTGCACCATGGTCGTCAAGCCGGCAAGCCAGACACCACTGTCCGCGCTGGCGCTTGCGCTGCTGGCGGAGCGGGCAGGCGTCCCTCAAGGTGTGCTGTCCGTCATCACAGGTTCGGCGTCGGCGATCGGCGGCGAAATGACCTCCAATCCGATCGTACGCAAGGTGACATTCACGGGTTCGACCGAAATCGGCAAGAAGCTGATGGCGCAGAGCGCGTCGACGGTGAAGCGGACATCGATGGAGCTCGGCGGCAACGCGCCGTTCATCGTCTTCGACGATGCGGACATCGATGCCGCGGTCAAGGGCGCGATGGCTTCGAAATACCGCAATGCCGGCCAGACCTGTGTTTGCGTCAATCGCTTCCTTGCGCAGGACAAGATCTACGATTTGTTTGTCTCGCGTCTGGCTGAGGCGGTTAGTGCGTTCAAGATCGGTGACGGGTTCGAGCCCGGCGTCGCGATTGGTCCGCTGATCGACATCGCCGCCGTGGAGAAAGTCGAAGAGCATGTTTCCGATGCGGTTTCCAAGGGAGCGCGCGTCGCCATCGGTGGGAAGCGCCATGCGCTTGGCCGCACGTTCTTTGAACCGACGGTATTGGCGGACGCCACGCCGGACATGTTGATCTTCCGGGAGGAAACTTTTGGCCCGGTCGCGCCCGTATTCCGCTTCAAGACTGAAGAGGAAGCGATCCGCCTTGCGAACGATACCGAGTTCGGACTTGCGGCCTATTTCTACGGCCGCGATATCGGACGGGTCTGGCGCGTTGCCGAAGCGCTCGAGTACGGCATCGTCGGTATCAACGAAGGCCTGATCTCGACCGAGGTTGCACCGTTCGGCGGCGTCAAGGAGAGCGGCAACGGCCGTGAGGGTTCGAAATACGGCATCGAGGACTCTGGAAATCAAATACCTCTGCATGGGTATCATCCAGAGTTCGGCCACTTGAGCGGCTGCCGGCATCGCGGAACAACGCATGGGCGGAAACCGTTTCGGGCCGTAGCTTGAATGGGGAGGGAGCGGCCACGTAGGGAATAGTCGCAACATTCAGCGGTTTAGTTTTGTTGCTCGGAATATCGAAATTCGCCGCGAAAATTTTTCTGACACTCCGGAATCGAAGTTGCCGAATAAGTGGTCGTTATCATTTATATTCGTGGGACAGGCGCCACTAACAATTCGCTTCACAGCTCAGCTCAACGCGTGAGCGGCCAATCCGTAGACCCACGGCTCGTTTTCCTTTCGGTTGAGGAATCGCCGCCCCTTGGACATGGTTGTGACCGTCTCGCTGATCGCGAGGCGGCTCTGCTGAAGATAGTCAGCAAACAGGCCCGTTTGCTCCCGGGTATCGACGCGGGCGAAACGGCCGGTGAGATCCTTAAGATGCACGGCCGTGAGATGGATCGCGTCATAATCATTGCTGGCGACAATGGGACCGATCACGTGACCACGCCCGAATTCGCGCTTCATGGAGTAGCCGACGGTCTTGCCGTCGCGGCGCAGTACACAGATTGACGCACCTTCCGAAAGCAGAGCAAGCAGCTCCCGGCGGCTCGTGCCGAATGCGCGCTCATCCAGCGCCGCAATCTCATTGAGAGTTTCGGCTGACGCCGACCTCAATTCGCCATCCAGAACTGATGTCGGTGGAAGGGGTGATACGATCTCTCCCTGCCACTGATACACGACCGCTTCCTTGGTGAAGCCCAGCGACAGATAAAGATGATAGGCAGCATCGGTCGAGTTCAGGGCAAGACTCCGATCCTCGCACCGTTCGAACACCTGTTCCATCAGCCATCGGCCGGTACCTTGTGCTTGGGTGCGCGGCGATGTGAGTACCAGGCCGATGGTGGCGAATTCGTGTCCGTGGGGGAACCACATCGCACTTCCGAAAACGCGCCCGATGCCGTCAACAGCGACGATGCCCTGACCGGCGCGGCGCAGGAAATCCCAGTCCTTTGGCCGATGCGGCCAGCCGACGGCAATCGAGAGCGCGTGGAGCAGCTTCACATCAACGTCTCGAATGTCGCGCGCGACCAATTCGAAGGACTTCAGGCGTACGGATCGTCCCATCTCAGTTCATTCCTTCGCGGAATGCCAACGTCTATGGCTTGTCGTGCTTTAGCTGCCCAGTTGCGACAGCAGACGTGTTTGCCGCAGCATTGCACGGAAAGCCAGCAGGTTTCACCTGTTTTGGTGCAAGTGTTCGAAATGTTCGGCATATAGCGCACCGATATTCGGCAGAGAAAGCTTCTGCTTGCCGCTAGGCTGTAGATGCCCGGCGAGCTCGCTGCGCGCCAACAAGTCATCGAGCATCTCGCCGCGTGACACGAAGGGTCCCTAGATGGGGTTTCTTTTCAATTCCGATGCCGCTCGGGGCGCAATTTTCCGCCAGATATTTGCGCGCGAGCTCCCCGATCTTGAATTCTACCAGGGTAGGAAAAGCATCGACCCGGAAAAGGTGCGGTATCTGCTGACCTGGAACGTGCCGGACGACGTCTCGCGTTATCGCAATTTGGAGGTGCTCTTTTCGATCGGTGCCGGAGTCGACCAGTTCGTGCCCGAGATCATACCCGATCATGTGATGCTGGTGCGTATGGTCGAGGATGGCATCATACGCATGATGCAGGAATACGTCGTGCTTGGCGTGCTGGCGCTCCATCGCGAGATGCTCGCATATCGGGAGCAGCAGAGAAGGGGCGAGTGGCAAGATATTGTCACTCCACAGGCGACCGAACGCCGCGTGGGTTTCCTGGGCGTTGGGATGCTGGCGCAAGCGGCAATCGATCGCCTCAAGCCCTTTGGATTTTCCCTTGCCGCATGGAGCCGCAGCAAAAAGGTAGTCGAGGGCGTCACCTGCTTTCATGGCGACGATCGGCTAGGCAGTTTCCTGAGAGGAACGGATATTCTCGTCTGTCTTCTGCCCCTGACGGAGCAAACCCGCGGCCTCCTGAACGCAAAACTCTTCTCGCTTTTGCCGATGGGAGCGCGACTGCTGCATCTCGGCCGCGGCCCGCAGCTCGATCAGGCCGCACTCATCGAGGCGCTCGACAGCGGCCGCCTCGCGGCAGCTATGCTCGATGTCACTGACCCCGAGCCGCTGCCGGAAGGCCATGCGCTCTGGGCACATCCGAAGGTCATGATAACGCCGCACATCGCATCCGTGACGCAACCGCATACGGCGGCACAATCCGTCGTAGAAAACATCAGGCGCCACCGCGCGGGAAAAAATCCGATCGGGCTTGTCGATCGAACACTCGGCTATTAACCAGGGATAATGCCATGTCACTTCTGATTACTATCGATACCAATCCGGACTTCGCACCAAAGAACACCTTGCCTGCTCCGGAACGACTCATTTCGGGCAATCCATCCTTCAAGACCTGGGCGCAGGACGCCTCCAAAGCCGAGAAGGTGCTGACCGGCGTCTGGGAAGCAACGCCCGGCGAGACCCATTCCATCAAAGGCACCACTTACGAGTTCTGCCACATCATCTCGGGTCTCATCGAAATTGAGGAAAAGGGTGGTGAGACCAGGACTTACCGCGGCGGCGACAGCTTCGTGATGAAACCGGGCTTTGTCGGCGTCTGGCGCACGATCGAGACCGTGCGAAAGATCTACGTCAGCGCTTATGACTGAGCGCAATGCTCAGAGCGGTCGAAATCTGGCTTGGCAGAACAATCGACTTTCAAAGTCGCGCCTGACCGGCTTCAGCGCCGTCAGGCAATTCTCGATGAAAAAATGCGGTGTGCGGCCTTTATTGCTCAAATGAGCCGGCTTTGCTCGCCAGTCGCAAATCCAAGAGCGTTCTCGTAGTGCAGACCTGCTCGGTTGGCAAGCAGGAATGGCGGAGTTGGGCCCGAAGGCAAAGGAACATGTAGATGATTGCATTGAAGGACAAGGATCTGTTTCGCCAGCAAGGGCTGATCGGCGGCAATTGGCGAGATGCGAGCGCGAAAGCCACTGCCAATGTCATTGATCCTGCCAGCCAGAACGTCCTTGGTACCATCCCCGATATGGGGCGTAACGAGACTGCGGCTGCAATCAACGCTGCGGCTGATGCGTTCAAAGCTTGGAAGAAGACTACTCATGCAGAACGCGCGGCACTTTTGGAGCGTTGGTATGAGCTGATGCGGCAGCATGAGCAGGATCTGGCGCTCTTGCTGACTCTGGAACAGGGTAAGCCGCTTGCTGAATCGCTCGGAGAAATCCGCTATGGGGCATCCTTCGTAAAATGGTTTGCGGAAGAGACACGCCGGATCAACGGATCGACCATCCCTTCACCCACTGCCGATCGCCGCATTCTGGTGCTGAAAGAGCCGGTAGGCGTCTGCGGGATCATCACCCCCTGGAACTTTCCTAACGCCATGATCACGCGCAAGGTGGCACCTGCGCTTGCTGCGGGCTGCACCGTGGTCATCAAGCCATCTGAATTTACGCCATTTTCGGCGCTCGCGATCGGCGTTCTTGCGCAGCGGGCAGGGATCCCGGCGGGCGTGATTAATATCGTGACGGGCATGCCCGCGGAAATCGGCCAGGAACTGATGGACAATGAAACTGTCCGCAAGATCTCGTTTACCGGGTCGACTCGCGTCGGCGCATTGCTGATGAAAGGCGCCGCCGCCAACATCAAGAAGCTCAGCCTCGAGCTCGGCGGCAACGCGCCGTTCATCGTCTTTGATGATGCCGATGTTGACCGGGCCGTCGAGGGCGCGATTGCGTCGAAGTTTCGTAATGGCGGACAGACCTGCGTTTGCTCCAATCGCATTCTGGTGCAATCCGGCGTTTACGATGCCTTTGCGAAAAGGCTCGCCAGCCGGGTCGCAAAAATGAAGGTCGGTGCCGGCACCGAAGAAGGTGTCGAAATCGGACCAATGATCAATGGCGCGGCGATAGAAAAGATCAAGCGGCACGTCACAGACGCCCTGGACAAAGGCGCGAAGATCATCTCGCAGAGCGAACGTATGCCGGAAGGTCGGCAGTATGCGCGCCCCGTCGTGCTCGGTGAGGCAACGACTGACATGCTCTTGGCCTCAGAAGAGACGTTCGGACCAGTCGCGCCGCTTTTCCGCTTCGAGACGGAGGACGAAGCGATCGCGATCGCGAACGGCACGCCCTTCGGCCTTGCCGCCTACTTCTACACTGAAAACCTCAAGCGCTCGTGGCGCGTTGCCGAGGCGCTGGAATTCGGCATGGTGGGCCTGAACACCGGCCTGATCTCGACCGAGGTCGCGCCGTTCGGCGGTGTAAAGCAGTCCGGGCTGGGGCGCGAAGGATCCCAGCTCGGGATAGATGAATATCTTGAGATCAAAACGCTTCATGTCGGCGGATTGGAATAAGGGGGCGATTCCTGGTTTCAGGAGAGGAATCGAAGGGTTCTCCGATTTTGCGGCGGACCGCATCCGCGCGACAACACCATGATGCCTCGACAGCGAAGTAACACAATTCTGTCGGATGAGTAGTTCGAACACAGAAAAAGGGAGCGGTTGAACCGCCCCCTTTATTCATCACGCAACAGTCTCTACTGAAATTTTCGAAGGTCTACGTGCCGCGAAAGAGCCCGAAAAGGATACGCCTTCACGCACTTCTTCGAAGGGGCTCCAAGCCGACTGCGGCGGCGAGCCCGCCGATGTCAGCGACCTCAGTGTATTCATAGAAGGGATTCGCGGGCTCATGACCGCGGTTCACCCACACCTTGCTCTTGATGCCCAGGTCGTAGGCTGTCATCAGGTCGTAGCGGAAGGAGGATGAGACGTGGGTGATATCTTCCGGACCGCAGCCAAGCTTGTCCAGCATGTATTCAAAGCCTTTCATGTGCGGCTTGTAGGCGCCGGTTTCCTCGGCCGTGATGACCGTGTGGAAGGGCGCGCCGAGCTTCTCGACGTTCGACATGATGAGGTTCTTCATGGAATTCGACAGGATGACCAGCGGAATCTCCCTGGCAACTTTGGCCAGACCCGCCGGGACGTCGGGGTGTGGACCCCATGTGTGGATCTCTTCATTGATGCGCTGGGCATCCTCCGGCCGAAATACGACACCGTTGCGCTTGCACGCGCGCTCTACCGAATTATGCACGACCTCGAAGTATGGCTTCCACGCGCCAAGAACTTCGTCCAGGCGATAGGCGGCGAAATCCTTGATGAAACTTGCCATCGTCGTGGCAGAAAGCTGGGAGCCGTAGACTCGCCTTGCCGCACCGGCCATGTCGAAATTCGTCAGCGTGCCGTAGCAATCGAAAGTGATATATTTCGGTCGGAACTCGGTCATGTCGTGGTATCCTCCAATCCTCTCGGCACCGCGTGCCAGTACGACAAGCATCATAATGAGCATCGCGTAAGATAAAGCGCCGCTTTCGCTGGAGCCGGAAGCAGATTGTGTCGTATCGGCTCGAAGCCTTGGCAGAGAGTTGCGCCAAGCAACCTTTCGAGTTGAACAGCACCGCCACGCGGCGGACGCCGCCGCGGTATAAGATGCGGCGTCGATCAAAAACGAAAGTCAAAACTCCTTTGGCTCAGGCGCAGCTTGGGAGGAACTGCTGTCGTCGATATCCTACTTTGCGTTTCGGGTTGATATGGAGGCCGAAATGTTGAGCAATTCGCTGATCGAGCTGGACCGCGCACATCTGGTTCACCCGGTCTCATCCTATCGCGGTCACGAGGCCTTGGGTGTGCGGGTGTTAAGATCAGCGAAGGGCGCGACCCTGACCGATGCATCGGGACATCAATTGCTCGACGGGTTTGCTGGTCTGTGGTGTGTCAACGTCGGGTACGGACAAGAGAGCATCGTTGAAGCTGCCACGAAGCAGTTGCGCGAGCTGCCTTACGCGACGGGCTATTTCGGGTTGGGCTCCGATCCGGCCATCCGGCTGGCCGCCAGGTTGGCCGAATTGGCGCCTGGCGATCTGAACCATGTTTACTTCACGCTAGGTGGCTCCGATGCCGTCGACAGCACAATCCGATTTATTCGGTACTATTATCATGCCAAGGGTACGCCGCAGAAGGATCAGTTCATTTCCGTCGAGCATGGCTACCACGGATCGTCGACGGCAGGGTCCGGCTTGACCGCGATCCCCGCCTTTCATGCGGGCTTTGGGGTACCTTATAGCTGGCAGCACAAAATTCCGTCGCACTATACCTATCGTAATCCTGTCGGTTCCCATCCTCAGGCTATCATTGCTGCGTCGGTCGCGGCCCTGCGAGCCAAGATCGCCGAACTTGGCGCAGATCGCATTGCGGCTTTTTACGTCGAGCCAATTCAGGGATCAGGGGGTGTCCTCGTGCCACCGCCATCTTGGTTGAAAGCCATGCACGCCGTTTGCAAGGAGAACGATATTTTGTTCGTAGTCGATGAGGTCATCACTGGCTTTGGTCGTGTCGGCCCATTTTTCGCCTGCGAAGAAGACGACGTCGTGCCGGATTTCATGACCACCGCAAAGGGTCTGACGTCGGGCTATGTGCCGATGGGAGCCGTTTTCATGTCCGACCGCGTCTACAACACGATTGCGGACGGAGCCGGCAAGACGGCCGTCGGCCACGGCTACACCTATTCCGCGCATCCCGTCAGTGCAGCGGTCGGGCTCGCGTGCCTGGATCTTTACGAAAATGGCTTGTTGGCAAACGGCCGAAAGGCGGGGCACCGCCTGATGGAAGGCCTTCGCGCGCTTGCCGATCATCCACTTGTCGGCGATGTCCGTGGTCGCGGCATGCTGGCCGCAATCGAGCTCGTCACGGACAAGGAGCGCAAGACGCCCCTGCCGGCGGAAGCTGACGCCGCGCGCCGCATATTCGACCGCGCATGGGACAACGGTCTCGTCATCCGCGCCTTTGCCCAGGGCGTGCTGGGTCTTGCGCCCCCGCTCTGCTGCACGGATGCGGACATCGACGGCATCATCGAACGAACTCGCATGACGCTCGACCAAACCCTCGAAGACAGGGACGTCCGCGCGGCGATGAAAGGATAATCACTGCGCCTGTCATTCCGAGGCCAGAAAAAGCCTGAGCCGTAGCGCCGGCCCGGCGATCTGCCCATGCTCCCCGGGGTGGAGGATTGTTCTTCAGCTATTGAATATGCTTTCGAGAGGCAGATGGGATTTCACGATCGGGGACTTCAGCACGACAAAACTGAAGTATTTGTCGATTCCGATATCCATCTCGACGAGACGTTCCATCAGCGCTTGATATTCGCTGATTCCCGCTGTGATAAACTTCACCAGGTAGTCATATCCGCCCGAAACCAGATGACATTCGACGACCGAATCTATCTTTTCGATGGTCGTGAGAAAGCGCGCGAAATCGATCTGGCGATGATTTTTGAGCGTGATCTCGGCGAACACAGTCAGAGTTTGTCCGAGCTTGGAGACGTCGATCTGGGCGGAATAGCCGGTGATGAAGCCCTCCGTCTGGAGCCTCTTGACGCGCATCAGGCACGGGCTCGGGGAAAGGTTTATCAGCTCTGCGAGCTCGACGTTGGAAGTCCGCCCGTTCTTCTGCAGTTCGCATAAAATCCTGATGTCGATCTTATCGAGCTTCATAGGCAATGCCATGAGATGGGAGCCATAGCGGCGTCAAGGCTTTGAGGCTTCAGCGTCATACGCACTGTCATAGCACCAACCAGCATCCTTTCCCACCGGGCGGAGAGATTGCTTTTCAGAACTCGGCGACCTTGCCCCAGGCACCCGTTTTCAGCCGCTCCGGCCTGTATGGACGCGGGTCGACGATCGGTGCAGTACCAGTAATGATGTCCGCCATCAGGTGCCCTGCGCCGGGACCAATCCCGAAACCGTGTCCGCTGAACCCGGCCGCAAGGATAAAGCCCGGAATCGCCCCCACCTCACCGATGGCGGGAACGCCATCCGGTGTGCTGTCAATATAGCCGGCCCAGACATTGGAGATTGCGACGCGACGGAGTTCAGGCAGCAATTCGCAAGCTCTTTTATGTGTCAGCCGAATCTGCCGCATGTCGGGACGGGGATTAAGTGTCCGGTTCAGCTCCATCGGGGTCGTCTCATCGAGCGCCCACTTCGCCAAGGATTCATGACCTTGGCGCATGCCCTCGAATGCTCCAGGGGCGAGACTGCGCCAGCGGCGAGCAAACATCGGCACGAATTCGCGGGCGAACCTGAATTGCTGCGGCGTTGGATCGACTCGCGCGCGCCCGCTTATCGCCAGCGTGTACCCGCCGCTGCTACGCCGCGTGAGCGACACGACTGCAGTGTGCAGGGCGTCGGGCAGACCCGCCGCGCCAGGAGCCACGGCGAGAATGGACTGGCGCACGGACGCCTGTGGGAAGCGAATGCCGAGCTGGTTGCAGAACGAAGAGGCCCAGGCCCCTCCTGCCATGACCACCGTGTTGGTCCGGATTGTGCCCATTTCGGTCACTACGCCGTTCACCCGGCCGGCACGGAGCTCTATGCCGCGAGCGGCGCAGTGCTGGTGCACCGTGCCGCCCGCCGTCATCATCGCACGCGCGACCACGGGCACAGCCTTCGAAGGGTCTGCCGTTCCGTCGGTTGGAGAGGAGACGCCGCCTTTCCATTTGCGGCCCGTCGCTTTGCCTCTCTCGCTAGCTTCGTTCGTGCTCAACATGTGTGTCGTAACGCCGACCGTCTTTGCAAAATCGCGCCATTTCGCCCAGCAGGTCAGCTCATTCTCGTCATTCGACAGATAGAGAAGCCCGCAGCGGCGGAAGCCCGTGTCTTCCCCGGTCTCCTGTGCTACTCTCTCCCAAAGATCGAGACTCTTGGTGGCGATCGGTAGCTCGCGTGCGTCGCGATTCTGTTGACGGCACCATCCCCAATTGCGACTGGACTGCTCGGCGGCGACACGCCCCTTCTCTAGCAAGGCGACCTTAACGCCGCGGCGGGCGAGATAGTAAGCCGTGAACACGCCCACCACGCCGCCGCCAATGACGACGACGTCAGCCTCTTGAGGCAGAGACGGGCTTGATTCAATATGGATGAGCGGCGCACTCATGAAGCGAGGACTCCCGGCGTTTGACCTATCGTAGCTGAGCATTCGCGGCAGGTGCTCTGCGGGAATTTGTGATTAGACGGAATATTCTGCGGTTTGCCGACTACTGTTCAAGCTATTATTGCGAGAACACGTTGCTCGCGCCCACCTCATTCGCCAAAGCACCAGGGCATCAGGCGTTGAGCGCGTGCAGCCGTGCCGTGCACAAGGCAGGCCGCCTGAGAGTTCTCTCGTCGCGGCGCAGACTGAAATGCCAGATGGCACTTCGTTTTCAGAACTTCCTGCTGCCCATACGGCGCGTTTCGGCGACTCTGGGGTGATTGAAGCAGTCAAACTCGCGAATGCCGGGTCAATGTCGATCAGTGGCAGAAGTTCTAAAGGGACGCTGGATGAGCCTTGTCCAGGAACAGACCTCCACAAGAGCAATCAAGCTGGATGGGACTGTTAGCTCCACGAACTTCGATTCAGTGATCGAGTTGGCCGCTCGTCCGATGTTTTGGCTTGAGCGACAGCTTTTTCCTGTCGAGCACCAAGCTTTGAATCATGTCGCACTCTCCGAACAGGGAATGGCAAAATGAGCGGCGAATTTTCGACCTGTCCGATCGTCGCGGCGGCAACAATGGCCGAAGAGCCAATCCGCAGCAGAATGACCCAACGCCGTTGAAAGGGGAGACTGTTCAAATGGCCTCTGCCTCTCAGGCTGTAGCTTCGGAAGATGTGGCACTCTCGGTGCGCGAACTGACCGTGAGCCTGCCGGCCGGGATGGAGCGGGCTCACGCCGTCGAGAACGTCTCCTTTGATCTGAAGCGGGGTCAGATACTGTGCATCATTGGAGAGTCCGGATCGGGCAAGTCGGTCACAGCCAATGCGATCATGGGGCTTCTGCCCAAGGCGATACGTGTTGCCTCGGGTTCGATCGACCTGAATGGGACCGACATCGTAGCCATCTCGCCCGATAAGCTCCGCAACCTTCGCGGCCGCGTCGTCTCGATGATCTTTCAAGATCCGCTCTCAGCGCTCAATCCGCTGATGACCGTGGGCGCGCAGATCGAGGAAGTGATGGCAGCGCACGACGTTGGGACCGCGAAATCCCGTCGCAGCCGCGCCATAGACTTGTTGGTTGAGGTCGGCCTTCCCGATCCGCAACTCATGTATCACCAGTATCCATTCCGGCTTTCGGGCGGGCAACGGCAGCGGGTGATGATCGCCATGGCTCTGGCTCTTGAGCCCGCGATCCTGATTGCGGACGAGCCGACGACCGCCCTCGACGTGACGACGCAGGCGCAGATCCTCAAACTGATCCGCGACATTCAGCGCCGCAAGGGAATGAGCGTGATGTTCATCACCCATGACTTTGGAGTCGTGGCGGAGATTGCCGATTCCGTTGTGGTGATGGAGAAGGGTCATTGCGTGGAGCAAGGCAGTGCCGAGCAGGTGCTCAAGTCGCCCAGTCACCTCTATACGCGCCGCCTGATCGCGGCCGTGCCGCACCTGACCGGCAAGGACCGCAATCCCTTGGAAGCCGCCGACAGGGCGTCAATCCTGAAGGTCGAGTGTCTGGTCAAGACCTATCGTAGCGGCAGTGCGCTTTTCCGTACGCAGCGCATCGTGCCTGCGGTCAATGGTGTCTCGTTCGATCTCACGCAGGGCCGCACGCTAGGCGTTGTCGGAGAAAGCGGTTCGGGCAAATCGTCGCTCGGGCGGCTGCTGATCAAGCTCATGGAGAGCGACGGTGGCTCGATTTTCTTCGAAGGCCGCGACGTCGCCCGGCTTACCGAGGCCGAGTTTAGGCCGCTAAGGCCAAAAATCCAGATGATCTTCCAGGATCCTTTTGCGTCGCTCAACCCGCGCTCGACGGTCGGGCAAATTCTCACAGTCGGGCCGGTCGCGCATGGCGTGCCGCACAGAGAGGCTGGTGAGCGGGCGCGGGAGCTTCTGTCCCATGTCGGCCTGGATTCAGGCGCCTTCGACCGCTATCCGCACGAATTTTCCGGCGGTCAGCGCCAGCGCGTCGGCATCGCCCGTGCGCTGATGTTCAAACCACAACTGCTGATCGCCGACGAAGCCGTCTCCGCGCTTGATGTCTCGATCCAGGCCCAAATCCTGAAGCTGCTGGATCAGATTCAGCGGGAGACCGGCGTCTCGATGATCTTCATCACGCATGATTTGCGCGTTGCCAGCCAGATTTGCGATGAGATCGCCGTCATGCATCGAGGACAGATCATCGAACGCGGACCGCCGTCGCAGATCTTCCTGGACCCGAAATCCGCCTACACGCGCGAGCTCGTCGCTGCCATCCCCGGCGAGCAGCCAAGGGGCGCTCGCGCGCTCGCGGGAGTCAATGAATACCGGCGGGACACAGCCAAGAACGAGGAGAGGTCATGACGGAAGCCTATTTTGACTCGAGCTATTCACGGCGCAATGCACTTCGATTGATGGTGGCCGGGGCTGCCGGCCTCGCTGCACCAGGCCTGTTGGGTACGCCCGCCTTCGCTCAGAAGGCCCCCGCCAAACCGAGCGGTCGCATCGTCGTCGGACTTGGACAAGAGCCGACCGTCTTCAATCCGCTGATGGCGCACATTGAAGTCGATGATGGTGTGCATTTCTCGGTTTTCGACGCGCTCTTCCGGATCGACCCAAAGGGTGAGATTGAGCCCAACCTTGCCGTCGAAGTACCGAACCAGAAGAACGGCGGCATTTCGGAGGACGGCCTCAAATGGCGCATCCGTCTGCGTGACGGTGTGCGCTGGCACGACGGCAAACCCTTCACGGCCGAGGATGTGAAATTCACCCTCGAACTGATCACCAATCCCGCCTTCCGGAGTTGGCGCACAGCTGGCCATGCCCTCGTGCGCGACATCACGGTGATCTCGCCCACGGAGATCTCGTGGCGAATGGAACAGGTTTTTGCGCCTTATCTTTCGTTCCTGACCGAAACCTTCATCGTGCCCAAGCACATCCTCGAGAAGGAGGCCAATCCAAACAACGCCGCCTTCAACCAGGCGCCGGTCGGCACCGGCGCATTCAAATGGGGTAAGCGGGTTGCAGGCGATCATCTCGAACTCGTGGCTAACCCCGAATATTTCGGAGAAGGCCCACACATCGAGAAGCTGATCTTCAAATACATTCCCGATCTCACCGTCCTCTACACTCAGTTCAAGAGCGGTGATGTGGACCTGATGGGGCAGCCGTACATCACAGCTGATCATTACGAGGAAGCCAAGGCGCTGGCGAACCGAGTGGTGACACTGGTCCCAAAGGCTTCATTCGAGTCCTTTTACCTGAATTTGGAGCGTCCACAGTTCAAGGAACTTGCAGTCCGTGAGGCGCTCTACGCAGCCATCGACAAGGAATCGATCATCCAGGGGCTCTATTACGGCGTGCCGACTCCGACGGAGACCTTCATGCCGAGGCAGTCCACCTACTATAACCCCAATCTTCCGGCACACGCATACAATCTGGACCGCGCGCGCCAGATCCTCGACCAAGCCGGCTGGGCGCCCGGGCGGGATGGCGTTCGTGCCAAAAGCGGCGTCCGTCTGTCCTTTGCCAGCTCGACCACGTCAGGCGATCCGCTTCGCGAGCAGGTGCAGCAGTTCTTGCAGCAGACATTTGCTCAGTTGGGCGTCGAGATGAAGATATCGAACTTGCCCGCCGCGGTGATGTGGGGCGAGTTCTGGCAGCAATCGCAATTCGATTCCGTGATCGTCGGCAGCACGTATCTGATCGGCGCCGACCCGGACGTGACCAATCGCTTGCACTCGCGTGCGATTGCAGCGAAGGGCGGGCGTGGTTCGAATAATGCGCAGTATTCAAATCCAGAGGTCGATGCCTTGCTCGACCAAGGCGCTCGCAGCTTCGATCCGGACGCGCGGCGCTCGATCTACCGTCGCGTACAAGAGCTCGTTCGCCGCGACCTGCCCTTCCTGCCGCTGTACCAGACCAATTCGGTCCAGGGTAACAAGAAGGGCATTTCCGGCGTCGTGCCGAACGTCAACACGCGCACCGAATCCTGGAACGCGCTGGCTTGGTCTTGGGCGAGTTGACGTATCGCCGCCCGAGGCCCGTATAGGCGCAGGGCGGCGCCTAGGCGCTGTCAAGCTAACATGGAGACTCGAATGCCCGGGTTCCTGCTTAATCGCTTTTCGCAAAGCATCGTGCTGTTGGTGATCGTCTCGATCATCGGCTTCACGGTGCTCAACTTCATGCCGGGCGGTCCTCTCGCGCAGTTCGGGCTGGATCCCGGCATGACCCAGAAGGACATTGAGCGACTGGCAGAGCAGCTCGGGCTGAACCGGCCGTTGTGGATTCAGTATTTTGATTGGGCCTGGCGGTTGGTTCAGGGCGACTGGGGTCACTCTTTCCGCGACGGAACGCCGGTGCTGGCGGTGATTGGGCGTCACCTCTTCGCTACGCTGCTGCTGATGGGGACTTCCACGGCACTGGCCATCGCCCTTGGTTCCTGGATCGGGATCCGCGGTGCCACCCACCGCTATTCCCTGTTCGATTATTGCGCGACGATTGGCGCCATGGTCGCGCTGTCGGTCCCGACCTTCTGGTTCGGCCTCGTCGGCATCTATATCTTCACGTTGAAGCTCGGTTGGGTGCCTGCAGGGAACATGTACACGATCGGCGACGGATCGGTGCTGGACTACTTGCATCACCTGATCTTGCCAAGCTTGGTGTTGTCGCTGGTCCATGTCGCGGTCTGGAGCCGCTACATGCGCACCGCGACCCTTGATGCGCTGAGCCAGGATTTCGTCAAGACGGCTCGTGCCAAGGGCCTAAGTGAGCGCCGCATCCTGCTGAAGCATGTCGCCGGCAATGCGCTGTTGCCGATGATCACCCTGGCTGGGGTGCAGTTGCCGAGCATTCTGACCGGCGCGTTGGTCACTGAGACCATCTTTACCTGGCCGGGAATGGGGCGGCTGTTTCTCGACAGCCTCGGCTACAGTGACTATCCGATGGTCATGGGGCTGTTGATATTCTCAGCCATCCTTGTCGTGCTGGGCAATCTCGTCGCAGACATCCTTGTCGCACTCGTCGATCCGCGCATTCGTCTCAGCTGAAGACGCCGGTTCGTGCCGTCAACAGGAGTCCCCCGTTATGACTGACATCTCCGCCCACCTCCCTCCAATTCGCTGGTGGCACAGCCGCGGGGTGCGCCGGTTCATGCGACACCATCTGGCGCTGCTCGGGTTCGCGATGATCGCCCTGCTCGTGTTGGCGTGCGTCGTGGGCCCCTACGCCTTGCCTTACGATTCGCTCTATATAGATCTGCGCGCCCGCTTTGCTCCTCCCTTGAGCGGTCATCATTATTTCGGCACCGACCCGTTGGGGCGAGACTTGGCCGTGCGACTCTTGATGGCCGGGCGTGTCTCGCTACTGGTGGGATTCTCCGCGATGTTGTTGTCAACGCTGATCGGAACGCTCGTCGGCGTGACCGCAGGCTATCGCGGGGGCTGGATCGGAGCCGCGCTGATGCGCACGGTGGATGGCTTTCTTTCCTTCCCCTCGATTTTCCTCGTGCTGGCGTTGGCCGCGACGCTCCGGCCCAGCCCGATGATGATCACTGTCATCATTGCTGTCACGAGCTGGATGGAGGTTGCCAGGATCGTCGAAGCCGAGGTCCGTTCGCTGCGCGAGCGCGAGTTTGTCCAGGCCGCGCGCATGGTCGGTCTGAGCGGCAGGCACATCATGCTTCGCGAAATTCTGCCCAATGCCACGGGTCCGATCATCGTGGCCGCAAGCCTCACCGTCGCCCGTGCGATTCTTCTGGAGGCCTATATCAGTTTCCTTGGTTACGGCATCCAACCACCGCTGCCCAGCTGGGGCAATCTGCTCAACGGCGCCCAGCAATATCTGGCCAGCGCTCCCTGGCTTGCCATCATTCCAGGCGCTGCGATTACGATCGCAGTGACCAGCTTCAACTTCATCGGCGACGGGCTGCGCGATGCGCTTGACGTTAGAGATGACCACATTTGACGGCTTGAGCCCAGGTGGCAGGCAGCGGACAGCGTTGAAGGCTATCCAGCAGAACCTCTTGATAGCGTAGACGTCGCAAGCATCGCGTTGGCTGATCAGAATCCGTCTTGTCAGTAATCCAAGGCCACTTTTAACACACGAGAAGTCAGCGACATGCACGAGCCCAGAGCCGCAGAGAAGGACACGCCCTATTGGTGGGAAGCCGCACCACTTAGGTCGCTGCCTCAACAGACTCTTCCCAAGAAACTTGACGTGCTGATCGTGGGCGCTGGCTATGCCTCTCTTTCGGCCGGGCTGGTGCTGGCGCGCGAGGGACGCTCGGTTGCGGCCTTTGACGCGATGAGTCCGGGCGAGGGAGCCTCGACGCGCAACGGTGGAATAACCAGCGCGAGCATACGGCCGGATTACGCCGCGATCTCCCGACGCTTCGGCGCAGACAAGGCGCTGGCAATCGAGGCGGAAGGCAAGATCGCCCGCGAGTTCCTTTACGATTTCATCAAGACCGAGGGGCTTGCCTGCGATTTCCAGCTGGTCGGGCAGTTCAAGGGCGCGTTCGGATATGAGCAGTACGACACGATGGCGCGTAGCGCGGAAGTATTAGCGAAGAGGCTGCGGATCGAGTCTCACGCCGTACCTTATGCCGAGCAGCACAGCTACATCGGCACCGATGTCTACCGGGGTGGAACAGTCCGGATGGATATCGGAGGGCTACAACCGGCGAAGTTTCACGCTGAACTGCTTCGCGTGGCGCTCGCTTCGGGCGTCGCGGTTCATGCGGATACGCCCGTCATCTCCATCGAGAGAGATGGTTCCGGATTCCGTATCGTGACCTCGGCCGGTTCGGTGCAGGCGCGTCAGGTGCTGGTTTGCACGAATGGCTATACTGATAGCGCCGTTCCCTTCCTGCGCCGCAGGCTGGTCCCGGTTCGCAGCCGGATCATTGCAACCGAGGAGCTCGCACCTGACGTCATGGCGCGGCTGATGCCCAAACGCATGATGATGACCGAGAACCGCCAGGTCGGGTTCTATTACCGCCCATCGCCCGACGGCAAACGTATCCTGTTAGGGGGGCGCGACAGCTCTCGTGTCGGTAACCCGGTGGCTCCAAAGCTCCTGCTGCGCAAGGGGTTGGTGAACCTTTTCCCCGAACTCGAGAATGTTCACCTTTCGCACAGCTGGTTCGGCAATGTGGCGATGAATCGCGACATGCTCCCGCGCATCTTCGAAGAGGACGGTGTGGTTTATGCCACTGGCTTCTGCGGTTCAGGCGTCGTCTGGGCGCCTTGGATCGGGATGCACGCGGCCCACAAGCTGATCGGAAACCACGAACGGGCGCGCACCGCCTTTGACTTCCGTCCGCCGGACTCCATCCCGCTCTATCGTGGCGATCCCTGGTTCATGCCCGCCATGATCTGGGGATATCGGATGCAGGATCGTTTTGCGCTGTGGCGCGACCGCCGCTGACGGCTGGAAACTCCATCGGGCATTCCCAAAGGTACAACTCAGGTCATGGAGCTGGCGGCACTGCCGCCTCTCGAAAGAAGAGCATCGATGCACTACGTATCCACGCGCGGACATTCAGGTCGCAGACAGTTCTGCGAAACATTGCTTGAAGGCCTCGCCGAGGATGGCGGGCTGTACGTACCTGAGACCTACCCGCGTGTGGACGCCGCTACATTGGATGCGTGGCGTGCCTTGTCCTATCCCAGCCTGGCCTTCGAGGTCCTGTCGCTCTACGTCAGCGATATTCCGCCCGCTGACCTGAAGGCAATCTGCGAAAAGACCTACACGCCCGAGATCTTTGGAACCTCGAGCATCGTTCCGCTTCGAAAGCTCGAGACGCGGCTTTACCTCCAGGAATTGTCGAACGGTCCTACGCTGGCGTTCAAGGACGTGGCCATGCAGTTGCTCGGCAATCTGCTCGAGTACGAACTGGCACGGCGGCACGACGAATTGAACATTCTTGGGGCGACCAGTGGCGACACCGGGAGCGCTGCGGAATACGCAATGCGCGGCAAGAAAGGGGTGCGGGTCTTCATGATGTCGCCCCTCGGACGGATGAGCTCCTTTCAGCAAGCTCAGATGTTCAGCCTGCAGGACGACAACATCCACAACATCGCCATAGATGGCGTGTTCGACGACTGCCAAGACATCGTCAAATGTGTGTCCAGCGATCTGGAATTCAAACGACGATATAAGATAGGTGCGGTGAATTCGATCAACTGGGCCCGACTGGTCGCGCAGGTCGTCTATTACTTCTCCGGCTATTTTCAAGTCTCCGAAGGGAGGTCAGCAGGCGTTGACTTTTCCGTGCCTTCAGGAAACTTCGGAAACATCTGCGCTGGTCATGTTGCGCGCATGATGGGACTTCCAATATCCCGTCTCGTCCTTGCGACCAACGAAAACGACGTGCTCGACGAGTTTTTCCGCAGCGGCATTTATCGCGTCAGAAGCCGAGCTGACACGCTTGAAACATCGAGTCCTTCCATGGACATCTCCAAGGCGTCAAATCTCGAGCGTTTCGTGTTCGACTTGCTCGGTCGCGACGCCCGTCGGACGAAATCGCTGTTTGAGAACCAACTTTGGGAATGCGGTTCGTTTGACCTCAGCGGTGATCCCAGCTTCGTAACGGCGGCGGCGCGTTTCGGATTCCGCAGCGGCAGGAGCACTCATGCCGATCGACTGGCGACGATCCGTGACACGTGGGAGCGCTACAACACAATGATCGATCCTCACACTGCGGATGGTGTGACGGTCGGGCGCATGCATGCGAGCCCCGAGACGCCGATGCTTGTGCTCGAAACTGCACAGCCAATCAAATTCGCTACGACGATCAAGGAAGCGTTAGGCCGGCAACCAGATCGTCCGCAACGGTTCGATGGACTAGAAGGGCTGCCGAGGCGAGTCAAAGTCCTTCCCCCGAATGCACAAGCTATAAAGAACTACATTGCGGACATCACGCAGGGTGCAACCTGTTGAAGGGTCGATTCCGGATCGAAGAGTGTTTCAGCCGTGGCTGTATTTACGGTGCTGTCACCCGACGAGGTCGCAGCGTTCGTTCAAGCGCGCTATCGGAGCGATCCGCGGTTGATGCCCGGTATCGTTCCGGGCCATCGGATGCCGGAACGGGATCGCGCTGCGGCGTGGCGAGACGCTGACAGCACATCGTCCCTTCTATCGGATCATCAATGCAATTCCCTGCCGAACTCTGCGTCAGCCTGATCGCGTAATGCTGTCGCAGCCAAGATACGCTGCAATTCGCGGGAACATCGTCAGATGGACCTCGCCGTGTCAGGCACTGACGATTAGTCCGCTAACCCAAGCATGAGACGTCGACGCATCATGGCAACCGAAGCTACCCAAGCCGGAGAACGCGAGATTGAAGACGTGGCCCTAGTCCCTTTCGCGAGAGCGCATCTGAAAGGTGCCTTGAAGCTCTCGCAGGAGATGTCTTGGCCGTATCTGCTCAAGGATTGGGAATTTGCGCTGCAGCTTGGCCGCGGTTTCGTGGTGACGAGTGCGGGTGCTGTGGTGGGGACCGCGCTGTGGTGGCCTTACGGCGACACCCATGCTTCCGCCGGAATGGTCATCGTCTCGAAAGCCGTTCAGGGACGGGGGTACGGGGCCCGGCTGATGGACGCGCTGCTCGCGGCGGCACGACCACGAATCGTCACGCTGAATTCGACCGCCGAAGGCCTTGCGCTTTACGCACGCCGCGGCTTCGCCAGCATCGGCATGCTGCACCAGCATCATGGCGTTCCTGGCCAGGGCCGCGACATGCCGCCGGTCGGAAACGTCAGAGCGATGGTTCCGTCGGACTTCGAGGCCATAGTCGGTCTCGATCACGAGGCCACCGGCTGGATGAGGCGCGAGATGCTGAACCGGCTGATCGAGGTCGGTTGCGGCTATGTCCTGCTGCGTGACGGCATACCCCGCGGCTACGCCATTTCCCGTCTCTTCGGCCGCGGGCATGTCATCGGCCCTGTGATCGCCGAAAGCCCGACCGATGCGCGCGCATTGATCGAGGCCGCGCTCGCGCCCCTCGGGAGTGTTTTCGTCCGGATCGACACCTCCGCCTCCTCGCAACTCGGTGACTGGCTTGGAAACATCGGCCTGCAGAAGGTCAGCGACGCCACCACCATGGTCTTGGGGACGCAGATGCCATGGACCGGGCCGGCGCGCACGTTCGCGGTCGCCAACCAGTCGTTCGGCTAGGAGACCTTGAGATGCAACGCCCCGATATGCGCCGGACGGATAGCCAGAACGCCGCGCCACGCGAGATAACCGCGACGGTCGGCGCACTGGCGACGCCGGCCCTCCTGCTCGACAAAGACCGGCTGGATCGCAATCTCGCCCGTCTGTCCTCTCGTATGGCCGCGGCTGGCGTCGTGCTGCGCCCCCATATGAAAACCGCGAAATCCATCGAGGTTGCCCAGCGCGCCTATCCCTCCGGGCCGGGGCCGATCACGGTCTCCACCTTGGCGGAGGCTGAGTACTTCGCGCAGTACGGTTTCCGTGACGTGACATATGCCGTCGGCGTGGCACCGCACACCGCTGAAAGGGCGATGCGTCTCCGCAAAGCCGGCGTTGACCTTAAGGTGCTGCTCGATTCGCCTGAACAGGCGGCGATGTTGGGCACGGCAGCGCGTGCCGCCGGCGTGACGCCCTCCGCCTTCATCGAGATCGACTGCGACGGCCATCGCGGCGGGCTGACCGCCACCGATCCCAAGCTCATCGCCGTCGCGGCGGCCCTGGCCGAGGCCGGCGTCACGCTCGCCGGCATTCTCACCCATGCCGGCGAATCCTACAGCCTTTGCTCGTCCGATGCCCTCGTCGCGGCCGCAGAGAACGAAAGGGCCGTGGCCGTGGCGGCCGCGGAGACATTGCGGGCGGCGGGGCATGAATGCCCGGTCGTAAGTGTCGGTTCGACGCCGACCGCCCATTTCGCCGAAGGCCTGACCGGCGTCACGGAGATGCGGGCCGGCGTCTACATGTTCTTCGATCTGGTGATGCACGGCGTCGGTGTCTGCACGACCGACGACATCGCGATCTCGGTTCTCGCCACCGTCATCGGCACGAAGCCGGAGAAGGGATGGATTTTGGTCGATGCGGGCTGGATGGCACTGTCACGTGATCGCGGCACCGCGGCGCAGCGGGTCGACCAAGGTTACGGTCTCGTCTGCGATCTGTCCGGCCAACTCTATCCGAATCTGATCGTCGCGCAGGCGAGCCAGGAGCACGGCATCCTCGCCATAAGGTCCAGATCGGCTGCAGCCCTCCCGCATATCCCGATCGGCGCGAAGGTCAGGATTCTGCCCAATCATGCCTGCGCGACGGCGTCACAGCACGAACTTTACAATGTCATCTCGGCGGGAAGTGACGCAATCGAAGCTCAGTGGCCGCGGATGCGCGGCTGGTAGATCTGAAACAGAATCGGGCGGCGATTTGCGCATGCCCAGCTTCCGCTGGTCGGCGTCTATTACCGGATCAAGGATCGCTTCCAATGACCTCGGCCGTTCGACACCTGACGGAAGCCGGCTTCCTCGGCAAATTTTACATCGACGGAGAATGGCGGAAGCCGACAGGGTTGGCGACGGCGATCGTCGTCAATCCGGCGATCGAGCAGCCGGTCGCAGAAATCGCGCTCGGCGATGACGAGGATGTAGACTGCGCGGTCGTAGCCGCGAGAAAAGCCTTTACCGGCTGGTCCCGTAAGCCGGCTGCCGAGCGGGCGGCGCTGCTCGACCGGGTTCACGGTTTGCTTCTCGATAGACTGGAGCTGTTTGCGCAGGCCATCACGTGCGAGATGGGGGCCGCCATCACTTACGCGCGCCGCGCCCAGGTGCCGCTCGCTGCCGAACATATCCGCGTCGCGCGTGACAATCTCGCGACCTATCCGTTCATCGCCACGCGCGGCAGCACCGCGATTATGCGCGAGGCAATCGGCGTCTGTGGTCTTATCACCCCCTGGAATTGGCCCCTCTACCAGATTACGGCCAAGGTCGCTCCGGCGCTGGCAGCTGGCTGCACGGTGGTGTTGAAGCCGAGCGAACTTTCGCCGCTGAGTGCCCTGTTGTTCGCCAAGGTGATGGACGATGCCGGCTGTCCGCCCGGCGTCTTCAACCTCGTCAACGGGACAGGTCCAGTCGTGGGGACCGGTCTGGCGTCGCATCCGCAAGTCGACATGATCTCGATCACCGGCTCGACGCGGGCAGGCGTTCTCGTCGCGCAAGCAGCGGCGCCCACCGTCAAGCGCGTCGCACAGGAGCTCGGCGGCAAGTCACCGAACATCATCTTGCCGGATGCGGATTTGAGCCGGGCTGTTCCGCTCGGTGTCGCCGCCGCCTTCCGCAATCTCGGCCAATCCTGCAGCGCACCGACGCGTATGCTTGTGTCCCGCTCACAGATGGCAAAGGTCGAGATCCTGGCGGCGGCGGCCGCTTCTGAATTGGTGGTCGGCGATCCGCTTGCGGAAAGCACGACCCATGGTCCGATCGCCAACCCGCCGCAGTTCGAGCGTATCCAGGCCATGATCGGCATCGGCCTGGAGGAAGGCGCCAAGCTTGTCATTGGCGGGCCGGGGCGGCCCAACGACCTTCAGGTCGGCCTCTATGCGCGGCCGACCATCTTCTCGAACGTCAATCGCGACATGAGAATTGCGCAGGAGGAGATCTTCGGCCCGGTGCTGTCGATCATTCCCTACGATAGGGTCGACGAGGCGGTCGAGATTGCCAACGATACCGTCTACGGCCTCGGCGCGCATGTGCAGGGCACGGATATTGAAACGATGCAGGCGGTCGCCGGGCAGATCCGGTCTGGTCAAGTTCATCTCAACTATCCCGACTGGGACCCGAACGCACCTTTTGGCGGATACAAGCGTTCCGGAAACGGCAGGGAATACGGCCGCGAGGGCATGGAAGAATATCTCGAGACCAAGGCCGTTCTCGGATTCTATCGATGAAATTCATCTCGGAAAGCGAATCGGCTTCCGCTGACGCGGAAGTGTTTCCGGCGGTGATCGCACACGCGTCGAATCGACGAACACCTTCTCAAGTCGGGTTCAACGCCTGATAGCGCCGAGCCCTTGAGGAGCGCGAAGTTGAATCATTAGATCAGATTGCACTGTTCCTGCAGCCATGAAGCAAGATAGTTCGCTTTCCCAGACAGTTCAGTTTCTCCCGCCCAGATGAGGCCATAGTGGCTTTCGTCCGGATCGAAACCGGCAGGTGCGATGAGCCGCCCTCTATCTACGTCGTCCGTTGCAAGGACCCGCGGGCTGAGGGCAACGCCCAATCCCGCCAATGCTGCTTCGACGATGAGGAAGTGGTGATCGTAGAAGCGTATCTCCGCGGGGCGCCGCACCGACGGGTGGGTGGAAAGCCATCGCGACCAAGCGTCCGCCCGAGTCTTCGAACCTAGGGCGATGTAGTTTCCTGAGGCAAACACCGCTGCGAGCTGAGGGCTCATGACCGGTCCTACCCTTTCAGGAAAAAGGCGCCGGACGTGCCACGCCTCTGGGAGCGCAAAGTCGAGCCGACGTATAGCCAGATCGATCCGATCGCGGCGAAACTCGACGGGGCCGCCGGCGACTGACAGATGTAGAGCGATGTCGGGATGGACGGCCTGAAAGCTTGCAAGCCGTGGAATAAGCCAGCGCATAGCGACTGAAGGCTCGCATGAGAGAACGAGGGAGTTCTGCTGTGCGTTGGCAGCACGCAAGCTCTCAACGGTTGTCGCCAGCTCGGTGAAGAAACGGCCGAGTGTGAGGTTGAGCACTTCTCCAGAGGCAGTGAGACTCAAGCCACGTCCGCTTTTTTCGAAGAGTTTGAAGCCAAGGTCTTCCGACAGTTTGGTGATACGGCGACTCACAGCCCCATGGGTCAAGGCAAGGCTGTTCGCGGCAAGCCGAACCGACCCCAGCCGCGCAGCGGTCTCGAACGCACGCAAGTCGTCCAATGAAGGTATTTCTGATCGCCTCATTGGTGATCTCATATCACCAATGTAGCGCAAAAAATATCGCTTTTTATGTTGAATTTGCTTAGCATAATTGATCCATGCGAACCAATGGCGAATACACAATCGGTATCCTAGCCGACGACCTGACCAGCGCCGCCGATGGGGCCGGTCCGTTTGTCGAGCGCGGTTTGCGAGCCGTTGTCGGCCGACGCCGGCTGCCGCACCAGGAGGCCACGATTGTCGCCGTTGATAGCGGATCTAGATCAGTGCCGGTTTCGCAAGCGGCGCGGCGGCAGTCAGAACTTGCCGAGCAGCTCGCTTCGCGGGTTGTCCTCTACAAGACCGTCGACTCGACTCTTCGCGGGCACGTGACGGCCGAGATGGAAGCGGCCTTCACCGTAAGCGGCCGCAAGATGCTGGTCTTTGCACCTGCGTTCCCTGGCGCTGGGCGTACAACCGTCGACGGCGTTCAGCTTGTGGACGGCATTCCTGTAACGGAGACCGAATACGGTCGCGACCCCGTCCATCCGGCGCGACATTCTCGGCTGGCTGAGCTCGTTCCGGCCTCCATCGGAAGCGTCGTCATCCTTGATGCTGCAACACAGGCCGATCTCGACAAACAAGTTGCCGCCCTGCCGGATCCGGAGTCGATCCTATGGGTGGGCTCTCCGGGCATGGCCCTTGCCCTGGCGAAGCGTCTTGCGCCGCTTGCGGTTGCGTCGGACGTGACCGCCGCGGTTAGTGGCGACATTCTTGTTGCGATCGGCAGCGCCAATCCGCGCAGCCATCGTCAGGCCGACTGCATCGCAATGGAGCCTGGAATCGCTCTGCTGCAGGCTCCGATCGAACGGATGAATGATCCCGGATCCGTCCTGCGCGACATTGCTCAAAATGCGGCTCGACGGCTGGCCGACGAGCGTTTCGATATGGTGATCGCCACAGGCGGGGACACCATGGAGGCGATTCTGGACGGCCTGGACATTTATGAGTTCGAGATCCTGCAAGAGCTCGAGCCAGGCTTTCCGCTTGGCCGCACGTCCCTCGGAGATGGACGAGAGCTGCTGATCGCCATGAAGGCAGGCGGCTTTGGCGACGACGATACGCTGCGTCGTGCGATCACGCGGCTCCGCCTTGGCACCTCGGTATCAGAACTGGTTGTATCATGACCCAATCCGCTCCCCTCGCCGTCACAATGGGCGATGCCTCCGGCATCGGCCCGGAGATCGTGGCGAAGACATTGGCCAAAGCCGGCGAAGGCACGGTCGTATTCGGCAGCTACGTCGTGATGGAGAATATCGTCCATCGTCTGGGTCTCGAGCTGACGGTCAGGCGTATCGCCCGACCTGAAGAGGCGCGCTCTGAGCCGCGGTCCATCGAAGTCGTCGAGGCGACGCAAATCATCGCGCCGCCTCCGCTCGGGAGCGTCAACGCCATGTCCGGCCAAGCTTCCTTCGATGCCATCGTCGCCGCCGTCGCGGCAGCCAAGGCCGGCAAGGTCAGCGGCATCGTCACCGCACCGATCAACAAGGAAGCGATGGCAAGCGCGGGCATTCGCTATCCCGGGCACACCGAAATCCTCGCCGACTATGGTGGTGCGGAGCGCGTTGCGATGATGCTGGCCAACGATGATATCCGGACGGTTCTCGTCACCATCCACATGTCGCTGCGCAAAGCCATCGACCAAGCGGATTTCGATGCCCAGATGTCGGCGATCCGGCTCGCAAATGAGGGCGGCAAGGCCCTCGGGATCGCGGCGCCGCGCATTGCAGTGGCAGGACTCAACCCCCATGCCGGCGAAGGTGGTCTCTTCGGCGACGAAGAAATCCAGATCATCCGGCCTGCGATCGAAGCGGCCCGCGCCGAGGGCATCGACGCCAGTGGCCCCTGGCCCGGGGACACTGTCTACATGCAGGCCCGCAAGGGCCGCTTCGATGTGGTCGTGGCCCAATATCACGATCAGGGCCTAATTCCGGTGAAATATCTCGGCCTCGAAAAGGGTGTGAACATCACGCTCGGCCTGCCGTTCGTCCGTACAAGCCCTGATCACGGCACGGCATTCGACATTGCGGGTCGAGGCATCGCCGACACCGGCAGTCTCGAGACCGCGCTGGCTTACGCGCGAAGGCTCGTCGCCGCGCAAATTAAGACCAAAGAAGGGGTAGTCTAATGGGCCTTCGCTTTATCTTCATGCTCACGCGCAACGATCGCACCGTCGGGGACGCCTCTGAACAACTCAAGACCGCCCTGAGGCTTGGCGTTCGCCACATCGGTTTCAAGGACATCGGCCTGCCGATTGATCGACTCAAAGTTCTCAACCGGGTCATCAAGGCAGACGGCGCCACCTCCTATCTCGAAGTCGTCTCACTCGACCGGCAAAGTGAGATCGTTTCGGCGAAAGCGGCGGTTGAAATCGGCGTCAACGTCTTGCTCGGCGGCACACATGTTGACGACGTGTTGCCGATCCTTGCTGGCACCGGCATTCAATACTGCCCCTTCCCGGGTCGCATCACCGGTCATCCGAGCGTGCTCGAAGGGAGCATCGAGGAGATCGTTGAGAGCGCCCAGGCGCTCGCCGTGCGGGAGGGCGTGTATGGCCTCGACCTGCTCGCCTATCGCTCCAAGGAAGACGTCCCGGCCCTCATCAAGGCGGTGTGCGCGGCGGTGCCCAAGCCCGTCTATGTGGCCGGCTCGATTGATACGCCTGAGCGGATCGCCATCCTGAAGGACGCAGGAGCCGCCGGCTTCACTATCGGCACGGCCGCGTTGGACGGCAAGTATCCGGCCGACGACAAGGACGTCGCTCGCCAGCTTGGGGCCATCATCCGTGACGTGGCCGCTCTGAACCGGCATCTCTCGCCGCTCCACAAGAAGAACCTGGCCAGCTCGTTCGGGCAGCTCAAGGAGACTTGGTCTCCGAAGATCGCGGGTCAGATTAACGACATGCAGATCAAGCTCGCCAAGTTCGCGGGCGAGTTCGCCTGGCGCTTTCACAGGAGCGGTGACGAACTCTTCCTGGTGCACAAAGGCCGCCTGCTGATGAAGTTTCGTGATCGGGACGAGATCATCGAGCAAGGCGAGTTCATCGTGGTCCCGCATGGGGTAGAGCATTGCCCTGTCGCGCTGGACGACGTCTGCGAGGTCGTGCTGCTCGAACCCGGCACATCCATGGATGCCGGCACCGCTCACGACCTCGAAGGCTAGACCGTCTGCCTGCGATCGGAGCAAACGCTTGACGCCGTCGACCGGCCTTCGCCGGTCCGGCCTCGATGACCTCAGGACCTGGGAGCAGGACTCCTCCCGCGCCGACTCGGTGAAGACCGGAGTCTGGGAAGCCACGCCTGGCGAGAACCGCTCGATCAAGGGCGAGACCTTTGAGTACTGCCACATCCTTTCCGGCGTGGTGGAGCTGACCGAGGAAGGCAAGGAGCCTCGCATTTTCCGCGCCGGCGACAGCTTTGTGATGAAACCCGGCTATGTCGGCGTATGGAAGACGATCGAGACAGTGCGGAAGATGACTTCGGGCGCCGAAATGGGCTTTGCCGCCGCGCTGGTGCCTTCTCGACGCTCGTGGTTCAGGACATCACTCGTCCCGGTGTCGCCGAGCCAATCGCGACGGTCTGGGTCCATTTTTCTGGGGCATCGAAAAGCGGTCCAGTCTCCGTGGACAAGCAGGTCGCGCCGCCGTTGCGCCGAACTGGGACGATCGCGCTTGAGCAGCTCGTATCGCTCAAGCGCTCAAAAACCCGAACATCTTGCGAAGTCCTAGATGATTTCAGCACATTCTATCGGGCGCCTGATGCGATGAAGGGTTGATCGGAATTTTGCTTCCGCGTTCTTGGCAGCCGAGGTTCGTTGGAACATGTCGCCCCATGTCGAGCGCATTCACAGCGATGAGCGTCTCCCGGCCGAGGCCGATGTCGTCATAGTCGGCGGCGGTATCCTCGGCGCTACGGCCGCCTATTACCTGGCGAAGCGCGGCCTCTCTGTGGCGCTCCTCGAGAAGGGTCACGTCGCCTGTGAACAATCGAGCCGAAACTGGGGTTGGTGCCGGCAGCAGAACCGCGATCGCCGCGAACTGCCACTCTCGGTGATCTCTATGCGGCTGTGGGACGAGCTCACGCGCGATATCAATCGGGACCTCGGATTTCGGCGCTGCGGACTCGTCTATGCGACCCACGACGAGGCTGTGCTCGCCGGCTGGGAAAGGTGGCGCGAGGTCGCCAGGGAGTACGACGTCGACACCCGCGTGCTGAGCCGGGCGGAGGTGGCCGAGCGCGTCCCCGAAGCGCGCGACAAATGGGTCGGCGGGACCTATTCGGCTCGGGACGGCAAGGCCGAACCTGCGCTCGCCGCGCCGGCTATCGCCGAAGGGGCCAGAATTCTGGGCGCCACGATCCACCAGGGATGCGCCGCGCGGGCGCTCGACTTGGCCAATGGCAAGATTGCAGGCGTGCACACGGAGAAGGGCTATATCAGAACCAGCGCGGTGCTTTGCGCCGCCGGCGCCTGGTCCTCGCGCTTCCTTCGGCCGCTCGGGATCAGTTTTCCCCAAGCGAGCATCCGTCAGACCGCGCTGCGTTCCACCCCGACAATCAACATAGGCGAGGCGGTCTCCACACCCTACTGCACGATCACGCGTCGACTGGACGGCAGCTATACGCTTGCGATCAGCGGCAAGGCGAACCTCGAAATCACGCCCCAGGCTATCCGGTACAGCCGGGAATTCATGCCGCAGTTCTTGCGTCGCCTGAAGAACGTCAGGATTGGCGTCGGCCAATCGTTCGTTTCGGGGCCGGATTCAATGACGGCGCTGCTGACCAACGACGATCGGATCTTCGAACAGAATCGCGTGCTGGATCCTCCGCCCTTGAAATGGCTGGTGAGCCAAGTGGTGGCGAGTGTCCGGAAAACCTTCCCCCAACTCGGCGAAATAAAGCTCGGTAGCGCTTGGGGCGGCTTCGTCGATTGCACGCCGGATGCAGTGCCTGTCGTGTCGAAGGTGGACCGGGTGGAAGGCCTCGTCCTCGCAGCGGGCTGCTCGGGTCACGGCTTCGGTTTGGGCCCGGGCCTTGGCTATCTGGCCGCACAGCTTCTCGTCAACGACACTCCTTGCGTCGATCCCGCACCGTTCCGGCTGTCGCGTCTGACCGATGGCTCGAAGCTGGACATCTCGGCCATCTGAAGATCGAGCCGGAAGTCGGGCCTGACGCGTACCGAGCAACGCCAGGTTTGGAGTACTGCGGATGGTTGCGGACGATTTAGAACGGGCTTGAACAGCCTAGTTGGTGCCCCTGGCCGGAATCGAACCAGCACTCCTTGCGGAACTCGATTTTGAGTCGAGCGCGTCTACCAGTTCCGCCACAGGGGCCCTCGGTCGGCCCTAGGCGGGCGTCGCGAAGCCGGCGGACTATAGCCATGGACCAAGCGGGGTCAACCCGCGCCAAAGTGATCCGGGCCGTTCTCGACAGCCGCATGAGCCGGGGTTACAGCCTTGGAAAGCGACCCATCGAAAGGAGGCTGCCGTGACAACCCAGAGTGCCGCAATACCTGCGTTCAAACCGGCGGCCACGACCCCTGCGCTGGCCGCTTCGCTCGCGGTCGCGCTGACGGCAGCCGCGACCATCGCGGGCGCCTGGTTCTTCCAGCTGGTGCTCGGGATTGTGCCCTGTCCGCTCTGCCTGGAGCAGCGCTACGCCTATTACCTCGTGATCCCGCTCGGCCTGCTCATCGCACTCGCGGCGCGGGGCGGTGCGCCGAGACCGCTGCTGCTCGCGGGCCTGGCGATCCTTGCGCTCGCGAGCATCGCCAATGCCGGGCTCGGCACCTATCATTCCGGCGTCGAATGGGGCTTTTGGAAGGGACCGACCGACTGCTCCGGTCCCGTCGTCAATCTCGGCAGCTCCACCGACCTGCTGTCGCGGCTCGACACCGTGAAGGTGGTCCGCTGCGACGAGGTGCAGTGGCGCTTCCTCGGCCTCTCGCTTGCCGGCTACAACGTGCTGATCTCGCTCTTGATGGCTGCGATCGCCGCGTGGGGATTCGTTGCGACGGTGAAGCGCTGAGGCTCAATCATCCACATCGTCCTGCGTCCGGCCGAACAGGTGCACAATGCCCGGCGTCGCGATCGTCACGAAGACGAAGCGCGAGAGGTGATGTGCGCCGACGAAGATCGGATCGATGTGCAGCGTCAGGGCCAGCGCCAGCATGGCGTCCATCGCGCCCGGTGCGTAGGCGACCACGACGTCGGAGAATTTCACCTGCGTGGTGAGCGCCACGATGCCGACGAAGATCGCGGAAACGGCGATGGCGATGGCAAACGAGCCCAGTGCCGCGTTGATGTGGCCGGCGAGCGTCTTGATCCTCATCCGCGCGAAGCGGCTGCCGATCAGGGCGCCGATGCCGACCAGCGCCACGCCGCGTACCCAGTCCGGCAGGCCGCCCTCGACCCAACCGGCGCCATGCAGCACGCTTGAGCCGATCATCGCACCGAACATCCAGCTCGCCGGAAACCTGATCAGCCGCAGGAGGAGTGCCGCGGCCAGCGAGGCCGCGACCAGCTCGACGAGGTCGAGCGGCGAGGCGATCGTCGTCGTCAGCGATGGCGCGACGGAGGGCGCGACGCCGGCGAACGCCAGCACCATCGGCAGGGCCGCGGTGAGGATGATGACGCGCATGGTCTGCACCACCGCGATGCCCGGCAGGTCGGCGCCGCGCTCGACCGCCAAAATCGTGATCTGCGACAGCGCGCCGGGGCTGCCGGCGAGGAAGGCCGAGGTGCGGTCCCAGCCGTGAATGCGCTGGAGATAATAACTGGAGCCGAAGGTCGAGCAGAAGGTCGCGAGCGCGAGCAGCCCGATGGTGAGCGGATAGGCACTGACCTGTTGAAGCAGGTGGCGAGAGACGACTGATCCTAACGAAATGCCGAGCAGCACCAGCACCGTCTGGGTCAGGATCGGCGGCAGCGTCAGCTGGCGACCGGCGATCGCGGCGATCCCTACCGCGATCATGGAGCCCGAGATCAATCCCCCCGGAAGGCCCGCGAGCAGAAACACGAGGCCCCCGGCGGTGCCAATGACGAGCGTTTCCACCGTGCTCAACATCTTGGCACGGCTCGGCCATTCGAACGGCAGGGAGGCGGTGATTTGCTTCACACCACCTTATCGCAAATCAACAAGAGGCGCACAATTGCGGCCACGTCATACCGCAATGCGCGCGCCTCTCGCCGAAGCCGCGAGCAGGGGGGAAGGATTTACTTCTTCTCCGCAGCCGGCGCGGCCATGCCGGCCTTGGCGGTCTTGATGCATTCGGAGCGGAATTTCTTGCGCTCCTTGCCGTGCAGGCCCTTGGCGTCGGCCTGCTTGGAGCATTCGAGCGACTCGGCCGAGTGCTCCTTCGGTGCCTTCTTGTCCATGGGGGCGGCGGTTGTGGTTTTGGTGTCGGTCTTTGCTGCCGGCGCGGCGGTCTGCGCGAAGGCGGTGCCGGTGGCGAGCAGGGAGGCGAGAGCGACGACGGCGAGGCGAGATGTGAGGGTCATGGTGCTGCACTCTTCTTGCGGGAATTGCGAAGGGCGCGAAAGTCGGCTGGCGTTGCTGAACGCGACATGAATAATTGGAACGTGGAGGATCACTATATTTTGGCGGCAGCAGCCATCGCTTCCTTGTCGCGGGCGGGCGGCACGCTAGGATAGCAATCCTCGGTTCACTTCCCTCGGGGGAAGATCAAGGAGGAGACCAAGGATGACCATTCAATCAAAGTTGCTATGTGCAGTTGCGCTGTCGGGCTTTGCCGCGCTGGTGGCAAGTGCGCCGGCGCAGGCGCTGACCTCGCAGGAGTGCAGCGCGAAATACCAGGCCGCCAAGAAGGACGGGTCGCTCGGCACCACGAAGTGGAATGACTTCCGCAAGGCCCAGTGCGGCGCGGACGCGACGCCAGCGGCTGCGCCGACCGCGGCCGCTCCTGCTGCGCCCGCCGCTCCCGCCGAGCCGAAGCAGGCGAAGAAGGAGGCCGCCCCGGCTGCTGCCCCGACCCTGCCGGCCGGCCCCGCGATCTATCCGAACGCGGTCGATCCGAAATACGCCAAGGAGACCCCCGGCAAGGGGCGCCTGCACACCTGCGTCGACCAGTACAACGCCAACAAGGCCACCAACGGCAATGGCGGCATGAAGTGGATCGAGAAGGGCGGCGGCTATTACAGCGAATGCAACAAGAAGCTGAAGGGCGCCGCCTGACGCTTCAAGACGACGCAGAGGCCGGAGCCAAGCTCCGGCCTCTTGCTTTAATCCAGGAGCTTCTCGGCCGATTTTGCCACGAGCTGCGATCGCTTGCGCGGGCCGCGCTCGACGAACAGCAGGCTCTGGCCGAAGATGAAGCAGTAGAACAGGAAGGCCTGCGCTTCGGCTGCCTCGGTATCGAGGCCGGTCGCGCGATAGAGTTCGGCGACGTGCTTCAGCCGCGCGGCGTCCACGTTCGCCACCGCTGCCGCGGCGCCCTCGTCCGAGCGAGCCCATTGCCGGATCGCAAGCTCGATTGCCATCCCGTCCGGATTGAGCCGCTCCGAATAGAGCTGGATCACCGCCCGCAGCCGTTCACGGGGCTCTTGGCCATCGAGACTCGTTTGCTGCGCGATCGCCGTTGAGCGCCCCTCGCGCCAGCGTTCCAGCATGGCACCGAGCAGTGCGGCACGGTCGGCGAAGCGGCGGTAGAAGCCGCCCTTGGTGACGCCCAGATTCTTGGCGAGCACCTCGACCCGAACCCCCTCGACTCCCGATCGGGCGAGCTCGGTGAGCCCTGCCTCGACCCAGACATCGCCTTTGCCGTCACTCATGCAGGCAGCCTCGCCGATTCTTGATACGGTGCCGTATTGCTAACGCGGGAGGAGGTTGATACGCTACCGTATCGACAATCAAAGGCAGAAAAGGCCAGGGAGAATTGCGATGGAGCAGGAGGCGACCTATCGCGGCACGGTCTATCCATGGCAGTGCGATCACGTCGGCCATATGAACATCATGTGGTATGTCGGCAAATTCGACGAGGCCAACTGGAATCTGTTCGCTCGCCTCGGGCTGACGCCGAGCTATCTGCGCGGCTCCGGCCGCGGCATGGCCGCCGTGCAGCAGAACATCACCTATAAGCGCGAGCTGCGCGCCGGCGACATCGTCGAGATCCGCAGCCATCTGCTTGAGATCCGCGACAAATCGATCCGCTTCCGGCACGACATGACCAATGCCGAGACCGGCGAGATCGCCGCGTTCTGCGAGATCACGGGCGTGCACATGGACCGGAGCCAGCGCAAATCGGTGCCGTTCACGGATGCCATCCGCGAGGTGGCCTTGAGGCACCTCGCCGAGAAGGCGGAGGCCTGAGCCATGGCTGCATATGAGCCGAAGAACCCGGGCTATCGCGCGGCTGGCATCGCCATGTTCGACGGCCAGCCGGCGATGCACACGCTCGGTATCGTGATCGTCCGCCTTGCGCCGGGCGAGGCTGAATTAGCCATGCTGCATTCGCCGGCCCTCACACAGCAGAACGGCTTTGTCCACGCCGGCATCATTACCGCAGGCCTCGACAATGCCTGTGGTGTCGCCGCCTTCACCCTGATGCCGCGCGAGGCCGATATCCTCACCGTCGAGTTCAAGACTACGCTGCTCGCGCCGGCACGGGGCGAGCGTTTCGTCTTCAAGGCAGAGGTGGTCAAGCCCGGCCGCACGCTGACCTTTTGCGAGGCCAGGGCGTTTGCCGAGCACGAGGGCAAGGTCACGTTGATCGCCACGATGACCGGCACGCTGATGGCAATGCTGCCCCGCGTTGCCGCTTCCCAAGCGCCGGCCCCGATACCGGCATAGCGTGGCGATGACATCGGCGCCGCGACACTCTATATGACCTGTAACAATTCCCAGTCTCGGACCGTATCCACGGAAATGGGACCGAAATGGAACGAGATATGGCTGGATTCAGGAATAAGAGCCTTGTGCCGACGCGGCGCGCGGCGCTGACGCTGATTGGAGCGGGCGCCCTTGTCGCCGGTGGGATCACCGCGGCGCGGGCGGCAACCGACGAAGACGAGGTGCTGACCGAAGCCAAGGTGCTGCGCGATCCCGACGTTCCCGTGGCCGGCAATCCCGACGGGAATATCAGCATCATCGAATGGTCCGACTATAACTGCCCCTATTGCCGCAAGCTCGAGCCCGAGTTGCGTCAGGTCATCCAGGACGACGGCAAGGTCCGGCTGGTGATGAAGGACTGGCCGATTCTCGGTCCGGTTTCGGTCACGGCCGCGCGGACCGCGCTGGCGGCGAAATTCCAGGACAAATACCACCAGGCCCATGACGCCATGATGGGCGTCAGCTCGCGCCTGACGGAGCCGCGCATCAACGAACTGCTCGCGGCGGCCGGCGTCGACATGGATCGGTTGAAGCGCGATCTCGCCGATCACGCCAAGGACATCGACGCCGTGCTCAAGCGCAACAACGAGCAGGCCGAAGCCTTCGGTTTCCGCGGCACGCCGTCCTTCATCGTCGGCAAATACCGCGTGCCCGGCGTGCTCAGCATGAACGAGTTCGAGCAGGTCATCGCCGACGCCCGCAAGGCCAAGATGAACTGAGCCGAGCGATATTCACCGCGCAATACGAAGGCGCCGCCGCGGACCCGCGACGGCGCCTCATTCATGATACCACATCGTTACTTGGAGGAGATGCGGACCCAGTCCTTGTGCGCGCGATCGCGCAGCGCGTCCCAATCGGCTTTGGCGACATCCCAGTTTACGATGGTGCGATTGGTCGTCGCGACCTCGCCATGAGCAACCGACGACGTCTGCATGGAGTCATAGACATACACGCCGCAGGCAAGCAGCAGCGCGCCCAAAATCATTCCAAGAAACATCCGCATGGCGAAACCTCCGATGACGGGCGATAACGTCGGCCCGGATCGATTGTTCCGCGGCAGTAGGGCGCAGGGAAGGAGAGGTTGTTCATTCTCCATTCAGCCACTGCACCAGCTCCGCGTTGATCTCGCGAGGATAGGTGTGGCTGAGGTCGTCGATCTCGCGATAGGTGACGTCGGCGCCGGCGGCGGCGAGGGCCGCCTGCGTCTGCCGCGCGGTCTGCACCGGAAACATCCAGTCGAGCTTGCCGTGCGCGATGAAGATCGGCAGGCGCTGCAGACGCGCAGCGTCAGCCATTTCGACCCTCAGCGGATGGAAGGTCGCCGACACCGGCGCGAGATGCGTGAAGGGCGAGGCGCCGTCGAGGCCGGTGACATAGCAGAAGGTGCCGCCGTCGCTCATGCCGGTGAGCAGCATGCGCGAGGCGTCGATGGTCCAGCGGCTGCGCACGGTTTCGAGAATGCGCATGAGGTTGGGCGTGTCGGAATCGTCACCCATCAGCGCCCAGGTTGGGCCGGTCGCGGTCGGCGCCACCAGGATCGCACCAAGACTGCGGGCATCGCGCAGCCAGCTCCACAGGAAACCGCGGCCGTTGCCGCTGCCGCCGTGCAACGCCATCACCAGCGGCATGGCGCGATCGGGCGTATAATATTCGGGCACGTAGACCGAAAAGCCACCGCGGCTGCCGGGCTCGTTGTGATCGTGGATGATGCCGGTGTGCGCGTCCGCGCCGGCTTCGAGCCGCGACAACAGGTCGGCATTCTCGCGATTCGCGGCGTTGAGGAAGAAACTGCTGACCGGCGGAAACCGCACGGCCAGCGGATAGAGTGCCTCCTGCGCGCGCGGCACATGACGTAGTGCGCGGAAGACCGCGACGAGGTCGCCATTGCCACGTTCGACCTCGCGCAGGCCGGCAAAGGCGGCGAGCGTCTCGTCGCAGGCACGATCGAGCCGCTCGCGCAGTCCGGTGAACTCCTCCGGCCATTCTCGGATTGCCGCGCGCGCCGTTTGCAACGCCTCGTCGGGAGCGCCAATCGCATTCATCACGGAGCCGAAGGCCGGCGGGTGCAGGTTGCGCTGAAAAAAGGCGAGCGCCTCCAGCGCATTGAGCAGCGGCGGCAGCACGGCCACGATATCGTCAACGACGGCCTCGCTCATCGTCGCTTCCTTGCGTCAGTTCTGATCGTCAGTGCAGCTTCGGCGCCTTCAAGAGCTTGTAGCGATCGGTCGAGGTCACCGTGACGTCGAAGGTGACGCCTTCATGATGTACCGTCAGCGGCACGTCGACGCCGGCAGCGCCGAGGCCCCACAGCTTCTTGTAGAAGCCGGTTTGGCTCGTGACCTTCTCGCCGTCGACCGCGAGGATGACGTCGCCGGTCTTGAGCTCGGCACGGGCGGCGGGACCATTGGCGGAGATCCCGATCACAACCACGCGGTTGTCGATCTCGGTCGAAAACAGTCCGAGCCACGGCCGTGCCGGCTTGTTGACGCGGCCGAATTTGCGCAGATCGTCCAGGATCGGTTTCAACAGGTCGATCGGCACGATCATGTTGACGTGCTCGGCCTTGGCCTCGCGCTCGCGTTCGAGCTGCAGCGAGCCGATGCCGATCAGCTCGCCGCGCTCGTTGAGGAGCGCCGTGCCGCCCCAATTCGGGTGCGCGGGATGGGTGAAGATGGCCTCGTCCAGCAGATATTCCCAGTAGCCGGCGAATTCCTGCTTGGCCACGATCTGGCTCGCGACCGAACGCGTGCGTCCGCCGGCGCCGCCGACCACGACGCGGTCGCCGAGCCGGGTCTCGGCCGAGATCCCGAGCGGCAAGGGGGCGACATCGAGCTGGCCGAGCGCCTGCACCAGGCCAAAGCCGGTGACGGCATCGAAGCCGAGCACATGTCCCTCCACTACGCGCCCGTCTCCGACATGCAGCCACACCGACTCTGCTTCGGTGATGAGGTAGCCGATGGTGAGCACCAGCCCGTCGTCGATCACGACGCCGTTGCCGGCGCGTTCAGTCCCCAGTGTCTCGGCGCTGAAGGCGTCCGGCGGGATGATGGCATGCAGGCCGACGACGGAGGCGAGCGCGCGGTCGAGATCGAAACCGTAATCGCTCGCACGCGGCTGATTGGCCGGTGGCACTCTCCATTCGGTCAGGGCGGGCATGGAGTTCTCCTGGCTGAGAGCATCGCTCCGCCGATTAGCGGAACGACGCGCGAAGCACGGATAATTTAGGCCGGAGGAGGCCGTCTTGAAAGCCTCGTTCCCCAACTATTCCCGAGGCACCGGATGAAATCTTTGAAAGGCGCGGGAAGGCTTGATGCACGGTCGGTCGAGCGGGCCTCCGGCATTGGCCGCATGGCTGCTGTCCGGCGAGGTGCTAGGCGCGGTACAATGAAGCTGCTAACCATTGCCGCTTCGTTTGACCGAGGGATCACGGGGCCGAAGCATGGACAACCGCAGCGACATCTGGCGTGGCATCGACACGATCAAGGCACGTTTCATCGACCTCAGCGACAAGGTCTGGGGCATGCCCGAAGTCTGCTACACCGAGGCGCGATCCGCCGCCGAGCATCTCGCCGAGTTGCGTCATCAGGGTTTCCGCATCACCGAGCAGGTCGCGGGCATTCCGACCGCGGTGATGGGCGAATGGGGCGAGGGCGGACCGGTCATTGCCTTCATGGGGGAATATGACGCGCTCCCGGGCCTGAGCCAGGAGGCCGGCGTCGCGGAGCATCGTCCGGTCGAGACTGGCGGCCACGGCCATGGCTGCGGTCACAATCTGCTGGGTTCCGCAGCTCTCCTCGCCGCGACGGCGGTGAAGGACTGGCTTGCCGAGAACAAGGTGCCGGGCCGCGTGCGCTATTACGGCTGCCCCGCGGAGGAGGGCGGCGCGGCAAAAGCCTTCATGGTGCGCTCCGGTGCATTCGAAGACGCCGACATCGCCATCACCTGGCATCCGCACAGCTTCTGGGAAGTCGCGGTGACGCCGTCACTCGCCAACACCCGCGCCGATTTCATCTTCACCGGCCGTACCTCGCATGCGGCGGCCTCGCCGCATCTCGGCCGCTCCGCGCTCGACGCCGTGGAGCTGATGAATGTCGGCGTGAACTATATGCGCGAGCACATGCCGAGCGACGCGCGCGTGCACTACGCGCTGCTCGACACCGGCGGCATCGCCCCGAACGTGGTGCAGGCGCATGCGCGCGTGCGCTATTCGATCCGCGCCCGTGATCTGCCCGGCATGAACGAGCTGGTCGGACGCGTGAGCAAGATCGCGGACGGCGCGGCGCTGATGACCGAGACCAAGGTCGAGATGAAGATCATCTCCGCGGTCTCCAACATCCTGCCGAACACGCCGCTGGAGCAGGCGCTGCATCGGGTCATGGAAGAGCTCGGACCGCCGCATTTCGACGACGTAGACAAGGGCTTTGCCACGGAGATCCGCGCAACGCTGAGCGACAAGGACATCGAGTCGGTCTATTACGCGATCGGCATGGAGCCGACCGACCGGCCGCTGGCTGACTTCCTGGTGCCACTGGATGCCAAGCGCAATCCGCTGGTCGGCTCGACCGACGTCGGCGACGTGAGCTGGGTGGTGCCGACCGTGCAGGTCCACGCACCCACGGTTGCAATCGGTACGCCCTTCCACACCTGGCAGGTGGTCGCGCAGGGCAAGAGCGCGCATGCGCACAAGGCCATGGTGCAGGCCGCCAAGGCGATGGCCGGCATCGGTATCAAGGCGCTGACGGACCCGGAGCTGATCAAGGCTGCCACGGCTGACCTCCAGAAGCGGACAGCCAAGACGCCTTACGTCTGTCCGCTGCCAGACCACGTCGCGCCGCCGCTCGACATGTCCGTGGCGTAGAATTTCGCCTCGATACTTCGTCTGATGCGGCGATCAAATTTTCTGCAGTGCAGCGCGGAATTCAGCGTGTTTTGATGCTGGATTGCCGATCGGATGGGCTGCGGAATATGGTTTTGCCCAACAGACAGTCAGAAGACCGTTTGCATACACACGGTCGCAGTTGACGCGCACCCCATTCGGTGTGCCATCTACCGCCAGCCAAGCCCGGTGGTCGCCTCGCGCGACCGCCTGCATCCATACGGGAACCAGACGGGGACAACCATGCTGGATAAACAACTGCGTTCGATGATCGGTGACGTGAAGGACGGGCGGATGGATCGCCGCGGCTTCATTCAGCGTCTTGCCGCCGTGGGTCTCACCGCGCCTTTGGCCAACCAGATTCTCGCCCTTGGCGGCGTCGCCATGGCCGAGGGCGCCTCGACCTACAAGCCGACCAAGCGCGGCGGCGGTGGCGCGCTCAAGCTGCTGTGGTGGCAGGGGCCGACCCTGCTCAATCCGCATTTCGCCACCGGCACCAAGGACCAGGACGGCGCGCGTCTGTTCTACGAGCCGCTCGCCTGTTGGGATCCCGACGGCAACATGAAGCTGGTCCTGGCCGCCGAAATTCCCTCGATCCAGAACGGTGGCCTCGCCGCCGACGGCAAGTCGGTGACCTGGAAACTCAAGCCCGGCGTCAAATGGCATGACGGCACGCCGTTCACGGCCGACGACGTCGTCTTCAACTGGGAATATGCCAAGGATCCGGCGACCTCCGCACTGACCATCGCGACGCTCCGCGACATCACCGTCGAGAAGGTGGACGACCTCACGGTCCGCATCCTGTTCAACAAGCCGACGCCGTTCTGGGCCGACGCTTTTGTCGGGGCTCCCAATACCATCATCCCGAAACATCTGTTCAAGGACTATATGGGGTCCAAGTCGCGGGAGGCGCCGACCAACCTCTCGCCGGTCGGTACCGGCCCCTACAAGTTCGTCGAGTTCAAGCCGGGCGATCTTGTCCGCGGCGTGATCAATCCCGATTATCACATGGCCAACCGCCCCTATTTCGATTCGATCGAGATGAAGGGCGGCGGCGACGCCGTCTCTGCCGCGCGCGCGGTGATCCAGACTGGCGAATATGATTTCGGCTGGAACATTCAGGTCGAGGACGACGTGCTGCTGCGCCTGGAGAAGGGCGGCAAGGGAAAAACCGTCTACGCCGTCGGCGGCGACACCGAATTCATCGCGCTGAACTTCACCGATCCCAACACCGAGGTCGATGGCGAACGCTCCTCGATAAAGACCAAGCACCCGCTGTTTTCTGATCCAGCGGTGCGCAAGGCGCTCTCGCTGCTGATCGATCGCGAATCGGTCAAGAAGGCCATCTACGGCCGCGCCGGCCGCACCACCGCCAACTTCCTCAACGGGCCCGAAAAATTCGTGTCCAAGAACACCTCGTGGGAGTTCAGCGTCGAGAAGGCCTCGAAGATCCTCGACGACGCCGGCTGGAAGCCGGGCGCCGACGGCATCCGCGAGAAGGACGGCAAGAAGCTGAAGCTCCTCTACCAGACCGCGATCAACGGGCCGCGCCAGAAGACGCAGGCCATCGTCAAGCAGGCCTGCCAGAAGGCGGGTATCGACGTCGAGCTGAAATCGGTCGTCGCCTCCGTGTTCTTCTCCTCCGACGTCGGCAATCCCGACACCTATTCCAAGTTCTACGCCGACATGGAGATGTTCCAGATCCCGCTGAGCCAGCCCGATCCGTCGCAGCACATGCGTCGTTACCTTTCGAACCTCGTCGCCACCAAGGAGAACAAGTGGCAGGGCACCAACTTCCCGCGCTGGGTCAACAAGGAGTACGACGCGACCATCCTGGCCGCCGACGGCGAAATGGATCCGGTCAAGCGCGCGGCGCTCTACATCAAGGCCAATGATCTCATGTACCACGACATCGTTTTCATCCCGGTGCAGCACCGTCTGAAGGTCGAGGCGGCCGCCAACAATCTGCGCCCGGTCGTTTCCGGCTGGGCCAACGAGACCGACAATTTGTTCGACTGGTACCGCGAAGAATGATCACGCACGCCTAGAGCGGTCCTTCTTCATGAGCCAGTATGTCCTGCGTCGCCTCCTGATCGCGATTCCGAGCCTGCTCGGAATTTCGCTCGTGCTGTTCGTCGTGCTCGCACTCGCCCCGGGCGATCCCTTCTCCGAGCTAGCGACCAATCCGAACGTGCCGCCCGAAGTCGCTCTCGCGCTTCGGGCGAAGTTCGGCCTCGACGATCCGATCTACCTTCGTTACCTGCACTGGCTCAACGCCATGCTGCACGGCGACTGGGGTTTCTCCTTCGTCAGCCGGATGAACGTGGACACGCTCATTCTCCAGCGACTGCCAACGACGCTGTACGTGATCGGCTCGGCGCAGATCCTTGCGCTCCTGATCGCGATCCCGGTCGGGGTCTACGCCGCGACGAAACCTTATTCGCTGTTCGACCAGGTCGCCAACACGCTCGCCTTTGTCGGCTTCTCGCTGCCGACCTTCTTCACCGGCATCCTGTTCATCCTGATCTTCTCGGTCACGCTGGACTGGCTGCCTTTCGTCTACACGACCGACATCAAGGGCACGGGGATTCACTGGGTGCTGGAGATGATCCGTCAGGCGATCATGCCGGTGGCGGTGCTCGGCCTGTTCCAGGCTGCGTCGATGACGCGTTTCGTGCGCTCGGCGATGCTCGACGTGATCCGGCTCGACTACGTCACCACCGCGCGCGCCAAGGGCATCGGCCAGAGGCGGGTGATCATCAAGCATGTGATGCGCAACGCGATGATCCCGGTCGTCACGTTGATTGCGTTGCAAATCCCGGCGGTGTTCGGCGGCGCCATCGTCACCGAGCAGATCTTCCGCATCCCCGGCATCGGCTCGCTGCTGATCTCCTCCATCCTTTCCAACGACACGCCGGTGGTGATGGCCGTCACCTTCGTCTTTGCGTGCCTGGTCGTGCTGTTCAATCTCATCGCGGACGTTCTTTATGGCTGGCTTGACCCTCGCATCTCCCTCCGCTGAGCGGCGCGTCTACTCGCCCTGGCGCGAGACGTGGCGGCGCTATAGCCGCCACAAGCTTGCCGTGGTCAGCGCGTTCCTGCTCCTCGTTCTGATCCTGGCGGTGGTGGTCGGCCCCTTTATCTGGCGGGTCAAGATCGACGACATCGACATCGTGGCGGGCATGCAGGGGCCGTCGCTGGCCCATCCCTTTGGCACCGACGATCTCGGGCAGGATATCCTCGCCCGCATGATCTATGGCGGGCGCATCTCGCTCGCGGTCGGTCTCGCCGCGATGCTGGTCTCGGTCTTTGTCGGTGTGCTGATCGGCGCGCTCGCCGGCATGTCGCGCGGCGCGCTCGGCCATGGGCTGATGTGGCTCACCGATCTCTTTTTGTCGCTGCCGCAATTGCCCCTGCTGCTGCTGCTGATCTATCTCTTCCGCGACGGGCTGAAGGCAGCGTTCGGCCCCGAGGGCGGCATTTTCATCCTGATCGTGCTCGTGATCGGTGGCTTGCGCTGGATGCCGGTCGCCCGCCTCGTTCGCGCCCAGTTCCTGTCGATCCGCGAGAAGGAATTCGTCGAAGCCGCGCGCGCTCTCGGAGCCAGCCCGGTACGGCAGGTGGTGCGCCATATCCTGCCCAATGCGCTCGGTCCGGTGATCATCGCCGGCACCATCGACGTGGCCGCAGCCATCATCGCGGAATCGACGCTGTCCTTCCTCGGCCTCGGCTTCCCGCCGGATACGCCGACCTGGGGCCGGCTGCTTTATGACGCGAAAGACTTTCTCGACATCGGCCCGCACTGGGCGCTGTTCCCGGGCGGCGCGATCTTCATCGCAGTGGTCGCCATCAATTTTATCGGCGACGGCCTGCGTGACGCGCTCGATGCGCGGCGGGTGATCTGATGGCGCCGCTGCTCGAGATCAAGGGACTGAAAACCCACTTCTCCACCGACGACGGCATCCTCCAGGCGGTCGACGGTGTCGACATCTCCATCAACCGCGGCGAGACGCTCTGCGTCGTCGGCGAATCCGGTTGCGGCAAGACCGTCACCGCGATGTCGATCCTGAAGCTGATCGCGATGCCGCCGGGCCGCATCGCGGCAGGCGAGATCATCTTCGAGGGCCGCGATCTCGTGCCGCTGACGAGCAGTCAGCTCGACGAGATCCGCGCCAAGGAGATCGGCTTCATCTTCCAGGAGCCGATGACCTCGCTCAATCCGGTGCTGACCATCGGCGAGCAGATCGCCGAAAGCCTGCGCCGCCATGAGAATGTCACCAGGAAACAGGCGCTCGATCGCACCATCGAGATGCTCAAGCTGGTGCAGATTCCCAACGCCGAAGGCCGCGTGCACAACTATCCGCATCAGTTCTCCGGCGGCATGCGCCAGCGTGTGATGATCGCGATGGCTCTCGCCTGCAAGCCGAAACTGATCATCGCCGACGAGCCCACCACGGCCCTCGACGTCACTATTCAGGCGCAGATCCTCGACCTGCTCCAGGACATGAAGGAACGCTTCGGCATGGCGGTGATGCTGATCACCCATGCCATGGGCGTCGTCGCCGAGACCGCGCAACGCGTCGTCGTGATGTATGCCGGCAAGGTGGTGGAGGAGGCGCCCGTCGACGACCTCTTTGGCAATCCCGGCCATCCCTATACCCAGGGACTGATCCGCTCGATCCCGCGCATCGATCTCGCCAGCGAGCACAAGGTGCGGCTGGAGGCGATCGGCGGCTCGGTGCCGATCCTGATCAATCCGCCGGTCGGCTGCCGCTTCGCTCCGCGCTGCCGCCACGCCATGAGCGTCTGCACCGAGAGGGAGCCGCTGCTGCGCGAGATCGCGCCCGGCCACCGTATGGCCTGTCATCTGGGAGATACGCAGTTGGGAGGCGCAGCATGACCGAGCCCCTGCTCCGCGTCAGCGGCCTGAAGAAATATTTTCCCGTGCATGGCGGCCTGTTGTCGCGCCAGGTCGGCAGCGTTTATGCCGTCGATGGGGTCTCGTTCTCGGTCAACCGCGGCGAGACGCTCGGCCTCGTCGGCGAATCCGGCTGCGGAAAGTCGACGACGGGACGCTGCGTGCTGCGCCTGATCGAACCGACCGACGGCGAGGTCGTGTTCGACGGTCAGGATGTCCGCCAGCTCGGCGGCAACGATTTGCGCGCGATGCGGCGGAACATGCAGCTTGTGTTCCAGGACCCGTTCGCCTCCCTCAATCCGCGCATGACGGTCGGCGCCATCCTCGGCGAAGCCCTCGTCATCCATAAGCTCGGCTCATCCGCCAAGGAGCGTGAGGATCGCGTCGCGAGCCTGCTGGTGAAGGTCGGGCTCAAGGCCGAGCACATGCGCCGCTATCCGCATGAATTCTCCGGCGGTCAGCGCCAGCGCATCGTGATCGCGCGTGCGCTCGCGGTCGAGCCGAAACTGATCGTCTGCGACGAACCGGTGTCTGCGCTCGACGTCTCGATCCAGGCGCAGGTCATCAACTTGCTGGAAGATCTCCAGGCGGAGCTGAACCTCACCTATCTCTTCGTTGCGCACGATTTGTCGGTGGTCGAGCACATCTCCGACCGGGTCGCGGTGATGTATCTTGGCCGTATCGTCGAGCTCGCCAAGGCCAGCGACCTCTACCGCAATCCGCAGCATCCCTACACGAGGGCGCTGTTATCGGCGGTGCCGGTGCCCGATCCCAAGCTCAAGCGCGAGCGCATCCGCCTCAAGGGCGACGTTCCGAGCCCGATGAAGCCGCCGTCGGGCTGCCACTTCCACACCCGCTGTCCTATCGCCCAGCCGCGTTGCGCGGAAAGCGCACCGGAGCTGAAGGAGGGAGCAGGCGGGCACTTTGTGGCGTGCCATCTCGCCTGACGCCGGGAAAAGCGGATCGCGCATTCATGCGTGAAGCAGGCCGTGCTCCGACAGGGCCCGCCTGAAAGCCTCAACCGAGGTGTGGTGATGCGCGAACAGGCCCGCCTCTCGCGCACCGGCGACATTGGCCATGAGATCGTCGACGAACAGGACGTTCTCCGGTTTGACGTCGAGCTCCGACAGACAGAGGCGGAAGCAGCGCGGGTCCGGCTTCGCCGTCTTGAACCGGGCCGAGGCGTAGATTCGCGAGCCGAACAGCGGTGGCAATTCCGGCAGCAGCGCTGCGATATGGTCGGCGACCAGCGTCGTGTTGTTGGTCAGGACGGCAATGTCGACGGTTTGACGCAAGCTGCCGACAATCTCCAGCATGGCACGATCGGCCTGCATTGAACGGCGTCGCGCCTCGATCCACTCGTCCAGTGACAGCGGATAGCCGATGCGGTCGCCGAAACCCCGCAAATAGTCCGCGGCATCGAGTGTGCAGGAATCGCCGAGCAGCTCGAAGCCGCTGTCCCAGATCGCCTTGTGGACGGATTCGCTCGTGGTCCCCGCAACCTTCGCCAGCCATGCGACACGCTTTGCCGTGTCGTAGTCGCAGAGGACATTGTCCATGTCGAAGAGGACGAGTTTGATTTGACCGGTCACCGCAGCACTCTCGGATTGGCCGAACATCCGGCCGTGATCCAAGCCATACCGCGCTGGAGCGCAGGCAACAAATCGGGCCAGCGGTCGATCCGTCACGCGCTCCTGGCGGGCCAGGGAACGACCTGTCCCGACATCACCAGCCGGTCACGGCCGTTGTCCTTGGCGGCGTAGAGCGCGCGGTCGGCGGCGCCGACCAGCGTGCTGCAGTCCGCCGTGGTTTGGGACGGCAGACTCGTCGCGCCGCCAACGCTTGCGGTCACCAGGCGCGAGGGGGGACTTTGCGCATGCGGCATGGCGAGATCGTGCAGAGCCTTGCGAATCCCTTCGCCGACCTCGGCGCAGCCCTCGGGACCGGTGTTCGGCAACAGCACGGCGAATTCTTCGCCACCGTAGCGCGCCGCGACGTCGGCCTGGCGCTTGGTGTGGGTTGATAGGATCCGGCCCAGCGCGCGCAGGCATCCGTCGCCCGCCAGATGCCCGTATTGGTCGTTGAACTTCTTGAAATGATCGACATCGATCAGCAGGAGCGAGAGCTGCGTGCCATCGCGCCGGGCCCGGGCCCATTCCTCGGCGAGGCGCTCGTCGAACGCGCGCCGGTTGACGAGTCCGGTGAGGCCGTCGGTCGTTGCAAGCGAGGCGAGCTTGTCCTGAAGATCCTTCTGCTCGGTGATGTCGCGCACCACCGCGACGACGCCGTCGATCTCACCGCTGTCCGACGCCAGGGTCACGTGCAACGCCGCCTCCGCCCAAATCTCGCCCTTGTCGCGATGACGGTGGCGATAGACGAACCGCGTCTCCTCGGCCTCGCCATTCTTAAGCGCGGCGATAGCCTGCTCGACCCGCTCCATGTCGTCGGCGTGAATGCCGGCCAGGGCCGAGGTGGATAGCAGCTCGTCGGAGGACCAGCCCGTGATGCGTACGCACGAGGGGGAAACGTAGAGCAGCCGGTTGTCCAGCCCGATCCGGGTCACCATGTCGCTGGATTGCTCGGCCAACAGGCGGAAGTTTGCTTCGTTGACGACGAGGGCCTGGGCCGTGCGCTGCCGCTGTACGAGCTGACGGACCAGGTAGAAGCCGATCACCGCGATCAGCAGCACAAGGCCGAGGACGAAGGTGGTGCGCGCAGCCGCGGCTTGCCGCCACGGCGCCAGCACGTCGTCCCGCGACTTGCTCGCCAGCACCATTAGGGGATAGCGGCTGCTGCGTTGGTAATAGCTCAGCCGCTGGACGCCATCGAGCGGCGACTTGAAATAGTAGACTGCTGCGGCGGGGCGACTTTCCCATCCCTTGAACAAGGGCGCATTGGACAGGTCGCGTCCGACAAAGGCGCCACTGTCGTCGCGGCTGCGCGCCAGCATGATGCCGCTATCGTTGAGCAGCGATGCCGAGCCGTTCGTACCGATGTCGAACCGCTCGTAGAACTTGACGAAATAGCCGACGTCGATCGTGAGCAGGGCAACGCCGGCGAAGCCGCCGTCGGCATCGTTGATCCGGCGGGACGCGGTGACGACCCATTGGCCCCCGGCTCGACTCTTCACGGGCGGTCCGATCAGCGTGCCCATCTCCGGCGAGTGCCGATGACGCTGGAAATATTCGCGGTCGCTGTTGTTGAGCTTGGAGAAGTCGAGCCGCTCGGTCGTGGCAAGCCACTGCCCGCTCGCGTCATAAACGAAGATGCCGCGGATCCGGTCCGATGATTTTCGTGTCGGCAGATAGGCCTGAAGCTTGGTGATCGTGTCCGGACCCGTCCCGTCGATTTCGAGCCGGTGGACCAGGCCTACGAGGATTGTATCAACGAGTTCGAAGGTGTCGTCCGCGTGCTGGATCAGCGAATGCGCCAGATTGGCGACGTCGATCTCGGCGTTCTTGAGATCGGCATTGCGTGTTTCCCATTCACGCCAGGCGCTCAAGCCGAGGATGGCGAAGCAGGTCAGGATGACGAAACCCGCTGCCCAGAGCGGAAGGCGCGTCTTTCCGAGTTCGCGGCCCGTGGTCATCAGGCTTGCTCCATTTCGGCGCAAACCTCTCACTTTGGCCTTAACGGGCTGTTGCAACTTCCGTGCGGATTGTGCGCTTCCGGTCGGAACAATCCTCGACAATTGACGGGCTATCGTCGAGCTAACCAGGCTGACCCCGCGCGCCGGGCCTTTCTGCCTCACTCATCCAGCGTGAAGCCGACCCGCAGCGTCACCTGGTAGTGGCGCACGGCACCGTTCTCGATATGGCCGCGCGTTTGCACCACCTCGAACCATTTCATCTCGCGAACGGTCTTTGCGGCCCGGCTGACCGCGTTCTTGATCGCATCCTCGATCGACGTCTCGGACGATCCGACCAGTTCCAGGATCTTGTAGACGTGATCCGTCTCGCTTGTGGCCATGACTATTCTCCCCTCGTGCTGTGGCGGGACCGGATATGTCTGTCGCGGACAACTGGCGCCCGCGCGACATCCGGCCTCGACTCTGAACGGATGCCGGCGCCCCGAGTTCCGTCCCGGCAGGAGCCTGCCGCTCGCCTTCCGAGCGCTGCCTAGGCGTCCCAATTTTTCTAAGTGCACGAAAATCTGGATCGCGTGTGCAAGCGGCGCTCCTGAATTGGCGCGCGGTCGCCGGCCCGCTCTTGCCGGTTCCGATATGAGTAAGCTAACCTTGGCCTTTCCTCTGGCGTCTTCGAAGTGCGGTGATGATCGAGCGTTGGACGAGGGGCGCTCTGGCTGCGATCGGTCTCTGCGTTGTGCCCGCGCCGGCCATCGCGCAGGACGATCTCGACGGTGCCCCGATGAGCATGTCGCTGCAGGTCACGACCGATCCCTCCACCATCGAGTGCCGTCGGCTGGAGAAGGTCAATCCGGCCTCGCTGGTCTTCTTGCCGCTACGCCGGACCTTCAACGAGGATTTTGACGAGCATCCGCTGGCAAACGGACGCTGGGTGCCGCATTACGCCGGCGGCGCGGCCTGGCCGGAGGCGCGTTACTGGGGCGGCGACGGCTCCGACTTCAAGCGCAAGACCAGCGCCAATGGCGAGCAACAGATCTATGTCGATCCGCGCTATGCGGGGCGCAACGCGGCGCCGCTCGGGCTCGATCCGTTCAAGGTCAAGGACGGCGTGCTGTCGATCGTCGCCAGCCGTACCCCGCCGGGGTTGAAGCCGGTGCTGTTCGACAACGAGTACATCTCCGGGATACTGACGACCCAGGGCACGTTCGCGCAGAAGCACGGCTATTTCGAGATCCGCGCCAAGGTGCCGGTCGGGCACGCAGTGTGGCCGGCGTTCTGGATGCTGGCGGATGACGGTGGCTGGCCGCCGGAGGTGGACGTGCTGGAAGGCCGCGGCGAAAAGCCGGGCGATCTCGTGATGACGACGCATTGGCGGATTCCCTCGACCCAGAAGATTCAGTCCTGCGGCTTCGACTTCGCGGTCGGCGACGCGTCGAGCGCATTCCACACTTACGGTGTGCTGTGGGAGGAGGATCGCCTGGTCTATTTCATCGACCGCAGACCGGTGTCCGACATCAAGGTGCCGATCGGTTTCGACGATCCCATGTACATGATCGTCAATCTCGCGATCGGATCCAAATTCTTTCTCGGCGTCGGTCCGGTCGACGCGGAGTCGCCGCCTACCGTCGCATTCGAGATCGACCGGATTTCCGTCTATCAGATCGATCTGGAGCAGGCGCGCAGATAGAAGCTCGCTGATCTCTCCCGGCGTTGGGCGGCGCGAGTCAACGATGGATTGCCGAGGGCCTGCACGCCGACGTTACGGATCCAGCTCCGTATCCCAGTAGAGATAATCCAGCCAACTGTCGTGCAGATAGTTCGGCGGGAACAGGCGGCCGTTACGGTGGAGCTGGTGCACGGTCGGCGCGAAGGCGTGCTGGCGTGGAAACATCTTGGCCTGCACCGGCGTCAGATTGCCCTTGCGCAAATTGCAGGGGGAGCACGCCGCGACCACGTTCTCCCAGGTGGTCTGGCCGCCTTTGCTGCGCGGGATGATGTGGTCGAAGGTGAGGTCTTCGGGCGAGCCGCAATATTGGCAGGCGAAACGATCGCGCAGGAAGACGTTAAATCGGGTGAAGGCAGGGTGGGTGGTCGGCTTGACGAAGGATTTGAGCGAGACGACGCTCGGCAGCTGCATTTGCAGCGTGGGGCTATGGACCGCCTGATCGTAATGCGCGACGATGTTGACGCGGTCGAGGAATACCGCCTTGATCGCGTCCTGCCACGACCACAAAGACAGTGGGTAGTAACTCAGCGGCCGGAAGTCCGCATTCAGCACCAACACCGGCCAATGGCCTTGCGAGACATGTGCGTTCAAGTAACGCTCCTGGCCTCCAATGTACGCTGCGAAGCAGCACGTAACTGACATACTACATGCAGCGTGACGGGATTGTGAAGCCCGTTGAGCGACTTATTCCGGCACAAGCAATGCGGCCGGGGGGTGGCAAAGCGCGCAAAACGCTGTGATTTCCAAGTCCGAGGCCGTTGAGGCAGCGTCATCCTGACAGCGCGACGTGGATGTGCCGAGGCAGCTACTCCCGCACGCGCTCCAGCTTCTGCAAACATCGCGTCGCGCGCACCACGGCCGGCATCTCCTCGTCCGGAAAGCTGGTCTTCCAGTCGGTGACGCCGACCTCGCCGACATAGATGTCGCCCCTGGAATCCAGTGCGATGCCGTGCGGCGCCAGGAACTTGCCGCTCGCAACGCCCGGGCCTTCCTCGCCACCGAGCCGCGCGATGCGGTTGCCCTTGGCGTCCACGATCGAGAGCCGCGGGCCGAGATTGGGCACCTTGCGGTTGACGGCCAGGCCAGGGCCGAGTTCCCCGATGACGAAGGTCGGGCTCTTAGCCCCACCGCAACAGCATAGCGCACAAGGGCGGTGCAGATTGTTCCACTGCGTCTCGTACTTGCCGTTGCCGTCGAACACCTGCACGCGGTGGTTCTCGCGGTCGGCGACATAGACAAAGCCGTCGGCGTCGGTGGCGATGTTGTGCACGATGTTGAACTGGCCGGGATCGGTGCCGGGTTCGCCCCAGCTTGTCATCAGCTTGCCGCCGGGCGTGAATTTGTGCACGCGCGCATTGCCATAGCCGTCGGAGACGTAGATTTCACCCTTCGGCGACAGCGCGGTGTGGGTGCAGCGGTGGAAGGGATCGCCGCTCATGAACGGCGACGGTTTCTCGGGGATGCCGATCGTCAGCAGCACCTTGCCGTCGGTGGTGCACTTGCGCACGGTGTGGTCGCCGTCATCGGTGCAATAGAGATTGTCGTCGGCATCGATGTGCAGGCCGTGGGCGCGCGAGAACAGGCCTTCGCCCCAACTTCGCAAGAAATTGCCCTCGCGGTCCAGCACGACCATCGGATGGGCCCCGCGGTTGAAGACGTAGACGCGGTCCTTGCTGTCGACCGCGACCGAGGCGACGTCGGTGAGCTGCCATCCGTCCGGCAGCTTTGCGAAGTTTTCAACGACGCGGTAGCGGTGCTCGCCGGTGCCGAGAATGGCTGGCATGAATTCTCCTCTTGTTCGTTATCGTGGTGCGACACTGCTTCTACGGTGTTGTTCAAGCGGTGCTCGCCGCTGCCGCTCCAGCCTGCCCCAAAATCCCTTCCTCGATCGCCTTGATCTGCAGCGCCAGATATTTCGAGTTGATCCGGCATTGCGCGAGGCTGCCGGCGATGAACCAGAGGCCGGGCTGCCTGGTGCGCGTATACATGTTACGCAGCTCGAGGCCGTCGCCAAAGCCCCAGATCGGGCCGACCCGGTCGGCGACGGCGTCGCCGAACAGTTTCTGCACCAGATATTCCTGTGTCTTGTAACCGGTCGAGAGCACGATCAGGTCGGCCGAAAGGGTTGTGCCGTCCTTCATGCGAACGCCCTCGGTGACGAAGCTCTCGATGTCGGAAAACTGCCTGAGCTTGATCGCGCCCTCGATGATGAGGTTGGAGCAGCCGACATTGAAATAATAGCCGCCGCCACGGGTGAGATATTTGAACTGCCAGCCGGTGCCGGCCTCGCCGAAATCGAGCTTGAAGCCGACGCGCCGCAACCCGTCGAGCAGTTCCTTGTCGAGCTCCTTCGACTGCTCCGTCAGCATCACATGGGTCTTTTTCGCGAGCGGTGTCGGCATCGAGGTCGCGATCAGATCGTTGTCCTCGAGCGTGCCCTCATTGTAGGTCGCATAAGCGAGTTGGGCCGACGGCTCGATATTGGTGACGAGCGTAGGTGAACGCTGCACCAGCGTCACTTCGGCACCACTGGAGTGAAGATCCTGCGCGATGTCGTGGCCGCTATTGCCGGTGCCGATGACGATGGCGCGTTTTCCTGTCCAGGTCTCGCCGTCCTCGTAGCGGCTCGAATGCAGCAGCGTGCCCTTGAAGTTATCCAGGGTCGGAATGACAGGCACATTGGCGATGCCGCTGACGCCGGTCGCCATCACCACATGGCGCGGGTGCATGATACGCTCACTGCCGTCGGTGTGCCGCAGTGTGATGGTCCAGTGGTCTTTCGCATCGTCGTAGGCGCCGCCCTCGAATTCGGTTCCGGTCCAGAAGTTCAGCTCCATCGCCTCGACGTAAGCTTCGAACCAGTTGGCGAGCTTGTCCTTGGGGATATAGGTCGGCCAGCTCGGCGGAAACGGCATGTAGGGCAAATGATTGACCTGCACCTGGTTATGCAGGGTCAGCGCGTGGTAGCGCTTGCGCCAATTGTCCCCGATCCGTGCCTCGCGATCGACGATCAGGGTGTCGATGTTCAACTGTTTCAGCCGCGCCGCGATCGCGAGCCCGGCCTGGCCGCCGCCGACCACCAGCACGGCGGGATCGCGATCGGCGTAGTCGCGCGAGCCGTTGCGCAAGTCCAGCCAGTTCGGTCCACGGAAGTCGCGCGAATAGGCCTGGCCGCGCGGCCGCGAGGTGCCGAGCTGCTCCTCGAAGCCCTTGAGCTCGTCGAGCGCGGTGAGGAGCGTCCACGCTTTCAGGCGGTCGCCGTCGGTGGCGTCGGGCACAAGCCTGACGATGCCGCTGCCGCGCCCCAGTGCGGTTTCGAAATTGAAGATCACCTCGATAGTGTTGGTCCCGGCACGCGTCACCCAGCGCGGTGGCGCTCGGTTCGGCGCAATCTTGAAGCTGCCCGGCGCAGCCTTTGCCGCGAGCGTTGTCAGCTCCCGCTTGATCGAGTCGCCGCCGCCGATCGTTTGCAGGTTCCAGCTTAGTGCCAGCACATCGCGCCAATAGCTGTCGGCGAGGAAAAGACGATCCAGCGCAGCGCTATCGGCTGCGCCCAGCGTTAGCTCGACCTCATCGAGCCAGGCTTGCGCGGATGCGACAATGTCCTTGGTCCTGTCCAGCATGCGCGACCTCGTGCCGTCTCCGCGGCGTTTCCTCTACGGTCGAAAGCTATACTGTTTCGCAGACGGCCAATAGCCGATTACCCGAGCAGTGAGAACATGTGGCCCTGCTTCAGCGGAATGCGCTCGTTGAGAGAGACCTGCGGCACCCTCGTGGTGTTCGAGGAGGGGCACGCGAAAAAGGCTCCACCTTGGTGGAGCCTCCCTCGCGCTCTTGGGATTCACTGCCGCTGGCGTGGCGGCGAGCGGAACATCCCTACCTCACCCGCGTGCCGGCGCCGTACAGCTCACGCTCACGGCCGACATCGTCGGGTGACAACGGCGGGCTTGCGGCATCGAAGCCGTTCCAGCCGGATTTTTGCCAGGCGGCGCTCCGTTCCTGCAGGTTCACGGCCTTCTCGTGCAGAAGGGCATCGAGACGTGTGCTGTCCTGGTCGGGTACCCGCGCCGATACCAGCGTTCCGCCGCGACGGACGCCCTCCGCGTAGCGCGACGCATCATCCTTGGAGACGCCGGCTTCGGTCAGCGCGCCAACGATGCCGCCCGTCGCGGCGCCGGCCGCGGCACCAACTGCGGTCGAAGCCAGCCATCCGGCGGCAACCACCGGTCCGAGTCCCGGAATGGCCAGCAGGCCGAGTCCGGCAAGCAGGCCGGCCGCGCTTCCGAGGCCTGCGCCGATGCCGGCACCCGTGCCGGCACCTTCGGCGCGATCGTCGACGCCGTCGCGATCACGGTCAACCTTGCCGGTGGAGGAGCCGTACCAGTTATCGGAATTGTTCGCGACGATGCTGATGTCGGAGTGCGGCACGCCCGCGGCCTCCAGACGCCTGACCGCACGTTCCGCATCCGAATAGGTGTCATAGAGTCGAGAAATAGTGGTCGTCATGTTTCATCCTCCTTACTTGGCGGGGTTCACGTTGCCTTGGAAATCGACGCTCACGTCCGCCTTGGTCCCGGCCTTGTCGGCCTTGCCGCGCCAGACGCCGTTGTCGTCCTTTTGCAGTCCGGAAACATTGGAATAACCCGCGCCCTCGATCTTCGACTTCGCCTGGCCCTCGGTGAAGCTGTTGCGGCCCGCGACCGGTGCGTTGGAGTTGTTGTGATCAGAGCTGTTGACGGCGTTGTTGCCCGGCCCGCTCTGCGCAGGCTGTGACTGTGCACTGACAGGCGCTGATCCGAGCAGCAGCAGAGCTGCGGCGAGCATGGTGAGACGAGACATTTTTTATTCTCCGGCTGTTGATTGTGCCGGTCGACAACAGGCGAGATTCGAATTGGTTGCTCTTCCATTTGCGACGGAAGCGCGCGTCTTCAATCTGCCGAATATTGGAGAGGCGCAGGAACGATTGCCACTCGTTCCCGTTTATGCGGTCCCGCACTCTCGGACGGCGTTGCCTGTCCTCACATCGTCCAATAGGGCTCCCGCAGCTTGCGCTTGAGAATCTTTCCCGTGGCCTCGCGCGGCAGCGCGTCACGGAATTCGACGTCCTTTGGCACCTTGAAATTGGCAAGCCGCCCGCGCAGGAACGATCGGACGGCGTCGGCCGAGAGCTCGGCATCCGATTCAGGCTCGACAAAGGCGCACAGCCGTTCGCCGAATTCCGCGTCGGGGATGCCGAACACGGCACAGTCGCGCACGCCGGGCATTCCGATCAGCACGTTCTCGATCTCGGCGGGATAGATGTTGACGCCGCCGGAGATCACCATGTCGCGCTTGCGATCGCACAGGAACAGATAGCCGTCCGCGTCGAGATAACCGACGTCGCCGACGCTGACCAGGCCGTCACGGCCGGCTTCGGCCCTTGCCTGCGACCTGCCGTGATAGTCGAAATCGGGCACTGACGTCTGGCGCATGTAGATTTCGCCGACTTCGTTTGCACCGCACGGGCTGCCGTCATCGCGGAAGATCCTGACGATGCCGCCTTCGATGGGGCGGCCGACCGTGCCAGGCTTCTTCAGTGCTTCCTCGGCCGAGTGCCACACCGGGATCCCGGTCTCGGTGGAGCCGAAATATTCGTTGATGACCGGTCCCCACCAGTCGATCATGGCGCGCTTGACGTCCGGCGGGCAGGGGGCGGCGCCGTGCACGACGAAACGCAGCGACGACAGGTCGTAGCGCTGCCTGACCGCTTCGGGCAACCGCAGCAGCCGGACGAACATGGTCGGTACCATGTGAATGTGCGTGACGCGGTGGCGCTCGATCAGCGCCAGCAGCTCCTCGGCATCGAACCGCGCCTGGAGGATGATGGTGCAAGCGCTGCGGAACGCCAGCATGCCGTAGGAATGCGGCGCCGAGTGATACATCGGGCCGTTGATCAGCACGATTTGGTCTTCCCGCGGCTTGATGCCATAGGCGATCCCGCCCACGCGTTCGGAGGCGGCCGCCTGTTCGGGCTGCATCGGCATGCGCCGCACGCCCTTCGGCATGCCCGTGGTGCCGGATGTATAAATCATCGCTGCGGCCCGCCGCGGCGGCTCCTGCGCTTGCGGATGGTCGTCGCGCCAGCGGTCCCAATCGGTCAGTCCCACCGGGATCTCGGTCAGTTCCCCAGGGATCGAAAAGGTCGCTGCGAGTTCGGGCGGCGTCGCGACGACCAGGAGAAGGACATCCGCCGGTACGCCGTCGCGGATCTGCGGCAGCAAATCCGCGTGGCAGACCAGGATCTTCGCCCCGCTGTCGGCCAGGATGTAACGGACCTCCTCGGCCTTCAAATGCCAGTTGATCGGCACCACCGGACTGCCCAGCGCGGCCGAGGCCGCAACCACCTCGAACAGAGCGAAATCGTTGCGCAGCATCATCGCGACCGGCGCGGCCTCGGCAAGCCCCAGGGCGCGGAAGCCGCTCATCGCCCGCCTGATCCGAGCCCGGATGTCGTCATAGCTGATCTGGCGTTCGCCGCTGATGATCATGGCGTCTCCTCATCCCGCTCGTCTAGCGATCATCCAGCACGTCGCCGAAGCCGACCCAGCTCTTGCCATTGAAGCGCCGGAGCTGAAGCTGCTGGAACGGCAGATAGTCGTCGGGGCCGGTCGTAACCGCCATTCCCGGCAGCAGCAGCGGCAGCTTCACATCCTTCAACGAGGCCGCCTGGCGCATGATGTTGTCGCGGCTGATATCATCCTTGCACCCCTTCAGCACCGTCATCAGCAGCGTGGCATAGTGATAGCCCGCGGCGTAGTTGGAGTTGGAGAGGTCCGCGGCCGGCATGTAGCGCTTCATGAAGGCGAAGTATTCCTTCACGCCGGGATCGTCGACCCATTGCGGGTCCATCGTGTCCTTCTGATTGCTCGACGAGATCAGGCCGACCGCGTTGTCGAGCCCTGCCGGTTCCAGGAAAGAGATCGACGACGCCGAGGTCGGCACGAAGAACAGCTCCGGCTTCCAGCCGATCTCGGCCACGCCCTTGACCATTTGCGAGGTGAACTTGCCGAGCACGACGCCGAACAGCACGTTGGCGCCCGAGGCCTTCAAGGTCGAGAGTTGCGAGCTGATCGTCGGCGCGCTGGTCTCGTAGCTCGCTTCCGCGATGATCATGCTTGCGGCCTTAGGCCCGAGCGCTCGCTTGAAGCCGGCGACATAGTCGCGGCCGAAATCGTCGTTCTGCGAGAGGATCGCGATCCTGGCGTTGGGCTTGGCCTGCAAAATGTATTTGGCATAGACCACGCCCTCGGATTCGTAGGCCGCCATGCCCGGCATGGTCCACGGGTTCTTCTGCGGATCGGCCCATTTGGTGGCGCCGGAGAGCACGAACAGCTGCGGCACTTTCTTGGCGTTGAGATAGCGCTGCACGGCGCTGTTGGTGGCGGTGCCGAGCGAGCCGAACATCATCAGCACCTCTTCTTGCTCCACCAGCTTGCGGGTCTGCTCGACGGTCTTCGGCGGCGAATAGGCGTCGTCCAGCGTGATGAACTTGACCTTGCGGCCGTTGATGCCGCCTTCGGCATTGACCTTCTCGAAGAACGCTTCCTGCGTCCGTCCGATCGCGCCGAAGCCGGAGGCCGGGCCGCTGTAGGGCAGGGTCTGCCCGATGCGGATCTCGTCGCTGCCTTCGGCATGGGCGCTGCCGCCGGCGAGCATCAGCAACGACATCCCGATCAGTGCGGCTGCCAGCTTCATGGTGTCCTCCCGTTTTATTGTCGGTCCGAGACGTCAGGCGCTGACGCGCATCAGGAAATCCTGTCGGGCCTGGTCGAATTCCCGTTTCATCCGGTCGACGAGCTCGGCGACCGGCGGCGCGTCGGCGATCTGGCCGATACCCTGGCCCGAGCCCCAGATGTCGCGCCACGCCTTGGACTTCATGTTGCCGCCGGAGCCGAAATTCATCTTCGTCTTGTCGGCCGCCGGCAGATTGTCCGGATCGAGCCCGGCCGCGGCGATCGAAGGCCCGAGATAGTTGCCGTGCACGCCGGTGAAGAGGTTGGTGTAGACGATGTCATGCGCGGTGTGCTGCGTCAGCGCCGACTTGTAGGCTTCGTCAGCGTTGGCTTCCTTCGTCGCGATGAAGCGCGTGCCCATATAGGCGAGGTCGGCGCCCAGCGTCAGCGCGGAGGCGATCGCGAAGCCGTCGCTGATTGCGCCCGACAGCAGGATCGCACCGTCGAACCATTGTTTGACCTCGCGTACCAGTGCGAAAGGCGAGAGCGTTCCTGCATGTCCTCCAGCGCCGGCGCAGACCAGGATCAGACCGTCGACGCCCTGCTCGGCGGCCTTGCGCGCGTGCTTGACGTTGATGACGTCGTGGAACACGAGGCCGCCGTACGAGTGTGCGGCCTCGACGAGCTCGGCGGGCGGTCGCAGCGAGGTGATGATGATGGGCGCCCTGTGCTTCACACAGGTCTCCATGTCCTTCATCAGCCGGTCGTTGGAGGCGTGGCAGATCTGGTTGACGGCGTAGGGTGCGACCTTCTTGCCGGGATTGCGCGACTTGTATTCGCCGAGTTCGTCCTCGATGCGGCTCAGCCATTCGTCGAGCTTTTCCACCGGACGGGCATTGAGTGCCGGAAACGAGCCGACCACGCCGGCCTTGCACTGGGCGATCACCAGCTCAGGGCCGGAGACGAGGAAGAGCGGCGAGCCGACCACGGGCAGCTCGAGCGAATCCTTCAAGAGAGCGGGCAGCGCCATGATGTCCTCCCGGAAACGCAGCCCGCCGGCAGGCGGATGACGAGGCGTTTCCTTCTTTGATTGTCGCGGGCGAGTTGCCGCCCATGTTTCATTTGACGTCATTATAGGGGTTGGAGTGGGGCCTCTTATCGTTCAATATTGAACGGACGACTTTTCAGATTTGAACAGAGGCCGCTCATGGACTGGGACCTTTGCAAGACCTTCCTCGCGGTCGCCGATACCGGCAGCTTCACCGGCGCGGCGCGCCGGCTGCACAGCAGCCATCCCACCGTCAGCCGCAAGATTGCGGCGCTGGAAGCCCAGCTCGGCACCAGGCTGGTGGCGCGTGCCGCCGACGGCCTTGCGCTGACGGCGGATGGACGGACGCTGCGCGAGCACGCCGAGGTAATGGCGGCGGCCGCGCTGCGGGCGGAGACGGCAGTCTCGGCCGGAGGGCATAAGGCGCGCGGGACCGTCAAGCTATCGATCGGCGCAACGCTGGCCTCGCATTGGCTGATGCCGCGCCTGCCTGCGTTCCTGCGCGCGCACGATCACGTCCAGCTCGAGATCATCACCCATCCGTTTCCGGCGAGCGTGCGCCGGCGCGAGGCGGACGTGGTGTTGCGGCCCTTCGACAGCGGCGAGGAAAATCTGGTCGGCCGCAAGATCGGCCGTCTCGGCACGGGATTCTACGCCTCGCGCGGCTACGCCGGCGGGCGGTCCTTGCCGGAACGGCGCGGCGAGTGGAAGGGGCACAGCGTCATCGGTTTCGCCGATCAGACCTCCAATCTCCAGCTTGCGCGCTGGAGCGACGTCGTCACGCGTCAGGCCTGGGTGGTGATGCGCTGCTCGTCCCAGGGCGACATGCTGGCGGCGGTCCGCGCCGGACTCGGAATCTCCGCCCTGTCGTGCTTTGTCGCCGAAAGCTATCCCGATCTTGTGCGTGTCGCGCCGCAGAAGCTCGCCAGCGTGGCGGACCTGTGGCTGCTCGCCCATCCCGACCTCGTCGAACTGCCGGCGGTGCGGGCCGTCATCGACTTCGTCGCCGATTGCGCCCGGACCGATCGCGTCGGGCTGCGGGGCTAGAGCGTGTTCGAGCGAAGTGGACACCGGTTCGCGTCAAGAAAACGCGTCAAAACAAAACACTAGAGCCCCGTTCCGATTCCATCGGAACGGAACTAGCTCTAGGTTGATCCCGCGATGACGCCTTCGCGTTTTTTCACCGCGCGATAATAGCTCCACCACAGATGTGCCGCCGCTCCGCGCAGGGGGCGCCAGGGTTCGGCGAGCGGCGCCATCTGCTTCTCCGTTGGCCGCGCCTGCAAGCCGAGCCCGATGCGGATGCCTTCCTGCACGGCGAGGTCGCCGGCCGGCCAGGCGTCGCCATGGCCGAGGCAGAACAGCAGATAGACGTCCGCGGTCCAGGGTCCGATGCCGGGCAGTGCGATCAACGTGTGATGCGCGGCATCAGCGTCTTCTTCCGCGAGCACGTCGAGGTTCAGCCGTTCTGCGGTGATCTCGCGCGCGAGATGTTTCAGCGTCTTGATCTTGGCGGCGGACAGGCCGAGCCGCCCCAGCCGGTCGGTGCGGGCGCGGCGGACAGCCTCGTGGTCGAACGGATCGAACGCGGCGGACAACCGTCCCCAGATCGCCGCGGCGCTCGCAGTCGAGAGCTGTTGCCCGCAGACGATGTGGGCAAGCCCCGCAAAACCCGGCTCGCGCCGCCGCAACGCCGGCATGCCGGCAGTCGCCAGCACTGGCTTCAGGCGCGGATCGCGCTTGACCAGCGCGTGGACGGCCTCTTCGAGATCGGATTGGGTTTCGAGGTGGATGGTCATGGCAATCGTCAACTCTCTCCGGCGTCATGGCCGGGCTTCCACCCGGCCATCCACGTCTTTCCAACGTGCATCATTGTTAGCACGGCTGGTGATCATCGCATTCTCGGGGACCTTGACACGATCGGTGCGCCGCTCCGAAGAACGTGGATGGCCGGGACACAGGCGAGCGGAAGCGACGCCATCCGTCTAGACGGCTATGCCCGGCCATGATGAGTTCCGAAGCATGTCGCCACCCGTTTTCCGATTTGCCCCCAGCCCGAATGGCTACCTGCATCTCGGCCACGCTTATTCCGCGCTGCTCAATTCCGACCGCGCGCGCGAGACCGGTGGGCGGCTGTTGCTGCGGATCGAGGACATCGACGCGACGCGTTGCCGGCCGGAATATGAGACAGCGATCTACGAAGACCTCGCCTGGCTCGGCATCGCCTGGGAGACGCCGGTGCGGCGGCAGTCGGAGCATCTCGATGCGTATCGGACGGCGCTGGACAGGCTCTTGGCGCTCGGCCTGGTCTATCCAGCCTTCGAAAGCCGCGCCGAGATCGCAAGGCTGGTTAAGGCGCGTGAAGCGGATGGGCCGTGGCCGCGCGATCCCGACGGCGTGCCGCTCTATCCCGGCGCCGCCAGATCGCTGTCCGCGGACGAGCGCGACCGCCTCATCGACACCGGTGCGCCTTACGCGCTTCGGCTCGACATGGCAGCCGCCTGCCGCCGCGCTGTGGGCCTGAGCTGGAACGAACTGGGCGAGGGGCCGGATGGTGAGCGTGGCGTCGTCCCGGCGCGGCCAGAAGCCTGGGGCGACGTCATTGTGGCCCGCAAGAAGACGCCGACGAGCTACCATCTGTCCGTTGTTGTCGACGATGCGCTCCAGGACATCAGCGAGATCGTGCGGGGCCAGGACCTGTTCCACGCCACTTCGGTCCACCGTCTGCTTCAGGTTCTGCTCCACCTGCCCGAACCCGTCTACCGCCACCACGGGCTACTTCGCGACGAGCGCGGCCGGAAGCTGTCGAAATCAACCAGCTCGACCGGCCTTCGTGAACTGCGCGCCGGCGGCGCCACGCCGGCCGGTATCCGCCGGTTGGTGGGATTAGGTTAAGTTTCTCTGGGGGTTAGCCAAACGGCGCCGTGACTCCGGGTGTTCCGCCGTGCCATGCTCGCCTGACAGCGCGGGGTTCGAAGGGGATACTTCGAAGGGGAGTTATGGCGGCGAAAACGCGCGCAGCGCGCACTACGGGGACGTCCAAGCGAGTGGCTCGGAAGCGCTCCGGGCCGACTGCCCGGTTGCGCAAGCGCAGCACCAAGCGGGTCGAGCTGGACGTCGTCCAAGCCGCGCTTGCCGCCTTTGCCCATGAGGTCCGCACCCCCCTGACCGGCATTCTCGCGATCAGCGACCTGCTCGCGACTTCGGATCTCGGGGAACGGGAAAGACGCTGGGCCGACACGATCAAGGCCGGGGCCGAGCATCTGGCGAACCTTGCCACCCTGTTCGTCGATGCCGCCCGAAGTGGCAAGGGGACCGGGAAGGGGGTCGGGGGTGGAAGCTCGCTGCGGCAGGATTTGTTCGACCTGCGGACGCTCGCCCGCAACGCCGGCGATTCGCTGGCCGGTCGCGCCGCGGCCAAGGGTCTCCAGGCTGAGGTCGATATCTCGGAGAAGCTGCCGGGGCTGGTGGTCGGTGATCCCGTCCGCCTGCGCGCCGCGCTCGAGAACCTGATCGACAATGCCGTGAAATTCACCGAGCACGGCGGCGTGGCGCTCACGGTCGCGCCTTGGCGTTCCGTCAAGAGCAAGGACAAGACCAAGAGCAAAGGCAAAGCAAAGGGCAAAGGCAGCGTCGGTGTCGCCTTCGCGGTGTCCGACAGCGGCATCGGCCTCACCATGGCCGAGATCAAACGGCTGTTCCGGCCGTTTACCCAAGCCAATGTCACCATTGCCTCGCGCTTCGGCGGCGCCGGACTGGGCCTGTCGTCGGTGAAGCAACTGGCGCGCGCGATGGGCGGCGACATCACGGTCGCGCCTCGGCCCGGCGGTGGCGCCACCTTCACATTGACGGTGTCGGTGTGTGCCACGGGATCGGGCAAGTCCCGCAAGTCGAAGGGCGAAGCCGAGATGGATGCGGTTCCGGCGCTGCGCTTGCTCAGCGTCGAGGACAATCCGTTCGGCCGCGTTGTGCTCAACACCATCCTGACCGAACTCGGTCATCATGCCGAGTTCATCGGGCGCGGCGAGGACGCGGTGAACCGGCTCGCGCAGGGCGCCTTCGACGCGGTGCTGATGGATATGGTGCTGCCGGGCATCAATGGCGTCGAGGCGATCAGGCGGATCCGCACCATGGCGACGCCGCTGGCTCAGATCCCCATCATCGGGGTGTCAGGTCGGGGCGAAGATGAAGTCGCCTCACGCGAGGCCGGCGCCGACGCCTTTCTGGTCAAGCCTGTGTCTCCGCGGGCGCTAGCGACTGCGCTGCTTGCAGCGACACGCCGTGAGGAAGCCGCGACTTGATGATCGCGGCGTTGAGCTCGCCGCCGTAAACGAAGATCGCGGCGATGAAATACAGGAACACCAGCGCGATGATCACCGAGGCGAGCCCCGCATACATCGTCACGTAATTATTGGCGAAGCGCGCCAGATATTGCCCGAACACGATGCCCGAGATCAGCGACGCCACGATGGTGAAGACGATGCCGGGCAGGATCTGGAGGAACCGGCGCCGTCCCGCCGGCAGCCAGGTATGCAGGATCATCAGCGCCACCACCAACGCGCCAACGGTGATGCCGTAGCGCAGCCAGGTGAGGATCCTCTCGTTGGATTCAACGAACAGCGGGATGTGCGCACGCGCGGCCTCGATGAGCAGCGGCCCGAGCACGATCAGGAATGCCATGGCGAGCGCGGTGAAGGCCGCAATCAGCGTGTAGGCGATCGATTCCAGCCGTAGCCAGTACCAGGGCCGCATCTCCACGACCGCATAGGCGCGGTTCAGTGCGACCCGCAGCGCCTCGACGCCGTTGGAGGCGAAGTAGACCGACAGCACCGCGCCGATGGTGAATAGGCCGGTGCGGGTCGTGGTCAGCACGTCGTGGACTTCCCCCGAGATCGAATCCGCGACCTGCTTGGGCCAGACCTGGAGCATGAGGCTCGCAGCCTGATCGGCGAGTTCCTTGGAGCCGAAGAAGCCGGCGAGCGATGTCAGGACGATCAGGAACGGGAATAGCGCCATCAGCGTCGACAGCGCGATGTGGCTCGCGATCGCCCAGCCGTCATCGGCGAGGAACGTGTAGAACGCGTCCATTACGACAAGGTAGATGGTGCGGATTGCCTTCACGCACCACCTGCACTGCTGTTGCTGCTTCCGCTTCCCGCGCGCGGGAAACGCATTCCGACCTCTCCCCGCAGGCGGGGATAGGTCAAGAGGATAGGCAATTGGCGCAAATCCAGATTCATCCAGCTAGCTTCTGATATTATTGGCTTAAAAGCCAGATCGGGAACGCCATGGCGGACCGGCGCGGAGGGTGTTATTTACCCTCGAATGGCATCTCTCCTGAGTACTTTCATCCTGCCGATTGCGGTCGGCGCCGTGGCGTTGGTGCTGCTGCTCGGTCTCATCAACATGATGCGCGGCGGCTCGCCCAACACCTCGCAGAAGCTGATGCGCTGGCGCGTGCTGCTTCAGTTCGTGGCGATCGTCATCGCGATGGCCGCCGTGTGGGCGATGGGGCGTTAACATGGTCGTGCTCAACCGCATCTATACGAAAACCGGTGACGACGGCACGACAGCGCTCGGCTCGGGCGAGCGCCGGCCGAAATACGATCTGCGCATCGAGGCCTATGGGACTGTCGACGAGACCAATGCTGCGATCGGCGTGGTCCGGCTTCACACCGGGGATGCGCCCGAGCTCGACGCGATGCTTGGCCGCATCCAGAACGATCTGTTCGACCTCGGCGCGGACCTCGCGGTGCCCGAACGTGAGGGCAAGGCGGAGCGGCTGCGGGTGGTGGCAAGCCAGGTCGAGCGGCTCGAGCGCGACATCGACGCGCTCAACGACAAGCTGGCACCTCTGACCTCCTTCGTGCTGCCGGGCGGCACGCCAGCCGCCGCCTACCTCCATGTCGCCCGTACGATTTGCCGCAGGGCGGAACGCGTGATGGTGGAACTGGCGGCCCGGCCGGAAGAACCTGTTGGTGCCGCTGGCATCCAGTATATGAACCGCCTGTCGGACTTCCTGTTCGTGGCCAGCCGCGCGGTCAACGAAGACGGCGCCGGCGACGTGCTCTGGGTTCCGGGCCAGAATCGCTGACCCATTGGGCCGCGCATTTCTGGGCGCCAAAATTAGACCCCTTCGCGCGTTGACCGGGCCGGATCAGGCCTTTAGGTTCCGCGCCAGTTGATAACCCCCTCCCAGATTGAGTGAAAGAGGATCGATGAAGGTCTTGGTGCCGGTAAAGCGGGTGGTCGATTACAACGTCAAGGTCCGCGTCAAGAGCGATGGATCGGGTGTTGAACTCGCCAACGTCAAAATGTCGATGAACCCGTTCGACGAAATTGCGGTCGAAGAAGCGCTGCGCCTGAAGGAAGCCGGCAAGGCGACCGAAGTCGTGGTGGTCTCGATCGGACCGGCGCAGGCGTCGGAAACGATCCGCACCGGTCTCGCCATGGGCGCCGATCGCGGCATCCTGGTGAAGGCCGAGGGTGCGGTCGAGCCGCTCGCGGTCGCCAAGATCCTGAAGAAGATTGCGGACGAAGAGCAGCCGGGCCTCATCATTCTCGGCAAGCAGGCGATCGACGACGACAGCAATCAGACCGGCCAGATGCTGGCCGCGCTGCTCGGCTGGTCGCAGGCGACCTTCGCCTCGAAGCTCGAGGTCGAAGGCAGCGACTTCAAGGTCACCCGCGAAGTCGACGGCGGCTTGCAGACCGTGAAGCTGAAGGGACCGGCGATCGTCACCACCGATCTCCGTCTCAACGAGCCGCGCTACGCCTCGCTGCCGAACATCATGAAGGCCAAAAAGAAGCCGATTGCGGACAAGACTGCCGCCGATTATGGCGTCGATCTCACCGCGCGCCTCGAGGTTCTCAAGACGACCGAGCCGGCGGGCCGCAAGGCGGGCGTCAAGGTCAAGGACGTCGCCGAGCTGGTGTCGAAACTCAAGAACGAAGCCGGGGTGCTCTGATGACGACGCTTCTGATTGCCGAACACGACAATGCGTCGCTCAAGGATGCGACCAACAAGGCCCTGACCGCGGCGGCCGCGCTCGGCGCGGACGTCGAGGTTCTGGTGGCCGGCGAGAACGCCAAGGCCGCGGCGGACGCCGCCGCAAAGCTCGCCGGTGTGAAGAAGGTGCTGCTCGCCGACGGCGCGCTTTACGCGCACGATCTGGCCGAGCCACTGGCCGCGCTGATCGTCTCGCTGGCGCCGTCCTATGACGCCATCGTCGCGCCCGCGACCTCGCGCTTCAAGAACGTGATGCCGCGCGTCGCGGCCCTGCTCGACGTCATGCAGGTCTCGGAGATCACCAAGGTGATCGCCCCCGACACCTATGAGCGCCCGATCTACGCCGGCAACGCCGTCCAGACGGTGAAGTCGAAGGACGCCAAGAAGGTCATCACGGTGCGCACCTCCACCTTCGCCGCAGCGGGTGAAGGCGGCAGCGCGTCGGTCGAGAGCGTCGCGGCGGCGGCCGATCCGGGCCTGTCGTCCTTTGTCGGCGAGGAGGTCGCGAAGAGTGACCGTCCCGAGCTGACCTCGGCCAAGATCATCGTCTCCGGTGGCCGCGCCATGCAGAGCCGCGAGAACTTCGCAAAGTACATCGAGCCGCTCGCCGATAAACTTGGCGCCGGTGTCGGCGCTTCGCGTGCGGCGGTGGATGCGGGCTATGCGCCGAACGACTGGCAGGTCGGCCAGACCGGCAAGGTCGTGGCCCCCGAGCTCTATGTCGCGGTCGGCATTTCCGGCGCGATCCAGCATCTGGCCGGCATGAAGGACTCCAAAGTGATCGTCGCGATCAACAAGGACGAGGACGCGCCGATCTTCCAGGTCGCTGATTACGGCCTGGTCGCCGACCTCTACCAAGCGGTTCCGGAGCTGACGGCCGAACTCGGCAAGCTCGGCAAGTAAAACGCGCTAAACACCGGCCGGAGCTATAAACTCCGGCCGGTGTTGCTTTTTGAGGCGTTTTCTTTGGCGCGGGACACGCCTTCGAAGCGATCCAATCTAGGTTTCGAGGCCGGGTTCTGATTAAATCAGACCTCCCGGCTCAGGGGGATAGGCAGGCGCGGTTGATAGCGCGCCGTTCCGGTGGATGACATTATGGCGGCAGTAATCAAGAAGGTCGGCGTGATCGGCGCGGGGCAGATGGGCAATGGCATCGCGCATGTCGCTGCGTTGGCCGGCTTCGACGTGGTGCTCAACGATATTTCGACCGACCGCCTCAAGTCAGGCATGGCCACGATCAACGGCAATTTGACGCGCCAGGTCTCCAAGAAGGCCGTCAGCGAGGACGACAAAGCCAAGGCGATGGCGCGTATCGTAGCCGGCGAGAAGCTGGACGATCTCGCGGACTGCGATCTCGTGATCGAGACCGCCGTCGAGAAGGAAGAGGTCAAGCGCAAGATTTTTCACGATCTCTGCGCTGTGTTGAAGCCCGAGGCGATCGTCGCTTCCGATACTTCCTCGATCTCGATCACGCGGCTGGCCGCCGCCACTGACCGGCCCGAACGCTTCATCGGCATTCACTTTATGAATCCGGTGCCGTTGATGGAACTGGTGGAGTTGATCCGCGGCATCGCCACCGACGACCAGACCTTCGAGGCGTCAAAGGAATTCGTAGGCAAGCTCGGCAAACAGGTCGCGGTCTCCGAGGATTTCCCGGCCTTCATCGTCAACCGCATCCTGCTGCCGATGATCAACGAGGCGATTTACACGCTGTACGAAGGCGTGGGCAACGTCGAGGCGATCGACGCGGCGATGAAGCTCGGCGCGCACCATCCGATGGGCCCGCTGGAGCTCGCTGATTTCATCGGCCTCGATACCTGCCTGTCGATCATGCAGGTGCTGCATGAGGGCCTCGCCGACTCCAAGTACCGCCCGTGCCCGCTGCTGGTGAAATACGTCGAGGCGGGCTGGCTCGGTCGCAAGACCCAGCGCGGTTTTTACGACTACCGCGGCGCCAAGCCGATTCCGACGAGATAAGGGGTTTCGTGCCGGGACATTGCGCAGCGCGTTAGCGATACGCAGCAGAGCCGGGAGACGGAGAAAGCCTACCTTACGGCGACTCGCGACAATTCATGTCCCGTTAACCGCCCGCCTCTAGGTTACCGCCGGTACGAGGGTTTGCGTAATGGACATGATGGCGATGGTCAGCAGCATGCTGGCCTCTCAGCAAGGCGCGCTGCAGTCGAATATCTCGGCGACGCTGATGAAGCAGAACGCGGATGCGGAGAAATCCACCGTCCTGACGCTGCTCGGCGCCGGACAGCCCTCGCTTGCCAATGTCGGCGCTGGCGTCGGCAGCAACCTCAACGTCACCGCCTAAAACATCATCGCTTAGAACGACGCTGCGGCTTTGCCCGTCGCAGCCCGGATCAGCTTGAGCGCATCCTCGCTCGCCCATTCCGCCGGCCCCGCGATCGTCGCGATCTCGCAGCCTTGAGGATCGACCAGCACCGAGGTGGGCATGCCCAAGGCCCGGCCTATCGCCTTAAGATCCTGAAAAACCTTGGCTTTCTGATCGCTGAAATAGCCGAGCCTGATGAGATTGGCCTCTTTCAGAAACGTCTTGGGCTTCTCGGGGTCGCGGGTGTCGATATTGATCGCCACCACCTCGAAATTCGGGCCCGAAAGTTTGCCCTGGAGCTCGTCCAACGCCGGCATTTCCTTGCGGCAGGGCACGCACCAGGTGGCCCAGAGGTTCACCAGCAGCGTCTTGCCGCGGAAATCCGACAGCTTCTTCGGCCTGCCGTCGGCGTCCTCGAAGGCCAGGTCCGGCAGCTTTAGCGGTGCGGTCGCCATGGTCAGCGCCGCCACCTCGCCATGGGCAAGCGGCGCGATCTTCTGTGCGGTGTTCACCGCGGCCCGGCAGGCGGGATCGCCGGAGGGGGCCCGGCCCAGGCCCAGCCCGTACAGCGCGGCAAAGCCAGCCAGGCCCCCGACCACCACGGTGGCGATGACCACGGGGATACGGCGCGTGGCCGACCGTGCTGTCCTTTGGTCGAGCCTGTCGTTGGGGTCGAGCATATCGTTTGTCATCCGGTCGCAGATATGGCTATCAGAGGCCTCTTAATACGGCTGGCAGCCGTCAGCAAACGTGCGGCGGCCACAGGCAAGGCGTGAGCAGGGGATCATGAGCAACAAGATGTGGGGCGGCCGGTTCTCGGAACGTCCCGACGAGATCATGGAAGAGATCAACGTCTCCATCGACGTCGATCGTCACCTCTTTGCCCAGGACATTGCCGCGTCCAAGGCCCACGCCGCGATGCTGGCCGCGCAGGGCATCATCACGGACTCTGATGCGAAAAATATCGGCAAGGGTCTAGACACGATTTTGTCAGAGATCGGCAAGGGCGCCTTCGAATTCAAGCGCGCGCTCGAGGACATTCACATGAATGTCGAGAGCCGCCTGTCCGAGCTGATCGGCCCTGCCGCCGGCCGCTTGCACACCGCGCGCTCGCGTAACGACCAGGTCGCGACCGATTTCCGTCTCTATGTCCGCGATGTCCTCGATGAGACCGACGCCTCGCTCGCCGCGTTCCAGCAGGCGCTGGTCGAGCGCGCGCTGGAGCACGCCGGAACGGTCATGCCGGGCTTCACGCATCTGCAGACCGCGCAGCCGGTGACCTTCGGCCACCATCTGCTCGCCTATGTCGAGATGGCCGCGCGCGATCGCGGCCGTTTCCAGGACGCGCGCAAGCGGCTGAATGAGTCCCCGCTCGGAGCTGCAGCGCTCGCCGGTACCTCGTTCCCGATCGACCGTCACGCCACGGCGAAGGCGCTCGGTTTTGACCGTCCGATGGCGAACTCGCTCGATGCGGTCTCCGATCGCGACTTCGTGCTGGAGACGCTGTCGGCGGCCTCGATCTGCGCCGTGCACATGTCGCGCTTTGCCGAGGAGATCGTGATCTGGACCTCGCCGCTGGTCGGCATGATCCGCCTCAGCGACAAGTTCACCACGGGATCCTCGATCATGCCGCAGAAGCGCAATCCTGACGCCGCCGAGCTGGTGCGCGCCAAGACCGGCCGCGTCATCGGCGCGCTCAATGGGCTGCTGATCGTCATGAAGGGCCTGCCGCTCGCCTATCAAAAGGACATGCAAGAGGACAAGCAGGGCGCCATGGAAGGCTTCGCCGCGCTGTCGCTCGCGATCCGCGCCATGACCGGCATGGTCCGAGATCTCGTGCCTGATGAAGCGAAGATGAAGCTTGCTGCAGGCGAGGGCTACGCCACCGCGACCGATCTTGCCGACTGGCTGGTGCGGACGCTGAAGATGCCGTTCCGCGAGGCCCATCACGTCACCGGCCGCATCGTCGCGAAAGCCGCCGAGGGCGGCGTGGCGCTGCACGAGCTGCCGCTGAGGGAGATGCAGGCAATCGAAGCGAAGATCACGAAAGACGTGCTTGGCGTGCTCTCGGTCGAATCGTCGGTGAAGAGCCGGACCAGTTTCGGCGGTACCGCGCCGAAGAACGTGGCATCGCAGGCCAAGGCCTGGCTGAAGCGGCTGGAAAAAGAGCGAAAATTGGGCTGAGGAGCAAAATTTCGCTTATGTTTCATGGTCATCCGGGTCTCGCCAGAGCGCGCCAATCTCTGTATGGTGCGCCGCGCGTAGTGGGGATTTCGTCGTGACGTCAAAGTTTCGCCCGGCCGGCTCGGGGTGGGCCATCATTGTCTTGAGCCTGACGGCGCTCGCGCTTGCCGGCTGTGGCCGCAAGGGCCCGCTGGATCTGCCGCCGACCGCCTCCAGCGCGTCAACGGCCAACGTCGCGCCGCCGACCGATACCGAGACCGAAGCCCAGAAGACGCCGAGCGTGTTCAACCCCACCTATGGCGCGGACGCCGCACCGGCGGCGACCAAGGGCAGGAAGAAACCGTTTATCCTCGACCCGCTCCTGGACGAAAGACCCAGCCGATAGGCTGGGGCAACTGAGCCAACGCCATGAATCATTTTGACTATCGCAACGGCGTGCTGCACGCCGAGGCGGTGAACCTGTCCGAGCTGGCTGCAACCGTCGGCACGCCGTTCTATTGCTATTCGACCGCGACGCTCGAGCGGCACTATCGCGTTTTCACCGACGCCTTCGCGGGCGAGAAGGTGCTGGTCTGCTACGCCATGAAGGCAAATTCCAACCAGTCGGTGCTGCGCACGCTGGCCAGGCTCGGCGCCGGCGCGGACGTGGTGTCCGGCGGCGAATTGAAGCGCGCGCTGGCCGCCGGCATTCCAGCAAGCAAGATCCTGTTCTCCGGCGTCGGCAAGACGGAAGCCGAGCTGCGCGCTGCGCTGGCGGCCGACATCCTCTGCCTCAATGTCGAATCCGAGCCCGAGCTCGAGCTGCTGTCGCGCCTTGCGACCGAGACCGGGAAGACCGCGCGGATCTCGATCCGTGTCAATCCTGACGTCGATGCCGGCACGCATGCGAAGATTTCGACCGGCAAGTCCGAGAACAAGTTCGGCATCCCGATCGCGCATGCCCGCGAGGTCTATGCCCGCGCCGCGAAGCTGGCGGGCATCGAGGTCACAGGCACCGACGTGCATATCGGCAGCCAGATCACCGACCTCTCCAAGATGGAGATCGCGTTCCGCATCCTCTCCGAATTCGTGCAGACGCTGCGTGCCGACGGCCACAACATCTCGCATGTCGATTTCGGCGGCGGTCTCGGCATTCCCTATTACATGGACCGCGAGGCGCCGCCGGCGCCCGACGCCTATGCCGCGATGGTCAAGCGCGTCAGCCACAATCTCGGCTGCACGCTGATGTTCGAACCGGGCCGCATGATCGTCGGCAATGCCGGCATCCTGGTCGCCAAGGTGATCTATGTGAAGCACGGTGACGGCAAGAATTTCGTCATCATCGACGCCGCCATGAACGATCTGATCCGCCCGACGCTGTACGAGGCCCATCACGACATTCTGCCGGTGACGCAGCCTGCGACGGGGGCCGCGACCATCATGGCCGACGTCGTCGGCCCGGTCTGCGAGACCGGCGACTATCTCGCACTCGATCGCACGCTACCGACGCCAAAGCCCGGCGACCTCATCGCCATCATGACCGCCGGCGCCTACGGCGCAGTGCAGGCCGGCACCTACAATACGCGGCCGCTGGTGCCCGAAGTGCTGGTGAAGGGCGACCAGTACGCGGTCGTGCGTCCGCGCATCGAGGTCGAGCAATTGATCGCGATGGATACGCCGGCGCCGTGGCTATGAGGCTGTGATTGTCCACGATGAGCGCAGCTAGCGCTGCGCCCATCGCTGCATTGACCCTACTTCTTGAACCGGTCCCTGATTGCGGCGAGGCCGGAATCATAGACGCCGCCGAGGGCATCGACCGCTTCCTTCTCCCGCCCCGGGTCGGGCGTGTAGATGCCGGTCCATGTCACCACCGATGCGCCTTCACCCTTTGCCGTGACCTTGATGGTCGACTTGTACTGGCTCACCGGCAGTGGGCTCGACAGGAACGCGTAGGAATAGCTGTAGTCTTTGTCGTTCCGCGCAGTCTGCGTCTCCACGAACGAGGCCTTGCCGTCCCTGGTGACGAGCGTCCGGGTTGGCGGCGACTTGCCGTCCGCAATGCACTGCCCCACCGGCGGCAGCCAATCCTTGATCGCGCAGAACGGCCCGATGACGGACCACACCTCGGCCGCAGCACTGCTGACCTCGATGCTCCTCGTCAGATTGGCTGCGGACGCCGGCATGACGCCGACGCCCAGGCCGAGGGTGCAAATCGCGGCGCTGCGAACCGAAACGAGCAATCTGGAAGCCGTTGAATCGTATTTCTTCATGGTAATCTCCTGTGTCCGGCGGGCCGCGATTGCGGCGGCCGGCTTGCCAATGCCGGTCGAATAGACGCTCACCACGGTCCGCGGCCAGTTCAGAGAATGAATCGCTGCTGATACAGAAACTGAACTAGGAAGCCGCGCGCCGCGGCCCTAAGGTTGCGCCTTCGCTTGTCACGGAGGCCCGCATGACCATCGGCAGCTACAGGCAGTTCTGTCCGGTCGCGATGGCGGCCGAGATATTGTGCACGCGCTGGACCGTCGTGCTGCTACGTGAACTCGTCGCCGGCTCGACCCGGTTCAACGAGTTGCGCCGCGGCGTTCCCCGCATGTCGCCTGCGCTGCTTTCCCAGCGCCTCAAGGAACTCGAAGCTGCAGGCATCATCATCCGCCAGCCGTCGGCTTCCGAGCGCGGCGTGATCGAGTATCAGCTGACCGCTTCCGGACGCGAACTCGGCCCCATCGTCGAGGCGTTCGGCATCTGGGGCCAGCGCCGCATCGAGTCGGATCTGTCGCTTCAGCATCTCGATGTCCAGCTGTTGATGTGGGACATGCGGCGGAATTTGAACACGACGCCGATGCCGACCCGCCGCAGCGTGCTGCAGTTCGCGTATCCGGAATTACCTTCGACGCAGCGATTGTGGTGGCTGATCGTCGATCCCGACGACAGTGTCGACCTCTGCTCGATTGATCCCGGTTTCGACGTTGACCTTTACGTGTCGGTTGATCTGCGCACCATGACGGCGATCTGGATGGGACTCGATTCCGTGCGGGCGGCCGCCGCAAGCCGGCGGATGCTGCTCACCGGCGATCGGCAGCTTGCCGCGGCCATGCAAAGTTGGCTCGGCCTTAGCCCGTTCGCCAAGGAACGCAAGCTGGCGAGCTGATCCAGGGCGGCGCAATTCAGTATTTGTATCGCCCCGCTACAGTTCCCGTACTGGCAAGTCCGCGCCGTGTTCTGGCACCAAGTGATGCCCGCCCTTCAACGCGGAGCTGAACTCGAGCCAGGAGACACGACATGACAGCGTATCTGATCGCGGACATCAAAGTGACTGACGGAAAGTGGGTGCCGGACTACGCCGCGTCCGTCCACGAGCTGGTGCACAAGCATGGCGGCAAGTATCTTTCCCGCAGCGGCAATGTGAAAACTCTTGAAGGTGCCCCTCTCGACACATCGCTGATCGCGATCATGTCTTTTCCCACGGCGAAAGCGGCGGAGTCCTTCGTTACTGATCCCGCCTACGGCCGATTCGCGGCAGCGCGCAGGGGCGGCAGCGAGAGCCGCTTCCAGTTGATCGACGATACGGACTTGGCCGGCACGATCCCCTATCTCGCCAAGGCTTGAACTGCGTCTTCGTCAAAAACCCGGCCGCAGGCGCAGACGTGCCCGGCCAACACAGGAGATCGAATGAACGATTCACTCGCCGGCGCCGGCCTGCTTCGCATGCTTTTCGTAGCTTGCAGCGTGGCCTTCGTGCTCGGACTCTCCGGCGTCGCGTCGGCCCGGGTCACACGGTGCGACATTACGTGGGTCAGCTGCAACAATACCTCTGCGAAATGCTCGAGCGAGAGACGGTGCATGCGCAGGTGCGACGAGAAGTATATCAAATGCAGCGGGGGCTCGGCCTCCCTGCAACTGGAGCAGCCGATCGACCTTCCGGAACTTGGCAGACGCCGCTCGTAGCAGATCGATCCAAGGAGGACAGCGCAGCGCCGGTCGTCGGCGCTGCGCTGTCGTGTTGGCGCTAGCCGGGTGGCCTGCCGCCCACCACAACGCCCGCCCTCTTCTCGATCGGCTTGATCGCCGCGGTGAAATCGGACTCGGCGCCTTCCGTGCTGATGACCGTCTCCCACAACCGGCAGACCGCCTCCGCGACCTCCATCGACAGGCCGAGCTGCTTCATCTCCTCCAGCGCCAGCCGCACGTCCTTCACCATCAATCCCGTGGCGAAGCCGAAGTCGAAGCTGCGCGGCAGCACCGAGCGCGGAAACTTGTCGCGGCTCGCGGTGTTCATGCCGGAGCCGGCATTGATGACGTCGATCATCACGGCGGGATCGAGCCCCGCCTTGACGCCCATCACCACCGCTTCCGAGGTCGCCACGATCGCGGTGGCCGACAAGAAGTTGTTGGCGAGCTTCATGGTCTGCGCCGCGCCGGGCTTCTCGCCAATGAAGAACACTTTCCCGATGACGTCGAGCGCGGGCTTGAGCAGCTCGAACTCGGTCTTCGGCCCCGAGACCATTACCGCGAGAGTGCCTTTCTCGGCGCCGCCGACGCCGCCGGAAACTGGGCAATCGATCTGCACGATGTCATGCTTGGCGAGCAGGCCGTGAATCTTCACCGCCATCGCTGAGCCGACGGTGGAGAGATCGACGAAGCGTTTGACGCGGCTTCCCTCGATCACGCCGTTCGGCCCCGTCGCAACCGCGAGCGAAGCCTGCAGCGAAGGCAGGCTCGCCATGACGGTCTCGACCTGGTCGGCGACGTCCTTCGGCGACGTCGCCGCAGTGGCGCCGCGCGCCACCAGCTTGTCGACGACCTCCTGGCGCGTGTCGAATACGACGAGCCGGTGGCCGGCCTCGATCAGCCGCCGTGCCATCGGGAAACCCATATTTCCGAGGCCGATGAATCCGATGTCCATGGTGTTTCCTTGTGGTGATTATTCGTTGTTGTTGATCGGCCCGTATCCATCCTCGGTGTCTTCCTGGCGAAAGCCAGGACCCATTACCCCAGGGAGACGTTTTGGCGCGAAGTGGCAACTCCGAGTGCCCGTAACCACACCTGCCAGTGGCTATGGGTCCGGCTTTCGCCAGGACGACATGGGGACGTCGCGTCCCCGTCCTTCACGCCGGCACCCCTCACGCCTTGCCGTCGATCTCCGCGAACACCTCGCGCGCGATTCGAAAACTGTCAACCGCGGCCGGCATGCCGCCATAGATTGCGACCTGCATCAGGATCTCGCGGATCTCGTCGCGGCTGACGCCGTTGGTGAGTGCACCCTTCAGATGCGCGCGGAATTCGTGCTGACGATTGAGGATCGCGATCATCGCGATGTTGAGCATGCTGCGGGTCTTGCGCGGCAGCTCCTCGCGGCCCCACACCGTGCCCCAGCAATATTCGTTGAGCATCTCCTGGAACGGACGGTTGAAGTCGTCGACGGTCTTCAGGGCGTTGTTGACATAGGCCTCGCCCAACACTGCTTTGCGGACTTCCAGGCCCTTGTCGTGCATCTTCTTGTCCATGGTGTTTCCTTTGTTTTCCTTGGCTGTCGGCGCGGAAATTACGGGGTTGCGGCGGGCCAGTCACGTCCTCGTGTTATGCGGGAAAAGGGGTGTCTCCCGTACAGGAACGGATGCCTCAGTGCTGCCGTTGTGGTACGCTTCTCTACCGGGCAACCTGGAGAGTTGATTGAACGGCGTCACCCCCGACCCGTCAGACCCGATCCGCGATGGCGACGCTCTGTCGCGGCTGAAGCTGGCGCAAGCCCTGCAGCGGGCCACTTATGCCATCGCGTGGGAGCGTGCCTGGCCAAATTTGGCGCGGCTTCTCACCGTCGTCGGTCTGTTCCTGGTGGTGTCCTGGGCCGGCCTCTGGCTGGCGCTGCCGTCCATTGCCCGCGCCATCGGTCTCGTCGTTTTCGCCGGCGTCGCGATTGTCACCCTGTTCCCGTTGAGTCGCTTCCGCTGGCCGAGCCGCGAGGAGGCGCTGGCCCGACTCGACCGCGGCTCCGGCATCCGTCACCGGCCGGCCACCACGCTGACGGACACGCTGAGCTCGCAGGACCCGGTTGCGCAGGCCTTGTGGCGGGCGCAGCGTGAGCGCACGCTGGCTTCGATCAAGCGCATCCGCGCCGGTCTGCCGAAGCCCCGGCTCGCTCTGCATGATCCCTGGGCGCTGCGCGCGCTGGTCATGGTGATGCTGGTTGCGACCTTCTTCGCTGCCGGCGACGAGCGTGCGATGCGGCTCGGGGCCGCCTTCCACTGGAACGGCGTGCTGGCCCCGACGAATGTTCGCGTCGATGCCTGGGTCACGCCGCCGCTCTACACCGGCAAGCCGCCGGTCATTCTGTCGGCCGCGAACAAGGAGGCCGCCGCGCTGCCGGCCAGCGGTCCGCTTGCCGTTCCCGCCGGCTCGACCCTGATCGTTCGCTCCTCCGGCGGCAGCCTTGATGTTGTCGTCTCCGGCGGCCTCAAGGAAGTAGCGCCCACCGAAGCCGCGCCCAAGGGCACCAACGAGAAGCATTTTGCCATCAGCGGCGACGGCACCGCGCATGTCCGCGCGCCCTCCGGCCAGCCGCAATGGGCGTTTGCGGCAACGCCGGACCGCGCGCCGACGATCGCGCTGGCCAAGGATCCCGAGCGCCAGGCCCGTGGCGGACTCCAGCTCACCTACAAGATCGAGGACGATTACGGCGTCACCGGCGCCGATGCGCAAATCGGCCTGCGTGCCGCCGATACCAAAGATGGTGTCAAGGATGGCAGCAAGGAGGCCGACACCAAGGCCGCCGCGCGGCCGCTATTCCAGCCGCCGCAATTCCCGCTCGTGCTGCCGAATGCGCGCACCCGCAACGGCGTCGGTCAGACGGTGAAGGACCTCAGCGAGGATCCCTATGCCGGTGCCGATGTCACGCTGACCCTCACCGCCAAGGACGAGGCCGGCAACGAGGCCAAGAGCGAGCCCTTCAACATGCGCCTGCCCGAGCGGCTGTTCACCAACTTGCTCGCGCGCGCGCTGGTCGAGCAGCGCCGCATCCTGGCGCTCGACGCCAACAAGAATTCGGATGTCTACGCCGCCCTCGACGCGCTGATGATCGCACCCGAATTGTTCACGCCGGATGCGGGCTGCTATCTCGGCCTGCGCAGTCTGGCGCTGCAGCTGGAAGCCGCCCGCACCGACGACGCGCTGCGCGATGTAGTGGGAAGCATGTGGGCGTTCGCGGTCACCATCGAGGACGACGGTGTCGCCGGCAGCGTCAACGCCGCGCTGCGCTCGGCTCAGGACGCGCTCAAGCGGGCGCTGGAACGCGGCGCCAGCGAGGACGAGATCAAAGCGCTGACGCAAAAGCTTCGCGAGGCGATGGCCGGCAAGGTGCGCGATCTCGCCCGGCGCGCCGAGCAGAATCCGCTTGGACCCCGGCAGCCTTTCCCGGCAGAGGTTCAGCTCATCCTCGACAAGGCGGTCGAGCTGCGACAGAAGACCCAGCATGCCAAGCCCGAGCAGCTCGAAGAGCTGGCGCAGCAGCAGGACGTCTTGCGCCAGCAGCTGCAGGCCTATCGGAAGTCGGCGAACAGCCGGGCGAAGGGGGGCGAGGACGGCGCCAATCAGTTTACGCGGGACCGGAAATGCGGAAGCTAGCGCGCGTGCCAGTCGTGAAGGCGATCTCGATCGCCTGTCTTGCCCTCCTCCTGGGAGGCTTCCCCGCTGCCGTCTCGGCCCAGCAGGACCAGGATCCCGATGCGCTGCTCGATAGCGCGGAAAAGGCGATGCAGGAGTCCGGCGACAGCCTCAGGCAAAAGGAGTCCGGACGGAGCCTGAACAATCAATCCGATGCGATTCAGAAGCTCGAGGACTACAAGCGCGCGACGGAAAAGAGCCAATCCTCCAATCGCGATCGTTCCGTCATCACGCAGCGCGATCTCGACGAGCTGTTGAAGCAGATCGAGAAGGCCGCGAAGGAAGGCAATCGCGAGGCGGCCCAGCGCCTGCTCGAGCAGCTCGCGCAGATCATGGAAAACCTCCAGATGGCGCAGCCCGGGCAATCCGGCGACAGCGACATGGAGCAGGCGCTCAACGAGCTCAGCGACATGATCCGCAAGCAGCAGCAATTGCGCGACAAGACTTTCAAGCAGGGGCAGGATTCCCGGCGTGAGCGCTCGCGCGGCAAGCAGCAGGGCGACCAGTCGATGTCGGATCTCCAGCAGGATCAGCAGTCGCTGCGCGACCGCCTGAAGAAGCTGCAGGACGAGCTCGCCAAGCGCGGCCTCACGCAGAAGGGGCAAAAGGGCCAGAAGAGCCAGGGCCAGAAGGGGCAAAAGGGTCAGCAGGGCGAGCAGGGACAGCCGGGCCAGGATGGCGATCAGGACGGTGACCAGGGCGATGACGACGGCAGTCTGGACGCCGCCGACGGGGCCATGGGCGATGCCGGCTCGCAGCTCGGCGAAGGCAATTCGGATGGTGCCGTGGACTCGCAGGGGAAAGCTCTCGAGGCCTTGCGCAAGGGCGCGCAGAAGATGGCCGAGGCGATGCAGCAGGGCGATGGCGACGGGCAGGGCGATGGCCCCGGCAACCGGCCCGGTCGTCAGCAGAGCGGCGGCAATCAGACCGATCCGCTCGGTCGCCCACTTCACGGCCGCGATCTGAGCGACGACTACACGGTCAAGATCCCCGGCGAGATCGACGCCCAGCGCGTCCGCCGCATCCTCGAGGAGCTCCGCCGCCGCTTGGGGGACAGCTCGCGCCCGCAGATCGAGCTCGATTACATCGAGCGGCTGCTGAAGGATTTTTGAGTTCTCTGTCATTGCCCGGCTTGACCGGGCGATCCAGTACTCCGACACGGTTGTGATTCAATCGAGAGGCTGCGGCTACTGGATGCCCCGGTCAAGCCGGGGCATGACAGCGGAATACGTGGCGCCCCGACGCCGCTACCCCTTCTTCGCCGCCAGCGCGTCCGCCACCGCCGTGCGGATGTCGGCGACCGAGAACGGCTTGGTCACGACGTCATGCACCAGCGCATTGAGGTTCGAGGCGCGCTCGCGCTGGTCGGCAAAGCCGGTCATCAGCAGAATGGTCAAATCGGGGAAATCGCGTGCGACGGAAAGCGCCAGCGCGATGCCGTCCATCACCGGCATCTGGATGTCGGTGAGCAGCAGGTCGAACCTGCCGTCCGCGCGCGTGAGGATCTCCAGCGCCTCGGCGCCGTCTTGCGCGGTGACGATCTCGTGGCCGTCCATGGCGATGGCGCGCGCCACCAGCTGGCGCATCGAATCCTCGTCGTCGGCGATCAGGATCTTGGACATGAGACCAACCTTGGGATCAATCTCGCCACCAACTTTGCCTGCGAGACCTGCGAAATCGATTATACGCTGCCGCCGGCGATGTCGCGCCGGTTGAAGAAGCGAACGTCGATATTGCGGCCCTCCGGCGGCGGCGAGGCCAGGCGCGAGCGGAAGAAGGCGCGCTCGCCGGGCTGTAATACGGTCTGTTCCAGAACGGCGTTCCAGGCGTAGATTTCCGCGCCTTGCGCGTCGCGCACTGCGAAGCGCAAGCGGGGAATGTCGAGCGGCTTCTTGCCCTGTCCCACGATCACGCCCTCGATCACCAGCACCTGCTTACCGTCTACTGTCTCGCTGGAGAGCTTGACGTCCTTGAAGGCGAGTGCGCGCAGGTTAACTTCAAGGCCGACCATCCTGTAGAAGGCTGCCGTCTGCGGCAGCAGCCGCACCATGTCTCCGCGCCAGATCACCAGCGCCAGGACCAGCGCGCCCATGGCGGCGCAGGCGGTCGGCAGGCCGAAATGGGATTTTCGCGGGGCCGCCGGACGGCGCACTCGCGCGCCGCGGCGACGGCCGAACAGGCCACGGAACCAGGACTGGTGCTGTTCGCCGCCGACTTCCTCCTCAACGGATCGGGCGGCCGCGGACCATTCGTCCTCGGTGTCGGCGGCTTCCTGGTCCGGCCAGTCGCTGGCGATCGAGGGGCTGTCAACGACAGGCGCGTCAGCGGCTCCGTCGTCCTGGGCATAGGAGTTCCATTGCTCGGCGAGATCGGCCTGGTCGTCGGCCCGGCTGGCCGCGGCCATGGCCGGCACAGATGCCTCCTCGATGGCATCCTCGGCATGGGCGACCCACGTTTCCTTGCAACGGGAACAGCGCACGGTCCGGCCGTTCGCCCCAAGGCTCGCGGGCTTGATGGCGTAGGATGTCGTACAATGAGGGCAGACGATATGCATGGACGAGCCTTGATGCATGGACAAGTCTTGATCGTGACACGGTCGTGGAGAACCGAGACGGAAAGATGCTACCAATTATGCTACAGGACGACCGTTAACGAACCGGAAACCATAACGGCCGCAAAACCCGCGGATCGCGTGTGGCGGAGCACAGCCGTGCGGCCCGCGGCCTCTCTCGAACGGAGCTGAGCTTGGTTCGGTTCGAAAATGTCGGATTGCGTTACGGCCTGGGGCCCGAGGTCCTGCGCGACCTCAACTTCCAGATCCCGGCGCATTCCTTCCAGTTCCTCACCGGCCCGTCCGGCGCCGGCAAGACCTCGTTGCTGCGCCTGTTGTTCCTCTCGCATCGCCCGACGCGGGGGCTCGTCAACTTGTTCGGTCACGACATCTCGCAGCTCGGCAAGGACGAGATCGCAGACTTGCGCAAGCGCATCGGCATCGTGCTCCAGGATTTCCGCCTGCTCGATCACATGACGACCTATGAAAACGTGGCGCTGCCGTTCCGCGTGATGGGCCGCAGCGAATCGAGCTACCGCAAGGAGGTCATCGATCTCCTGAAATGGGTTGGGCTCGGCGAGCGCATGGACGCGCTGCCGCCGATCCTGTCCGGCGGCGAAAAGCAGCGCGCGGCAATCGCGCGCGCCGTGATCTCGCGGCCGCAGCTGCTGCTGGCCGACGAGCCAACCGGCAGCGTCGATCCGACGCTCGGCCGCCGCCTGCTGCGGCTGTTCATCGAGCTCAACAAGTCAGGCACCGCCGTCATCATCGCCACCCACGATATCGCCCTGATGGACCAGTACGAGGCGCGACGCTTCGTGCTGCACCAAGGACGGCTGCACGTCTATGAATAGGCCCGACGAGCGCGGCGTGCTGGTCGATCTCGGGCAGGAGGGGCCGCCGCTTCCGGCCCGGGCGCGCAATATGTCGCCGATCGTGCCGCGCGCCTCGATCCACGGCCGCGCGCTGGTCGCCGTTGTCGCCATCATGACCTTCCTGGCCTCGATGACGACCGGCACGGTGCTGCTGGTGAGCGCCTCCGCCGCCGAATGGCAGTCGGATGTCGCGAGCGAGATCACCATTCAGGTCCGGCCGCAGACGGGCCGCGATCTCGAACGCGACACCGCGGCGGTGACCGAGGCCATGCGCGCGCAAGCCGGCATCGTCGAGGTCAAGCCGTTCACGAAGGACGAGAGCGGCAAGCTACTCGAGCCCTGGCTCGGCACCGGGCTGTCGATGGACGATCTGCCGGTCCCGCGCATGATCATCGCGCGCGTGCAGCCCGGCACGGCGCTCGATCTCGGCGCCTTGCGCGCCCGCGTGACCCAGGTGGCGCCAAGCGCCAGCGTCGACGATCACCGCGCCTGGATCGAGCGCATGCGCTCGATGACCAACGCCACCGTGCTCGCCGGTCTCGGCATCCTCGCGCTCGTCATCGTCGCCACCATCATCTCGGTGTCGTTCGCAACCCGCGGCGCCATGGCGGCGAACCGTCCGATCGTCGAGGTGCTGCATTTCGTCGGCGCCGGCGACCGCTACATCGCCAACCGCTTCCTGCGTCATTTCCTCAGGCTGGGGCTGGAGGGCGGCGTGATCGGCGGCGGCGCCGCCATGCTGGTGTTCGGCTTCTCCGAGTCGATTGCAGGCTGGTTTTCGGGCACTCCCGTCGGCGACCAGTTCGCCGCGCTGCTCGGCACCTTCTCGCTGCGGCCATCCGGCTACATCGTGCTCGCGGTGCAGGCCGTGCTGATCGGCGCCATCACCGCGGTCGCCTCGCGCCAGACGCTGTTCGCGACGCTGAATGATGTCGATTGAGATGGTTTTCTTCCTTCTCCCCTTGTGGGAGAAGGTGGCGCGAAGCGCCGGATGAGGGGTTCTATCCACGTGCACGAACGTCGAGGCGAGTTCGCGGAGACATACCCCTCACCCGTCTCGCCGCTATCGCGGCGAGCCACCCTCTCCCACAAGGGGAGAGGGGAAAGCTGGTTCGCGGCCCCAGCGCTTCGCCACATAGTTTGAGGCCGACAAACCGGACTCCACTTCGCCTCAAAACGTCCTAAAATCACCTCTGGGAAGGGATCACCGACATCGCATGAGCGCGCCGACCGCCGATCGATCGCCGAAACTGCCGCGCGGGTGGCTGCGCGCGGCCGTGATGTCGACGATTGCGCTCGCCTTCGTCGGCGCGGCGGCGGGCTTTATTGCGTTTCTGTCGCAATTGCGCGGCGCCGAGATCGCGCCGGACCGCAAGGCGGACGGCATCGTGGTGCTCACCGGCGGCTCCTCGCGGGTGTCGGATGCGATGGAGCTGCTCGCTGCCGGCTACGGCAGGAGGCTCCTGATCTCCGGCGTACACCCGACCTCGACGGCGAGCGACATCTCCCGGACGCTGCCGGAGAACCAGTCTTTCATGCGTTGCTGCGTCGATCTCGACCGCACCGCGGTCTCGACCCGCGGCAATGCCGCGGAAGCGCGGCGCTGGGCCGCGGGACGCGGCTTCAAATCGCTGATCGTGGTCACCTCGAACTATCATATGCCGCGCGCGCTGGTGGAATTCTCGCATGCGATGCCGGAGGCGACACTGATCCCGTTCGTGGTGGTCGGCGACAAATGGCGCGACGAGCCGTGGTGGACCTCGGCGTCCACTTTGCGGCTGCTGCTGTCGGAATATGTCAAGTATATCGCGGCGGAGGTCAGGGTGCGGCTGGAGGATTTCGGGATTGACCTTTCGCCCGAGATGTCGGAGCAGCCTTCCGGGCTGCAGGCGAAGCGGCCCGCCACCGCACAGGCCAATTGATCGGCAACTGATCGGCAATTGATCGGATCCTCGATGTTCTTGATTTTCCTGCGATCGCTCGTGTTCAACGTGCTGTTCTACACCGTGCTGGTGTGCCTCGCGATCGTGGCGCTGCCGACCTTCGCATTGCCGCCGCGCGCCATGCTCACGGTCGCGCAATGGTGGGCAAAGGCGACGCTGTTTCTGATGCGGGCTGTCTGCAACATCAAGGTGGAATTCCGCGGCCTCGAAAAGATCCCGAGGGGACCATTGGTCGTTGTGGCGAAGCACCAGTCGTTCTGGGAGACGTTCGTCTTGCCGGGCTTCTTCGACCGTCCGATTTTCATCCTCAAGCGTCAGCTCATGCAGATCCCGGTGTTCGGCCAGTTCCTGGTCAAGACCGGGATGATCGCGATCGACCGCAATGCCGGCGTCAAGGCGCTGCTGGACATGACGCGGCGGGCGCGGGAGGCGGTGCGCAGCGGCGGGCAGCTCGTGATCTTTCCCGAAGGCACGCGCCGCGCCCCGGGCGCGCCACCGGACTACAAGAGCGGCTTCGCGCAGATCTATTCGTCCTGCGGCGCGCCGTGCCTGCCGATCGCGCTCAATTCCGGCCTGTTCTGGCCGCGCCGCACCTTCATGCGCTATCCCGGCACGCTGGTGGTGGAATTCCTCGATCCGCTGCCGCCGGGCTTGCCCAAGGACGAGTATCTCTCCCGTGTGCAAACGGTGATCGAAGACGCGACCGGTCGCCTCGTCGAAGCGGGCCGCAAGGAGCAGGAGCAGCTGATCGGCTCGGCGCCGAGCTATGCGCCGTTGGAGAGCTAGCGGTTTTCCCGATCGTCCGCCGGAGCCGGCGCGTGCGGAGAATGCGCATCACCATGCAGCATCATGGCAAGCTGATGCAGCTGCGCATCGCGAAAGCCTTCGGCCTCGATCGCCTTCACCGTCGCAGTCACGTAGTCGCGGTTGGCGCCGGACTGGCCGTGGCCCTGGAGCACGTGGCGATGCTGGTCGGTGAGCGACAGCCGACCGGCATATTGCACATGGCCGCGGTCGACGACATAGGCGAGCGCGGAGACGCGCTGCCGCGCATCGTTCTCCAGCCACACCGAGCGCATGACTTCGCGATAGACCGACGTCACCTGCTCGCGCGCGCGCAGATAGGCGACGACGTCGGCGCGGTTCTTTTCGGCGACGCGGAAGGCGATGCCGCGGCAGGCGCCGCCGCGGTCGAGGCCGAGCACCAGACCCGGCTTCTCCGGCGTGCCACGGTGGACGAAGGAATAGACACAGAGCGCGCGGTGCTCGCCGACCAGCCGCGCGGGGACGCGCTCCTCGAATTCGAAACCCGGCCGCCACATCAGCGAGCCGTAGCCGAACACCCAGAGGTCGCCTTTGGCTGTGGTGACGGAGGGGAGGGTGATTTCCGACATTTCGGGCACGGCTACCAGAACCGCGCTCCCAAGCGAAGCGAATTCTCCGCCTTTCGGAGCACGCCAACCTCGCTTACATTTGACAAAATCAGGGGTCAAAGGGTCGCCGCATGTCCGATATGACCGTTGCCGCACGCCGGCGCTCCCGCTGGGGCCTTTTCATCGCCCCTGTCATCCTCCTGATCCTCGCGGTGGCGTGGAGCTGCTTCTGGTTCTATGCGGCGTCGCAGGCCGAAATCGCCGCCGATGCCTGGCGCGCGCAGGAGGCCAAATCCGGCCGCGTCTATGATTGCGCCAAGCGCTCGATCGCGGGCTTCCCCTTCCGCTTCGAGGTCCGGTGTTCGGGCGCCAGCGTCGCCCTGGTGTCGCAGAACGCCAGCAAGACGCCGTTCACGGCGAAGCTCGACAACATCCTGGTCGTCGCCCAAGTCTACGATCCCAAGCGCGTCATCGCCGAATTTACCGCACCCGCGACGCTCACTGACGGCGTCACGCAGAGCACCTTCGTGGTGAACTGGAGCAAGGGTCGCAGCAGTGTGGTCGGCCTGCCCGCCGTGCCGGAGCGCGCTTCCATCGTGTTCGAGGAGCCGACCGTCAATCGTGTCGACGGCAGCATGCAGGTGCCGCTCGCGCGCGCAAAACAGGTCGAGCTGCATGGACGCCTTGCGGATGGATCTCCGTCCGATCATCCCGTGATCGAGACCGTGCTCCAGATCGCGCAGGGCAGCGTCCAGGGCGTTCATCCGCTGCTCGCCGAGCCGTTCGAGGCCGACACGCGGGCGAAGATCACCGGACTGTCCGATCTCACGCCAAAGCCGTGGCCGCAGCGCTTCCGCGAGATCCAGGCCGCCGGCGGCCATATCGAGATCGTGCAGTCCCGCATCCAGCAGGGCGAGATGATCGCGGTTGCGGCCGGCACGCTCGGGCTCTCGGCAAACGGCCGCCTCGATGGCGAATTGCAGATGACCGTGACGGGCCTGGAGCGCGTGATCCCCGCGCTCGGCATCGAGAAGATGCTGCAGGAGGGGGTGCCGCAGGCGACCCTCGATCGCGTCGCGCCCGGCGTGAAGTCGCAGGACCTCAACAATCTGTTCGGTGCGCTCGACCGTGCCGTTCCCGGCCTCGGCAAGGTCATCAAGCAGAACGCCAATGCAGGCGTTGCCGCCGGCATCAATTCGATCGGCACCGAGAGCACGCTGGAAGGCAAGAAGGCTCGCAGCTTCCCGCTGAAGTTCGTCGACGGCGCCGTGCTGCTCGGCCCGGTCAAGGTCGGCCAGATCCCGCCGCTGTATTAGGTCGTGAATTCATAAACCTGCCGGGCGGACAGCTCGGTCCGTCTGATGCGTTCGAAACTGTGAACAGATCGTTTCTGCGAAGAGCTTCTTGTCGGCGCCGGTGACGCAACCTGCGAGGTCCTCTCCTGCGTCGGGCGAGGAGTGCGACAGTGCGTCTGGACAGGTAGCGTTCTGCCGCCCTATTGAAGACCAACTGACGGCTCTAAGGCCGCGCCCAAATTATCTGGGGTTCGGGGGAAACAATGCGCGCGTTGAATTGTCTCGTGGCAGCATCGCTGCTCGTTGCCTCGCTTCAGACCGCAACCGCAAAGGATAGCGAACATTGGGTGGTGTCCTGGACGGGCGCGGTTCAGGGCCCATACCCCGTCGGCAATCCGTCAGCCCAGCCCGAACAGAAATTCGCGTTTCCCGAGCCTGCGGCCGGTGCGCGGGACCAGACCTTTCGCCTGATCGTGCGGCCGGATATCTGGGGCCGTCAGGCCCGCATCCGGCTCAGCAACGCCTTCGGCACCAAACCCGTCACGTTTGACGGCGTTTACGTCGGCCTGCAGTCGGGCAGTGCCGCGTTGATCCGCGGCTCCAACATTCCGGTTACGTTCGCCGGCACGGCTTCCGTTACGGTGTCGCCGGGGAATTCGGTCTGGAGCGATGCGATCGCGCTGCCGTTTGCAAAGCGCCCCGATGACCTCGCCGGCCGCCGGCTTGCGGTCAGTTTTCATGTCGCCGGCCAGAGCGGCCCGATGACCTGGCACGCCAAAGCGCTGACCACCTCCTATGTCAGTGCGCCCGGCGCCGGCGCGAAGGGCGCCCTGGAAGACGAGGCTTCCTTCCCCTATGCGACTGCGTCATGGTTCTTCCTCGATGCGATCGAGATGACTGCGCCTGCCGATGCCTTCGCCATCATGGCGTTTGGGGATTCGATTACCGACGGGACCGCCTCAACCATGAATGGCGACGATCGCTGGCCCAACGTGCTGTCGCGTCGCCTGAAGGCAGTCTACGGCAACAAGGTTGCCGTAGTGAATGGCGGCATCGGTGGCAACCAAATCGCAGGCCCGGCCGAATATGGTCCCGACAAACCGTACGCGGGCGGCCCCGCTTCGGGCCAGCGGCTCGAGCGTGACGTGCTGTCGCTGTCCGGCATATCGAGCCTGATCTGGCTGGAAGGTATCAACGATTTCAGCAAGAACGGCAATTTTACCGCCGACCAAGTCATCGCCGCGATGAAGGATCGTGTCGCGAGGCTACGTGCGAAATGGCCGCAAGCCCGGATCATCGGCGCCACCGTCGTTTCGGCATTGGGTAGCACCAGCGCGGCACATGGTTTTCCCGAGCAGGATGACAAGCGCAAGGCGCTCAACGCATTCATCCGTAGCTCGGGGACATTCGACGGTGTAATCGATTTTGATCGGGCGACGCTCGATCCGGCCTCGGGTGGCCTCAAGCCGGAGTTCGTTCCCGAAAGCACGACTGGTGGCGCCGGCGACAAGCTTCATCCCAACCGCACCGGATATCTGGCGATGGGACAGGCCATCGACCTCGAGCTGTTCAAGCCGGGAAAGATTAGCCGTAGCGCGAAGCAGTAGGATGGATTCAGAGTCTCCTCTCTCCATTCATCGCCCTCAGCTGTCGTAACTCCCTCCATGCGGGTTACGAGCTGAACTCACGGCCGCTTCGCCGGATCGTGATGACCGGCCGGGAATGCCGAGCCGCAAACTCCGCTCTCTCTCCATGTCGGCCGCACGATGATGCGGTCGCCCAGGCAGGAGAGATATCATGACCAAGTCCAGGCTGTTCATTGCCGGTATCGCCATCTCGACCACGCTCGCGACGCCCGCGTTTGCGCAGTGGCAATGGCAGTTGCAGGAGCCGGCAGCATACGCCTCGATGTATCCGAACGGTGATCGCAACGTCTCGAATCCGACGACGCGGGAGACGATGGCCTTCGTCCCCTCGCCGAAATCACCGCGCCCAATGGTGATGCGCGCGACCAAGGGCAAATAGCCGCCATCCACCACTTGCCCGTCGCGAACTGGGCCCGGTCATGTCCCGGCCGGGCCCAATGCGCGTTGCCTTGAACGAGGCCTCGAAAAGTTGCCTTGGACAATCGCGACAGTCGCGCGTGCGGATCGACAGCCAACGAAAATATTCCGAACAGGATCGTCAGGAAAACGTGATGCACAAGATGCACGGCGCCGCGAATAACCGCAGCCGCATTCAAATCACTCCACACCAGGGAAGCATGCATGCGCCGGAGATGGCGCGCGGAATCCAATCCGCTTCCCAAATGGAGGAAGCTTCAAATGCGGATCATCAATTGCGGACTGATGCTGGGTATTCTCGCTGCCTGTTCAGGGCAGGCGCATGCCGACGACAATGTCACAACCGAAATCCACTCGCTGAAGGCGAAGCTGAAGGAGCTCCAGCAGCGCGTGGACTCCGAGGCGCGCAAGACGCGACAGGGTGAAGCGCAGGCGAAGGCCGTTCAGTTACCAGCAAGTTACAAGGCGCTCGCCGCCGATCCATGTGCGGCCGGCAAGGTCTGCTACAAGGGCGTGACGTTGACCTTCGGTGGCTGGGTCGATCTCACCGGCGTCTACCGCTCGCGGAATCTCGCTTCCGATACCGGCTCGGTCTACAACTTCATCCCCTATCAGCAGAGCCGCAACTTCAACATCCCGGAAACGCGCTTCTCGGCACGCCAGAGCAGGTTCTCGGTGCTGGCCGAGGGCAATGCCGATGCCGACACGCACCTCGCGGGTTATGGCGAGATCGATTTCGAAGGTGCGGCTCAGACGGCGAGCTCGGTTGCGACCAACTCGTTCAATCCGCGCATGCGGCAGCTCAGCCTGGAACTGGACCGCAGCGATCTCGGTCTTCACTTCCTCGCCGGGCAATCCTGGTCGCTGAACGCGCCGACCAAGTCCGGCATCGATCCTCGTGGCGTCGATGCGCCCGGCGTGATCGACTTCGAATCCGTTCCGGGATTTCTTGCCTGAATCAGGTGCCCGACGTCACGGTCAAGGCCGCCTGGGACCCAAGGCTCGGGCCCTATAAGTTGCATGTCGAGGGGTGGGCGCTCTACCGCCAGCTGTTCGACCGTTTCAACAACGCCAACCACCCCTACGACACCGGAAGCTTCGGCGGACACATCTTCGTCGAGCTGATTCCGAAAACCCTCGATCTTCAGCTCTATGGCTCGCACGGCGTGCTGGGCCGCTTCACGGCAACACCGTTCGCCGACGCGGCGGTGGCGCAGGACGGCACCCTCCTCCCGCTGACGATCACGGCGGCCGCCGTCGGCCTGATCTGGCACGCGACGCCCAGCCTCGATGTCTACTCCTATGCAGGCCTCGAAAAGGCCAAGGCGAATTTCGCCAATGTTGGAACGGTGCCGTTCGGCTACGGCAATCCGCTCTACAACAACACCGGCTGCTTCACCGAAAACTCGGCGGGCGCGACCTGCAACGGCAACACCAGGGAGGTTCGGCAGATCACGGCCGGGATCTACGACACCATCTACCAAGGCAATTTCGGCACGCTCAAAGCCGGCCTGCAATATTCCTACACGCAACGGTTCGCGTTCGCCGGCGTCGGCGGCGCGCCGAAGACCGACGACAACGTCGTCATGACGCAGATCCGGTACTACCCATTCTAGTCACGGAGCCACGCAGGCTCGTAGCCCGGATGGAGAGAAGCGCGATCCGGGAATCCTGCCTCAAGCGACGGAAGTCCCGGATTACGCCTGCGCTCCATCCGGGCCACTTCGGTGCTACGGCTTGTTGCCGAGCTGCGCATGCGGCCGGCCGAAATCGGGCGCGGCCGAATCCTGGCCGATTTCGACAATGCCGCGGCGGATGGCGCGGGTGCGGGTGAAGTGGTCGAACAGCGCCTCGCCATCGCCGCGGCGGATTGCGCGGGTGAGCTTTGCCAGATCCTCAGTGAAGGTGCCGAGCATCTCCAGCACGGCTTCCTTGTTGGCGAGGAAGACGTCGCGCCACATCGTCGGATCGGAGGCGGCGATGCGCGTGAAGTCGCGAAAGCCGCCGGCGGAGAACTTGATGACCTCTGACTCCGTCACCTGCGCCAGCTCGTCGGCGGTGCCGACGATGGTGTAGGCGATCAGATGCGGCAGATGGCTGGTGATCGCGAGCACGAGATCATGATGATCCGGCGTCATGATCTCGACCTTGGCACCCATCGCCGCCCAGAACGCGCGCAGGCGATCGGTGGCAGCCGCATCAACGCCCTCCGGCGGGGTGAGGATGCACCAGCGGTTGATGAAGAGCTCGGCGAAGCCGGAATCGGGACCCGAATGCTCGGTGCCTGCGACGGGATGCGCCGGCACGAAATGGACGCCTTCCGGCAGGTGCGGCGCCATATCCCTGACGATGGCGCCCTTGACCGAGCCGACGTCGGAGATGATCGCGCCGGGTTTGAGATGCGCGGAGATCTCCTGCGCCACCGGGCCGCAGGCGCCGACGGGAATGCAGAGGATGACGAGATCGGCGTCCTTCACGGCTTCCGCATTGGTCGCGACGACCTGATCGACGATGCCGAGCTCCATCACGCGTGCGCGCGTCTTCTCCGAGCGCGCGGTGGTGACGATCTCGGAAGCCAGACCCTGGAGCTTCGCGGCGCGTGCGATCGAGCCCCCGATCAGGCCGAAGCCGATCAGCGCGACGCGCTGGAAGTGCGGGGTCGCGCTCATCGTCCGGCCATGAAGTCGCGCAGGCCCTCGACGACGAGGCGGTTGGCCTCCTCGGTGCCGATGGTCATGCGCAGCGAATGCGGCAGGCCGTAGTTCTTCAAGCCGCGCAGCACCAGCCCGCGCTTGGTGAGGAAGGCGTCGGCTGCGTCCGAGGTCTTGCCCTCGGTCGGGAAGTGGATCAGCACGAAATTGGCGACGCTCGGCGTCACCTTCAGCCCGAGCTTGCCGATCTCCTCGGCGAGCCAGTTGCGCCAGGTCTCGGTGAAATGCTTCGACATGGCCTGGTGCGCTGTGTCCTCGATCGCGGCAACGGCGGCGTACATGGCCGGCGTCGACACGTTGAAGGGACCCCGGATGCGGTTGACCGCGTCGATGATGTGCTCGGGGCCGAACATCCAGCCGATGCGCAGCGCCGCAAGACCATGGATCTTGGAGAAGGTGTGGGTCACCACCGTGTTTTCGGTGGTCGCGACCAGCTCGATCCCCATCTCGTAATCGTTGCGCGAGACGTAGTCGCAATAGGCTGCGTCCAGCACCAGCAGCACGTGCGAGGGCAGGCCGGCGCGCAGGCGCTTGACCTCGTCGAACGGCACATAGGTGCCGGTCGGATTGTTGGGGTTGGCGAGCCAGACCAGCTTTGTCTTCGGCGTCACCGCCTTGAGGATGGCGTCGACATCGCAGGTGAGGTTCTTCTCGGCCGCGATGACATTCTTCGCGCCGACCGCCATGGTCGCGATCGGATAGACCAGAAAGCCGTGCGTGGTCGAGATCGCCTCGTCACCGTGGCTGAGATAGGTGTGGGCGAGCAGGTTGAGGATCTCGTCCGAGCCGGCGCCGCAGATGACGCGGTTGGGATCGAGCCCGAAGGTGCGCCCGATTGCTTCGCGCAGCACGCGCGAGGTTCCTTCCGGATAGTCTTCCAGATGATCCGCCACCTGCTTGAACGCCTCGATCGCCTTCGGCGAGGGCCCGAACGGCGTCTCGTTGGCCGAGAGCTTGAACACCTTGCGGCCAGGCTCTGCCACCGGGGTCTTGCCGGGCGTGTAGGGCGCAATATCGAGAATGCCGGGATTCGGCACGGGGCGGGACATCTTCAACTCCGGAGTGGGCTTAAGCGGTTCGCGACTTACGATTTCGACCCGGTCGGGGGCACCGTATAGCGCGTTGCGTGGCTGCCGACGAGGGCCGTGGAGCGCACCGAGGCCCCCGCTTCGATCAGGGCAGCCTTGATCTTGTCGATGCTGCTTGTCGCGGTGACCGAGACCAGCAGCGCGGCGCCGTCGAAGGCGGTGTCGGGCACCGCCACGATCTCGGCGAGCGGCGACAGGGCGCGCGCGACCTCCGCATTCCACCCAGAGACGCGTACGCTGAAGGTCTCGACCTCCGTCACCAGCGCGCTGTCGGCGACGCGCGAGACCGCGAACACGGGCAACGCCGCCGGATGGTCGGCGCGCTCGACGAAGGGCAGCCGCGCGATGATCTTTGGCGCGCCAGCTTCTTCCAGCGACAGCCACCACGGCGTGCGGCTCGAGGTCGCCGAGACCAGCGCCAGATCGCCCTTGGACTTCGCGACGGCCTCGACCGCCGCCTGCGCGCTGAAATGCGCGACGTAAGGCACGGTGAAGCCGAAATGGAATCGCGCGGAATCGCGCATGGCCGGCTCGCTCGCCGAGATGTCGGCGTGGACCGAGAACGGGGCCTGGACATAGGTGAAGGTCGCGATGATGACGCGCCAGATGCTCTCGACCGTGTCGAGCGGCAGGATGCCGCGATGACGCTGCACGAGGTCGCGCATCATGGAGGCCTCGCGTGCCGGGCGGAACGCCGAGCCGACCTCCTGGGTCTGCTTCACCTGGATCAGGCGGTCGATGATGTCGCCGCGTTGCATCAGCAGGCGATGCATGCCTTCGTCGATCGCGTCGATCTCCTTACGCAATTCCTGGAGTGATGGTGGCGCGGGCGGACGTTGGGACATGTCTGACAGGTGCTGCTGAGAGGCTTTCCAATGCGGATCAGTCGAGCCGTCACCGCTGTGATGGATATCCTGATTAGGCAGTCGGGGCTGCGAAAGCAAAGAGAAATGCAAAGAGAAATCGGGCCCTTTCCGCCCGTGGCGCGACAGGCGAATTTGGCTGATCCGGGCCGTGACTTGACGAAAACCGTCCAAGACGGTAGTTTTTACCCGTTCCGTGGTCATTTGAGCCGGCCGGCTTGCAGCCACGTTAAAAAACTCGCTAAACAGGCCGGGGACGCTTTCGATCCCGGCCGAACCTATCGTTCAGGCCGGGTTTTTCATGGCCTGATGTCAATGCGGTCACTTCTACGATCGCAAACGAGGTCGATGGTCAGATGGTTGGCGTCCAGTCCATTCCGAGTCCCGCGATCACCGCCGACGAGCGGTCGCACGAGGTGGATCATCCGAGTTCGCACGTCGCGCAGTTCGGCTCGGAGCAGCCGCTGCGGCTCGACTGCGGGGTCGATCTCAGCCCGTTCCAGATCGCCTACCAGACCTACGGCGAGCTGAATGCCGATCGCTCCAACGCGATCCTGATCTGCCATGCGCTGACCGGCGACCAGCACGTCGCCAACGTGCACCCTGTCACCGGCAAGCCCGGCTGGTGGGAGACCTTGGTCGGCCCCGGCCGGCCGCTCGATCCCAACGAATATTTTATCATCTGCTCCAACGTGATCGGCGGCTGCATGGGCTCGACCGGCCCGGCCTCGATCAATCCCGCGACCGGCAAGGTTTGGGGGCTCGATTTCCCCGTCATCACCATCCCCGACATGGTGCGCGCGCAGGCGATGCTGATCGACCGGCTCGGCATCGACACGCTGTTCGCGGTCGTCGGCGGCTCGATGGGCGGCATGCAAGTGCTGCAATGGACTGCGGCGTATCCGAGTCGCGTGTTCTCCGCGCTGGCGATTGCCTGCTCGACACGACACTCGGCGCAGAACATCGCGTTCCACGAGCTTGGCCGTCAGGCGGTGATGGCCGACCCCGACTGGCACCATGGCGGCTATGCCGATCGAGGTATCCATCCGCATCGTGGCCTCGCTGTCGCCCGGATGGCGGCGCACATCACCTATCTCTCCGACGCCGCGCTGCATCGAAAATTCGGGCGGCGCATGCAGGACCGCGAGCTGCCGACTTTCTCTTTCGACGCCGACTTCCAGGTTGAGTCCTATCTGCGCTACCAGGGCTCGTCCTTCGTCGAGCGCTTCGACGCCAACTCCTATCTCTATCTGACCCGCGCGATGGACTATTTCGACATCGCCGCCGACCACGGCGGTGTGCTGGCGAAGGCGTTCGCGGGAATCCAGACCCGCTTCTGCGTGGTCTCCTTCACCAGCGACTGGCTGTTCCCGACCTCGGAATCGCGCGCGCTGGTGCACGCGCTGAATGCGTCGAGCGCGCGGGTGTCGTTCGCCGAAATCGAGACCGATCGCGGTCACGACGCCTTCCTGCTCGACGTGCCCGAATTCCTTGATATCTCCCGCGCCTTCCTGCAATCGGCAGGCAAGGCGCGCGGGCTCACCGCCAATAATGCTTAAGGACGGCTAGTCATGTCTGTACAGGAAGCGTTGCCGCTGGGCGGCCTTGCGACCGGGCAGCCCGGTGATTTTCGCGCGGACCATGTGCTGGTGGCCAACATGGTCAAGCCGGGCTCGAAGGTGCTCGACGTCGGCTGCGGCGAGGGCGACCTGCTCCAACTGCTGGAAACCCGCGGCGTCGACGGCCGCGGCATCGAGCTGTCGCGCGAGGGCGTCAACCGCTGCGTCGCCAAGGGTCTTGCGGTGGTGCAGGGCGATGCCGACACCGACCTCGTGAATTATCCGGATGACGCCTTCGACTACGTGATCCTGTCGCAGACGTTGCAGGCGACGCGGCAGCCGAAAGTGGTGCTGGAGAATTTGCTGCGCATCGGCCGCCGCGCCATCGTGTCGTTCCCGAATTTCGGCTTCTGGAAGATGCGGCTCCAGCTCCTGATCGGCGGCCACATGCCGCGCACGGAGAACCTGCCGGCAAGCTGGTATGACACCGCCAACATCCATTTCTGCACCATCAAGGATTTCGTCGAGCTCTGCGACGCGATCGACGTCAAGATGGAACGTGCCGAGGCGCTCGACCTCTACGGCCGTCCGCTGCGGCTGCGGATGCCTTGGTGGGTGTGGAATCTGTTCGGCGAGCAGGGCGTGTTTCTGCTGACGCGGGGCGGCAGGAAGTAGGCCGGCCCGTTACCCCATCTACGCGACCCAGTACCTGGTGACGCCTTCGCGCTAATGCGCCGCCAGTGACCTCGGGTCGCGCACCGGCCATCTTCCCGCTTCCACCAGCGTGACGAACCGTTCCACCGTTTCGTTGAACAGCGCTGGCTCTTCGAGATTGAGGACGTGGCCGGACTTTGGAAACATGGCGAGCCCTGCCGCCGGCAGATGCTTCTTCAGAAACAGGCTTGCGCCCACGCACGGATCGTCCTCGTCGCCGCAGATGATGAGTGCCGGCGTCGTGGCCGCTCTGATCGCGTCCGTCATCGTAAAGATCGAGGGACGGCCGGCCTGGAAGCCGCGCATCGTCCGCGCTGATCCCTTGGCGTCGTGCCGCGCCAGGGCGGCATAGAAATCGGCGTGACCGCGCGGGTCCTTCACCAGGAAGGGAATCCGGCTCGGCGCCTCGCGCGTGACTTTTGCGACTTCGGCTGAGCCGAGCATCTCGAATTGCTCCGCGTTGGCGCGGCACTGCTGGCGCCAAGCGTCGAGGTTCTCGATCTCCGAGCCCGAGCCGACGCCGGCGAGCGTCATCGACAGCGCACGTTGGGGCGCGTTGAGCCCGATCTGGAGCGACGAATAGGCGCCCATCGAGAGGCCGACGAAGTGCGCGCGATCGATCTTCAGATGATCGAGCACCGCGAGCGCATCGGTGTAGAAATGCGTGTAGCGGTAGACCTCGCCATCAGGCACGTCCGATGGCGTGTAGCCGCGTGCGGAATAGGTGATGCAGCGATGGCCGCGCGAGAAGTAGCGCATCTGCGGCTCCCAATTGGTGTAGTCGGCCGCGAATTCGTGCAGAAAAATAATCGGCGTGCCCGTGCCCGCTTCTTCGAAATAGAGTCGACAATTGTCCTTCGTGAGGGCGTGAGGCATCCGGTTTTCTCCCTGAGGTGGCTGCGGCTTTGGAATGCCGTCCTGCGGTCAGCGCATACGATGGTAGCACTTATTGATCATCGTCCAAATTCTTAGGGGCCGCGTCTTGTTCTCGCCACATCAGGATACTGATACAGCCCGCGGATGTCGGCCACCGCACGGGCCGACGGGGAAGTGGGGTGTCAACGAAGGATGAAGAATGTTCGAGTTGTTTGCGTCTCGCCTGTCGCGCTGTGTCGTTGCGCTGGCTGTTTTCTTCGCGGCGTTCGCCGCCTTCACTTCTCCGGCGTCAGCACGACCTCATCGTCATAGCGCAGAGCGGCACGCTTACGCGCATCACGCCAGCAGACATCATCATTACCGGCATGCACGCGGCTCGCGCTTCGAGCGCGGCGCGGCGCAATTGCAGGCGAACGGCTTCGGCAACACCTTCGCCAGCTATGATCCGAACGCCAATAGCGGCGGCATCGCCATAAGCGGCAGCGCTGGAACGGCTATGAGCGGCAGTGGTGGAATGGCCATGAGCGGCAGCCGTGGAATGGCCATGAGCGGCAACGCTGGAATGGTTACCAGCGGTGAGATGACCACGCGCGCCAGCCGTCGAATTATGAGGCGTGGAGGTGGGATAGCCACTAACGCGAATGACGGCGGCATGGCCAATAGCGCGACGAGCGGCGGCGGCTTCGGCGGTGGGTCGGGCCTCGTGTCCGAGGCACGCCGCTATGTCGGCGGCAATCCGACCGGTCGCGGTAGCCTGTGGTGCGCGCGCTTCATGAACATGGTGCTCGAAAAGACCGGTCATCGTGGCACCGGCTCCGACATGGCGAATTCGTTCGCGCATTACGGCACGCGCGTGTCCGGTCCGCAGGTCGGCGCCATCGCAGTGATGTCGCGTGGTGGCCGGGGCGGTCATGTCGGCATCATCACCGGTGTCGACGCGCAGGGCAATCCGATCATGATCTCCGGCAACAACGGCAACCGCGTTCGCGAAGCACCGGTCTCGCGCGGCCGGATCTATGCGTATGTGATGCCGAACTGACGGCCGTCATTGCGAGGAGCGAAGCGACGAAGCAATCCAGACTGTCTCCGCGGGCGCATTCCTGGATTGCTTCGCTTCGCTCGCAATGGCGGAGCGGGGCCAGCGCGCAGCGTCACACCAGCTTCGGCTGTTCCAATGCAACCGCGTCGCCCACGCCGATGTCGCCTTCAGCGATCACCTCGGCATAGATGCCGCAGTCCATGTGGCCGAGATTGCTCGAGAGCGTGGCGGGGATTTCGAGATCGCGCTTGGCGGTATCAGGGTCGACATTGGTGGCCGGGCAGCGCTTGATGCGCTTGACCACTTGCAGCCGGGCCTGTCCGATCGCGAGCGTCTGGCCGACGAGGTCGAGCTCGGACCAGGCCGGCCAGCCCTTCACGTAGAGATTGGCGCGGAAGCGTAGCGGGTGGACGGCGGCGCCGCCGAGCATGGTCTCGAGCGCGCGGACGCTGTCGAGATTGATGATGGACACGACCTTGCGGGCGACGTCTGAAAAGCTGTGGTCGCGGCCGGACAGGATCTTGGGCGGGCCCTTCAGCTCCGGCTGAAAATTTTCCCTGAAATAGTCCTCGATGGCGGCGCGCCCGGCGGCGGTCTCGAGATCGCCGCTGGCGACGATCTGGCCGTCCTTGCGGATGGTCAGGCAATTGGTCGCGTCCTCGAACCGGCTGTCGAGCGAAGCTAGCCGCTCATTCCGCGCCAGCATCAGGAACTGGATCTTCGGCTTCCACTGCGGTGCTTCCGGATCGAAGCCGCTCGGGCCGTTCTCGATGGCGTAGCGGCGGTCGGCGGGCAGGGTCTGGCCGGCTCGCAGGGAGACGCGGGGCAGGGCCTCTGGCGTCAGGCCCTTGATCGGGTAGCGGTAGAGCCCGGTGATCTCGGCGGTCTGGCTGATTGTCATTGCGCTGGGTGTCATGCCGCTACTTAGGGGATTCGGCCCACCGGCGCCAAGCGGGCGGATCCGCGCACGAAATTGTGAACTCGCCTCTTCCGGTCCGAGGCCTCGCTTCCCACATCTGGGTCAGGCCGGCGCCAGCGCCGGCTGATAACGACCGTTGCCGGTTGAGAAACGTCAATGCGGTAATCGGAAACCCAATGAAGATGCCGTTTGGAGTGCCTTTGAGGGCTCCAGGGGCAGGCCGAGGGAAAGACCACGAAATGAACATCGAAAAATATACCGAACGCTCCAGAGGCTTCGTCCAGTCCGCGCAGTCGCTTGCGGTGCGCGAAGGGCACCAGCAGTTTTCGACCCTGCACGTCCTGAAGGTGCTGCTGGACGACAATGAAGGCCTCGCTGCCGGCCTGATCGACCGCGCCGGCGGCAATTCCCGCGCAATCCTGAAGGCGACCGAGGACGCCCTGAACAAGGTGCCGAAGGTCTCTGGCGGCGGAGCCGGCCAGATCTATCTGGCGCCCGAACTCGCGCGCACCTTCGACGCCGCCGAAAAGGCTGGCGAGAAGGCCGGCGACAGCTTTGTCACCGTCGAGCGGCTGCTGCTCGGCCTGGCGCTGGAGAAGACCAGCGAGGCGGGCGCGATCCTGGCCAAGGGCGGCGTCACCCCGCAAAACCTCAACGCGGCGATCGAAGCGCTGCGCAAGGGCCGAACGGCGGACTCCGCCACGGCCGAGAACGCGTATGACGCGCTGAAGAAATATGCCCGCGACCTCACTCAGGCGGCGCGCGACGGCAAGCTCGACCCGGTCATCGGCCGCGACGAGGAGATCCGCCGCACGATCCAGGTGCTGTCGCGCCGGACCAAGAACAATCCCGTCCTGATCGGCGAACCCGGCGTCGGCAAGACCGCCATCGCCGAGGGCTTGGCGCTGCGCATCGTCAACGGTGACGTGCCGGAGAGCCTGAAGGACAAGAAGCTGCTGTCGCTCGACCTCGGCTCGCTGATTGCAGGTGCAAAATATCGCGGCGAGTTCGAGGAGCGGCTGAAGGCCGTGCTGCAGGAGGTGACCGGGAGCGATGGTAATTTCGTCCTGTTCATCGACGAGATGCACACGCTGATCGGCGCTGGTAAGGGCGATGGCGCGATGGACGCGTCCAATTTGCTCAAGCCTGCGCTCGCCCGCGGCGAGCTGCACTGCATCGGCGCCACCACGCTCGACGAGTACCAGAAGCACGTCGAAAAGGACGCGGCGCTGGCGCGGCGATTCCAGCCGATCTTCGTCAGCGAGCCCTCGGTCGAGGATACGATCTCCATTCTGCGCGGGCTGAAGGACAAATACGAGCAGCACCACGGCGTGCGGATCACCGATTCCGCGCTGGTCGCCGCCACGACCCTGTCCAACCGCTACATCACCGACCGCTTCCTGCCGGACAAGGCCATCGACCTCATGGACGAGGCGGCCGCGCGGCTCAAGATGCAGGTCGATTCCAAGCCGGAAGAGCTGGATTCGATGGATCGGGAAATCATCCGGCTGAAGATCGAACAGGAAGCGTTGAAGAAAGAAAGCGATGCCGGGTCGAAGAGCCGCCTGCAGACGCTGGAGAAGGAGCTGGCCGATCTCGAGGAGAAGTCCGCGGCGCTCACCGCACGCTGGAGCGCGGAGAAGAACAAGCTCTCCGACGCTCAGAAACTGAAGGCCGAGCTCGACGGCTTGCGGGTTGAACTTGCCAACGCACAACGGCGCGGTGAATTCCAGAAGGCCGGCGAGCTGGCCTATGGCCGGATCCCCGAATTGGAAAAGCAGCTTGCGGAGATCGAGGCCAAGGAGAACTCCGGCGAGATGATGGAGGAGGCGGTCACCGCCAACCACATCGCGCAGGTGGTCTCGCGCTGGACCGGCGTGCCCGTCGACAAGATGCTCGAAGGCGAGAAAGACAAGCTCCTGCGGATGGAGGACTCGCTCGGCAAGCGCGTCGTCGGCCAGGCCGAGGCCGTGCGTGCGGTCGCGACCGCCGTTCGCCGTTCGCGCGCGGGGCTGCAGGACCCGAACCGGCCGACCGGCTCGTTCATGTTCCTCGGGCCCACCGGCGTCGGCAAGACCGAGCTGACGAAAGCGCTCGCCGAGTATCTGTTCAACGACGAGACCGCGATGGTCCGCCTCGACATGTCCGAGTACATGGAGAAGCACTCGGTCTCGCGGCTGATCGGCGCGCCTCCGGGCTATGTCGGTTATGACGAGGGCGGTGCGCTCACCGAAGCGGTCCGGCGCCGGCCCTACCAGGTCGTGCTGTTCGACGAGATCGAGAAGGCGCATCCCGACGTGTTCAACGTGCTGTTGCAGGTGCTCGACGACGGCCGCCTCACCGACGGCCAGGGCCGCACCGTCGACTTCCGCAACACGCTGATCATCATGACCTCGAACCTCGGTTCGGAGTTTCTGGTGAACCAGCCGGAGGGCGAGGATACCTCGGCCGTGCGCGAGCAGGTGATGGGCATGGTGCGGGCGCACTTCAGGCCAGAGTTCTTGAACCGCGTCGATGAGATCATCCTGTTCCATCGCTTGCAGAGGAGCGAGATGGGCCGGATCGTCGAGATCCAGTTCGCACGGCTGCAAAAGCTTTTGATCGATCGCAAGATCGTGCTGACGCTCGACGCTGCGGGCCGCGACTGGCTCGCCGCCAAGGGCTGGGATCCCGCCTACGGCGCACGGCCGCTGAAGCGCGTGATCCAGCGTCACGTCCAGGATCCGCTCGCCGAGATGATCCTGGCCGGCGACGTCAAGGACGGCGACAACGTTGCGATCTCCTCCGAAGGCAACGTGCTGACCTTCAACGGCAAGGCGCCGCAGACCGCGGAGATCGCCCAGTTCGAGGCGCCGGTGTCGAAGCGGAAGCTGAACTGATCGTCGGCATTCGAAGCCTGAAGCAACAAGCCGCCCCGGAGATGTCAACCTCTCCGGGGCGGTTTGTTTTGCGGGCTGTTGGCGAACTTACTGCGGCGACCTATTTCTTCGTGAGCTTGTAGATCGCGTTCTCGATGTCAGAAGAGAAATAGATCGTGCCGGATTCCCCGATGCCGACGCCTGTCGGAATGTGCGTCGGCAGTCCTCCGGGTGCACCCACGAGGCCGATTGGAAGATTGGCCGCGATCTCGGTAACCGTGCCGGTCTCCGGCACGATTTCGATCAACCGTTTGGCGCCGACCTCCGCTACGATCAGCTTGCCGTCTCTGGCGCGGGCGATGCCTTCGGGCATTTTCAGGTCCTTGGCGACGACTGTCTTTTCGCCGTTGCTCTCGATCATCGAGATCACGCCGGAAAAGGCTTCGGTGAGATAGACCTCGCCACGCGATCCAGCGACGAGCCCGACCGGGCCCTCGAGGCCGCCGATCAGTGTGGTGCGATCCTTGCCGTGCTCGCCGCTGACGCGGACCAGCGATTTGGTGCCGAACTCGGCCACCAGGATGCTGCCGTCCGCGAGCACGAGCGCGTCGTGCGGCGCCTTGAAGCCGTGCAGCATGTCGCGGGTGGCCCCGGTCTTGCCGTCGATCACCTGCACCGTGCCGGTGAACCAGCTCGATAGGACCACATCGTTGCCCTTCGCCGTTGCGCTCATCGGATATTCGAGCGTGACGCCGGCGGCGTGCATGCGCGCCTTCTCGGTGACCTCGCCGGTCGCGCCGTCCACCGTGCGATAGGCGAACACGTCGGCGACGTGGATCGTATCCTTGCCGTTCTCTGACGTGACGCCGATGCCGCCGGGCAAGGCGAGCTTGCCGATGATCACCTGCCGCGCCTGGCCGGTCGCCGGATCGACCTCCTGGATGCCGTTATCGGCCATGTTGGAGACGTAGATTCGGTCCTTGTCGTCGATCGCGAGATTGTCCAGCGACGGCTTCAATTGTGCGACCATGGTCTTGGCGCCCGACTTGGGATCGACCCGAACGAGCTGGCCGAGCGCGGTGTCGACTACCCAGAGATCGCCTTTGGAATCGAAGTTCACCGCGGCCGGGACCTTGAAGCCGTCCGCGACGACGGTCAGCTCGGCCTTGTCGACGTCGACCTTTGCGACCTGTCCCTTGAACCAGAGCGGACCGTAGAGCTTGTCGTCGGGACCGAACTCGAAGCCGTTGAGGCCGCCCATCTTCTCCATGATCTGGCGCGGCGGTTTGACGCCCTCGACGTCGATCTCATAGAGCGTGTCGCCGAGGAAGACGGTGGTGGCGTACAGCCTGCCGTCCTTGCGGAAGGCGAGCGAGTTGATGCCGGGAAGGCCTGAAGCGAGTTTCTTGATCGGGCCGTCGCCCTTGCGCGAATAAAGATCGCCGGCCAGGAATCCGGTCCAGGCCATGGTGCCGTCGGGGGCGAATGCGATGTCGTCGGCCATTCCGATCGGGGCGGGGATTGCAACCTTCGCGCTACCGCCGGGGATGTCGACCTCGTAGAGCGCCGCGCCCGCGACGCTGCCGGCAAACAGATGGCCGGCCTTGTCGATCGCAAGCCCGTGCACGCCGTGGAACGCCGAGCCCGGAACGAGCTTGGTGACCTCCCAGTTTTCGGCCGAAACACTGGTAGCGGAGACGACCGCAGCGACGAAGGCTGCGCAGGCGAGCCTGTTCTTCATGGCGAGACCTCCCGTTTTTTGGAAAGTATTCGCTCCTCATGCCGCTTTGGCAAACGATACTTGACGTTGTGATGCGGCCAAGCCGGGCCCCGCGCGACGTCGTCAAATCCGGCTCGTGCTTGAATATGTCCGGCCGATCTCGGCCCGGTTCGCCGGCTTTACCTGTTGGTGACCTGCAACGGACCGCCGGTGGCGTCCGACATCCGGGCGATGGCACCGGCGCGGCCGCTCATCATGCCGTCGAGCCGGTCGCGCTCCTTCTCGAAGCCGGCCAGCATCGGGCCTTCCAACGAGCGGCCGCGCGGCAGTTTCACACGCAGCGGATCGACGAAGCGGCCGTTGACCAGGATTTCGTAGTGGACGTGCGGGCCGGTCGACGCGCCGGTCGAACCGACGAAGCCGATCACCTGGCCCTGCCGCACCTTCTTGCCGGGCTCCATGCCCTTGGCGAAGGCCGACATATGGCCATAAGCGGTCTCGTAGCCGTTGTTGTGCTTGATGCGGATGTATTTGCCGTAGCCGCCCTCGGGGCCGGCCTTCTCGATCACGCCATTGCCGGAGGCGAAGATCGGCGTGCCGTAGGAGGTGGCCCAGTCGACGCCGGTATGCATCTTCACATAGCCGAGGATGGGGTGACGGCGGCCGCCGAAGCCGGAGCGCATGATGGCGTTGTTGACGGGCTTGCGCACCAGGAACTTCTTCGCGCTCTTGCCGGTCTCGTCATAGTAATCGACGACGCCGTCATCGGGGCTCTGGTAGCGGTAGTATTTCTTGGTCTCGCCGCCGAGCGTCAGCGAAGCGAACAGCACGTCGTTCTTTTCGCTCGCGGTCACGCCTTCGTCTTCGCCGGCGTAGAACACGTCGAATGAATCGCCCGGCGCCACCTTGCGCTGGAAATCGACGTCGTAGGAATAGATCTTGATCATGTCGTCGATGACGGGCATCGGCACTTTGTTGCGCATCGCGGTCTCGTAGATGCTCTGGTAGAGCCGCACGCCCGTGCCGTCATCCTCGTCATCGTCGTCGCTGTTGGCGTTCGCCGCCGCGTCGGCGACGGTGTTCATGCTGGAGACGTCGACCGCGACGTATTTGCCGAGATCGGACAGCGCCGCGATCGCCTCGACCATGGTCTCGTTGGCGATGACGACGCGGTAGGGCTGCAGGCGGGCGCCGGGGCTTGCGGGCGCCATCAGGATCCGCAGCTTCTCGCCTTCCTTCAGGCCGCCGTCGCGGCCGCGCGGCCCAAGCGTCGCGGTGATCGCCTTGATCTCCTCGGCCGTGGCGCCGAGATCGCGCAGCACGCCGGCGACGCTGTCGCCCTTCTTGACCACGTGGACGCGTTCGCCGTTGGGATTGCCGCCGGTGATCTGCTCTTTGGTCTTCGGCAGCAGCGTGACGTTTTCCGGCACCACGCGCGTCTCGAAGCCGGCATAGGGATCGGACGGCGACACTTCGGTGGCGTAGGCGCTTCTGATATCGGACGGGCCGGTCGCGCCGGAGACGTCGGCCGCAGCATTGGAGAGCGCGGCGTAGCGCACCCCGCCATTGCCGCGCCAGTTGGCGGCATCGCGGACCCGCATCAGGATGTCGTCGAGCGCCACCACTGCGGAAATCTTGGCTTTCGGCAGCACCTGGGAGAGGTCCTTGGTGACGAACGAGACCTCGGCGTCGGGTTCGACGGCTTCCGGATTGTTGGGATCCTCGGATGCCGCCTTCGGATCGGATCCGACATCGGTGAGAAGGCGCTGGGCGTTGAATGGCGGGATCTTCGCCGACAGATCGCTCGTCGTCATCGACAGATTGCCGGCAATCCGGATGAAGGGACGCACCCGCATCACGTCGCGGTTGCCGACGCGGGCGACGGTCGAGACGCGCACGATGTTGCGCGAGGCCGTGGATTCGCTCGGCGGCGGCAGGCGGTCGCTCTTGTGCAGCGTGGCGGTGCGGTCGGCTGCGCCGAATGCGCCGCGCAGCGCGCCTTCGACGCGCTCCGGCACCTTGGCGAAGGTCATCTCGCCGTCGAGCGAAGCGAAAACGGCGCCGCCGATCAGGGCTGCGCCGCAAAGTCCGGTTAGAATCGTCCCGCTGAACCATTGCACCGAGACGCGGCGGCGATCGATGACGGCGGCTTCCGAACCATCGACGGACAGCGGCGGCTCGTGGCCGAGATCGATGATCCCGGTCTCACGCCCGTAAGCGCCGCGTGACGTCCTATGGTTCAACCCAAGTCCCCCAATCAACGATCCGAGAGCCCGATTTCGAGCAGCCCCGTTTCGAGCAACCCTGTTTCGAGCCCCTCCTTGAGCCGCCCTCTTCGGGGCGTCTCTGGAAAAGGCAAGCCGCATAGGCGTCCGCGGTCAGAAGGCCCAGATGTCGGACCGGCCGAATTTACGAACAGCTAAGCGGAAAAAGATCTCTCGATGTGTCTCGAATGTCTGAAGAAGGCCGCTTCATCGTATGATCGCCTTCCTCTGACCCCACACAAACCGCCGGCAGCCCCCACTGGCATCCCTGCGATTCAAGCTTTGTCTGTACCAGAACGCCGGGGGATTGTGGCTCAAGTACGGCGCCTAATATGGAAAAGTTTCCCGAACGGCCGGGCGTCAGGGGCCTTCCAGGGACGAGCGATCCAAGTCGCGTCCAAGTCGCCTCATGCCGCCTCCGGAGCCCTCTCGAGCCCAAACTTTTTTTGAGTTTTTTCTCCGCGCCGGCGCGATCCAGCCGCTCAGCGACTTTCTAACCTGCTGTAATCGCGTGGATTTTTCGAACAATCCACCGTGCGACGATTTTCTGACAATGGTCGTTGACAACCCCGATGGGCGGGGCCTATAACCCGACCACTGAGCGCGGCGCCGCCGGGTCACTGACCAAGGCGAGCGAACGCGCCACTGATGCTCCTCACCTTGTTGAGTGACACAACAGTCGACGTAAGTCGATTGGAGTTCATCCATCGTCGGTAAGGGTGTCGGAACCCTTCCTCTCTGGAAGGTTGGGACCTCCTGGTCCCGGGCTGTTTGACAAGTGAAGATGAAGAAAGAGAAACGTGGACGGCGGAGTCCTTGCGCCTCTCGGATACTGAAGAGCTTCGGCTTTTGAGTTCTGAGAGGGGACGAAAGACTTCGGCGGTACACGTTTTAAGGTTACACCATCGTTGCCAGCGATGTGAATCGCGGGCAGCTCATCGACTTCGGTCGATGAAAAATGGTGGGACCTCGTCAAAACGTTGTGATCAGCCGGTTCAAAGTTCAAGTCCAACTTGAGAGTTTGATCCTGGCTCAGAGCGAACGCTGGCGGCAGGCTTAACACATGCAAGTCGAGCGGGCGTAGCAATACGTCAGCGGCAGACGGGTGAGTAACGCGTGGGAACATACCTTTTGGTTCGGAACAACACAGGGAAACTTGTGCTAATACCGGATAAGCCCTTACGGGGAAAGATTTATCGCCGAAAGATTGGCCCGCGTCTGATTAGCTAGTTGGTGAGGTAATGGCTCACCAAGGCGACGATCAGTAGCTGGTCTGAGAGGATGATCAGCCACATTGGGACTGAGACACGGCCCAAACTCCTACGGGAGGCAGCAGTGGGGAATATTGGACAATGGGCGCAAGCCTGATCCAGCCATGCCGCGTGAGTGATGAAGGCCCTAGGGTTGTAAAGCTCTTTTGTGCGGGAAGATAATGACGGTACCGCAAGAATAAGCCCCGGCTAACTTCGTGCCAGCAGCCGCGGTAATACGAAGGGGGCTAGCGTTGCTCGGAATCACTGGGCGTAAAGGGTGCGTAGGCGGGTCTTTAAGTCAGGGGTGAAATCCTGGAGCTCAACTCCAGAACTGCCTTTGATACTGAGGATCTTGAGTTCGGGAGAGGTGAGTGGAACTGCGAGTGTAGAGGTGAAATTCGTAGATATTCGCAAGAACACCAGTGGCGAAGGCGGCTCACTGGCCCGATACTGACGCTGAGGCACGAAAGCGTGGGGAGCAAACAGGATTAGATACCCTGGTAGTCCACGCCGTAAACGATGAATGCCAGCCGTTAGTGGGTTTACTCACTAGTGGCGCAGCTAACGCTTTAAGCATTCCGCCTGGGGAGTACGGTCGCAAGATTAAAACTCAAAGGAATTGACGGGGGCCCGCACAAGCGGTGGAGCATGTGGTTTAATTCGACGCAACGCGCAGAACCTTACCAGCCCTTGACATGTCCAGGACCGGTCGCAGAGATGTGACCTTCTCTTCGGAGCCTGGAACACAGGTGCTGCATGGCTGTCGTCAGCTCGTGTCGTGAGATGTTGGGTTAAGTCCCGCAACGAGCGCAACCCCCGTCCTTAGTTGCTACCATTTAGTTGAGCACTCTAAGGAGACTGCCGGTGATAAGCCGCGAGGAAGGTGGGGATGACGTCAAGTCCTCATGGCCCTTACGGGCTGGGCTACACACGTGCTACAATGGCGGTGACAATGGGACGCTAAGGGGCAACCCTTCGCAAATCTCAAAAAGCCGTCTCAGTTCGGATTGGGCTCTGCAACTCGAGCCCATGAAGTTGGAATCGCTAGTAATCGTGGATCAGCACGCCACGGTGAATACGTTCCCGGGCCTTGTACACACCGCCCGTCACACCATGGGAGTTGGTTTTACCTGAAGACGGTGCGCTAACCCGCAAGGGAGGCAGCCGGCCACGGTAGGGTCAGCG